>JAXKEA010000016.1:0-52574 GCA_036551635.1 Collinsella sp.
AAGGTTTCCCCGCCCTGCGCCCCGTGGTCGGTGAGAACAGACTACATGCCCGCGAGACCGCGGGCGGCGGTGGCGCACATAAATGCCAAGACGAGAATCACGAGCGACCCGGCGATGTCTGCCAGCACGCCCATTACGCGGCGCTCAAACAGCCAACTCTCAAAGTGCGGGGCAACGTTGCGCCAAACACGCCACAGCAAGATGCCCATACCGATGACGCCCGGGATATTGAGCAGTAGGATCTCGGAGCACAAAAGACCGATCAGGTTGCCGGCGGCAAAGCCCGCATCGCCCTCGCAGTATTTGCGATAAATCATGTACAGCATGTACGCCACAAACGGCTGCAGGCACGCAGAAATAAACGTGACCACCATCGAGGGCTCCTGCGAAAAGACCTCGGTGAGCTTATCCACGCTCGTGGCATCCTTAGAGGCCAGGAACAGGCCAATGACCACCACAGGTACCACGCCCAAGATGACCTCGACCATCGTAAACAGCTTGGCGGTCAAGTCCTCACTAGCCGAATTCAAATGGGGCGCCCACTCAGGATGAGCATGCGCACCGACCTTCTTGCCCTTCTCAGCACGATTGGCCTTTTCACCCTCGGCAACCCGACGACCAGGATCCTTGCGAGTTCCCGCCGCAGCAACCCGAGCCCGAGACTTCTTACCCATAACCAACACCTCACAAGAGGAAACGAATAGCCAACGCTACCCAGTGTACCCTCTAAGCAACGTCACCGCCCCAACCGGCCCCCACAAAAACGTGCCGCCCCATAAGGGGCGGCACACAAACTTTTTTATCAGCTTTTCTGTAGCGAGCACGCGACGACCCAAAGCGGGCCGGGAGGGCCGGACTACCTTCCCTCAACGCGACCCTGCGAAGCCGTGAGCGAGGAGGGAAGGTAGTCCGGCCCTCCCGGCCCAGCTCACGCTAGCGCCAAGCGCTAGTAGTTCACCACCTGCTCCTCAAAGTACGCCTTCGGGTGGTTACACACCGGGCACACCTCAGGCGCCTCGGCACCAACGTGCAGGTGCCCGCAGTTCAGGCACTTCCACACCTTCACGCCCTCGCGCTCAAACACCTCGCCCGACTCGATGCGCTCGACGAGTTTGTTGTAGCGCTCCTCGTGGGCCTTCTCGACGGCGGCGACACCACGGAACTTTGCGGCAATCTCGGCAAAGCCCTCCTCCTCGGCGGTCTTGGCAAACTCATCGTACATCGTGGTCCACTCGTAGTTCTCTCCTGCGGCGGCATCGCGCAGATTGTCCAGGGTATCGGGGACGACGCCGTCGTGCAGATACTTAAACCACAGCTTGGCGTGCTCGGACTCGTTGCCTGCGGTCTCGGCAAAGATATTCGAAATCTGAACGTAGCCGTCTTTCTTGGCCTTAGATGCGTAGTAGCGATACTTGGTGTGTGCCTGGGACTCACCGGCAAAAGCGGTCTCGAGGTTCTTCTTGGTTTGGGAATTCTCAAAATCCATAGGTGTACTTCCCTTCAACACGTGCCGCCCATAGGCTTTGAGCGACCTTGTCTTTAGGATGCCCTCAAGCCGCGAATTTAAACCTTACAATCCCGTTCTTCAGATTTGAGCGGGCTACACACTCAACCAACGATCGCCCTCGGCTCGGCAAAAGCCCTCACGCTCCAGGTCGGCTAGAATGCCCGCGACAAGCTCGCGCTCGACCGGTCCACGCCCAGCCGCCGCTTCCATCTCGTTAACGCCCACCACGACATCAGCAAGCGTAATCCCCGCCGGCTGGCCATCGCGCGCTGCCAGCAACATGCGCACGATATGCGCGCGCTTTTGGCGACGTGAGCCCTCAAACTTTGACTGACGGCTATAGCCCGCCGAACGCCTAGACGGATTGGGCAACGTCTTTTTTAGATATGCGCCGTAATCCAGCAACGCGTAATACCACGCGCGCGGCGTGTCGGCATCATCGAGCGGCACGGCAAAGGGAGCGGTCTCGTCCGCCAACGCACCAGGGGCCGCCGGACAGGCCGCCTGAATCAGCGGCACCAGCTCGCGATCGGGAACAGCCGGTACATCGGGAAAGAAGTGATGCAGAAAGACCGTGCGCACGTTGGTCTCCAGATACACGCCCGGAAGATCAAACGCAAACGACCGGATACCTTGCGCCGTTGCCGGTCCAATACCAGGCAGAGCGACCAAGTCACGCGTCCCGTGCGGAAACTCCCCACCCCAATCCTCTACGACCCGTTGAGCGGCCTTGTGGAGCGCCAGAGCACGTCGGTTGTAGCCCATCCCCTGCCAAGCGTCCAAAACATCGGAAGGCGCGGCCTGGGCAAGCGCCTGCACGGTCGGAAAGCGATCGAGCCACGCCGGCATGCGCGTCTCCACGCGCGGCACCTGTGTTTGCTGCAGCATGACCTCGGAAAGCCAAATGATGTACGGATCGCGCGTGCGGCGCCACGGAAGGTCGCGATAACGCAGGACCCCTTCCGAACGAATCATCGAACGAAAGGGGTCCTGAATCATATCTATGCTCCTTATGCGGCGCTATTCCTCCCGGCAAGCGCACGCGCAGGTGGCGTACTCGGGAAACGCTTCGCGGTCGGCGAACTTGGGATCGACGGCCGGGAACTGGCGGTGAGCGACGATGTCGCCGAGCGAAACGGAATCGAGGTAGTCGCGCATCAACGCCTGAGCTCCGGCCCACAGGGGATGATAGCAGCACGCGCCCATGCGCGCACAGTCACCATCGGGCGCGGTGCAATCGTTCATAACCATAGGACCCTGAACGGCCTCGACGACCTGGCGGATAGTGACGTCGTCCGGACTAACCTTGAGACGCATGCCACCGTGGACGCCACGCAGGCTCTCCACAATACCGGCCTGGACCAAACCGTGCTGAATCGAGCGGGCAAACGAATACGGGACATTGACCTCTTCGGCAGCGGTGCGAACAGAAAGCAAACACTCCGGATCCTCGGCAAGCATCGCCAGCATACGAAGGGCGTAATCAGTCTTCCTCGATATGTCCATTTTTCCCCTTTCAAGGAATACGAACAGCTCAAACGAGCTCCGGGGCCGAGCTTGTGTCGAGACACCAATGACCGCTAGGACATCCAAATGGTAAATCGGATATCCACTGAATGCCGCGCTTGGAGCGAAATGCATCAGATACGGCCTACAGTGCAGTTTAGTATAACCTAACCCCCTGTCTCGTTGAACGGGTGTTGCGCAACAAACCTCTTGTTTAAACAGATATACTTATTTGCTTTTACTTGCGCCCTCGAGGGCGTGGGGATTCCGATCAAAGAAACGTCAAAGCAATCACTCGACACAATGGCCTATTAAACGCAAAAAGCCACGTCCGAAGACGTGGCTTTAATTGCGTTGGCGGGAAGTACGGGGCTCGAACCCGCGACCTCCGACGTGACAGGCCGGCGCTCTAACCAAACTGAGCTAACTCCCCAGGCAGTCGTTCGCGTTTGTTTCCGCTCGCGTGCGCTGCGGGGATTAGTATACACAGAAGTCTGTCCGGCACGCAACAACTTTTTTGAAAAAATTTTTCGGGTCTGTCCGGGAGGGTCTCCGGGCTGGGGGCGGGGGTTAAGTTTGCTGCTCTACAGTCCTGCGCAAGACGGAAAGCACATTAAGTGCTTTCCTTTGCGTGCGGAACTCGCGACAAACTTAACCCCCGCCCTCAGCCCCGGAGACCCTCCCTGCCGTCACTTGCTTCAAAGTCTTTGTTGCTCGCCGCTTCGCGGCTCGGCGGCCCCGTTCTCCGCGGCGGGGTTGTCTGAGGGTTCTTGCTGAAGCTCAACCTTTTGCTCAAAAGAAAACGGGGGATGCGCGCTGCATCCCCCGTTTTTGTTGCGGTTAGTCTAGGTCAATAAATTTGGTGCTTAGGATCTTGCCGTCTTTTACTAGCATTCTGGCCATGGTGGGGCCTCGGGTGCCTCTGGGGTAGCTGGCGCTGCCCGGGTTGAGGACCAAGCAGCGGCCTACTTGGGCTTCTTTGGTTACGTGGGTGTGACCGTTGATGGCTACGTCTACGGATCCCACCGGGAGGTCTTCGCGGTAGTGAGCTACGGCGAACTTGAGGCCTTCGTAGGTGAAGAGGGCCAGACGGTCCACATCGGGACCGTAATCGCGGTAGTAGTCGTTGTTGCCCAGGACCGCTCGCACGGGAGCGATGGTGCGTAGGTGCTCGAAGTCCATCTCGGACGTAAGGTCACCGGCGTGGATGATCAGGTCTGCGCCCTTAAGCTCGTCCAGGAGCGCAGGCGATAGATAGCCGTGGGTGTCCGAGATGATGTCGATGCGTTTGGCGCTTGCGCTGTTCATGGGATCCCTTCCGCAAAAACGATTCGGCAGGTGCATACAAAAAGCCCCACGGCTCCGCAGACGATAGGTCTACAGGGCTGCGGGGCCAATGTGCTTAGAGGCTCAAGGCCTTCTTGAGCGGGACGACGCGGCGGCGCGAAACCGGCACGCGTTCGTCGACGCCCGTAATGCCCAGCTGGATGGCGCCCGAGGGCACCGTCTCGACGTCCGTGACGCACGCCAAGTTGACGATATAGCGGCGGTGAACACGGAAGAAGCCAAAGTCGCAGAGCTTGGCCTCAAACTGCGCCAGCGAGGTCGTCGACAAAAAGCGATCATCGACGGTATAGATGCAGGAGTAATCGTCCTTGGCCATGATAAAGCGAATGTCGTCCACGGGAATGAGCACCTTGCGGCCGCCCTTTTCCACCGGGATACGCTCGATGGTCACCTTGCTGTCCGTAACCGGCTTGGTGCGTTGCATGACCTTCTCGATCGCGCGATCCAAGCGAGCTTCCTCGACCGGCTTCATCAGATAATCGACGGCATCCACGTCGAATGCCTCGACCGCATGGTCACTATACGCAGTCACAAACACGATCGCCGGCGGATTTTTGAGCTTATGCAGCGCCTCGGCAAGTTGCAGGCCCGAGGCACCGGGCATCGAGATATCGAGAAACACGACATCCACGCGACTTTCCATAAGCATCTCGATGGCGGAGCGGACGCTCGACGCCTCCGTGATCGTGCCGATCTTGCCCGTTTGCTCGAGCAGGAAGCGAAGCTCCGAGCGAGCCGGCGCCTCATCATCCACAATCATCGCACGCAGCATAGGGATAAAACCTTTCGTCAACTAACTACGCCGGGCATCCGTCGCATGACGTTGAGCCCGTAGTCTTTTATTTTACTCTTGAATGTCAAAGATGCTCTCTGACAAATCAAGATGAAGGAGCACTTTGGTGCCCTTGCCCGGCGCCGATTCGACACGCGTATAGGAGTGCGGCCCATAAAAGCGATGGATGCGCTCCGAAATATTGTGCATGGCCACACCGGCGCCGCCACCCTGGGGAGAGCTGGCGTCGGAACGGGCAGAACGCTCGTCAAACAGTCTGGCGGCGGTACCCTCATCCATGCCCACGCCATTATCGGCCACGGCAATCAAGATTGCATCCTCGCCGTCTTGGTGAACGGTCACGTCGATCCTCAGGGCGTCGTCATCGCCCATACCATGACGTACGGCGTTCTCGACAATCGGCTGGATCACGAACGCCGGCACCAGCGTATCTTCCACGTCCTCGGACACATCGAACGTCGCAAGCACGCGGTCCTCGCCAAAGCGGGCCTTCTCAAAGGTAAGGTAGCGCTTGGTCTGTGCAACCTCGCGCGAGACCGGAATAAGCGATCCCGAGTTGTCGAGCGTGGCACGATAGAACGATGAGAACTCACGAAGCAGTTCGCGGGCCCGCAGCGGGTCGGTGCGCGTAAACGATGCAATGGTGTTCAGCGTGTTGAACAGGAAGTGCGGGTTAATCTGCGCCTGCAGCGCACGCACCTCGGCGCGCGCCGTGAGTTCCTTTTGCACCTCGAGCTCGTGGATGGCGAGCTGCGTGGACAAGATCTCGGCAAAGCCCGAGGCAAGCGCGTACTGGGTACGGTCGACGGCGCGCGGGGTCTTGTAGTAGAACTTGAGCGTGCCGACGGTACGATCGCCCACCTTGATGGGGGCGATAATGCCGGCGGGGACTTGGTTGTGCGAGCCATCCGAGCCCACGACATCCACCATACGGTTGAACGACTGCACGATGCCATGTTCGATAACGTAGCGTGTGGCAAGCGTGTGGATGGGAGAATCTGGCAGTAGTTTTTCCTCAAACTCGCCTGCGCAGGCCAACACGTTGCCCTCGTCGGTGATGGCCACCGTCATGGCGCGCGTCTCGGGCAAAATGCGCCGGCACACCAAACGCGCCGACTCCTGCGTCAGACCGTCCTTAATGTCCTCAAGCATGGCCGAGGCCACCGAGAGCGTCTCCTCGGTGTACTGGGAGCGCACCGAATCGGGATTGAGCGTCAAAAAGATAAAGATGCACAGAAAGATGCACAGCAGCGCGCAGGCAATCACCGTGGCGATCGGCTCGATACCGGTCACCAAGGCAAAAATAAAGTACACCAGCACACAAATGGCGCAGGCAACGGCAATGATGCGAAAGATTGATATTGAACTATCGCGCTGGGCGCGGCGGTCGATCATTCGGCCCCCTCCAGGATACTGATCAGTTGTGCGTCACGCCAAAGCCCGTCCATGATCTTGGGCCAAAAGCTCTGGAAACGCAGGTAGCTTGCAGCGTTTTGGCGCGCATAGGCCTTTGCCTCGTCGATATCATGGCGCCAGATGCGCAGGTAGCCCTCATGCTCGCGGGTAAACACGCTGCGGACCATAGCGGTCTTGCGCACGCGGTCGTCGAGCTCGCGCGAAATCCACGGGCCCGGGTAGGGCATGAGCGATGCCGCCGTAACGGGAATGAGCTCCTTTTGATGCGCGGCGAATGTCAACTTGGCCCGTTCGTAGTACCAACGGTATACATCCTGCATAAAGCGCGGTGAGCGCTTTTCGGACTCCGGAGGCAGATGGCGCACGGTCCACTCGTTATCGAACCACACGTCGTAGCCAAACATGCGCATGTTAAAGAGGTAATCCAAGTCCTCGCCGCGGGTGATAAACGGGTCAAAGGCCACACGCGTAAAGGCGCGGGCGTGCAGGGCCATCAGGCCGCCGCACACGTAGTTGGAGCGCGAGATGCGGGTGCCCGAAAGCGCCTTTTTCATCCAACGGTTGAACTCGATGCGCTTGGTCCACCAACGATGGCAGATGCCCGCCTTGTCCGTGGGAGCCAGCGGCGAGCCGTCGCGATCGTAGAAATAGCCGCTCTTGACCAAGATCGGCAAGCCCTGACGCGTCTGCTGCCCCAACGCATAGGTCGCGCGCTTCATAAAGTCGGCGTCGATGACAGTCTCATCGTCATCCAAGAAGATAACCGCGTCATGCCCCAGCACAGCGGCGCAGGCTAGCCCCATATTGCGGATGGCACCGTAGCCTCGCAGGCTCACGCACTCGCCCGAACCCTTGGGCGCGATCTGAGCAACCCGGTCTGCGATGCGCGAGGCCTGGGTGTTGGTGGCAACGGTGACCTTGAGCGTGGGATGCGCGTCGACAATCTCGTGCACGCGCAGCGACACATCGGCTGTGGCAGAAACGGGACAGACCACCAAAAGGATGATGCGCGGGATGTCACGTACCTGCTCAAGCGAGGCCAGGCAGCGGTCGAGTTCGGGATTGTCGGCGTTGAGTCGCGTCGAATGGTCATAGGTGCCAGGGGCGTTTGCGCAAGCGTCATCGCCCGCCCAATACGTTGGAATCACGACTGTGGCGTTCATGCCTTACCCTCCCTGCAACACAAAAACGGGACGCCGCCAAACACAGGCGACGCCCCGCGACCTAGCTGATTCCATCATACCCACTTGGGCAAATCATTGCTCGCAAGTCGCAATGTTTATTGCGGATAACCCCAAAAGAGTACCGTGGACAGGCACAATAGCCGCTCGCTCCTATGCGGCATGCTCTGCTGCCCGAGTCATGCGGGACAGGCGAACCAGCAGCATAAAGCCAACGATCAGCAGCACGCCAATAGAAAGGACGCCCAGCGACGGGTTGCCGGTCAGCGAGGTAACGACCGACACTAGGAAGGTACCCATGACGCTTGCATAACGACCAAAGATGTCAAAGAAGCCGTAGTACTCGTTGGACTTTTCCTTGGGGATAATGCGACCAAAGTAGCTACGGCTGAGCGCCTGCACGCCGCCCTGGAACAGGCCGACCATAATGGCAAGCACCCAGAACTCAAAGGCGGTCTTTAGGAAGAACGCGGCGAACAGCACAATGCCCATGTAGGCGGCGACCGCCACCAGGATCATGTTGAGCGTGCCCACGCGTCCGGCGAGCTTGCCGTAGATGATGGCGGACGGAAAGGCCACGAACTGCGTAACGAGCAGCGCCAGTACCAGCTGGGTCGAATCGATGCCCAAAGCCGAGCCGTAGCTGGTAGCCATGGAAATGACCGTGTGGACGCCATCGATATAGAAGAAGAACGCAATCATGTAGACCAGCACGGTCTTGTTGTGGGCGATCTCGCGCATGGTGTGTCCGACCTCGGAGAACACACCGCCAACGATGTGGCCGATGGTGTCCTCGGGACCGCGCTCGCGACCATACTTTTGCTTATAGGTGTGAATGAGCGGCAGGGTAAAGATGAGCCACCAGGCACCAGTGATGATAAAAGACAGACGCGTTGCCAGCATGGTGGGGACGCCAAGAGCGGGGCCACCCATGATGAGCGCCAGGCAGATGACGAACGGCACGGTGGAACCGATGTAGCCCCAGGCATAACCCGAGCTGGACACGGCGTCCATGCGCTCGTCGGTGGTAACGTCGGGCAGCATGGCGTCGTAGAACGTCATAGAAGAGTTAAGGCCGATGGTGCACAGCACGTACACGGTCAAAAATGCCATGGCGGACATTGGGATAGCCTGCGCCAGGCAAAGAACCAGGCCCGTGAGGAAAAAGCCCAAGAAGAACTTGATTTTGTTGCCAGCGTAGTCGGCAAGTGCGCCCAGAATGGGCATGAGCATGGCGATGACCAGCGAGGCGATCGTCTGTGCATTGCCCCAGGCGACCACCAGGTCGGCCGAGGAAGCGCCGGTATTGATGGCGTTAAAGTAAATGGGCACCACCGAGGTATTGAGCAGCACGAGGGCCGAATTGCCCACATCATACATAACCCAGTTACGCTCGAGCTTGGTGTATTTCATGGACAGGGACCCTTCGTATTCGCCCGATATGCAGTTAGTTCATCGTACCCCAATTGTCCAGAACCGCCGGTAAGGATTCGGCAAAGGGGCACGCACGGGCCCTATTCCTCGCGGTCGAACTCCTCATCGGCATTGAGCACGCGACCGCTGTAGTTGACGTGACTGGTCACGGCATCCATGTCACCGGTCTCGATAAAACGTGCGACCGTGCACTCGTAATCGCCCAGCGCGCGATCAAAGACCTCGGGGAAACTCTCGTTCGAGACCTCGTCGGTAAAGGGATTCTTCCATGTCAGATGGCCCAGGTTACCGGTGCGCTCGGGCAACTCCGTCGTCACGCGATGAGCAAGGCCGTCGAGCAGCGAGTAATCGTGCACCAAGCCCTCAACCAGCGAGATCGCGCGCGTCTTTGCGGAGCCGGCCGGCTCAATCGCGCGGTAAAGTCGCTGCATATTGGCAACGGCAGCACCGTACTCCCCCGCCGGAATGTCAATGCCGTACACGCGTCCGGCAACATAGCTCATCAGCACGCCGGCCACGCGATTGATGCGATCAGTGGTGACGATCTCGCCCGCCGGCGGGTAATCGTCAACCGTAGCGCCATCGCGTTTAAGCTGCAGCATCAGCACATCCAGGTCGCTCTCGATCACGGCATGGACCTGACTGCTCGAATCCTCAAGCTCTGAATCGGACTCGACAATGCCAAACTGCTGCTCATAGACAAAGGGATGAGCGTTGCGGTCGAGCACGTAATGAGACAGCAGGCCCAGCGCAAAGGCGCGACCCAAGCTGGCGTCGCGCGGCAGCAGATGCGACACGCCGTCGCGCAGGCACGCGAACTGGCGAGACATGCGCGACCGATGCATGACCTGCGCCAGCAGCGTGCAGTCGGAAACACGCGGTGTCAGAATGTGAAAGAAAAACGGGTCGGGGCCTTGGTTGCCCAAGATAAAGGCAATGCGCTCTTCATCGGACGTGATGACGCCCTGCGGAAGACGGTCGATGCTTTCCTCGCCAAACAGATGATGGGTGATAAGCGCGGGCATAATGATCCTTTCGATTTCATTCGATGCCACCCATTATGCCCACCGCGCGCCCATGCCAAACCTGCGATGGTAAACGACGGCATGCAGACCGTCTACGCAAGCCCCAGGTGCGACTTGACCTCGGCGGCACGACGACGGGACACCGGTACCGTCGAGTTCACGCGGTCGAGCCTGAGCTCCATCAACCCCGTGGAACCGATCTCGACATTGTGCACGTCTTCCAAATTGACCAGATAGCTGCGATGAACGCGAATAAAGCCCTCGGAGACCAAGCGACGCTCGAGCGAAGAGATCGACTCATTGATCAGGTACGTTCCCTCGGCGCAGATGGCGTTGCAAAAATCGGCGCGCGCCTCAAAGTAGCAGACGTCTGCGGCGGGAATGAACACCTTTTTGCCCCCGCGGTCCACCGTCAGACGCAAAGGCTGGCGCGGAGCGTGGATAACACGACGGGCACCCAAGGCTGCCTCGATCTTGTCGAGTGCCTTTGACAGGCGTGCGTCCTCGACCGGCTTGACGACATAGTCGACCGCATCGAGGTTATACGCATCGGCGGCAAACTCGGCAAACGCCGTCACAAACACAACCACCGGCGGCGTCTTTAGGTTCTGCAGCGTCTCGGCAAGCTCAATTCCCGAGCGGCCGGGCATCGTGATGTCCAAAAACAACACGTTGGGCTTGTTCGAGAGAATCGACTCCACGGCCTCGGTGACATTGCCCGCCTCGGCAATCTGGCCCACACGCGTATCCTTTTCCAACAGATAGCGTAGCTCAGCCCTAATGGGAGGTTCGTCATCAACCACCAAGATGTTCCAGCCTTCGGACATATGTGCTTCCCCTCTTTTTCTCTCAATCCAACCGCGTGCTACGCCGTCAACGGCGCCGGCTCATGCGGCTCGCCGTTCAGCTCGACGATGACCTGCGTTCCCACGCCCTCCTGGGACTTCACGCGCATGCCGGAATCTTCTCCGTAAAAGAAATGGATGCGCTGAAGCACGTTGAAGAGCGCCAGGCCACAACCTCGCTTGACGGAGCCGTCGGCGGTAATGCTCTCGGGCTCCTCCAGGCGATGTTGCTCAAACAGACGCGCGCAGACTTCTTCGCTCATACCGATGCCGTCGTCCTCGACGATGATCTCCAAACCGTCATCGGTCTCGAAAGCCCTAACATGAATAGAAAGCGGCTCGGTCTCGCGCTGCGCGTGCTTGATGCAGTTTTCGAGCAACGGCTGCAAGATAAACGGCGGCACCATGCAATCGCGCACCTCAAAGTCGATATCGACCGAGACGCGCAGACGGCCGTCGCCATAACGAGCCTGCATAAGATTGATATAGCGAGTGCCCTGTTCCACCTCGTGCTCGAGCGTTGTGAGGGTATCGGAATCAGAAAGCGTCTGACGGTAGTAGTTGGAGAAGTCGATCAGCAGCGATCGCGCCTTGTCGGGCTCGGTTCGAACGAGCGACACGATGATGCTGATGGTGTTAAACAGAAAATGAGGATCGACCTGCGATTGCAAGGCGCGCAGCTCCACGCGGGCCGTAAGCTCGTCCTGGCGCTCGAGCTCAAAGCTCGCAAGCTGCGTGGAAATGAGGTCGGCAAAGCCCGAGGCAAGCGCCGTCTGGCGCATATCGATGCTGCTCAGACGGGGATAATACAGCTCGAGCGTGCCCACGCAATGCCCGCGCACGGTAAGCGGTGCGACAATACCGGCGCGCAGGCGCGGAAAGTAGCCACCTGTCTCGGTCGAGGCATCGCGCGAGAACACGCTTTGCTCACCGCTGTTGATCACGTTGAGCGTAGTCCGCAGCACCACCGGGGTGCCCGCGGGGCATTTTGCCGAGTCCTCGCCCCAGCTTGCCAACACCTGCTTGCCGTCGGTAAAGCAGATGGCAGAGGCGATAGTTTCGGACAGGATGATCTTAGAGGCGCCCAGGGCAGCTTCGGGCGTAAGGCCGCGCGACGTGTAGGCGAATATTTTTGAAGCGATGGCGAGCGTGCGGTCGGTTGCGCTCGATGTGAGGTCGTCGGGAACGACAAAGACGTACGAGAAGAAGAAGCACAGCATGACCAAGCCGGCAATGACGACAACGGCCGGAACGGGATTGGGATTATCGGTTAGATCCCAGATGAGCAGCAGGATAAGCAGCGGAACGACAATACCGAGCAAGATGGCTTGAACCACATGCTGAGCGGTACGAAAGACCTTGGTAGAGTTGTAGCTCTTGCCCAGAATCAGCCTATTGAGATCCACCGTCATCTCCTTCTTACCGACGCACCCCATAGCAATAAAGAGGGCCGCAAGCGACCCTCTCCATTGCATTATGCAATCAAATACTGTGTTTTACATCAAGCCATCGATGAACGGTAGCTTAGGCGCTGTACTTGTTTGCCTCGCCGAAGGTGCCGCCCTCGACAATCCAGCCGTCCTTCATGATGACGTCCATGTTGTCGGTGTTGAGCACGTGGATGTCGGCGGCGACGTCACCGTTGACGACCAGCAGGTCGGCGCACTTGCCGGCCTCGATGGAACCGGTCTCGTCCTCGATGTGGCACATCTTGGCACCGTTGAGGGTGGCGCAGGTGATGGTCTCGACCGGAGTGAAGCCGATCTTGTCGACGAACTCGTACATCTCCTCGATGGAGCAAGTGCCGTACGGGGTGACGAAGGAGAAGGAGTCGGAGCCGATCGTCATGACGACGCCGCGCTTCTTGGCCTCGCGCAGGCAGTCGTAGTTGCGCTGCAGCTCCTTCTCGACCAGAGTGCCCTCGTACTTGTCGTGCAGCTCGGGAACGTAGACGGGCGGATAGGTGGCGTACCAGGTGGGCAGGAAGGCGATCGTCGGAGTGAAGAAGGTGCCCTGCTCGGCCATGAGGTCCATGGTGCGCTCATCGATATCGAAGCCGTGAATCAGCTGCTCGCAGCCAAAGCGAACGGAATCGTAGGCAGCGGCGTGGTTGTTGTAGCAGTGGCTCCACACGGGGATGCCGACCATCTTTGCCTCTTCGACCACGGCCTGAATCTCCTCGGAGCAGTAGTGCTGGTCGCGGCCGGAGTCCCAGCGCCAGATGCCGCCACCGGTAGCCCAGATCTTGATGGCATCGGGGTTCTCGCGCAGGCGACGGCGGACGGCCTTGCGCAGATCCCAAGGACCGTCGACCTGATCGCCCCAGGGGTGCGATTCCTTGTTGAGCTCCTGGCTGCAGTGGTGGGAGTCGCCGTGGCCGGCAACGCGGCAGAAGCCAAGGCCGGTGGCCAGAACGCGCGGGCCCTTGAAGACGCCCTTGTCGATGCAGTCACGGATCTGGATACCAAAGCGGCCGATCTCGCAGACGGTGGTGAGGCCGTGGGTGAGGCAGTCGTAGGCCTGCTTGACGGCGACGGCCTGCTTCTCGAGGAGCGGCTGCATGACCCAGTCGGTGTCATCGTCGGTCAAGTTGCCCGAGAAGTGCAGGTGGGTGTCGATCAGGCCGGGAAGGACGGTCTTGCCGGCGGCGTCGATGACCTCAACGCCCTCGGGAAGGTCCTGCATGGCGCCGGCGTACTCGATCTTGCCGTTGTCGTCGACGAGAACGAGGGAGTTCTCGACCGGCTCGGCACCGGTACCGTCGATGAGCTTGCCGCCAACGATTGCATACTTAGTGGACATGGTTCCTCCTTATGGATCCATATAGTGGGCGAGGCCGCGTTGGGTTAAGGCCTCACAAAGCTACCCAAGTGGTGCCGGGTTCGGTGCGCGGAAGAGAGGGTCCCGCGCACCTGATCCGCCCCGGCTCGGCGTTACTTTTTGCGGGAATTGGTGAAGGCCATGAGAGCCAGGCCGACGGCCAGCCAGCCGATCACGATGCTCCACTCCACCATGTTGAGGGAGGCGGGAGAGAACGGAATCACGAGCAGGCCGATGATGATGGCGCAGGCAGCGATAGCGAGGCCGATGCCAAACTTGCCGCCGGGCACCTCGTAGGGACGAGGCAGGTCGGGCTCGGTGAAGCGCATGCGCAGGCAAGCGAGGGCGACCATGCCGCAGGAGAAGATGAAGGCGAGAGCCGACACGTTGGTCAGAGGGATGAGCATGTTCTTGCCCAGGAACGGACCGACGACGGTGATGGCGCCCAGAACGACGCAGGCGAGCTTGGGAGCGCCGGACTTGGGGTCGACCTCGGCGAACTGCTCGGGCAGCTGGCCCTTGCGGCCCATGGCGAGCATGATGCGGCTCGTGGCGCCGTAGAAGGAGTTCATCGGACCCATGGGTCCAAGCGTAGCGATGACGAGCATGGCCAGGTACAGGAGCATGTTGATGCCCTTGAGGCAGGCAAGCGCGGGAACCGGGCTCTTAACAAACTCGTGCCAGTCAAGGATAGTGCCGAACGAGTAAATGCAGACCATGTAGAAGCCGCCGGCGGCCAGCAGGGCCAGGGAGATGATCTTGCCGAACTTGTTCCAGTTAAGGCCCTCGGCTGCTTCCTCAGCCTGCTGAGGAATGGTGTCGAAGCCGGCGTAGAAGAACGGGGTCAGAACCAGGACCGACACGATGCCGGCAAACAGGCTGGTGCTCTCGGTAGCGGCCTTGCCGCCGCCAGCGCCGGTGACCTGGGAGAACACGGGCATGGCGTTGTCCGGCGAGCCGGTGAACAGCGAGACGCCCATGGCGAGCAGCATGCCGCAGAGCAGAGCCTTGGTCAGGAAGGCCTGGAGCTTGGCAGCCGAGCTGGCACCGCGGAAGTTAAGGAAGATGACGTAGACTGCAAAGCCGAGCGCGATCAGCGTCGGGAACAGGTAAACGTCGGCCCCCAGGATGGTGTAGAGCTTGATGGCGCGCAGCCACTCAAGGCCGGGCAGGCTGCCGAACATCTCGGACACGAGGGTCGAAATGGCGATGGCCTCCCACGGGCACAGGATGCCGTTGCCCAGGGCCAAAAGCCATCCGGTGATGTAGCTCAGCGTACGGCCAAAGCTACGATCGACATACTCGACGATGCCGCCTGAGATGGGGATAGCAGCCGTGAGCTCACCGAAAACAGCTCCGACGGGCACGAGGAAGATTGCACCCAAGAGGAATGCGATCATAGCGGGAACGGGACCGCCGCCCACGACCATCCAGTCGCCGACCTGCAGAACCCAACCGGTACCGATGATGGCACCAAAGCCGATGGTGAAGAAGTTCCAGAGCGAAAGCGTTTTCTTCATGCCGCCGTTATCCTCGACTGCAACTTCTGCGTTCTTGTCCGCCATTGTTCCCCTCCTTTCCTTTTTGACGCCCCTTGACGTCACCCCTTGCGCGGTCTGTTTTGCCGCGCGCTTTTATTTCGTGGCTTTAAGATACGGCCTTGGCACAGCAGCGCCGCTTGTAGCTCGACCGAAGGCAGAACTGCAAAACGAGCGGCGCCATTTTTGGGACGAACGGCGGGAGACGTCATTCGTCTTGGACGCTTTCATCTTGTCTGCTTTTGAATACCTGTTGCCGTGGCGCTTGGCGCGCGGCGCGGCAACGTTCATACCATTTGTCAGGCTTTTGGCGCACATGCCCATGTGTCGTGCATCTTTTTATGTAGGATAGACAAGTTACACATGAGGCAAGGTGATTCGAATGGCATACGGATACAATGACGGCGACCAACGGCCACAAAGCGTGCGCCTTGCCGGCCGCACCACACCAACGCCCAGAAGCACCTCCGACAACGACAACCCGCAGCGCCCCCAAGAGCAGCCCGGGGCTTCTTCGCGGCAACAAAGCCGTACCGTGCAGCAGTCAGACCGCGTGAGTACGAGCACACGCCAACGCCAGACCGACACATCGCAGCCACGTCGCTACGATCGCCGTAAGACCGACTACTACGTCAAGCGCTCCTTTTCGCGACCTCAACGCGATCGCGGCAATTCCGCCCCTCACCCTGCGTCGCACGCCACAAGCCACGCGCTTCCGGCCCGCCGCCTACGCCTTACGCTTTGCTCCATCGCCGCCTGCCTCGTCTTTGTGTTTTTGGGATCCTGTATCTCCCACGGATCAGCCGGTCTTGAGCCCACTGCCGAGGACAAGCTGCTTAAAGCTCCCGTCGCACCCGGTTACTCCTTTGCGTTCTCGACCCCACGCTCGCAATGGCAGGCCGGCACCATGCCCCACATCTACCAAATTGACCCCGCATGGTCGGAGCTGCCCTATGCCGGTGGCACTATTCGCGAAAACGCTTGCGGTCCTACCTGCCTCACCATGGTCTATATCTTTAAGACCGGCCATACCGATAAGACGCCGGTCGATATATGCGCGCTGGCCGAAGCCGGCAACTACGCCCCCACTGGTGCCACCGAGTGGTCGTTTATGACAGGCGGTGCGTGGCAGCTGGGGCTCAACGGAACACAGCTCTATAACGATCGCGAATCGATTACCCAAGCACTTCGCTCGGGTGCGCCCGTCATCGCCGCAGTGCGCCCCGGTACATTTACCAACGTAGGCCACTACATCGTGCTCTACGGCATCGACGACGCCAACCAGATTGGCGTCTACGACCCCAACTCGGCCAGCCGCAGCGCCCGCCGCTGGGGCGTCGTAGAGGTCCTCAACGAAGTCGAAGCCATGTGGGCCTACTACTAGTCATTGGGGACAGACTTAAATGAGTGGTCATTGGGGACGCTCTTGTTTGACTAGTCATTTAAGAACGTCCCCAATGACTAGGTGAATAGCAAAAGCCCCGCAGTCGGAGCGGACTGCGGGGCTCATGAAGAGAGGCTAGTTTGTGGGCGCTTTGCCTGGCGCCCACGAGAGAGGCAACAGAGTAGAGACTACTCGTGGATGCGGGTACCGGAGAGGCCAGCCATGGTCTCGGCGGCCTTGTCCAGAGCGCCGATGATGCAGGTGCGGCCCTTGCGGGAACGGGCGAACTTGATGGCAGCGCGGACCTTGGGCTCCATGGAACCCTTGCCGAACTGGCCCTCGTCGGCCAGGCGCTCGGCCTCGTCGGCGGTGAGGTCCTCGAGCTCCTCCTGGTTGGGCTTGCCAAAGTTGATGGCGACATGCTCAACGGCGGTCAGCAGGAACAGAACGTCGGCGTCGCAGTCCTCGGCCAGCAGCTCGCCGCCCAGGTCCTTGTCGATGACGGCGGGAACGCCCTTGTAGCAGCCCTTGTTCTCGTAGTCGCGGACGACGGGGATGCCGCCGCCACCGCAGGCGATGACGATGAACTCGTTGTCGAGCAGGTTAAGGATGGAGTCAGCCTCGACGATCTTCTTGGGATCGGGGGAGGCGACGACGCGACGCCAGCCGCGGCCGGAATCCTCGACGAAGACCTTGGAGGGATCCTCGGCCATGAACTCCTTGGCCTGCTCCTCGGTGTAGAAGGGGCCGATCGGCTTGGTCGGGTTCTTGAACGCGGGATCGTCGGGATCGCACTCGATCTGGGTGACGACGGTGGCGGCGTGCCAACGCTTATAGCGCTTGTGCATCTCGCGGCCAATGCCCTGCTGCAGGTGATAGCCGATGTAGCCCTGGGACATGGCACCGCACTCGGGCAGCGGCATCTCGGGAGTGCCGATGGCGTCATGGGCGGCGGCGAAGGCGTTCTGGATCATGCCGACCTGCGGGCCGTTGCCGTGGGTGATGATGATCTCGTTGCCCTGCTCGATCAGGCCGAGAAGAGCGTGAGCGGTGTTGCTCACGGCCTCGATCTGCTCAACGGGGTTGTTGCCGAGGGCGTTGCCGCCAAGGGCGACGACAATACGATCGGGCTTGCCAAGAGGCTTAGACATTGCTGGAATCCTTTCTGTAAAAGGCCTACAACCCATTAATAACCCGCGTCCGTGCGATACGCGAGTTTATTAAGGTTTATATTCTCTTTATCGCTCATTTTATTCATTTTGAAAATAGCGGAACGGTGAACGGTCGTTTTTGTCCGCTCAGCGTACAGAACTCCAGCTCAGACATATCTACGTAATTTACGTGCGACTTTATTTAAATGAAGCGAGGATTATGTCGGATTATGCAAACTACATCTCTGCTAAACACAAAACGGACAGCGCAATATCTTACTCGCGCTATACGAGATTCTATGCACTTATAAGTCGAGTATGCACCCCTGCAAAAACAAGGGGCTTTTCATCCAGCAAAAGGAATAAAGAAGCGCTCCGAAAAGGCGGCAACAACCACGCCCCCATCCATCCCCAAAGTGGCGCGAGGTTTCGCGGCAAAGCCGCGAAACAGCGAAAGGGACGGAATACCCGGCCAACTACGTCCTTCATCCGCCCACACAATCCAAGGACGTAGTCGTAGCAGGATCTGAGGGCTGACCTTCGCGGACACTCCGCAGGACGAAAGAACCCCCGCCGCACATAGTGCGCAGCGGGGGTTCTTTCATGTCCGAGGACGTCCGCGAAGGTCAGCCCTCAGATCCTGCGGTGGGAGACCTAGGCCTCGTTATACACCGTTTTGAGCTTCAGCAGGTGCTGATAGCGGTCCATAGCAGCCTGCTCATTCTCCTTGAAGAGCTCCTCGGCGCGCTCGGGGAAGGAACGCGTCAGCGAAGCGTAACGGGCCTCGTTCATCAGGAACTCCTGATAACCGCCCGCGGGCTCCTTGGAATCGAGCGAGAACTTCTTGCCGGCAGCAGCCTCGGGGTTGAAGCGGAAGAGGTTCCAGTAACCGCACTCGACAGCCTTCTTCATCTCGGCCTGGCAGTTCTGCATGCCACCCTTCTTGATGGAGTGCATCTCGCAGGGGCTGTAGCCGATGATGAGGGACGGGCCGTCGTAGGCCTCGGCCTCGTGAATGGCCTTGAGGGTCTGAGCCGGGTTGGCGCCCATGGCGACCTGCGCCACGTAGACGTAGCCGTAGCTCATGGCGATCTCGGCCAGGGACTTCTTCTTGGTCACCTTACCGGCAGCGGCGAACTGAGCGACCTGGCCCAGGTTCGAGGCCTTGGAGGCCTGACCGCCGGTGTTGGAGTAGACCTCGGTGTCGAAGACGAAGACGTTGACGTTGTGGCCGGAAGCCAGGACGTGGTCCAGGCCACCGAAGCCGATGTCATAGGCCCAGCCGTCGCCGCCAAAGATCCAGAAGGACTTCTTGGTGAGGTAAGCCTTGTCGGCGAGGATCGCCTTGGAAGCGTCGCAGCCGCACTTCTCGAGCTCGGCAACGTAGGCAGCGGCAGCGGCCTTGGAGGCCTCGACGTCGTTGACGGAGTCGATCCAAGCCTGGCCGGCGGCCTTGAGCTCATCGGACGGACCATCGGCAGCGATGATGTCCTGGGTAGCGGCGATCAGCTTCTTCTGGACGGCCTCGTAACCGACGGCCATGCCCAGACCGTGCTCGGCATTGTCCTCGAACAGGGAGTTGTTCCACGCCGGGCCGTGACCGTCCTTGTCCTTGCAGTAAGGAGCGGTGGCAGCGGGGTTGCCCCAAATGGAGGAGCAGCCGGTGGCGTTGGAAATGAACATGCGGTCGCCGGCGACCTGGGTCACCAGACGTGCATAGGCGGTCTCGGCGCAGCCGGCGCAGGAGCCGGAGAACTCCAGGTAGGGCTGCTTAAACTGGCTGCCCTTGACGTTGGCCGCGATGAGCTCCTTCTTCTCGGAGACGTTCTCGACCATATAGTCCCAAACGGGCTGCTGGTCCATCTCCTGCTCGGTGGGAACCATCTCGAGGGCGCCCTTGGGGCAAACCTTGACGCAGTTGGTGCAACCCATGCAGTCGAGCGGGGACACAGCCATGGTGAACTTCATGCCCTTGGCCTTGGGGCCCATGGCGTCGAGCGTGCGGGTAGCCTCGGGCGCGGCGGCAGCCTCGTCCTCGGTCATCGCGAACGGACGGATGGTGGCATGCGGGCACACGTAGGCGCACTGGTTGCACTGGATGCACTTGGTCTCGTCCCAGTGAGGAACGACCACGGCGACGCCGCGCTTCTCGTATGCGGAGGCGCCCAGCTCAAACTGGCCGTCGGCGCAATCGACAAAGGCGGAAACGGGCAGGCTGTCGCCGTCCATGCGATCGATGGGCTCGAGCAGGTTCTTGACCTGCTGGGCGATAGCGGACTTGGTCTCCTCGGAGAGCTCGACGGGAGCAACATCCTCGGCGGTAGCCCAGTCGGCCGGAACCTCGAACTTACGGAAAGCGGTAGCGCCGGCATCGATGGCCTTGTGATTGGCGTCGACGATGGCCTGGCCCTTCTTCATGTAGGACTTGGTAGCCGCGTCCTTCATGTACTGCAGGGCGTCCTCGGCGGGCAGGACCTTGGCCAGCGCGAAGAAGGCGGACTGGAGCACCGTGTTGGTGCGCTTGCCCATGCCGACCTTGGCGGCCAGGTCGATAGCGTCAATCAGGTAAACGTTGACGTTGTTGTTCGCGATGTAGCGCTTGGCCACGGCGGGCATGTGCTCGGCGAACTCCTCGTCGCTCCACTGGCAGTTGACCAGGAAGGTGCCGCCCGGCTTGACGTCGCGGACCATCTTGAAGCCCTTAACGATGTAGCTGGGGTTGTGGCAGGCGACAAAGTCGGCCTTGGTCACGTAGTACGGCGAACGGATCGGGGAATCACCAAAGCGCAGGTGCGAGACGGTGACGCCGCCGGTCTTCTTGGAGTCGTACTGGAAGTAGGCCTGGACGTACTTGTCGGTGTGGTCGCCGATGATCTTGATCGAGTTCTTGTTGGCGCCGACGGTACCGTCGCCACCCAGACCCCAGAACTTGCACTCGATGGTGCCGGGGGCTGCGGTGTTGGGCGCATCCTCGGCCTCGGGCAGGCTCAGGTTGGTCACGTCATCGACAATGCCGATGGTGAACTCGCGCTTGGGCTCGTCCTTCTTGAGCTCCTCGAAGACAGCGAACGCGGACGCGGGAGGCGTATCCTTGCTGCCCAGGCCATAACGGCCGCCGACGACCTTGATGCCCGTCTTGCCGGCCTCGTAGAGAGCGGAGACGACGTCCTGGTAGAGCGGCTCGCCGATGGAGCCCGGCTCCTTGGTGCGGTCCATGACGGCGATCTTCTGGACGGTCTCGGGGAGAACGTCGACGAAGTGCTTGATGGAGAACGGACGGAACAGGCGAACTTTGACCAGGCCGACCTTCTCGCCGTGAGCGTTGAGGTAGTCGATGACTTCCTCAAGCACGTCGCAGAAGGAGCCCATGCACACGACGACGCGATCAGCATCGGGAGCGCCGTAGTAGTTGAACAGGCCGTAATCGGTGCCGAGCTTCTCGTTGATCTTCTTCATGTAGCCCTCGACGACGGCGGGAAGCTCGTCGTAGACCTTGTTGCAGGCCTCACGGTTCTGGAAGAAGATATCGCCGTTCTCGTGGCTGCCGCGGGTGTGCGGGTGCTCAGGGTTGAGCGCGTGGTCGCGGAAAGCCTGGACGGCGTCCATGTCGCACATCTCGGCCAGATCCTTGTAGTCCCACATGGCGACCTTCTGGATCTCGTGGCTGGTGCGGAAGCCGTCGAAGAAGTTAAGGAACGGGGTCTTACCCTCGATGGCGGCAAGGTGAGCCACCGGCGAGAGGTCCATGACCTCCTGGACGTTGCCCTCGGCGAGCATGGCGAAGCCGGTCTGACGACAGGCCATGACGTCGGAGTGATCGCCAAAAATGTTCAGGGCGTGGGAAGCGACGCAACGCGCGGAGACGTGGAAGACGCCCGGGAGCTGCTCGCCCGCGATCTTGTACATGTTCGGGATCATCAGGAGCAGGCCCTGAGAAGCCGTGTAGGTGGTGGTCAGAGCACCGGCGCCCAGCGAACCGTGAACGGTACCGGCTGCACCTGCCTCGGACTCCATCTCGACGACCTTGACCGGGGTGCCGAAGATGTTCTTGCGACCCTGGGCCGCCCACTGGTCGACATGGTCGGCCATCGGGCTGGACGGCGTAATGGGATAGATTCCCGCTACCTCGGTGTACGCATACGAAACATATGCGGCCGCCTCGTTGCCGTCCATAGACTTAAACTTACGCGCCATATACCCCTCTCCTCTCATATAGGTATACAGGCCCCGGCGATCGCCGGGATGTTGGCGTGATGGGATTTACGCTGTTGCTTCCAATCATCTGGCAGGCAGGCTCAGCAGCAGGTACGTGGCGTGGAGAGAAGACATGCCGAGGCGAGGAGCGGCTGATGCGCCCCACAGACCCGACCGCCCGTCTTGCACATGACCGAGCGCCGCAAAGGCCGCATGCCGGATGCTCCCGGGCACGCCCCGGCGATGGGAAGCGCCCGCAACGGAAATCCGCATGCGGGTTTATTGTACCCCGCCGTTAAGTGTAATTTCGACAAATATAGGCGGGCGGTAAAGGTTTACCTCGAGTGACTGCCGGGAGCAAAATGATCCCTTGGGGACGGAGGGACCATTTGGCAGGACTGGCTAAAGGACACCGAAGAGAATGGCGTAGGTAGTGGATTCGCCGAGCTTGAGCTCGTCGCCGGGATTGAGTTGGGCGGAACGGCCGGGCTCGACCTGAATGCAGACGCGCGTGGCCCCGTTTACCACCACGGTTCCGTTGGTGGACGACAGGTCCTCAACGTACCAGACATTTTGGTCATCGCACCACACGTGGGCATGGCGAGCCGAAACGTCATCGCCCACATCGGTGATGCCGCCCTCCCCCGTTGCCAGCGCGCCGATCTCGACGCCTTCCTCACTCGGCTGAATCCAGCGCGGGACGCTCACCGCGTAGCCGTTTTGCACGCGCAGCAGTCCCAGCGGATGCGCCGGCGCGACCTCGTGCTCGCCCGACTTGGAACCAAGGCGGGCGTGAGAGCAAACGGCATAGGGAACGAATCTTGCGGATGTACTCCTCGACGTCAGGCAGGTAAGCCCCACGAAGTCACCGGGGAGGCCCAAGCGGCCCGGCACCACTTCCAGATTCTGACCAGGGCGAGTCGTTCGCCGGTGGCTGAAGGCTCGCTCCCACCCAAAAGGGGAGATTCGCGTTGTTCCCCAATCGCTCTCGCATCTTTCATTTTGCTCGAGGTGGGCTATAAAAACTTTCCTGGTGAAAGGCGGCGATTGGTTTCCTTTCTTTCTAGAGGAGCGCGCCTGTAATCTGTTTTCATCCTAAATCAAGTTAAGATCGGACCTTCCAGAGGCAAGTCGACTCAAACTGCGAGGCTCCATGTTGGAATAAAGAGCGCTGTCGAAGTGCCAACAACACAAAGCTTGCCAGTCTCAAATAGAACCTTTTGGGAGTCCGATTGGGCCGCACACCGAATCCCCGCTGGTGGTTTTTTATAGCTGCGCAACAATAAACAAGGTTAGTGCCAGTCCAGCATGAAATTGAGGAACGTATGCATTTTTTCTCAGTAAGTGATCGTCGTTACTGCTTCGATGAGGTCACTCGCAATTGCTTTCAGGTTGACCAAGCATCAGAAGATGCGCTTCGCATATTTGAAGCATCGGGAAGAACGGTCAACTCGAAGTTGCTAACAAAGTCACTTGCTGCGAAAGGCTACGACCAAACGACCATAGCAGAACTTGAAGACGACATTGATGAGTATCAACGATTGTCTGAGCGGACTTTCTTAACAAAAGACACGCCTCGAAAACTTAGATCCATCGAACTCCACGTTTCACATGCATGCAACCTTGGTTGTAGTTACTGTTTTGCCGGTAAAGGAGATTATGGAACGTCTCCTCTGCTGATGACAGACGAGATAGCCTTCAAGGCGGTCGACTACCTCGTCGCAAGTTCATCGGAAAACGAAACGCTTGCGATCGTCTTTTTTGGTGGGGAACCCATGATTAACGAGCCGCTGATATGGAAAACGGTCGACTATTCAAAAAGAATATACCCCAATAGAAACTTTACCTATTCTATTACGACCAACGGAACGCTTTTGAATGACACTGCTGTGAATTCTTTCAAGGAGCACGGGTTTTCTGTTCTGATTAGTCTCGATGGTACAGGATGCAAGCACGATGCATCGCGCCCGTACAAGACGGGAGGCGGCTCTTTCTCCGATATCGACAAAAACGTTCGTCGTTTTTCCGAGTCGTTCCCCTTCGGCGCAAGAGCGACCTTAACAAATAATAACTGTAACCTTGTTGAAGACTATCTTCAGTTTAAAGAGATGGGCTTCAGAAGGATTTACTTCTCGCCCGTGAGCTCATTCGATGAGAATATCAAACTCGACGAACACTCATTAAACAAAATCAGGGCGGGCCTAATAGATTTGGCGGATCAATATCTCAAACAGATTGATCAAGGGGAAAAGCCCTTGTTTAGAACATTGAAAACTGCAGTTGATTTGATTATGAGCAACAGGATCGCCTTTGTCGGATGCGGGGCTGGCAGGCGTTTTATTTCCGTGACTCCCGAAGGGGACGTATACCCCTGTCACAGGTTTGTCGGGATGATGCGATTCAAAATGGGCAACATCGTCACCGGAATTGACGAAACTAGGTATATTGAAAACTGGAGTCAGGGTGTCGAAAAAAGAATTGACTGTACGGACTGTTGGGCTCGGTCTTTCTGTGGTGGGGGCTGTAGCTGGGAGGCTGCAGACGAGCACGGCTACTTGCCCAAGAGTCTACACCCTGCATCATGTGAATATAGAAAAATGTGCTACGAGATGGCTTTTGACCTTATTTCCCGCCACTCATCTTCGCAGGAGAAAAATCAACGAGAAGCTACTGTATCGGAATAAGCGGTTCAGCGCATTGCTGTCACCATTGTGGAGGTGTTCGTTCTTCTGATTACCGTCTGCGAAGCTTATTGCTACATTCGCCGAAACCATTCTAGAAATATGGTGAACTAGACATCTTGGTTTGTTATACACAATATTGAGGTTTTTCTGCACTCAAAGGGAGGTAGTCGTGAAGCATATTCATCCGATTAATCCAGGAAGTGGCGACGAGGCAGGCGTGAAGCCGATGTCTTTTGACTGCCTCTTGGGCATTACTGACATCTGTACTGTTTATGATAAAGCAGATGGCTGTGGTGCATACGATTACTGCGACTATGACATGGATGGCGGCAGCATCTGCGTTGTAGATCACTGTGGCATTGATCAAACGTAGTCTCTAATTGGATTAAGGTGAGGAGCTGTTATGAAGCATATCCATCCTGTTGGTTCAAATGAACATCCTCCCGTTGAGCCTTGTTGTCTTGGAGTTGATATATGCAATTTTTACGACATCGCCGAGTGCCCTGTTGCGGATTGGTGCTATGTCGATAAAGAATCAAGCTGTGTTTTGCCAGCAGATTGGTGCGATCCAGTTGACGAGTAGTTTTGTGGCTAGGAACTATTTGGTCCAATTCAGAATAAGATGGGAACAAATACCAAAATCTCGTGTCTGGGAGGAATTATGCCATTATTGCAAGGTCTCGTTGGATTAGCCTTTATACTTGCGTTATATCTGGCACCTTTTTTAATTCTATTCTTCATTATCCGACTCTTTCTTCGGAGAAAATAGGAGTGTCACGCAAACATTAGCGTAGCTTTCTTCCAATATGAGCCGAGCATTGGCAAGTGGAATAAGAAGCCCGACCGTTCGCCACATGAAAGTGATCGGACGGGCTTCTCTATTTAACCCGGGCCGCCACCCATAGCGGCTTTCCAAGCGTATTCTCAGTGCAAAGCAATCGTCAGTTTAATCCTATGCGCTGATACCGCATTTCATTTGTTCGGCTCGAATTCTACGGCCTGGCAACCCTCGCACTCTCCGGCAAATGGATTGAACGCGAAGGCAGAGATGATGTGTGCGTGGACATCGAGGCTGCTGTAGGCAACATACTGGGACATGGACCCCCGCTGCGCGTGGTATGCGGCCCGGCATATTCATTGCCGTCCAACCCCGTGTAGTTGCAGCAAAGGGTGGAACCTCAATGCTCAGCTCATGTTGTCCGTGGGACACGAGAATCGTAAGTACACTTTGGTGCGATTCTCACGCTGATACTGAGCCACCTGGAATAAGATACGTCGCGACAACACTTCGCTTCACCTCTGTCTCGACAAGATGACGTAGACTAAAGTTTCCTTTAGTAAGAGAACGAGAACTATATCTGAAAGCGTTGCGATGGCGTGAAGGCACCGAGTCCGAACCGCCTGAATGCTACGTGCATCTGCATCGCCTTTTTGTTATCTCTGCCAGTTGGGTAGCACTACACTTGTCATCATTTACCCTGGTACATGCTGCCTAAATCCACTACCCCTTCTACCGCGCCGACCATCTCGTCATCGTGAGAGACAACGATGATCAGCTGGCTTTGCTTGTTGCGCTTAACATAGGCCGCAAGCTCGGCGCGGCTTACAGCGTCTAACCCAGTCGTGGGCTCGTCGAGTACCAAAACTGACGACTTGCGTGAAATCGCCGACCATAAGTACACTCGGCGCAGCTCACCGCCCGAAAGCGCGGAGCAACGTTTCCCGAGCAACTCCTTCACGCTGTTTTCCAGCGAAAGTAGGCCATCTACACCCCGGTGATAGGAAGAAAAGGGCGTGTCGAAATACTCTAACAGCTCTTTCACCGTTTCGTCCGGCGCGAAGCACGACTGTGGGCAGCACGATATCTCTCTCGCACGTATGTAATCCAAGTCGCATTCTTCGATTGGCACGCCGTTGTATTTTACTTTGCCTTTCGATGAGTATAGCCCGAGCATCAAGTAAAGAAGTGACGTCTTGCCTCTTCCGTTTTCCCCAACTATGCAATATGTACCAGGACCGGAAAACTTGAAAGAAAACCCGCCGAGGACCTCTCGGACAGATCCGTCTGGAAGGGCAACCGAGAATTCCAAATCAGATACCGAAATGTCATTTATTTCATCGAGTTTAGCTAAATCGGTCCGATTCCACCCCGATCTCTCCTTTTCTCTCGTCGCGATAGCCGTCCTATCCCATGATGCTTTGGCATCTTGATAGGATTTGAACAATGACATCATACTTTTCAAAGTCTTAAAGAGAACCGCGAAGTATGTACCGATGATAGTGTACTCGCCTATTGACATAGTTCCGTTAATGATTCGTACTCCGGAAACAACAAGTATCACCGCTTGAAACAACGCTGCGAAAAGACCATCGAGCGATGTCAGAGAATATGATAGCTTTCCGGAGCGCAAAACTTTGGGAAAATAGCTCTTAAACCCAGCGTCGAGCGCTTGTTCGCTCTTGCCGTACGAAGATGTCAGTTGAATGTTGAGAATCTGATTAAGCTGCGATGCAATTGCGGCGTAAAAGGCGCTGTCCGCCTCTTTCTTCTCATACGTGACCCTATACAAAAGTTTCCTCAACCCAGTAATTACACAGAAATACACGATGAGGAGAATGATGGAAAACACCGCGAGAGTTGAATCAATTGACCATATGATAAGCAATACGATGGGAATGGCTACAATGGACAGCGGCGCACTGATAAAATTCGCCAAAACGAAGGATGAGACCACGCTGGAGTCGGAAATAATCCGTTGCGTTGTATAGGCTGGATCGATGGTCCGACTCACCAAGTAATCGTCTCTTTCAAAACGCAAGACGGCCTCCCTGAGAAGATCAAAGGAAAGTCTCGTGGTTATGCGAATGGAAAGTGTTCCTGCAAAATAAGTAAAGAGGGTGGAGAAAACTCCTATTGACGCAACCAGGAGCGCGAAGAGTACGGCGTCTCTTTCGCTGCGGTTACCGAGAAGAAAATCTAAAAATTTTCCGTTCACGTATGGCATGGCATAGGAGAGAGCGGTTCCAATCACCGTGATAGCAATGAAGACGAAAGCCCCTTTTGCTCTGATGAACCTCGAGAGAACGCATCGAATCAAGGAAGGCCCCAATCTACCCGCCACAAAACATCAATCACTGATACCTTACACCTCAACACAACAGGAGCGAAGATTTGCCAATGAGACTGCTTTAAGATTGCCTTGGGCCAATACGATCTCAAGCTCTTCCTACAAGAGAGTCGGAATCGGACATCTCCTCCGACGAACCTGGCAATCGGGCGGTTGAAATATCTTTTTCAACCGCCCGATTGCCACAATAGATTTGAGCATCCGCCCACAAACGTCCGCGTTTTATACCCATCAAATCCTTTGCCTTTTGTCGTCTAGACTAGAAAAATCGCTCGAAATAACGCAACCGGCCTGCTCGCTTGAAGAAACCTAAGCCCGTAACGTAGATGTGCAAACTTCCGAAACGCCTTGCGCGGCATAGTGCGTATAAACTTCGTCAACCGCCTCAGAAATATCTGAGTATCGCGCCGGGTCAAAAGCATACGATGTCGCAGCTATACCCTGCACCCATTCGGAACGCGGATTAATTGAATAGCCACACAGCATCATCATACATGCATCTAGACCTGATTTCCCAAGTATCCGACGTATTGATGAGAGCATCGCGGGTCGCCCCTGCACCATCGTCGTCACCCCTATTAGCAGTATTTACCGTTTTTCTCTAAATGCGTATCGCCACCCTTAAGAATACGAAGTGTTTTATCCAGACCCGATTGTCCTCCATCTCAAACGAAGGGATAAGGAATCTCATCCGGAATCGGCAGTAACGGAGGATTCACAACGACAAGCGAAAAACATGAGTCATCTCTCAGAGGGGAGTAAAGGCTCCCCTCAAACACCCTAGTTTCGTCATCCAAAGAGTTGATGGCAGTGTTTTTCTTACAAAGGTCGACAACAAAAGGGTTGATTTCTACAGATGTTACATCCATGCCACAGTTGGTAAGTATCAGGCCCTGCATTCTGGGGCCAGAACACAAATCGAGAGCCTTCCGTGCGCTCTGCGGTGTAAGGCGCCAATCTCAGCAAATCTGTCCCACAATACTGCGCTGAAGAACAAGACGGAACCCCTGAGCCAAACTCCCCTATACCTTATTAAGGCTAAGACAGGCAAGTTCACGCACCCGGCATATTCCAGAATAACATCCTATTGTTTTAGATGCTCTACAAGCATGAACAGCCGCGAATCGGAAAGATCTTCTAGTTTCGCCCCGACTGACCGCCAAGGGCCAAAATGGCCCCTCCATCCCCGGGCGACTGGCTCTGGCGCGCCGAGGAGTGTCCCCAAGTGCCGGCAGAAAAGAAACGTCCCTATCTGCCGGCTAGAGGGCACCGAAGAGGATGGCGTAGGTAGTGGATTCGCCGAGCTTGAGCTCGTCGCCGGGATTGAGTTGGGCGGAACGGCCGGGTTCGACCTGAATGCAGACGCGCGTGGCCCCGTTTACCACCACGGTTCCGTTGGTGGACGACAAGTCCTCGACGTGCCAGATATTTTGAGCATCGCACCAGATATGGGCATGGCGGGCCGAGACATCGTCGCCGACGTCGGTAATATCGCCCTCGCCAGTGGCCAGCGCGCCAATCTCAACACCCTGCTCACTCGGCTGAATCCAGCGCGGGGCGCTCACGACAAAACTGTTTTGTACGCGCAGCAAGCCCAAGGGGTGCGCCGGGGCGGGTTCGCGTTCGCCCGCGGTCATCGACATGCCAAGCGAACGCGGCGTGGATGTGCCTCCGCCACAGGTCGCGTGCGCGTAGTCGATGGCATAGTTCACCGAGGACCGCACATCCGCCGAACAACCGACGGCGACAAACAGCACCAGCACGGCCTCGGCGCGCTCGGCGGGCATGAGTTCCGCCGCCTGGGACAGGCGATCGAGCGCGTTGCGATAGAGATTCGTGTCCTGGTGGCACTCTTCGAGCGCGCGTACCATCGGTTCACCTGCAGGACCGCACACCATATTGATCACAGCCGTGGAGTCCATGGGATTGCGCTGGCGCAGGGCCAGTTGCGACATAATACGCGCAGCCGAGGTACCGTATTCGGCAAAGTAGCGATGCTGAAGCGTGCCGACCGGCGCGCGAACGATAAAGCGGGAAACCCAAGAGCGATCGGCGGCTCGGCTCTGCGGGCTGCGGCCGTCGGCGAGCGGACGGGACGAAAGCACCAAGCCGCACAGCTCGATATGGCTCAGATGCGCCGCGCGCTTAAAGATGTCAAACATGGCCCCGCATGGGGTGAGCTCAACTTGAGATGCCATGACCTAGGCCTCCTTAGTCGTAGAAATAGAATCGGACGATACTTCGACAGGTCCGCCAAAAGTACGGGCAGCTGCGGCTCCACCGGCAAGCGGAGTCGCCATCTGGGCTTTTGTGCGTCGCGGTGCCGAAACGGGAAGTTCAAAGGCAAAGCCCATCGCAAGCAAAAACCACGTAAGCGTATAGGTTGCAACCAGAGCGGCAACAAGGCCGCCCATCACGGCGCGTTGGGAAAATACGCTACATGCAGCCACAACCAGCACCGGAACCTCGCAGGCAGAAAGCGCAAGCACACCCTGCAGGAAGCCCGAGCGCCGATCGCGCGCAAGCGCCCCCGCGGCAACGCCGGCTATGCCTGGCAGCGCCAACGCCAGTGCGGCAATAATACCCGGTAGCGACCCAGACCACACGAGCGATCCCAAAGTCGCCGTCACGCGAGCGCCCGACGCCAGCAGCGCGGCCGAAACCACGATCACAGCCCAAACCACGCCACAGACGACCGTCGCGCCGACCATCAGCGCGCGACGAACCGCGCGGCCAGACGCATCCATGGGGCACGGCGTGAGCGGCTCGCCGCGGAGCGAACGGCCGACATTTTGCGCATAGTGGTCACAAAACGCTGAGAGCGCCGCCTCGACCGCCGCCGGCTCGGGACGATCTTTTTGATGGCTGGACAGACAGGCCATCACCACGTCGAACAGCTGGGCATCGACAAACGCCAGCGCATCGCGTAGCTCTTCGGAATCCGGCTCAAGCCCTAGCTGCTGGGCCTGCTCGGCCGCGGCGAGCGCCACATCGGGCTCACGACGAAGCAGCTGAGTCAAATCACAACCGGGCGCATGGGCACCAATGGGATAGTCGGGCCGCGTGTCCATCTTGAGACGGTAGGGGCTCGCGATGTCGCGCGTCTTTTTGCGCGAACCCGAGGTGCCCGAAGTGCTCGGCGCGGCTTCGTATGGCGCGACGCCGGCAATGAGCTCGTAAACCGTGCTTGCCGCGGCATAGACGTCGATCGCCGGCGACATACGCAAAGCGCGCAGATCGGGAATATCGTCGGTGAGCATCTCGGGCGGGGCATAGGCAACCGTCGCGCGACGCAGCGTGGCATAGCGCTCGGTAAAGGATGCCTTGCCGCCGGTACCGGCCACGGCCGACGCAGGCTCAAGCGCCAGCGACGAGCCAAAGTCGATCAGGCACAGGTCAAAGGTGCCCTCGACAAGCTGCCGGTCAAGCGGTAGACGCGCCGTGCGCACCATAATATTAGCGGGCGAGATATCGCGATGGACAAAGCCCTCACCCACCAGGCTCATACGGCAGAGCAGATCGAACAGGTCGCGACCCAGACGCGCCGCCACAAGCGGCGACAGGCGTCCGGCATCGTCCACGGCGAGTCGCGAACGCAAGCGGGCAAGTGTCTCGCCCTCGACCCATTCCATGACAATTGCAGGCACACCGTCGACCTCGCCCCAGCCATAGAGGCGGGGAAAGCCCTTAAGGCCCGAAAGGGCGCGATGGCATTCGTATTCCTCGCGAAACGCCGCCTTGAACTTGGCGACCAGCGCCTCGTGAGCGGCATCGTCATCAAACTCATCGCGCGTCGGCAAGATGAGCTGCTTGAGTGCCACTGCCTCGCCTTGGGCGTTGACGGCACGCGTCACGCGGCCGATACCGCCACGGCGCATGGTGGCATCGTCGGCAAACAGCATCGTAAAACGACGCAGATAGGCAGGCAGTTCGTCCTGACCGAGCGCAATGGCCGGCTCAAACCCGTCGACACGCGCCAGGCGCAGGCCGACCATGGGATCGCGACCGAGCGATTGTGGTGCGGTAGATGCAAGATCGGTCATCATAGGGCAAGCGCCGCCACGTTATTGTTGAAGTTACCGAGCGCGACGTCATCATCGCCGTAATGGCCGACCCATTGACATAGGTTGGTGTAACAGCCCCACAGATTGGCATACTGCTGATACCACTTTGACCGGGGCGAGAATGTCTGACGACCGAACTCGGCTCGAATGACAAACATCTCCCCGACCAGGCTGTCGCACGGCCTGGGATCTCCCGTAGAGTTATAGGTCGAGACCACGTCATTGGCACGAGAAACATAGCCGTCGAGCATGTTGTACTTGGTCACAAGCCAACTGTGAATGCTCTCTTCCTCAGCAGCGGAAAGGCCGCCGGAGTTTGCATCGTTGTCAGTGTTGCCGCCCGTCGAGCCGCCGTTTCCAGGCCCTCCGGCAGAGGAACCCGACCCAGAGCCACCGCCCGAACTCGATGAATCCGAGCCGGAGCCAGAAGTATCCGAGCTACCGGGCTTTCCGGACGGCCGGGCGTCCTGCTCCTTCTGCTGCTCGACCTTATTCACCGTTGCCGCCACGCTATTGTTGGACAACCGATCGATGATCTTGGTGTTGGTGAGCACGATGGTTTTGCCATTGGCAAGCGTGACTTCGTTGTCCGGGGCCTCGGCGCCGTCCGCATCGTCGGTGCCAAACACAATATGCCCGACCACACTTGCCCAAGCATATCCAGTCGTGGTGCCCAGATCGCTTTTGACCTCATGCCCCACGCGCGGTTCGCGTGCGGCATGCGCCTGCATCATGGACGGCACGGTCATGCCATAGGCAGAAACGCCAACTATGACCAGCACCAGCGAGCACGATAGCAGTGCGTACGCCCGCGGCGCCAAGCCCAGTCGGCGTCGCATGCGCACCGCGGCGCCGCGCTTTGTCTGAGTGCCACCGGGCCGCATGCGTTCTCCTCCAACAAAAACACGCCGCTCGGGAGCGGCGCATTCATTCGAATCCATATTTGAGTGTATCAGCGAACCCAAAAGGTTGCGCAACGAATGGGCAAATTAAGGATGCGAGCGGAAGCATCCATGCGATAAGCGGATACGAAGCATCTTTGTTGCACAACAAACTCACAGTCGCACGGGGAAATTATGACTACCCCGTGCGTCGCGAGGAAAACATACGGCAGGAGCAGGCTCGCCACCTAAATCGCGCGACGGGCCTCGATGGCGCGGCCAAGCGTAAGCTCGTCGGCATACTCCAGGTCGCCGCCCACGGGAAGGCCGCTTGCCAGACGCGACACCTCGACGCCTAGTGGCTTGATGGTGCGAGCTAGGTAGCTCGCCGTGGTCTCGCCCTCGATATTGGGGTTGGTGGCGATAATGACCTCGTGGATGTCCTCGTGGCCCAGGCGCGCCAGCAGCTCGCGGATATGCAGCTGCTCGGGACCGATCTTGTCCATGGGGCTAATCACGCCGCCCAGCACATGGTACAGGCCATGGTAGCTGCCCGTGCGCTCGATTGCCTGGACGTCGCGCGGCTCGCCCACCACGCAAATGCGGGTGGTATCGCGCATCGGGTCCTGGCAGATGGAGCACTCGTCGGCCGTGGCGTAGTTAAAGCAACGGCTGCAAAAGTGGACCTCCTGCTTGACCTCCAGGATGGCCTCGGCCAGGCGGCGGGCCTCCTCGGCATCGGCCTCGAGCAGGTAATAGGCGATGCGCTGGGCCGACTTGGGACCAATGCCCGGCAGACGACCCAGCTCATCGAGCAGTTTTTGCAGACTGTGATTCGCACTCATATATATGCGTGTCTTAGAACGGCATGCCCGGGATGTTGAGACCGCCGGTGATGGCGCCCATCTGCTTGTTGGCGAGCTCGTTGACGCCGCGGACGGCCTCGTTGACGGCAGCCATGATCATGTCCTGCAGCATATCGACGTCCTCGGGATCGAGCGCATCGGGGTCGATGGTGAGGTTGACGAGCTCCATCTCGCCATTGACAGTCACCTTGACCATACCGCCGCCGGCAGAGGCGTCGACGGTCTGGGACTTGAGGTTCTCCTGCGCGGCGGCAAGCTGCTCCTGCATCTTGCGGGCCTGCTTCATCATCTGCTGCATGTTCATACCGGCCATGATGGCTCCTTTACGTGCGGCCGCACGCCGAGCTGCAAGGGCAGCCGGAGCGCGACGGGACTTTCAAACTCAAAAATCGTACCACGGCGCGGGGCCAGCGAGCGGGGCGGACGTGTTCCCTCAGTCGATATACATGTCCTGGAGTGCAAACCGCACCCAAAGATTATGCGAAGTTGAATAATTCGCATCTGCATAATATTGAAAGCTAAATCTTGTAGAGCCGGAATCCGACATTTTCTGCATCCAGCTAGATAACAAAATGCCGAACCGCTGCTCGAGGCGGCGCTCATGATGGCAGGGTATAATTTGATTGTCACAGACAGCAATTTGGAGGTGCCCCCATGAATGCCCCCGACGCGCTCCAAAACATCCGCTCAAAACACCCCGTTGCATATGTGGTTCTCTATCTCTTTGTCGGCTGGGCATTACTGGTTGTCATCACCCATGCTATAGCCTTTGGAGCAGAACTGCTGATAGCCAGCTCGGACCAGCCCGTCGTCAAATGGGAAGCGACCGATGAGTGCACCGACGGAACTCGAACCATTTACTACAACAGCCCGTCCCTCTACCAAGAGTTCAAGGTCAAGATAAAGGACTCCAAGATTGTCGATGCCGAACTAGGCGCTTTCTTGACAATCGGAGCAACCGTCAACGCCGAGCAAGTCGAGCACACGGACAGCCATGCGACGTATCGTATCGACCTCAGCATCCTAGGCCGACCGTCACGTACCTGTCTGCTCGAATGCGAGATACGCGGCACCGCGTTGCACATGTCCGAAATACAGATGCGCCCGGGCAAAGAGATCTCTTCTTGAGCAGCATACCCGCCCGCACGGTTACTCCACCGGTTTGAAGATGGTGGACTGGCCGAAGACGCTGCGGATGAGGGCTTTGGCCTCGTCCTCGGTCTGCGGGATGCTCGGGGCTGCACCCTGATGGCCGAAGGGGCTGCCGGCGCCGGGGTTGGACTCCCAGGGAGCTGCGGGAGCGTCCTCCTCTTTGGGGGCAGTTGCAGCGGGCTTGGGCGCGGACGCCGCGGCCGGCACGTCGAACGGGGGCAGATCGTCCCCGCCGGCATCGGCAGCAAAACCGCCGACCATGGCATCGTCGTAGGGAACCCGCTCGGATTCCCACGGCGCAGACGGTGCGGCAGGCTGAGCCTTGGAAGCGGACGCGCGCTCGGGCGCACGGGGTGCGGGCTCGGTCGGGAGCTTACCCGTGGCGGGAGCGCCGGCAGGGTTGTCGGAGCGCAGCCAGGGGGCCTTAGCCGGGTCGGATGACTTGGGCGCGGGCGCAGCAGCGGGCTTGGGCGCGGGCGCCGGAGCAGCCGGTTTGGGCGCAGCGGGCTTAGGCGCCGACGGGGCCGGTGCCATCACCGGCGTCGCTTGCCGCTGCGGCGCGCTGGCGTTCGAGGATACAGGGGCCGCCGAGGACACGGGTTGCGGGTCCGCAGATACCGCAGCCCGTGCAGATGGAGAATGCTCCTCATGTTGAGGAGCCGGCGTGCCACCTCCATCCAGGACGTAGTCGACGGTGCGACGACCGAAGACCGCGCAGACCGTCGGCAAGACCACCGACTGCGTGTCGGCGCGACCGAGCATCTTGATGGCAAAGGTCGAGCCCGCGGGGAACGAGACCGTGAGCTTGGAGCCGTCGTCAGCCGTGGCGCGGGCGTTGAGCAAAAGCCCCGCGTAGGAGGCCTGACGAGCCTTGACGCGCTCGACAACCTCGGCCCATTTGCGCTGGAGCTCACCGGCATCCTCGACCGCGGGGGTCTCGGCGGCGCCGGCGGCAGCAGCCTGAGCGGCAGTGTTGGGCTTGGACACCGACACGGTCGATGCAGCAGGCGCGGGAGCCGGAGCCGTAACGGGTTGAGGTGCATGCGTTACAGGTTTGGGCGCGGGAGCCGGAGCCGCGGACTTGGGCGCAGACTGGGCCGCCGGAACAGCAGCACCACGGTCCCAAGGCATACCGCCCTGGCGCGCGGACGTAACAGCGGGGGCAGCGGTCGCCGCAGGAGTAGCGGCTCGGGCACCCGAGATCAGCGTCGGCTGCTGGACAGCGGGTGCGGATGCAGCAGGCGCACTCGCTTGAGCAGCAGCCACGCTCGCCGGCACGGCGGCGTTGGCGACCATGGCCTCCAGGCGTGCCACGCGCTCGGCCAATGCCTCAATCGTTAAATCAGCCTCGGGACGCGCCAGACGCGTGCAGGCAATCTCGAGCACCAGGCGCACGTCGCTCGCGCCCCTCATCTCCAGTGCGGCATCGTCGAGCACTGTCAGCACACGAGCCAGGCGGTCGGCAGGATGCTCGCCAAAGGCAGCGGCCTCGGCAGCAAGCGCCTCGGCCTGCTCGGAGCCGCCCTCAAACAACTCGGCACGGGCACCGGCAGCGCAGGCAACATACACGTCGCGCACGTGCGCCACCAGGTCGCGCGTCAGTTCCAGCAGATCGTTACCTTCCTCGACCTGCGCGCGAATAAGCCCATACAGCTCGGCAACATCGCGATCGGCAATGGCACGGGAAAACTCGCCCAGAATCTGGTCCGAAACCTCGCCTAAAAGCGAGCGGGCGTCGTCCGCATGCACAGAACCGTTGCCAAAGACGCTCAGCTGCTCCAGCGTGGACAACGCGTCGCGCATGCCGCCCTTTGCATGGCGCGCCACGATAGCCAGCGCCTCGTCGTCGTAATCGAAGCCCTCCTGCTCGCACACGTATGCCAGGCGATGCTCGATATCCTCGTTGCCGATACGGTGGAAATCGAAGCGCTGGCAGCGCGAGAGGATGGTCTCCAGAATCTTTTGCGGGTCGGTGGTGCACAGCACAAAGATCACGTGCGCCGGCGGCTCCTCAAGCGTCTTGAGCAGCGCGTTGAACGCCGCCGTCGTGAGCATGTGGACCTCGTCGATGATATAGATCTTGTACTTGCCGCGCACCGGGGCAAAGTTGACGGAGTTGATGATCTCCTCGCGCACGTTGTCCACGCCGGTACGGCTTGCAGCATCGAGCTCGTAGACATCGGGGTGGTTGCCCTCGGCGATGAGCTCGCACTCCTCGCAAGTACCGTCGGGCATGCAGCCGCTTGCACCCTCGGCGCGCGCCGCCTCGGCATTGCGGCACAGTAGCGCCTTGGCCAGAATGCGCGCCATGGTGGTCTTGCCCGTGCCGCGCGGTCCGCAGAACAGGTAGGCGTGGGACAGGCGCCCCTCGGTGATGGCGTGCTCGAGCGTCGAGACGATATGCTGCTGGCCCACCACAGAGTCGAAGGTGAGCGGGCGATACTTTCGGTACAACGATTCCATGGGTGCTCCCCCGGGTATACTGAGTCTTGTTGCCGCGGCGGCCATGCGGTCGCACGGCATACTGCATTCCATAATAACCCGTACGGCGAGCCCGCCGCGATAGGAGTCCAAAGAGCATGGCAGACGCAGAGAGCAACCTCGTTCCCTCCGAAGCAGCCGACCAGGTCGAGGTCGCGCTCGAGAAGCAGGCCGCGGCCGACGACGGCATTCTGTACCTCAACGAGTACCAGTACGAAAACGACCTGGTCACCGACTTCGCCCGCCTGGTTGCCTCGCCCAGGCGTCGCGGCTCGCTGTATGTCGCCGCGGCAATTGCCGCGCTGCTCGGCATTGGTATGCTGGTGGCCGGCGGCAGCTGGATCAAGTTCGGCGTCGTGCTGATCGTGTTCGGCGCCTTTTTGGCCTGGTGGAGCAAGAACCTGCACCACACGCTCGCCCGCGACTTTATCGACGCCGTCGAGGCCGACGAGTCCATGGGTGGCCGCTATCGCCGCGTCGCCGCCAACGAGGACGGCCTGATGGTTTGGGGCAAGAGCGGCAAGTCGCAGTTCTTCCCGTTTGACAAGCTCGACCACGTGCTCGACGGCGAGCGCATCTTTGTGGCCATGTTCGCCGACCAGGGCGTGACGATCCCCAAGGACACCTTCGTCCGTGGCGATGCCGAACAGTTCGGCCCCTTCCTTAAGGCGCGCATCAACAAAAAACTCCGCATCGAGACCAAGAAGAAGAAAATGAAGGCCGAGAAGGCCGCCGCCGAGGCCAAGCAGAGCGACAAGCCCCAGGAGGCCAAGGGCAGGCAGCGCAAGCAGAAGAAGAACAAGAAGAAGCGCTAAGGCCAAGCCAGACAGGCAGCCTCGCATCCCGCTATCCTCCCCATGCACCCGAGCGTGCTACACTAGCAGCATCTATGCCACCGCGAACGGCTCGGCTCCGCGCCCGCCACTCGCAAACGAACTTTAAACGCACGAGGGTTGGCCATGCCGCTTTTCTCGCAACATACCGCCCGGTTCTCGCCGGACGTTCCTTTGGAGGGCACCAGCTCTCGCGAGCTGCTCAAGCGGTACCAGCCGCTCGAGACACTTGCGACCGGCGGTTTTGGCTCCATCGAGATCTGCCGCGACACGCACCTGCGCCGCCGCGTCGCCATTAAGCGCATCCCCCTTATCAACGGTGCCGGCATGCCCGCCAGCGACATCATGGATGTCCTGCGCGAGGCGCACACTGCCGCTATGCTTCAACATCCCAACATCGTGCAGGTCATCGACTTTACGCACGACACAGCCTATGCCTACCTGGTTATGGAGTATGTCGATGGCATGTCGCTTGCCGAGTTTTTGCACCGCGTGGACGGCCACTCACTTACCTTTGGCGAGGCCGCGGCCATTGCCGATGCCCTGGGCCAGGCGCTCACCTTCGCCCATAGCAATGGCGTACTCCACCTGGACATTAAGCCCGCCAACGTGCTCATCGACCACTCGGGCAATGTAAAGCTCACCGACTTTGGCATGGCGCGACTGTCGTCCGCCGGTGGCTTTGGCTGCTCGCGCGGCGGCACCATCGGCTACATGCCGCCCGAGCAGCTCGATATCGAGACCGGCACGGTCGATGAGCGCGCCGATGTCTTTGCCCTCGCCTGTGTAATCTATGAGGGCCTGTGCGGCAGCGCTCCCTTTATGGCGGCCACGCCCGCCGACTCGCTCGACCGCATCATCGGCGGCGCCACCTATCCCAGCGAGCTGATACCACACTTTCCCCCGGGAGCCGAGGCCGCGCTCATGAGCGCGCTCTCCCCCATGCCGCAGGACCGCCCCAACAGCATCGAGGCATTTTGCGACCAGCTCCTTGCCGGTCTGGGCAGCGTGCGCGAGGGCCGTCGCAGCCTGGAGCAAATGGTTGGCGAGCTTTCGGATGACGAGCAGGAGCTCGACGGTATCGAGCCGTCGCACTACGAGGACGACGCCATCGAGGTCGACCCCGCACTCGGCTGGGCGGGCACGCGCTGGAGCCATGCGCGCGACTACACCATGCGCATTATCTCGGCGCTAACGTGCGGCACCTTTAGCTTTTTGCTGATGCAAACGGCCGGGGTCGCGGCGCTTCCCGGCCTGGTCATTGCGGCTATCGCAATCGGAGCGGCGGCTGGCCTGGCCCCCCAGATTGGCTCGGCCATCTCGGCTGTGGGCTTTTTGGTGCTCATGGCCAACGCCACCATGCAGGCGCAGGGCATCCTGTCGATGTTGCCCGTCGCGGTGATCTTTGCCGCCGCCATGTCCGGTTGGTGGATCGCCTGGGGTCGCACCGAGGCTGCCGCGAGCGCCGCACTCACCTGTGCACTCGCGCTTGGCTGTCTGACCGGCAATACCTTCCTAGCAGCTGGGGTCGCCGCCGGCGTCGCGTCATTTTGGCTCGGCCCGGCAAGCGCCGCCGCGGCAACGGGCATGGGCGCGCTTTTTGCCCGTCTGGCCACGGTCGCGCTTTCAGCCGGAGGCGTGCTGGGGCTCGGCAACGTTGCTGCAGCGCTGGGAGACCCGCTCCTTTGGGCTGCCTTTGTGCTGGTCGCGGCAACTGCCGCGGCGTCATCTGCGCTGCTCAATGTCCATGCCAAGCGTGCCGATCAGGGCTCAAACCTTGCCGCAATCGCCGCCATCGCTGTCACCGGCATCGGCTGCGCAGCGGCGTCCTGTCTTGCACACCATATGGAAATTGCCAGCCTTGCAGCCGCGGTCATCGCCAAGGCGGCGGTTGCGGGAATCCTATCCTCTATAATCGTTGGGATATGCCTATATTTGCTCGGATACCAAAGAACCTATACGGAGAGTGATCTTTCGTGAACTTCCTGAACATCTTCGAGGACCACGTGGCCGGCATCTTCGGTGCCACCCGTGCCCCGTTCTCCTTTAAGAAGCTTGCCAAGCAGGCCGCTCGCGACATGGAGGATCAGACTCTGGTGATCAACGGCGTCAACACGGCGCCGGCACTCTATACCATCCTTATCGCCGCCGACGACGATCCCATGCTCGCCCCGTTCTACCCCGAGCTTTCGCGCGAGGTCCGCGAGTTCGTGAAGGCGCAGGCCGAAAAGCGCCGCTATGTCTTTGTCGGCGAGCCCCTCGTGCGCTTTATGATCGATCCGCAGCTGCGCGCCGGCAAGTTCTCGGTCTTTGCCGAGAACGTCGATGCCCCCACGCTCGGCCGCCTGTACGAAGAAGAGCGCGCCTATCAGAACGGCCTGGGCCAGAACAACTCCGCGGCAAGCCGTGCCGCCAGCGCCCCGCGCGCCGGCCAGCAGCAGTTTGCCGCCCCGCAGCAGCAGCGCCCCGCCGCCATGCCCCAGCAGCAGCCGACGCCTCGCGCCGCCGCTCCCGACCCGCTTGCCGTGGCAGACCCCTTCGCGCCTAGCGTCCCCGACCCCGCCGCCGCACCCATCCCGGTGCCGCAGACCGTCTCGCGCGACGCGCTTGCCGGCATGGGCGGAGCCGCCGCGACCGGTGCCGCCGTGGGCCTAGGTGCCGCAGCCGGCATCGCCTCCAACATGGCGAGCACTCGCGCCCCGCAGCGCCCGCTCGCCCAGCTCGTCGACGTCGTGAGCGGCGAGAGCCATAGCATCACCTCCGCACAGGTGACCATCGGTCGCGAGCGCTCGGTTTCCGACATTGCCCTGCGCGACCCCAACGTGTCGCGCCGCCACGCCCAGCTCACCTTTACGGGCTCGGATTGGTCGATCGAGGACCTCAATTCCACCAACGGCACGCTCGTCAACAACCGCCGCATTACGCGCTGCCCGCTGCGCAACGGCGATTTGCTGACGTTTGGCCTGAGCACCTTTGAATTTAGGGGATAGTCGCTTATGAACATCGATATCGTCCTTTTTGCAGGCCGCATCGTCCTGGTCGCCCTGCTCTATATCTTCCTGTTCGCCGTCATGAAGACCGGCGTGGGACTCGTGCGCGGGCAGCGCCGTGACTCGGCTATCTGGACGATTGATGTGGACAAGGGTCCGCGCGGCATCCGCGGCATCCACGTAGACATGCTCGGCCCCGTCATCGTCGGCCGCTCGCCATCTTCGGACATCTGCATCAACGAGCCGTTTGTCTCGGCCTCGCATGCGCGCTTTTCGCTGCAGGGCCCGGCGCTCATCATCGAGGACCTCAACTCGCTTAACGGCACGCTCGTCAACGGCCGCCAGCTCGTGGAGCCCGCGACGCTGCGTGAGGGCGACGAAGTCCAGATTGGCGACGTGGTCATGAAGGTGAACCGTCGATGATCGACGAGGAGAACAAGTCCGCAACCATGACCGAGGCACCGGCTGCCGCCGTAGCTGCACCGGCCCACGCCGCTCCGGCAGACTCCACACCCGTGGAGCCCGAGGACACCGTGTTCTCCCCGCCTCTTTCGCATGTAACGCATGATATTTCAGATCTCGCCGATAACGAGGACGAAGAGGATGCCGTAGCGGCGCCCATCGGCGCACATGCTGCGGAACAGCCCACAGCGCCCGAAGCAACCCCGGCGCCGGCTCACTTTGCAGAGCCCGTCGCCGCGGCAATCAACGAGAGCGCTGCGGTGTTTGCGGCACCCGAGCCCGCCGCGCCGGCGTTTCCCATAGCCCCGGCATCCGAGGTTGCGCCCGCGTCTACGCCGGCGCCCGAGGCGGGGACATCCCCCGAGGACGGCCCTGCACCCAAGACCCCGCAGCCTGCGCCCGCAAGCGAGTCCGATGCCGTGGCCGAGCCCGCCGCCCAGTCGCAAAACACGCCCGCGCCGTCGCACTTTGCGACGCCCGAGCCTATAGACGTCAGCCCGCAAGATGACGAGTCGACCGCCCGCGTTTCCGAGGAGCCCGACTCCCCGGACACCGGCGATTCCGAATCAAACGCCGAGACCGACACCGTCTCTCCCGGTGACACAGCCGAAATCGACGTTGCCGCCGTTGAGGCCAAACTCAAAGACCCCGGCTCGACCATGAGCTTTGAACCCCTAACCGAGGAGCGCATCGAGACCGACTCGACCTATGATGCCGGCACCACCACGCAACTCATGTGGGGCGCCCGCTCCGACGTTGGCTGTGTGCGCCCGCACAATGAGGATTCCTACCTGGTGCAGTCGCCGCTCTTTTGCGTATGCGACGGCATGGGTGGTCACGCCGCCGGCGAGGTAGCCTCTTCTATCGCCGTCGAGACTATAGCCAAGACGGCCCCACAGTCCGCCGACGCAGCACGCCTGGCCGCATCCGTCGAGGCAGCCAACGCCGCCGTAATCGAGGCGGCCCTGAACGGCCTGGGCAAGCCCGGCATGGGCTGCACAGCCACCTGCGCCTACATCGAAAACGACACGCTCGCCATCGCCCACGTGGGCGACTCTCGCGCCTATCTGCTCCACGAGGGCACGCTCATCCGCGTGACCCGCGACCACTCCTACGTGGAGGAGCTCGTGGACGCCGGCGAGATCACGGCAGACGAGGCTCGCGTCCACCCCAACCGTTCGGTCATCACCCGCGCGCTGGGCTCGGACCCCGCCATGTATGCCGACCACTTCACTCTGCATATCGAGGAAGGCGACCGCCTGATCCTGTGCTCCGACGGCCTCTCGAGCATGATTCCCGATAGCGATATCGAGAACATCGCCACGCAGTCCTCAACCGCGCAAATCTGCGTCGACAACCTAGTGGACGCGGCACTTGCCGCCGGCGGCCACGACAACGTAACCGTAGTAGTCGTTGACCTGGTTGACGATGGCGTTATGCGCGAGGCGCAACGCGTGCGTCGCCGCAATGTTACTATCGCCGCCATCCTGGCCCTCGTCTTTGTGCTAGCAGCTGGCATCTGGGCCTACACGGGTGTCACCGGCTCGTACTACCTGGGTACCTACCAGGGCAATGTCGCCGTCTGGCGCGGCCTGCCCGGCAAGCCACTCGGACTCAAGCTCCACTGGCTCGAAAGCGAAACCAGCATCAAGCTGTCCGACCTGCCCGAAGACACGCAAAACCGCCTCAAGGCGGGCATTCCGCAAACAAGTGTCGACGATGCGCAGGACACGATATCCAAGTACCGCCACCAGATCGACGAGGAGCAGACCCGCCAGGTGATCGACGCGCAAACGATTCGCGACAACACCAATCAGGGATCGACCTCCGAATCAGATTCCGAGAAAACCGCCGAACAGTCCGCCGAGGCCGAAGCCTCCGATAAGAATTAGAAAGGGAGTGCCGCTTATGAGTCGCCGCAACACCGAGCTGCTCTTGCTCATCGCCTCGGCGTTCCCCGTCATCCTGCTGTATGCGATGTACGTCCTCACCGCGGGCGCTGCCATCTCCTTTGAGACGCTCGCCGTACCGATCGGCCTCTTTGCCGCCTTTGCCGCGGCCCACATTGCCGTGCGCATCTTGGCGCCCGGTGCCGACCCCGCCATCCTGCCCATCGTATTTATACTTTCGGGCATCGGCATCACGTTCGTGACGCGTCTCGCCCCCGCTCTCGCCATCTCACAGCTCATCATCCTGTTTGTCTCGGTGGCGCTCATGGTGGGAACGCTTGCACTAGTCAAAAACCTCGACGTGGTCATGCGCTACAAGTACACCTTTGGCATCATCGGCATCATTCTGCTGATGCTGCCTATCTTTATCGGCACCACGATCTCGGGCTCCAAGCTGTGGATTCGCATCGCGGGCTTTACCATCCAGCCCGGCGAGTTCGCCAAGGTCTTTATCGTCCTGTTCCTGGCCGGCTACCTGGCCGAGAACCGCGAGCTGCTCTCCATCTCCAACCGCAAGATTCTGGGCTTTAAGATCCCTCGCCTGCGACTGCTGCTGCCGCTGTTTGCCGTGTGGGGTGTGTGCCTGCTCGTCGTCGTCTTCGAACGCGACCTGGGTTCGGCCGTGCTGTTCTACACCATCTTCTTGCTGATGCTCTACGTTGCCACGGGGCGCTTTTCGTATGTCGTTATCGGCCTTGCGCTCTTAGCTGTCGGAGCCGTGGGCGCCTACAAGTTCCTGTCGCACGTTCAGGTGCGTTTCCAGGTTTGGGTCGATCCGTTTAAGGACGCCCAGGGCCAGGGCTACCAGATCGTCCAGTCGCTCTTCTCGCTTGCCGATGGCGGCCTGGTCGGTGTTGGCATCGGCAACGGCATGGCCAACAACATCCCTGTCGTCGAGTCCGACTTTATCTTCTCGGCCATTGGCGAGGAGATGGGCCTTTTGGGCGGCGGCGCCGTGCTCATCCTGTTTATGCTCTTTGCCGTGCGTGGCCTCACCACAGCTGCCCGCGCTAAATCCGACCTCGCCGCCTTTAGCGCCACCGGTCTTACGGCAGCCATCAGCTTCCAGGCCTTCTTGATCGTGGGCGGCGTCACCCGCCTGATCCCGCTGACCGGCGTCACTCTGCCCTTTATGAGCCAGGGCGGCTCCTCGCTGCTGGCAAGCTTTATCATCGTCGCGCTCCTGCTGCGCGCCGGTGACGAGGCGACCGGACGCGAGGCCGAGCTTACCGGCACCGGCACCATGGCCGCCATCACCGATGATCAGGTCGCATCGGCCGCCGCCCCGACGGGCACGCGCTTTGCCACCTCGTCTTCCTACGGCAGCGGCAGCCATTCCGTCGGCTCGCGCATGCGTCGTCGCCTGCTCGACACGCCTGAATCCGGTGTGCTCGGCCGCGTGGCGCTCGCCAACCGTCTAACCCGCGCGGTGCTCGCCTTTACGGCGCTGTTCGCCATCCTTATCGGCAACCTCACCTATGTCCAGGTCATCAAGGCCAAGGACTATCAGGACATGCCGACCAACAACCACACCATCGCCCGCTCCAAGTACATCCAGCGCGGCTCCATCATCACGTCCGACGGCGTGACGCTGGCCGAGTCGCTGCAGCAGGAGGACGGCACCTACGTACGCTCCTACCCCAACGGTAACCTGGCAGCGCACGTGGTTGGCTACGTGAGTCAGCAGTATGGCACCACCGCCATCGAGAGCGTCATGAACGACACGCTCACCGGTTCTAAGGACTACTCCAGCTGGAACAACGCCATCGCGTCGCTCGCGGGCCAGACCCAGCCGGGCAACACCGCCAAGCTCACCATCGACTCGCGCATCCAGACGGCGGCCGAGCAGGCACTCAAGGGCTTTAAGGGCGCTGTAGTGGTCATCGACCCGCGTACCGGCGCGGTGCTCGCATGTGCCAGCTCGCCCACCTATGACAACACCAACATCGATGCCCTGCTGCAGACGGGCGGCGGCGAGGACGGCTCCATGTACAATCGCGCCATGGACGCGCTGTACACGCCGGGCTCAACGTTTAAGGTCGTTACGCTTTCCGCGGCACTCGAGACCGGCACCGCCAGCCTTACCAGCACCTACCAGGCGCCCGGCTCCATGGACATCGGCAACGCACCGGTCACCAACTATGCCAACGAGAGCTACGGCACCATCAGCCTGCAGCAGGCCTTTGCCGTGTCCTCCAACGTCGTCTTTGGCCAGGTGGCAAACGAAGTTGGCGCAAACACGCTCGTACAGTTTGCCAACGCCTTTGGCTACGGCCAAAAGCTCGGCCAGGACCTGACCTCCGCGGCCTCCATCATGGCCGACCCGTCGCTCATGACCGAGTGGGAGACCGCCTGGGCCGGCGCCGGCCAGCCTGTCGGCATGGACCACACGCCCGGCCCGCAGACCACCGTCATGCAAAACGCCGTGATTGCCGCCGCCATCGCTAACAGCGGCGTGGTCATGGACCCGTACTTTGTAGCCCAGGTACTCGCCCCGGACGGAACCGTGGTCAAGACCACGCAGTCCCGCTCGCTTGGTCAGGCCGTCAGCTCCGCCACGGCCGACCAGGTCAAGCAGGCCATGCTTGCCGTCGTCCAGTCCGGCACCGGCACCGATGCCCAGATCCCCGGCGTCAAGGTCGCCGGCAAGACCGGCTCGGCCGAGACCGGCGGCACCAACGTCAACTCGATGTTTGTTGGCTTTGCACCTTACGATTCACCCACGGTCGCCATCTCGGTGGCCTTGGAGGATTTCGACAAGCATGACGTCAAGGCCGCCAAGATTGCCGGTATCGTCCTGACCGCGGCGCTTGCCGCACAGGGAGCGTGATGCTCATGATCGAATCGGACACCCGAGGCGCGCCGCGGCCGAAGAGTTAGCGGCAACGCGCCACACGGCCCCAGCGGCCACATCGTAGGTACTACACACATCGTTGAGCGAATAGTTATGTTAGGAGCAGGAATGGAACAGAGGGTCCTCGGGGGAAGATACCTCCTCAAGGATAAGGTGGGAACAGGCGGCATGGCGACCGTCTACCGTGCACAGGACCAGGTCCTCGACCGCACGGTTGCCGTCAAGATCATGCTGCCGCAGTATGCTGGCGACGCAACCTTCGCCGCACGCTTTAAGCAGGAGGCCCAGGCAGCAGCCGGTCTCTCCTCCCCCTATATCGTGGGCGTCTACGATTGGGGCAAGGACGGCGACACCTATTACATCGTCATGGAGTACCTGCGCGGCACCGACCTTAAGAGCGGCATCAAGAGCCACGGCGCCCTCGACCCCAAGAAGGTCGCCCAGATCGGCTCGCAGATCAGCTCCGCGCTTTCGGTCGCCCACAAGCACGAGATCATCCACCGCGACATTAAGCCGCAGAACATCATGGTGCTGCCCGACGGCAACATCAAGGTGATGGACTTTGGCATCGCGCGCGCCAAGAACAGCCACCTCACGCAAGACAACAACGTGCTGGGAACCGCCCACTACGTCAGCCCCGAGCAGACCCGTGGTCAGGACCTCGGCCCCACCTCGGATATCTACTCGCTGGGCGTCGTGATGTACGAGTGCGCCACCGGCCGCGTCCCCTTTGACGGTGACGACGCCATCTCGGTCGCACTCAAGCAGGTCAACGAGCTGCCTATTCCGCCGAGCCAGATCAACTCCGGTGTCGACGCCGACCTTGAGCGCATCATCCTCAAGTGCATGGAGAAGGACCCGGCAAACCGCTTCCAGACCGCCGACGAGCTGCGTCAGGTGCTCAACAGCTACCTGTCGGGCCGTGCCGTCAACGTCTCGGAGCCCACGCGCATCATCGGTGCCCCCGGTGAGCTGGGCGCCACCAAGACTCGCGAGCTTTCCGATCAGACGCGCGCCATGGTGCGTCCCGTCTCGGGCGTGAGCGGCCAAAATACCGCCCGCAGCTCGGTTTCGGGCTCCACCGGCTCCTACGAGGTCGAAAAGCCCAAATCCAACAAGAACAAGATCATCGCCGCCGTGGTGGCAGCCGTTGCCGTCATCGGCATCGTGGTGGCCTTTGCCACAGGACTCTTTGGCGGCGAGCAGGTCACCGTGCCCGATGTGCTGGGCAAGGACCAGCAGACTGCCGTCGAGCTGATCAAGGAAGCCGGCCTCGAGGTCGGCACCATCGACCAAAGCTACAACGACGATGTCGACGAGGGCAAGGTCGCCGAGCAGACGCCCAACGGCAACACCAAGAAGACCAAGGGCACCAAGGTGAACCTGGTAATCTCCAAGGGCCCCAAGCCCTCCGAAAAGGTTGAGGTTCCCAAACTTGTCGGCCTGACCAAGGACCAAGCAGAAGCCGCACTGGCAAGCGTTGGCCTGAAGGGCAACGCCTCCGAGGAGGCCAACGAGGCTGATGAGGGCCAGGTCTTTGAGCAGGGCACCGAAGCCGGTAAGGAAGTCGCGAAGGGCACGACCATCTCGTACAAGGTCTCGAGCGGCCCGGATACCACGTCCGTCCCCGACCTGACCGACATGACCGAGGCCCAGGCGCGCAACGCCCTCGATATGGCAGGCTTTGGTGTCGACGTGAGCTACCAGGAGAACGACTCGGTTACCGAGGGCACCGTGATCAGCTGGAACCCCAGCGGCAAGCAGAAGCCCGGCGCCACGATTACCGTCGTCATCGCCAAGAAGTCCGGCAAGGCCACCGTCCCGGGCAACCTGTACGGCAAGAGCATTTCCGCCGCCGTTACCGCGCTCAACAACGCCGGTTTCTATAACATTGGCTTCTGTGACCAGAACGGCAATCCCGTAAGCGGTAACGAGGATGCAACCGTTACGGGCGTCTCCCCCACTGGAAAGCAGTCCACCGACAGCACGATTACGCTGACGGTCGCACTTTCTGGTTCGGGCTCGGGCTCGGGCACGGGCGACGATTCCGGTACGACCAACTAGTCGCCACCCCACCGCTCATCGCGGCTTTCGCCGCAAACATATTCGCTCACAGGCGCCCGCTTGCTCCCCCAGCAAGCGGGCGCTTTCTTTATCTGAAGCAGCGAATACTACGGCATGCCTTAAACCAAAAGAGCCCGGCACCGTAACGGTACCGGGCTCGATATTCCTCTGGTGCCCCCGGGCGGATTCGAACCGTCGACACCCGCTTTAGGAGATATGATTTAATGCTACCCCCTACCATTCATCAAGCATCATTGAACATCATATAACCGCAGATAAACGTAGCAGTTTGTGTCTTTTGCCTCCGGTAGCTGCGCCTACGCTTTTACAAACATATTACTAACAGCTTTAGCTAAACTGCACTCAATGAATTGTTGAAAACTATTCAAAGAAACGGAGCGCAAAGATGTCAGAACAGCCACTAATTAGCGGAAGAGGCACGTGTTGGAAAGACAAGAGATCACCTAACACCTATCGCTATTATTTTTCCCTTGGAGTCAAGGACCCTAAGACGGGGCGCTACAAACGATCCCCAACTTATACAGTTCGTTGCAAGACTAAAACAGAAGCTAAGGCTGCAATGCAGGCCAAGCTGGCTGAAATCAACTCCTCTGGCACGATCACTAAAACTAAAAAGCCCACTTTGCTTGCGTCCTACTGCTGGGCCTTTCATGAAAATAGGGACACCGAGCTTGCGCCAACGAGCTATGAAAGAGAAGCGTACGATTGCAGGCATATCGAAGACCTATTCGGTGCGTTTCAGACAATTGAGGGGCTAACTCCCGATCTAATCGAAGAAACATATGCCGAAGCTCGTCGTACGGGAAAATACAAACCATCAGAGCTTGTACGAATCAATGCGAAACTGCGTCAGATTTTGTCGAATGCAGTCGCAAAGAGAATAATTGACCGAAACCCCTGCGCTACCGTTCATGTTCGCAGACCACGCAACAAAAGAGAATCACTGACAATCGACCAAGTAGCTACCCTATGCACACGTCTTCAACACATTGAGCTCACCGCCGAAGCTGTTGGTACACTAGTACTAGTGTATACGGGTATGCGGAAAGGCGAGATGCTGGGCCTCGAATGGCGCGATTGGGACCCTGCCAATAAAACCTTGAAAATTGACAGGCAGTACACCAACGACCATGAACTGAGGGCACCCAAGTCACAAGAAAGCCAACGCAAAATTCCCGTTGGAGAAACCTTGGCCGAACGTCTTCAATCATGGTCAGCCATACAAAAAGAGCTCCTGGCCTCTCTGGGGCTGTCCCAGACTGGCAGCACTCCCATCATTAGCGATATTGCTGTCGAGCAAGGGATCCCTACTGTCTGTCACATGAAAAACTACATCTTCAACCATTGGTTTCGCGATTTCGCAGTTAACTGCAATCTTGGAATCTATGAGTCGAACAATTCGACTGGCGGAAAACTATATAAGGGCATCTGCCCGCATCAGCTCAGGCATTGTGTAAGCACTTTTATGCTGGCGAACGGATCGGACGTTAGAAGCGTGCAAGGTATTCTTGGCCACGCGGACCCCAATATCACGCTCAAAACGTATACAAGCCTCGTTCAACAATCAGAAATAAAAGCAGTTAAAGGCTACGAAGCCTTCATCAACGCCTATATACAGAGAAGCGAGAAATAGCATGTTTTTCATTCATCGTTTATTTCATAATATTACGGTACTATAATACCGTTTCCGCAGGTAGATGCTTTATTTAATTGACATCTAATGAGTTTTAATACATGCTAAAGCTGTCAGATGGCTACGCATGTAGTCATAGAAACCGGCCCCCCAAGTGCTTATGAACCTGGTACGTCTTACAAGCACAGGGAGGGCCCTCATTGAAAGGATAGCTCATCATGGCTACTCCAAAGATTAGCACTCAGGCGTCCACACCGACTTTCCCCACTGGTGCCGTTCAGTGCGATCGGTTGCTCCGCGTTAACGATATCCGCGAACTCACTGGCTGGAGCGAAAACACCGCACGCAAGTTTATGCGAGAGTCCGGCAAGCTCATCCAGATCCATCGCTCTAATTACATGTTAGAAAGCTCGTTCTACGAGCTTTTCAAGCAGCTTGAAGGTCGTACCGCCCACCTTGATTAGGTGGTAAACATGAGCGAGCTTCCGTCGATTTCCGACATATTTAGCGATGATGCTACTGAGCAACGAGAGATTACGGGAAAAATGGATAAGGCTATTTTTATTTCAGTGCCCGAGTGGGCGTGCTGCGTCACCACCGTTGCCGCCGAGCGTCTCATCCTCGGCCTTGTATGGAAGTTTGGAAAACCTTCCAAAAACAAACGGCCCATGGGCTTCTGCGCTAAAAGCAAATGGATTGAGGATCACTACCGCCTGAGTAAGAACACGATATCCCGGGCCTATACCTCTCTGAAGGATAAGGGGTATATTCAAAAAGTTGGTGATGGCAGCTGGATGCTTAATTACGCCGCAATCTACCGCGCCGCGATTGAAAACGCTTGGGAGCCTCCGAAACTTTAAGCCCACAAACCGACTATCGAGGTCGTGAGAGTCGGTCACCGTCAGGATGCCCACAAGAACATGCCGCGGATGTAAAATGAAGCAGGGTCGAACCGAAACAGTTCCCGGACAATTGGCGTCCGGCCAGACACTTCGATTCGACCCTTTCTCATGCCTGTACCTAAAATACTCCCACAATCATTCTCGACATCTTTAACGCCCTCACCTCCTGCCACCAACACGTCGTAGACGCTATTTACAACGAATCGATATGGCCGCCCGTTCTTTAAGGCACGTGTTACCATGAAAACGTGCGGTATTTCTCCAACCGAAAACCTGCGTGAACGCATGACTTGAGACGCCTTTTAGAACTCACCGATCGCAGGGCGAACACAAATCAACAGCGACCGTGCATTGTTCCCAGCCATATGGCATGGCGGAGCCATGCCCGTTGTTGATTGGAGTGCCGCACCATGGCAAACGAGAAGAAAATCAGGGAGATCTACGGCGTGAAGTCCGTCCTCGATGAGGCCGCCGAGCGGATCGAGGCGACGTGGCGGGAGAAGCTGCTGCACGAGACGGGCGACCTCAGGACCGAGAACGCGTTGCTCAGGGCCCAGCTCGACGAATTCAACCGCAAGCTCGTCGAGGCGAGAGACCGGAACGAAAGACTTGAGGCCGACTGCAATGAGCGGGTCGCCTTTATCGAGGAGAAGTTCGAACTCGATACCGCGAGCCTCGAGCTCGAGAACAACGAGCTTCATGCCGCGAGCGGCAGGTACCTCTCCCGTGCTAAGGGGCTCGGCAGGCAGGTCGTCCAGCTCCATGCCGAGGCCGTGGCCATGGTCGATGAGATCGAGCGCCTGCGCGGCGAGCGTGACGCCGCGCTGAAAGCCCAAGCCGAGTTGAACGACGCACTCCTGGCCCAGCGCGACCTGATGGCCGAGCTCGCCGCCCTCAAGGACCGCCTTGCCGCCTCCGAGCAGCGGGCGGCCGTGGCCGAGGCTAAGGTCGAGGTCATGACCCAGATGAAGATCGAGTAGCCCCGCGCTTCTCCTGTCAGGCTACTGATTTCTAGGAATCTTCTAGAGCACTTCCAGAAGGTTCCTAGAACCGGGCGTAGCATCTTCGATCGGCACGATGTCTCGATAGACCAGACGGTGCCTGTCGTCACGCCACTCGTCACCGTGGTAGTGGCCGAAGAACCAGGCTCGGTAGCCGAGCCGGTCGTCGAGCTCGGCAAGGAATCGCTGCAGCCGGTCGCCCCGATACTCGCGCCCGCGCTCGCGGCACAGCTTCTCTGCCAGGACGGCAGGGGCCTCGTGAGTCACAACGCAATCGACCCTCCAGCCTACGCGGTCGAGCGAGGAGCGGCAGTGTTCCGTCTCCTCCTCGCTCGGCATCTCCTCGGGCCACCAGCTCCTCCCCTCCTTGCGATACTGCCTGTCGTTGCTCGCGGCGCCGCCCATGGCAAGGACCGTGGTTCCCGCGATGTCGAATACCCCTCCGCGCATGAGGTGCAGCACGTGCGG
>JAXKEA010000017.1:0-59740 GCA_036551635.1 Collinsella sp.
AAAGTCGCATTTATTCCAACAGCTTCGCTGCGTGAAGGCTACACCGGTTATGTCGGCTCGGCTCGAAAATTATTCAAAAAGTTGGGAGCAATCGTAACTGAAATTGATATTTCAACGGAGGCTTATTCAACGATACAGTCTCTTTTTGAAGATGCGGATGTGATCTATTTTACCGGCGGAAATTCTTTCTTCCTTATAGACCAGCTCCGTAAAACGGGAACGGATGAGCTGCTGAAGAAAGAATTGGCAAAGGGAAAACTGATGATTGGTGAATCGGCAGGTGCGATTGTATGCGCTCCAAGTATCCAATATATCGAGCAAATGGATGAAAAGCCGGAGGACTACTCACAAGAAGATGATGCAGGGCTTAATTTGATTGATTTCTATGTTCTTCCGCATTTTCTTACAGCACCATTTAAGAAAGTTACCGAGAAAATAATGACTGAGTTTTCGGATTTGAATCTATGCCCAATTAACAACCATCAGGGAATTGTTATTGATGGTGAAGGTTCAAAGGTAATTTGCAAAGATTGATTTGAATATTCCAGTTTGCTGTACTCGTTCCTGGCAGGGTTTGGGGCAGGAGGGGCGCAAGAGACGGGAGGGCCGTGTACGCGTTCCTGCGCGAGAGTCGCCGGGAGGGGCTGCCTGGGTACGGCGCCTGTCAACTCGGCCTACGTCTTTGATGACCGGGTCGTACTCAATATCAAATTCACGGATGATGCCAAAACGGTCACCCGTGAGGAAGTGTTGGGTTCGAGTGCTGTGGTCAATGTTCCAACATGCTGGGCTCGAACTCGCTTGCCGGGATCACACGGTAGCTGTGGCGCAAGAGCATGTCGACGAAGACACCGTTGCCCGCTGTGAGGGTGCCGCTGAACGTTCCGTCGTAAATGTGACCCGCACCACACGAGGGGCTGCGGTCCTGAAGGATGCACGCGACTATCTCTTCCGGTCCGCCTGCCTGCTCGCACATATCGAGCGCACGTTGGGCACCCAGGCGAAATTCGCGATCAACCGAGATGCCCTCGCAGGTACGGACCTCGCCGTTCACAATCTCGGACGGCTTGCGCGGCGTGGGCAGCCCGCCAAAGACCTCAGGGCACACCAAGAGGACCTCGGTCCCCGTGCGCTCGCAAGCCTCGATCAGCTCTCGATGATAGTTGTCGAGCCCGTTATACTTGCAGCTCTCACCCATTAAACAGGCGCTCACCACGATCTTCATATACAACACTCCCCACGCAAAACGCCCCATTTGAGATGGACACTCAAATGGGGCGATTGACACTGCGCAACTAGTATTACTGCTGCTTCGGCATCAGCGGATTCTCGCGCGTGAGGAGATTCATAAACTCCTCGCCCGTGATCGTCTCCTTCTTGTACAGATAACGAGCCAGCTCATGGAGCTTAAACTTGTTCTCCTTCAGAATCTGCAGGGCGCGGTCGTGCGCATCCTCGATCAGCTTGGCGACAATTGCGTCCACGCGCTCGGCCGTACCGGGGGCGCAGGTGAGCGACGTATCCTGGTTGAGGTACGCATTTTGGACAGTACCGAGCGCCATCATGCCAAACTCATCGGACATACCAAAGCGCGTCACCATGTTGCGGGCGAGCTTGGTTGCTTGCTCGATATCGTTGGCTGCGCCGGTCGTCATCTCGCCAAAGATGAGCTCCTCGGCGGCACGTCCGCCGCAGTAGACAGCGAGCTTGTCAAGCACCTCCTGGCGCGTGGTCAGGAAGCGCTCATCCTCCTCGACCTGCATGGTGTAGCCCAGAGCACCGCTCGTGCGCGGCACAATGGTGATCTTGGTGACCGGCGCAGAGCCCTTCTGGCGGGCTGCGACGATAGCATGGCCGATCTCGTGGTAGGAAACGACCTGCTTCTCGTGATCGGATAGCACCGTGGACTTACGCTGCTGACCAGCAATGACGACCTCCACCGACTCCTCAAAGTCGTCCTGGGTCGCTCGCTTGCGACCCTCGCGGACCGCGCGCAGGGCGCCCTCATTGATGATGTTGGCCAGGTCGGCACCCGAGGCGCCGGGCGTGGCGCGGGCAATCGCGGTCAGGTCAATCGGCGGCTCCGTCTTCACGCTCTTGGCATGCAGCTCAAGAATGTTCTTGCGGCCGGTCAGATCGGGCAGCTCAACGGGGATGCGGCGATCAAAACGACCGGGGCGCAGCAGGGCGGGATCGAGACTGTCGGGACGATTGGTGGCAGCGAGGACGACGATACCCTTGTGGTTATCGAAGCCGTCCATCTCGGTCAGCAGCTGGTTGAGCGTCTGCTCGCGCTCGTCGTTGCCGCTAAAGCCGCCGCCATCGCGCTTTTTGCCGATGGTATCGATCTCGTCGATAAAGACGATGCACGGGGCCTTTTCCTTGGCCTGCTTAAACAGATCGCGGACCTTGGCGGCGCCACGGCCGACGAACATCTCGACGAACTCAGAACCCGAAATGCTAAAGAACGGCACGCCCGCCTCGCCGGCAACAGCCTTGGCGAGCAGGGTTTTACCGGTACCCGGAGGGCCAACAAGGAGAGCACCACGCGGCAGTTTGGCGCCAATTTCCTCGTAGCGTTGCGGCTTCTCCAGAAAGTCGACGACCTCCTTGAGGGATTCCTTGGCCTCTTCCTGGCCAGCGACATCTTTAAAGGTCACGCCCACATCCTTGGAGGCGATAACGCGAGCGCCGGACTTACCCAGTCCACCGCCGCCAAAGCCACCGCCGCCAAAGTTCATCGACGGGCCGTCATCGCCCATAGCCTTCTTCATACGGCGGTTGAGCCACCAACCGATCAGGAAGAAGATGGCCATGGGAAGAATAAGCGTAAGCAGGTAGTAGGTCATCAGACCCGAGTTTTTATCGGGAACGACCGACTCCAGGGAGGCACCGGATTCAAGCACACGATCGGTAAAGCCCGCGTCATTCGGCACACCGGTCGTCTTGTAGGCGATGTTTTCGTCCTCGCCCTTCTTGGTGTAATAAATGGTGTAATCGTCGGTATTGTACTCGACCTTGTCGACACTCTTCTTATCGAGCGCTTTGACAAACGTCGAGTAATCGGTCTTCGTAATCTGCTGCGTGTGACCGATGTTGGGGAACAGAACGGTCGAGAGCACGAGGTAGACGACGAAGGCGATGAGCACGTAGAGGATCATATTCCGTCTACGTTTGTTGTCATCCATCTCCATCTGCTTGAACTCCATCTACTGGGGTTGATAATGCTATCTAGAATACCCAACCCGGACGGCGATAAACCGACGCCGGGCACGAAAGGACAGAGATGGCATCACTGGAAGTCGGCAAGGTTCAAATCTATACGGGCGACGGCAAGGGCAAGACGACAGCTGCGCTGGGGCTCGCACTGCGCGCCACGGGCTATGGACTTAACGTGCTCATGCTTCAGTTTGCCAAGAAGCTGCACTGCGCCGAACATGACGCAGCACCTCGATTGGGGCTACGCATCGCACAAGCCGACCGCGACACGCCAAAAGCATGTGCTGCACAGATCATGGAGCTGGCGCGCGAGCAGATTAGCCAGGTTGATGTGCTCATTCTGGACGAACTCGGCGAAGCGATGCGTCGCGGCTTTGTGACACGCGAGGATATCGAAGCACTGATTGCGATAAAGCCCGCCACCACGGAGCTCGTACTCACCGGCCGTGGCTTGCTGCCCCTCGCCGACCTTGCCGACCTAGTAACCGAAATGCGCCCCGTCAAACACTACTTCGACGAAGGCCTCCTAGCCCGCCAAGGCATCGAATACTAATTGATCCGAAGGGGACGGAGGAAAACGGATCATTTCGCCTTATCGCCGGGCCAATGATCCGTTTTCCTCCGTCCCCTACGGGTCATTAGGCAGTGGCGCGGCCGAGCCAGTTGCCGCTATGGTGGTAGATGGTGAACATCGCGGCCGTGATGAGCCAGGTTACAGGGTAAACCAGCAGCAGGTGCTCAAGCGACGGATCGAACGGCATAATCGCAAACACCCAGATCACCCTGAGCACGACGGTGCCAAAAATCGTGAGCAGCATGGGCTGAAGGCTCACGCCGGCGCCGCGGATAGAGCCCGACGCGTTCTCGATAATCGAGAAGATTGCGTAGAACGGCGCGATGAAATGAAGAATCGTCGTGGTGTACGCCGCAATCGAAGCATCGTCGACAAACAGACGCGACAGAGGACCCGAGAACACCAGCAGCACGGCAGACAGGCCACCAATGAGCATAAACGACAGCACGAGCGACGTATGGTAGCCCTTGCGCATGCGCTCGTAGTTGCGCGCGCCAAAGTTCTGTGCCGAGAACGTGGTGATCGACACGCCAAGCGCCTCGGTAACCATCCAGACAATGCCATCCAAACGGCCCGAAAGACCCCACGCCGTGGTGACATCGGCGCCAAACGAGTTGACCGACACCTGAATCAAAACGTTGGAAATCGAATACGCAGCAGACTGAAAGCCAAGCGGCAGACCACACGAGATCATGCTCTTACAAATGCCAGGATCAATGCCGAGTTTGGACAGTGAAAGCCGCCACGCACCCGGTGCGTGCATCATGCGAATCACGATCATCGTGGCGTTGGAGCAAATGGTCAGCGCCACCGCGATGCCGCAGCCCAGAGCCTCCATATGAAGCACGGCAACGAAGATAACATCCAGCACCGCATTAACAAGGCAGCCTGAAGCGATGATCACAGCAGGCCCGCGCGTGTCGCCCACGGCGCGCAGCAGTGCCGTTCCCATATTGAGCAGCAGCGCCGCAACCATGGCGGCAAAATAGCAACGAGCATAGGCCACGCCCTCAGGCAATAGCTCATGCGGCGTGTTCATAAGCACCAGCATGGGCTCAACGAACACTATGCCAAGAATCGAGAAAACGATACCGCCCACCAGCGCGAGGGTCATGGCCGTATGGACCGAACGACTCAGTCGCTCATCATCGTGCTGGCCAAAATACTGACCGGTAATGACCGCGCAGCCGGCGCCGACGCCAACGCAAAAGCCAATGCAGAGCTCGGTGAGCACCATCGTGGCCTGAATGCCACCCAGTGCAAGCTTGCCGCCAAACTGGCCGACGATATAGGTACCGATAAGCGTGTAGGCCTGTTGAAAAAACGAACTAAAAAAGATGGGAACGCACAGCGAAAGCAGCTGCTGCCAAATAACACCCTGCGTTACATCGATAGCCGTAGATTTCTTAGCCACACGCCCTCCCCACCAGCATACGTTAAACAACAAAACGGCAATTTAAGGCCAAAACCAATAGCAGCTTAGCACCGACTGGCGTCGACCGAAACACCCCGAGTCAGAGCCCGGTGCGAACTATCTGCCTAGTGATACAAACCCGGCTGGTAGTGATACTCATTACTCACATGCGGGCACAGCTGCCAAAAGGCAACGGCACTCGCCGCGGCCACGTTGAGCGAATCGACCCCGTGCGCCATCGGAATGCGCACGGCCCGGTCGCAGCCCGCGATGGTCTTGGCGCCCAGGCCGGCACCCTCGGTGCCCATAAAGATTGCCAGGCGGTCAATCTCCTGTAGCGCGGGATCGTCCAACGACACTGAATCGTCCGTCAACGCCATGGCGGCACACGAAAAACCGGCATCGTGCAGCGCCGCCAGGCCGTCATGCGGCCACACGCGCGCCTCACTGCCAATACGCGTCCACGGCACTTGAAACACGGTCCCCATGCTCACGCGGGCCGAGCGACGGTACAGCGGGTCACAGCACGTAGGGCTCACCAGAATGCCGTCGACATTGAGCGCGGCGGCCGAGCGGAAAATCGCGCCGACGTTGGTGTGGTCGACAATGCCCTCGAGCACGCACACACGCACCGGACGCTCCCCCGCCGCCTCGACGACGCCGTCGAGAAACTCATCAACCGGAATCTGCCGCGGGCGACGAAACGCCGCGAGCGCACCGCGCGTCACGTTAAAGCCCGTCAATTGCTCCATGAGCTCCATGGAGGCAACGAACACAGGAACAGGGCCGGCGTCCTCGCGCACAACCAGGCGCTCAAACAGCGGCATCATCTGGTCGAGCCAGCGTTCGCCCAAAAGAAAGCTCACCGGCTCATATCCGGCACGCACCGCGCGCTCGATAACCTTGGCACTCTCGGCGATAAAGATGCCCTTTTGCGGCTCCAGCACGCAGCGTAGCTCGCGTTCGGTCAGTCGCACGTAGGCATCGAGCCGCTCATCCGTAAGCGAGTCAATTCGCAGCACCTCAACGGCATCAGTCATAGCAGCCAGCCCGCACCCTTCTTTACAGCACATCTATACCAAACGAGGCGACGCTAAGCGCCGCCCCATGCATTCAATCAACCCGATGATACCGTTCACGCCAGGCGATTTACGCCTCAACGCGACGATACGTCACGAACTCATAATCGACGCCCTCATCGCCCTCGCCCGAGGCAATCGTGGCAACCCCGCCACGCCACGCAATCTCCCACGCGGGATCGGCGTCCAAGTCGGGAAAGTACGTGTCCACGGCATGGGTGCAATGGTTGTGCGTGACCTCGGCCTCGGCGCAATACGGCAAAAACTGCCGATAGACATCGCCGCCGCCGATCACCCACGCAACGGGCTCATCGGCAACCGCAGCGAGCGCCTCGTCGATGCTATGCACCACGTCGACGCCCTCGACCGCAAAATCCTCGTCGCGGGTAAGCACGATATTGCGGCGGTTCTTGAGCGGACGCCCGCCGGGAAAACTCAGCAGCGTCTTGCGCCCCATGATGACCGGGCAACCTTTGGTGCACACCACAAAATGGCGCATGTCGGCGCGATTGGACACCACCATGTCGCCCTCGCACCCAATGCCCCAATCGTCACACACGGCGACAATGGCAGAAAGCTTACACGTCATGAGCGCCACCTACACCGCAATGGGAATGTTCTTGACCTGCGGGCCGTGCTCATAGCCCTCGACGATCAGGTCGTCGGTCGTAAACGCATAGAAATCGTGCACATCGGGGTTAAGCGTTACCTTAGGCGCCGCAAACTGCGGACGCTCGATAAGTTCACGGACGATATCGACATGACGGTCGTAAATGTGGGCATCGGCAATCACATGCAGCAGCTCGCCGGGAATCATATCGACCGACTGCGCGACCATCATCAGCAAAATGGCGTACTGGCACACATTCCAGTTGTTGGCGGCCAAAATGTCTTGGCTGCGCTGGTTGAGAATCATGTTGAGTGTGGGCTTATCGTCCTGCGGGCGCTGCGTCACGTTATAGGTCACGCTGTAGGCGCACGGATACAGGTGCATCTCGGACAGGTCGCTAAACACGTAGGTGTTGGTCATGATGCGGCGGCTGTACGGCGTGTTCTTAAGGTCGTACAGCACGCGGTCCATCTGGTCAAAGTCACCCTCGGCATAATGGCTTTTCTGCCCAATCTGGTACCCGTAGGCCTTGCCGATGGAGCCAGTCTCGTCGGCCCACTCATCCCAAATATGGCTGTTGAGGTCGTGGACGTTATTTGACTTCTTTTGATAGATCCACAGAATCTCGTCCATGGCAGACTTAAGCGCCGTGCGACGCAGTGTGAGCGCGGGAAACTCCTCACGCAGGTCGTAGCGGGCCGTGACACCAAAGTTTTTAATGGTATAGGCAGGGGTGCCATCCTCCCACACCGGTCGGACCTTTTGACCCTCGGTGGTGGTGCCATGGTCCAGAATATCGCGGCACATGGCTACAAACTGCTGATCAGCTTTGCTCATTGACCCTCCTGTCAGTCGCCTATAAGCGAGATTCATTGTAGCCCAGGCGCACGCGGCCCCACAGCCCAAACATAAGCCCTCATTTTCTGACATATGCCAGAAATTCCTTGCGCATATCCGCACGTTCGATATTCTATTGTTGACATATGTCAGATTAGGAGAGTGAATGGCAGGAAGACGAGAAAAATTACGCCGCGTCGGGATCATCCCCGAATATCGCGGTTTTACCCCCGATGGCCTGGCGAGCGGCGATGCCATCGATATGACAGTCGACGAGCTCGAGGTGCTGCGCCTGTGCGACTTGGAAGGCCTTAACCAAGAGGCAGTCGCCCAGCACATGGGCATTGCCCGCGCCACGGTGACGGCAATCTGCAGCCGCGCGCATCGCAAAGTGGCAAACGCGTTGGTCAATGGACGGGCGATTGCCATCGAAGGCGGCAATATCGCATACTCCCCCATCACCACGACGACGGCCGCATGGCCAGCAAAGGAGGTCGGCACCATGAGGGTGGCAACGACGTACGACAACGGCAACATCTTTATGCACTTTGGCCGCAGTGAGCAGTTCAAGATCTACGACATCCAGGATGGCAAGGTGCTCAACGAGCAGGTCGTAGGCACCGGCGGCACCGGTCACGGCGCCCTGGCGGGCCTACTCGCCAACGGCGGCGTGGACACGCTCATCTGCGGCGGCATCGGCGGTGGCGCTATCAACGCGCTTGCTCAAGCCGGCATCACGGTATATGCAGGTGCCCAGGGCAACTGCGACGCTTGCGTCGAGGCACTTATCGCCGGCACGCTCGCACAGAACGGCGAGGCCACGTGCAGCTGCCACGGCCATGACCACGAGCACGCCCATGAGCACGGCGAATCCTGTGGTTGCCACGGCCATCACGAGCACGAGGGCTGCGGCTGCCACTAACGGCACGGCACCGCCAACTCGGGGCGCGACACTGAACGCAACCCAACAATCAAAGCCAACAACAAAGGCCACCCGGTAGCTTCCGAGTGGCCTTTGCCATATCAAGCTGGAATTACAGCACTATTTCTTATTACGCATCTGCGCTTCCATCTGGCGCAACAGGTCCATATCGGACTTGGGGCCGCCCGTACCCAGGCCGCCCATGCCGCCCAGACCCATAGCGTCCAAGCCAGGGATATTGGGCATGCGCATCTTCTTACCCTTCTTGCCCTTTTTGCCCTTCTTGCCGCCGGCCTGTGCCTGATTGGCCATCGTGCGCATGCGGCCCATCATCTTATTCATCTCGCCCCACTGCTTCATAAGGCTATTGACCTCGGTGGGGGTCACACCGGCGCCCTTGGCGATACGCGCGCGACGCTGGCCGTTGATGATGGAGGGACGCAGACGCTCCTCCTTGGTCATCGACATGATGATGGCCTCGTTCTTGTCGAAGATGCCCTCGTCCAGGTTATCGCCCATCTGGTTGAGCGCGCGCTGGCCACCGGGGAGCATGCCCAGGATACCCTTCATGCCGCCCATCTTTTTGACGGCTTTCATCTGGTCGAGCATGTCGTTCATGGTAAAGCCCTCGCGCAGCATGCGCTCGGCAGCCTCGAGCTGCTCGGCATCGGCCGCTTCCTGGGCCTTCTCGATGATGCCGACAACGTCGCCCATGCCCAAGATTCGCTTGGCCATGCGATCGGGATAGAACGGCTCAAGCGAATCGGGTTTCTCGCCCATGCTCACAAACTTGATGGGCTTGCCGGTCACCTGACGCACCGAAAGCGCGCCACCGCCACGGGCGTCACCGTCGAGCTTGGAGATGATCACGCCGTCAAAGTCGGTGCGCTCGGCAAAGGTCGAGACAACGTTGACGATATCCTGGCCGGTCATGGCATCGACGACCATCAGCACCTGGTCGGGCTTGACGGCCTTCTTGATGTCCACGGCTTCCTGCATCATCTGCTCGTCGATCTGCAGACGACCGGCGGTATCGACAATGACCACGTCGCGCAGGTGGTCGACGGCCTCCTGGATGGCGCCCTTGGCGATGTCGACCGGATGCTCGCCATCACCGCGGAAGACCGGCACGCCAATCTCGCCGCCAAGCGTGGCCAGCTGGTCGGCAGCGGCGGGACGGTAGACGTCGCACGCGGCGAGCAGCGGCGAGCGGCCCTGCTTCTTGAGCAGATAAGCCAGCTTTACGGCCGCCGTGGTCTTACCGGAACCCTGCAGGCCCACGAGCATAATGACATTGGGAATGCGGTTGCTAAAGACGAGCTTGCTCTCGGTGGAGCCGAGCATCTCGGTGAGCTCATCGAGCACGATCTTGACGACGTTTTGCGCCGGCGACAGCGACTCCATGACCTCGGCAGTCATGCAACGCTCCTTGGTCTTGGCGACAAACTCCTTGACGACCTTGAAGTTGACGTCGGCCTCGAGCAGCGCCATGCGAATGTCGCGCATGGCCGAGGTAATGTCGGCCTCGGTCAGCTTACCCTTGCCACGCAGGCGGTCAAATGTGTCGTTGAGGCGATCGCTCAGGGAATCAAACACTGGTTACTCCTTAGTTGGACTCGCCCACCAGGGCGCGGCAGAAATCTTTGGCATTGAACTCCTGCAGGTCATCGACCTGCTCGCCCACGCCGATGCGCAGGATGGGAAGCTTGAGCTTCTCGGCCACGGCCATGGCGATACCGCCCTTAGCCGTGCCGTCGAGCTTCGTCATGATAATACCGTCCAGACCCAGAGCCTCGTTAAACTCGAGCGCCTGGTTCAGACCGTTCTGGCCGGTGGCGGCATCGATCACGAGCACGACTGAGACGGGCATGGGGCCGGCGGCCATATTGGCGGCGCGCTTACGCGTCACGTTAACCACCTTGGCAAGCTCGCGCATGAGCTCGGGGCTCGTGTGCAGACGACCGGCAGTGTCGATAAGCACCAGGTCGCTGCCGCGCTTGTCGGCCTCGTCGAGCACGTCGTAGCAAACACTTGCCGGGTCGGAGCCGCGGTCGCGCTTGATGACGGGGACGCCAGCGCGCTGGCCCCACACATCGAGCTGCTCGATGGCGGCGGCGCGGAACGTATCGGCAGAGCCGATCACGACATTCTTGCCGCGGGCGGCCATGGCGCTCGCGATCTTACCGACCGTCGTGGTCTTGCCGGCACCGTTAATGCCCACAAACAGCACGCAGCTCGGCGTATCGGAGAACGGATCGCGCTCGGTGGGCACAAAGTGCTGCTCAAGCTGCTCGGCCAGGGCGCGACGGAGTTGCGGGGCGGTCTTGAGGTTCTTCTTGGCCGCGGCATCGCGCAGGTCATCGGATACCTGGATAGCGACCTCGGCACCCATATCACCCATGACAAGGGTGTCCTCAAGTTCCTCCCAAAAATCCTCGTCGACCTCGCCACCAAAGTAGAAGACCTCGTTAAGGGCCTCGCGACTACGCTCAAGTCCGCGCGAGAGAGCGTCAAAGAATCCCATTATGCATTCACGACCTTTCCGGTTTCGCGATCGAGTCTTTGCGAGACGACGCGACTGACGCCGTCAGCTTGCATCGAGACGCCGTAGAGAACGTCAGCGTCCTCCATAGTACGGCGCTGATGCGAGATTACCAAGAGCTGCGTATCGGAACGCAAGACATCGAGGGCGCCGATAAGCTTGGACAGGTTGGCGTCATCGAGCGCCGCCTCGACCTCGTCCAGCACATAGAACGGAACCGTGCGCGTGCGGTACACGGCAAAGAGCAGGGCGAGCGCCGTCAGGCTCTTCTCGCCACCCGACATGAGCATCATCTTGGTGATGCGCTTGCCGCGCGGCTGCGCCACGACCTCGATGCCCGTCTCGGCCGGATGCTCGGGATCGGTCATCTCGAGGTGAGCCTGACCGCCCGGGAAGAGCATAGCGAAGATCTCGCGGAAGTTCGCGTCGACCTTCTCAAACGTCACCAGGAAGGCCTTCCGCATCTTGCGATCAATGGCCACCGTGATCTTGGTGAGCGCCTTGCGCGCGCTCTCCAGATCGGCCAGCTGCTCCTCGATGTAGTCGGCACGGCGCTTGAGCTGCTCGTACTCCTCCATGGCAACTTGGTTAACGGGACCAAGGTTGTTGATCTGGCGCACAAGCTGGTTGAGTTCGCGCTCGGCGGCATCGCGGTCCGTGGGCGCCGGAAGCATGAGCGCTTCCTCGAGCACCGTCGTGCCATCGGCGGTAATGGCCTTGATGGCAGCCTCGACCTGCACCTCGAGCTTGCCACGCGCGACCTTGAACTCGTTTTGCGTGGCAGAGGCGGTATCGACTCGCTCCTTAGCGCGGGCAACCTCTGCCTTGGCATCCTCGATGGTCTTCTTGAGCGAAGCGGAGTCCGCCTCCTCCAGAGAGGCCTGGTCACGCAGGCGCGCTGCCCAATCCGACGCGCGTTCCAACAGGGCAGAATAGCGTTCGTGCATGGGGTCGACGCGCAGGCGCAGCAGCTCGAGCGAGCGCGAAGCCTGGCGTGTTCCGCGGATACGACGGTCGATGCCCTCAAGACGATGCTCAAGGTCGGGCACGCGGCCCTTTAGCGAACGCAGGCGCTCGCTCGTCTGAGCCAGGCGGACCTTGGCATCGGCGAGCTTGCCGGCAGCCTCGGAATCGTCACGGCGAACGCGGTCGAGTTCGTCGTTGGCCTCGGAAATCTGCAAGCCCAGATCGCTTGCCTGCGCGCGGGCCTCGTCACGCGAACGGGTGAGCTCGTCAACGCGCGGGCGCGCAGCGCGAACGGCTTCGGAGGCCTGCTCGCGGCGCTTGGAGATGCGCACGCGCTCGACCTCGACATTGTTGGCGCTTTGCTCCAAGCGGCCGATCTCGGAAAGCAGCGAGCGGCGCTCGCCCTCAAGACGGGCGATCTCACCGGCGGCATCGCCCTCGGCGGCACGGGCCTCCTCGACGGCAGCGTTGGCCTCAACGACTTGGTCCGAAGCATGCTCAAAGATGGCAGCCAGATCGGGTTCCAGGCCCTCGAGCTCACGGATGCGGCGCTTGCGCTCCAAGGCACCCGAAGCCTCGCCGGCATCAAGCCCCACGCGCACCAGGCCGCCGCAGGCGACGCGGGCGCCATCGGGGGTCACGTAAGTCACGCCTTCAACGACCGGCGCCGACAGTGCGGCAGCAAGATCGTCAACGACGTAATAGCCGCCGAGCAGCGCCTCGACGACGGGTCCGTAGCCTGCGCGCACGGACAGACGATCAACCAGGCGGGTACCGGCAGCGCCCTCAGCGGCGGTAGAGCCGCTCACGCCGCGCGCCACCAGCAGTGCTTCGCCCGAGGCCTTCTTTTGGTCCAGAGCCGCACGACCGGCACGCTCAAGCGTGGCGGCGTCATCAAACAGCAGCGCATCGATATCGCCGGCGAGCAATTGCTCAACCAGGCCCTCAAGCTCGCGCGGGGCCTCCAGCACGTCGCCCAGACGACCCAAGACATCGTCGCCCAGCGCACCCACCAGACGGCTCACGAGCGGCGAGCTGTCGGCCATGCGGGCATCAAGCTTCTTTTGGCTGGCAAGCTCCGAGCGCACCTCGGACAGCTTGTTGCGCGCCTCACTCTCGCGGGCACGCAGGTCCTTCAGGGCCGCGCGTGCCGCCTCGGCGGCCTCACGCGCATCGACCTGAGCCTGGCGCGCTTCCTCAAGAGCGCCCTCAAGCTCCTCGGCGCGGTCGCGACGGCTCTCGAGCGAGGTCGTGACCTCCTCGAGCTGCTCGTCAATCTGCTCCAGGCGCGAGGCATACATGTTATCCTCGACCTCGGCATTGCTCAGCGAGTCCTTCACCTTGGCGAGCTCGAGCGCGGCGTTATCGGCTACACGCTGCACATCGCGCTGCTCGCGCGTGAGCTGCGAAATCTGATTATCGAGCGCCACGCGGCGCTCGTGGAGCTCGGCGGCGGCAGGACCGGCGGCGTCAACGTCCTCCTGGGCCTGCATATGCGCGCCGGTCACTTCCTCAAGCTGCGCACGTGCGTCCTCGAGCTCCTCGACCACGCGACGACGCTGATGCTCGGAGCTCGAGATCTGACCGCGCATGTCAGACAGGCGCGACACCATGTTGTGGCCCTTTTCTTCGAGCAGGCGCATGTCGGAGTTAATGCGGCCGACCACATCTTGCATATGGCGGCGTTGCTCGCCCAGGTCGCCCACAAACAGGCCCTTTTCCTCGAGCATAACCTGGAGCTTCTCGAGCTCGCGCTCCTTTTCGCCCATGCGGTACTGCGCAAGCTCCAGCTCGGCGGCGCCTTCCTTGGAGCGGCTCTCCAAGTCGTTCCACTGCGACTGCAGCGAACGAAGCTCGTCGACGGCCAGCATCTGCGTAAGTTCGTTCGCGCGAGAGGACAGCTCTTTGTACTTGCGCGCGCGATCGACCTGACGCTCCAGCGGCCGCAGCTGACGGGCGATTTCCTTATTGATGTCGCGGGCACGGGTCAAGTGCTCGTCCATCGATTTAATCTTTTTGAGCGCACGCTCCTTGCGGCGCTTGTGCTTGGAGATGCCGGCGGCCTCCTCGATGAGGGCACGGCGCTCCTCGGGGCGGCTCTGCAAAATGGCGTCGAGCTTGCCCTGGCTGATGATGGAATGCGTATCCTTACCCAGGCCCGAATCGTGCAGGATGTCCTGAATGTCCATCAGGCGGCACGGACTCGAGTTGATGAGGTACTCGCTTTCGCCCGAGCGATACATACGACGGGTGATGGCGACCTCGTCAAAGTCGACGGGCAGCATATGGTCCGAGTTATCGAGCACCAGCGTGACCTCGGCGACACCCACCGGCTTGCGCGCTGACGAGCCCGAGAAGATGACATCCTCCATGGCCTGGCCGCGCAGCTGCTTGGCGCTCTGCTCGCCCAGGACCCACAGAATCGAGTCAGAGATGTTCGATTTTCCCGAGCCGTTGGGACCGACGATGACGGTCAGGCCCGGCTCAAACGTCATATGGGCGCGGTCGGCAAACGACTTGAACCCTTTGAGCGTGAGGGACTTGAGATACACGGTTCCTCGCTTACACGTGCTTCTTATTGAGAATCACGCCGTTGGTGGTGTAGCCCATGCGGTCAAGTGCCTCGAGTGCAGCGGCTCCCTCGGCTTCCTTCTTTGAGGAGCCGGAGCCGCGACCCTGGCGAATACCATCGATCAACACCACGGCGGTAAAGGTGGGCGCATGCGCCGGGCCCTCGGAGCCAACGAGCTTATACGCCGGGGGTTCGTGACCGTCGGCTTGCACGCACTCCTGCAAGAACGATTTGGGGTTCGCGGGGTGCTCGGCACGCTCGGAAGCCAAATGCGGCTTAAGCGTACGGTGGATAAAATCCGCTGCGGCATCCCAGCCGGCGTCCAGGTACAGCGCGCCCACGAGCGACTCGTAGACGTTCTCGAGCGCCGAATGCAGGCCGCGCGCACCGGTACCGGTCTCGGAGGCACCAAAGATGATGATGTCGTCGATGCCCAACTCGTGAGAAACCTCGGACAGCGTGGCGCCCGAGACAAGCGACACCTTCAGGCGCGTGAGCTTGCCCTCGTCAAACTCCGGATAGGACTCAAAGAGCGAACGGGCGACGACGGCGCCCAAAATGGAATCGCCCAAGAACTCAAGGCGCTCATAGCTGGCAGAAACCGGCTGGCCCTCGACTGCCGAGGGATGCGTAAGCGCCGCGCGCAGCAGCACCTTATTATTGAACTCATGGCCCAGGATTTCCTGGGCACGCGTAAGTCGTTCAGACAAAGCCAAGACCTAGGCCTCCCTGGCGTTTTCGATCGCGTCGACGGCGTCGGCGACAGAGTTGAGCGAGAGCAGAGTCTCGTCATCGATCTCGAGGTTGAACTCGTCCTCGATAGCCGTAACCAGCTGCAGGCGCTCGAGCGAGTTGGCATCGAGATCGTCAAAGGTGGTCTCATCGCTAATTTCGGCAACATCGACGCCCAGAACGTCAGCAGCGACCTCGGCGATCTTGTCGAAGATTTCGGAGCGGTCCATAGCGCTTCCTCTCATAGTGAATGAATACCAAAAGAATGGTACCGCCCGGGCGGTACCAAGACACGGTTCTGATTCTACCCCACGAAGCAGGCCGCGAGGCACATAACAGCGCTCTAACTCGCTCTTACAAAACGATGCCGTCCATGGAGTTGGCGACGTTCTCGACCAGCCCCGCGCGCACGGCTTCGGCCGCCGCGAGCGTACCGTTTTTGACAGCCTCGACCGAGGTGGCGCCATGGCCGATCAGGACCACGCCGCGCAGGCCCAGAAGAATCGCGCCGCCCTTGGCGTCGCCAGAGAGCTTGGCCTTAATCTCGCGCATCTGCTTTTTGATGAGCAGCGCGGCGATTTTGGTGCCGAGCGAGGCCATAAAGGCGCCCTTGAGCTCCTGCAGCAAAAACTTGGCAGCGCCCTCGGTAGCTTTGAGAGCGATATTACCCGACATGCCATCGGCAACGACGACATCGAAGTTACCTGAGGTGAGGTCGGTGCCCTCGCAGTTACCAACAAAGCCGGGAACGGCGGCCTTCATAGCAGGGAAACAGGCCTTGGTAAAGTTGGAGCCCTTCTCATCCTCGGTGCCATTGGCAAGCAGGCCCACGCGAGGATGCTCGATGCCCAGGACGACGCGGGCATAGGCGCTACCCATCTGGGCAAAACGCACCATGTCATCGACCTCCACATCGGGGTTGGCACCCATGTCGCACAGCACCGTCAGACCGCCGGCGCGATTGGGCAGCGCATTGGTCAGACAGGGGCGCACCGGCTGCTTCTTGCCTTCGGCCTGATACCTAAACGGCGTCACATAGGCGGTGGCGGCGGCGGTCATGGCACCGGTGGAGCCGGCGGAGAAGAACGCATCCGCGTTGCCCTTCTTAATGGCGCGGCAAGAAAGCACGATCGACGACTTACGCTTGGTCATCACGGCGCGAATGGGATCGTCATCCATGGCGATAACGTCAGGCGCCTCAAGGGCCTCAACACGTGCATGGGAAGCTGCAAAGGGATTGACGATTTCGGCGGGACCAGCTGCCAAGACCTCGATATCGGGATCGGCGGCAAGCGCAGCTTCGATACCATCGAGAACAACCTGAGGTTTCTCGTCTCCGCCCACAACGTCTACACAAACGCGAACGTTACTCATATACATGCTCCTTATACAAAAATGGCCGACTCATTGAGCCGGCCATTGTGGTTCCATTTGGAACGGCATCGCATCCAGAGTATACCGTTACTCGGTAACGATAACCTCGCGGTCCTTGTAGAAACCGCAGCTGGGGCACACGTGGTGCGGAAGCTTGACAGCGCCGCAACGGGGGCACGTGGACTGAGCCGCAGCCGAGATCTTCATGTTGGCGGAACGACGGGTGTGAGTGCGGATACGACCCTGCTTTTGTTTAGGTACGGGCATAGTGACCTTCCTTATGAACTATCCAGTGTGGCGATTACGCGCAAGTAGCGATACTACCACAGTTTTACTCATCGAGCTTGAGATTCTTCAATGCTGCAAATGGATTTTCCGTGGCAGCGGCCCATTCTGCCTCTGCCTGGGCGGCGCAATCGCATTGCTCGACGTTGAGATTGCAACCGCAGGTGGGGCACAGACCACGGCAATCGGGCTTGCAGAGCACCACAAACGGCGTGTCCATAACGACCGCGTCATTGATGGGCTCACCCAGATCGACGATGCGGTCCTCACCCAGGAGCTCGTAGCCGTCCTCGTAGGCCTCGGGATCCTCGGGCTCCTCAAAGAGGTAGAACTCCTCGATCTCTCCGGCGATATCAAACGAGGCGGGCTCCAGGCAACGGTCGCACTCACCGGTGGCGTGCGCGCGGACCATGCCCGTGAGCAAGACACCGGTACCGGCATTGGTAAAGACAACGTCGTAGTCGATGCCGTCCTGTAGCTGGTACTCCTTCTCGCCCACCGTGTAGGTGGCGACATCGACCTTACCGGTCAGCGGAAACGAATCTCCAGGAAACTCGAGCTGCTCGGAAAGATCGACGGTAACGCTCGGGAACTCAGCCATTACCACTGACCATTCTGCTGGGCGGCACCCTCGTTGAGCTGCTGACGGCAACGGGTAACGGTGCCGGTTAGGCTCTTGAGGTTCTCCTCCAGGTGCGTAAAGACCTGCTCTGCGTAGTCCTCGGCAGCATAACGCGTCTCGCGCTCGTAGTGCTGGGCACGATCGCGGATGTCGTCGGCCTGCTGCTGCGCAAGGCGGACAATCTCCTGCTCACCGGCAATGGTGAGGGCCTGCTGCTGAGCATCGGCGATGATGGAATCGGCCTGAGCGGCGGCGGAAGCCATAAGCTCCTCGCGCTCTTTGAGGATACGGCGGGACTTCTGCCATTCCTCGGGATAGCTCATGCGGATCTCATCGAGGATGTTGAAGAACACGTCGGCGTCGATGACCTTGAACTGAGCGTTCTTGCCGAAAGGCGGCTTGGCTTCCTCGATCAGCCCTTCGAGCTCATCGACCAAGCTGACGATCCTATCGCCAGGAAAATTCTCGCCCGGCATCCGGTCTCCTTTCATAGGTAACATATCATCGTGCTAGTTTACCACATGCCACCAGGCAATAAAAAACGTCACGAAAAGCGATGTCTGAGCGCTTCGACCACGTTGGGCGGCACAAACGTCGATACATCGCTGCCGAGCGAGGCGATCTGGCGAACGACCGAGCTCGAGATGTAACCGTACTGCGGAGCACTCATGACAAAGATGGACTCCAGCTCGCTATCCAAGCGATAATTGAGGTCGGCCTGCTGCAGCTCATACTCAAAGTCGGTCATGGCGCGCAGGCCCTTGACCACGGCCCCCGCCCCCTGCTCACGAGCGAAGTCGACCAAGAGGCCGGTAAAGGGCAGGACTTCGACGCCGTCGATATCACCGAGCGCCTCGCGGGCCAGCGCCACGCGCTCATCGAGCATAAACGTGGTGCCCACACCGTTTTTACCCTGCGACTCTGCAACAGCGACGATCACACTGGGAAAGATGCGGCGGGCGCGGCGGATCACATCGATATGGCCAAACGTGATGGGATCGAAGGTGCCCGGGACGATCACGCGGTTGATGGTGTCATTCATGGGCGTCCTCCTGAAACGTCGTGGCATCATTGTTGTCAGCATCGGTGCCGGCGCTATCGCCCTCACCATCGTCATCGCCGACCCAACGGAGCAGGTCGACCGAGGTAATGCCGTAGCGCTTCTCACGTACAGTCTCAAAGTCTGCCGGATGCGCGCCCGCATCGGCGGCGGCATGCTCAAACAGGGCGTAAGCGCCAGACGCAAGCAGACCCTGCTGGGCCAGATTCTGCAGCAGTTCCTCGACCGGCTCGGCACCAAAAGCATAGGGCGGGTCGAGCAGGACCAGATCAAAGGGGCCGCCCGGTACACGACCGCGTGAGGCACTCGTCAGCATGTCGCCCGTGACCACGCGCCAACGCGCACGGTCATGGCAGAGCGACTCGATATTCTTGGTAATGAGCCGCGCGGCGTTGCGATCGATCTCAAACGTCGTGAGCGAGCGGGCCCCACGAGAGAGCATCTCTAACCCTAAGGCACCGGAGCCGCCAAAGGCGTCCAACACACGAACCTCGTCCAAATCGAAATCGAATGCCGACATGACCATAGATGCGCACGCCTCGCGCACGCGATCAGTCGTGGGGCGGGTGACATCGCGACCACGGGGCTCCTCGATCTTACGACCGCGCCATTCGCCGCCGATGATTCTCATCCTCCGCTGACCTCCTTAAAGATATGTCGATAACGCATGGCGACCGCGTCGCGCAAGGGACGCGTCGCCACAGAGTCAAGGTTGCAAGCATACCGCAAGAGCTCGACCGCGTCCAAATGGGCCCACTCGATCAGCTCCTCGTCGGCGTCCAGGTCGACAAAGCGCAGGGTCACACCACCATGCTGGCGATAACCCAGGATCTCGCCTTCATGGCGCAGGCGCAGGTCCATCTGGGCGAGCGTAAAGCCGTCCGAGGTCTTTTCGAGCGACTGGAGACGGTCTTGTGCCGCCGATGCGCCGCCGTTGCCCTTGGAGTGCGTCATGACCAGGCACGTGCCCGACACACTGCCACGGCCCACGCGGCCGCGCAGCTGGTGCAGGGCAGCCAATCCAAAGCGCTCGCCGTTCTCGATGACCATGACGGTGGCGTTAGGCACGTCGACGCCCACCTCGACCACCGTAGTCGAGACGAGCACGTCAATCTCGCCACGCTTGAAGGCATCGATAACCTGGTCCTTCTCCCCCGCCGGCATGCGGCCGTGAAGGCGCTCGACGGTAAGCCCCGGCAACGCAAGACGCAGTCGGTCGAGCTCGGTTGCCGTATCGTGCAGCGGCACGGGGACGGTTACGCGGCCCTCCTCGTCGCGGGCGATACCGGGCACGTCCTCCAACTCATCGGCCGAGTCACTCGGCTCCACGAGCGGGCAAATCACGTAGGCCTGCTGACCTTTTTCATGCGCTTCGCTGATGGCGCCATAGGCGAGGTCGCGGCTCGACTCGGTGAGCACGCGTGTCGACACGCCAGCGCCAGGGACGGGCCGATGGCGGATGATGCTCGTATCCAGATCGCCGTAGACCGAAAGCGCCAGCGTACGCGGGATGGGCGTTGCCGTCATAACGAGCAGATCGGCACCGGGGCCCTTCGCGCGTAGGGCGTTGCGCTGGCCAACGCCAAAGCGGTGCTGCTCGTCGATGACAACAAGCGACAGATGCTTGAACGCAACGTTATCCGAAAGCACCGCATGGGTGCCAAAGAGCACGTCAAACTCGCCCGATTCCAGCTGGGCATGGATGCGCTCGCGCTCTGCGGCCGGCGTGGCGCCCGTCAGAAGCGCCCAGGACATGCCGGCCTGCGAGAGCAGAGGGCCGGTCTTATCGGCATATTGGCGCGCCAGCACGCCCGTGGGCGCCATAACGCAGGCCTGCGTGCCGCTATCGGCAGCCACAGCCAGCGCGCAGGCGGCAACGGCGGTCTTACCGGTACCGACATCGCCCAGCAGCAGACGGTTCATCACGCGCCCGCCATCGCACATGTCATGCAGGATGTCTTGGAGTGCGGCCTCCTGCTCGTCGCTCAGCGAAAACGGAAGGGCCTGTTTAAGCGCGCCCAGATGCTCGCCCGCAGTGTGGGCATAGGGCACCACATCGACCAGGCCGCCGTCGTTGCGCAGACGCAGCGCCAGCTGCAGGTAGAGGCACTCCTCGTAGGCAAGACGCCGGCGTGCGATGTCGCGCTCAGCCATGCTCGAGGGAAAGTGGATCGAACGCAACGCGCGGGCATTGCTCATGAGCTTCCGCTTTGCGCGCAGCGGCGCGGGAATCGGATCGAACGGATTGCCGACGACCTCGAGCGCGCCGCTTACGATGCGGCGCATCCACGCCTGGCTCACGCCATCGCTCACGTAATGGACCGGCAGAATGGTGCCTGCGGCGCGCCCGTCCTCGAGCTTTTCAAAGTGGGGCGAGGCCATCTGCTTAAAGCCGTAGGCAAACTCGACCTTGCCCATCACGGCCAGGCGGTCGCCCTGCTTAAGCTGCTGGGCAATCCAGGGCTGGCGGAAAAAGGCGACCTGCAACACGCCCGTCTCGTCCACCAGCGATACCTCGGTCACCTGCATGCGCGGACGCGGCTGCTTTTGGACGATGCGGTCGACCGTGGCGATGATGGTGCACACGGTACCGATGGGCGCCATCTCGATGGACCACGAACGGGTAAAGTCGAGGTATCGATGAGGGATATGGAGAAGGAGGTCCCCCACCGTCCGAATTCCCAGACGGCGAAGGGCCTCCTCACGTTTACCCGAAACATATTTGAGTCGCGCGATATCCTCGTCGAGCGCATTGCTCTGGGCAAAGCGCTCCGAGACGCGCGGCACGGAGCACAGCTCGGACATGGGCAGTTGCCTACTCGATCGAGAAGATCACGGGATAGAGCGGCTGCTCGCCACGATGGGCGTCAATCTCCAGATCGGGCTGAGCCTCCTCGATAGCGTCGACGATCTCCTGGAAGGCCTCATCGGACAGCTCCTCGCCGGCCAGAATCGTCAGCGCGTCGCCCTCCTCTTCCTCCTGCATGCGGTTGATGCAGTCGAGCGTGACCTGCTTCACGTCGGAGCCGACCACGTCGATGGAGCCGGCGATGATACCCATGACGTCACCGGAGTGAATCGGAGAACCGTCAGAGGCACTGGAGTCGCGCACGGCGCGGGTGACCTCGCCATCGCGGACCTCGCTGATGGCGTCGACCATGGCGGCGACGGCATCCTCGAGCTCGGAATCGGGCAGGACCGCGAACAGCGCGGAGAAGGCCTGCGGGACGGTCTTGGTGGGAACGACGGCGACCTTCTTGTCGGTGCAGGCTGAAGCAGCAGCCTCAGCGGCCATGCGGATGTTGCCGTTGTTGGGCAGGATGATGACCGAGGTCGCGTTGACCTGGTCCACCGCGCCCAGCAGGTCGGCGGTCGAGGGATTCATAGTCTGGCCACCGGACACGATCACGTCGACGCCGAGGGACTTGAGGATGTCGGCCTCGCCGGAACCGGCGGCAACGGCGACAAAGCCCAGCGCCTTGGCGGGCTCGGCGGCCTTTTCCTGATCCTCGTGGATCTTGGCGGTACGGTCGTGGGCCTCCATCTCCATGTTGTGGATAAAGACCTCATAGATCTGACCGAGCTGCAGCATGTGCTCGAGCACCAGGTTGGGGGTGTTGGAGTGCACATGGATCTTGTAGTCGGGATAGGCGCCCACGAGAAGCTCGCAGTCGCCCATGGAACCCAGGAACTTAAGGCACTCGTCCTCGTCAAACGGGGCGTCGGCCTTAAACAGGAACTCGTTGCAGTAGCGGAACTCCGAGCCCTCCCAATCGTCGTTGGCCTCGATCTCAACGCGACCAAGGGCCGCGTCGCGGGCAGAGACAGCGGAATCAAACGTGGCGGAGAAATCCTCGACAACGGTGCTGCGGCCAAGTGCTGCAGCCACAAAGTTCTCAAGGAAGATGGCGAAGCCAAAGGCGCCGGAGTCGACCACGCCGTTCTCCTTCAGAACGGGCAGCAGGTCGGGCGTGCGGGCGACGGACTGGTACGCCTCGACGACGATAGCATCGAGCGCATCCTCGGCCGAGAACTTCTTCTTCTCGCACTCATCGGCCTTGGTCGAGACATCGCGCAGGACCGTGAGGATCGTGCCCTCGATGGGCTTGCGGACAGCCTGGAAGGCAACCTTGACGGCACGACGGAAGGCGAAGGCAATGTTGGCGGACGTAATAGGCTCGTCGGCAGAGACAAGACCCTCGGCCACGCCGCGCAGAATCTGCGACGTGATAACGCCAGAGTTACCGCGGGCACCCATCAGGGAGCCGTGGGTGATGGCGCCGGCGATGGCTTCCATGTCGGCGTCGGCAGGAAGGGCGGAGAGCTCCTTGGTCACCGAGGCAAGCGTGAGCGACATGTTGGTACCGGTGTCGCCGTCGGGTACGGGGAAGACGTTGAGCTTGTTGATCTCCTCGGCCTTGTCGGAAACGGCAGCCGCAGCGATCGGAAAACAGGTGCGAATGGTCTTTGCAATCATGGGTATTTGAATCTCCGTTTTCGGATGCTAGTTCAGACGGCTCTTGAGCGCGTCGATATGGATGCCGATCTTAAGGCTGGCGGGATCGATCTGGGCGATCTCCTGCAGGGTGAAGGCAACGGAGCTCGAAAGATTATGGCAGACGGACTTCATGTTGACGCCGTTCTCGAGCACGACGTGAAGATCGACCGTAAGGCCGTTCTCGTCGGCGGAGACAAGCACGCCCTTGCGGAGGCGCTGACCGGCAAGCAGGCGCACGCTCTCGGCGCCCTGGAGCTGCTCAGCCATACCGACAACGCCATAGCACGTCATCGCGGCATAACCGGCAATATCGGCAATAACGTCGTTCGAGACGCTCAGGCTGCCGTTAATGGTCTCAGACACAAGAATCTCCTTATCTGGTGCTCGCGGCACCATCTCGTGGGAGCAATCATTGGAATATTCTACAACGACCGCGCCATGTTGAGGTGGCGGGCCTCGGGATTACATCCTCGACACGAAATGTTGATACGGTAACGTTCGCGAACAGCGATCGCGGCATGAAAAAACCCGCCGCATAAGCGACGGGTTTTACAACCTGGCTCCCCGGGTAGGACTCGAACCTACAACAGCGCGGTTAACAGCCGCGTGCTCTACCATTGAGCTACCGAGGAATTTAAAGCCCAACAGAAAGGGCTGAAAAATTCTGGCTCCCCGGGTAGGACTCGAACCTACAACAACGCGGTTAACAGCCGCGTGCTCTACCATTGAGCTACCGAGGAATAGGTGCGTGCTCTCAAGCAACGAAGTTTATTATACGGACGAATCAGCTCAGGGCAAGAACTTTTTTAAGAAATTTTCCGACCTAGTCGTTGGGGACGTTCTTAAACGACCAGTCATTCAAGAACGTCCCCAACGACTACATGAAAGCGCCCTCAAGCGGATGTGCTTGAGGGCGCCTCTTGCTTGACTAGCTTTCGATATAGTCCTTGAGCTTGCTCGAGCGGCTCGGGTGGCGAAGCTTGGCCAGAGTCTTGGACTCGATCTGGCGGATGCGCTCGCGCGTGACGCCAAACTCGCGGCCGACCTCCTCGAGCGTACGGGGATGTCCGTCGACAAGGCCAAAGCGCAGCTCGATAACCTTGCGCTCACGATCGGCAAGCGAATCGAGCACCTGGGTGAGCTGCTCCTGCAGCATGGAGAAGCTGGCCGCATCGGGCGGAACGATAGCCTGGGAGTCCTCGATGAAATCGCCCAGCTGGGAATCCTCTTCCTCGCCGATGGGGGTCTCGAGCGACACGGGCTCCTGCGAGATCTTCTGGATCTCGCGAACGCGGTCGGCGCTCATGTCCATCTCGGCACCGATCTCCTCGGGGGTCGGGTCGCGACCCAGGTCCTGAAGGAGCTGGCGCTGCACACGGACGAGCTTGTTGATGGTCTCGACCATGTGCACGGGAATACGGATGGTACGGGCCTGGTCGGCGATAGCGCGCGTAATGGCCTGACGGATCCACCACGTGGCGTACGTGGAGAACTTAAAGCCCTTCTGGTAGTCGAACTTTTCGACGGCGCGGATCAGACCGAGGTTGCCCTCCTGAATAAGGTCCAGGAACAGCATGCCGCGACCGACATAGCGCTTGGCGATGGAGACGACCAGACGCAGGTTTGCGCTGATAAGTGCCTGCTTGGCTTCGAGACCCACGTTCTCAATGCGCGTAAGACGACGCATTTCGGTACGCGTGAGCTCGAGCTCGCCTGCCTCGGCAGCCTCGAGCTTCTCGGTGGCCTCAAGACCGGCCTCAATCTTCATGGCCAGATCGACCTCTTCGGAGGCGGTCAGCAGGTCGACCTTGCCGATCTCCTTGAGGTACATACGGACCGGGTCGCCGGTCAGCATCACCGTGGAGGCATCGATGCCGCGCACGCGGGAGCGTGAACGGGACGTGCGCACGGTGCGCTTCTTCTTGCTCTTGGAAGAACCCATCTCGGCGTCGGCCTGACGGGCCATCTTGAGCTCGTGATCGTCGAGCGAGCCGGAATCGTGCTCGTCGTCGTCATCGAAATCGTCGGTATCGGTATCGTTATCGTCATCGTCGACGTCCATGGGGGCGTCGTCGTTACCGCTCGCGGAGATAATCTGGATGCCGCTGTTGCGCAGCGCGGAATACACCGCGGTGAGCTGCTCGTCAGAAACATCGATATCCTTCAGGGCGACCTGAATCTCGTCCTCGGTTACCGAAGTCCTGTTTGAGCCGTTGCCCATGAGCTTTGCAACGTAGGATTCCAGCCCAGTACCCGTGCTCTCAGTCTTTTTTGGCACAGATTCTCCCTTCATAGTCCACAGGACTCAATACTTTAGCACACACATTGACGTCTATACCCAAAAAGAGGGCTGGATATAGGCGAGAATACGCTGGTTGACCACAACATCTAGGCTTGTTCGGTGCCTGCGGCCTCCAGGCCAATCAAACGGAACGGGTCCGCCACGCCGCCGATTGACTTTTGCAGTTCGCGCTGACGCTGCGAATCCTGCGCGGCCTGCATGGTTAGCGCGCGACGGGCCTCATCATCGAGTGAACGGTCCTGGCGCAGCTTGGCCTGTGCGGCACGCATGCGACGCTTGATGGTGTAGAGCTCAAGCGTATCAAGCATAAACACGATGTTCGTCTCGGTGGGGTGCTTGCTCGTCGCGGAGATGCGCCCGGCACTCACAAGCGTTGCCGCATCGGGACACACTGAGCGCGCCGCATCCATGCAGGCTGCAGGATCGGTTCCCGGCGGCGTTGCCAGAACGGCCCATGCAATGGACTCGTGACGCGGGTCAACCCACTCGATGGAGCAGATGCGGTCGGCATACGTGCGGAACAGGTCGGGGTAGCTCGTGAGCATCGTCAACAGCTCGCGCTCCCCTGCCAAGGACTTGCGTTCAAGATCGGTAAGAACCATCGGCGCCGCCGCAGCCGGTGCGCCCGAACCGTCAGCCACAGGCACAGCGCCCATACCATCAGGCACATCGATCGGCGGCAGGTCGTCGACGACCTCCACGGGCGCGGCGCCGTAGGCATCGAGCGGGACGTAGTCGTACGGCTCTTCTTCGACCGGCGCGGACACCGGCGGCGTCGCGCCCGATGCCCAAGCACCGCGACCGGCATCGCGAGAACCCGACGCCCGACCGCCCGCGCTACCGGACCGCTCAGTCTGTGCCCGCTGGCGCTCATAGTTCTGCTCACGACGTCGTTCCGCATCCTCGCGCTTGGCGACATCGCGAAACACACGACCCGAGCTCGCGCGCACCGTCTCCAGATCCAAACCCAGCAGATCGGCAATCTGGATAAAGTACGTGTCGATCATATAGCTGTTGCGCAACGGATAGATAAGCGTCAGCGCATCTTCCAGCGCCTTAGCGCGACCGCCCGGCGTGGTGATGTCACTCGACTCCTGCAGCGAACGGTAGACAAAGTCCATAAGCGGCTCGGCAGCGTCGATGCGCGTCTGCAGTGCCTCGCCACCATGTGCGGTGATGAACTCCATGGGGTCGTTGCCGTCGGGGAGCACCACGCAGCGCAGGTCCATGGAATCCTGCTCGATAAACTGAATCGCGCGACGGGCGGCCTTCTGGCCCGCTGCATCGCCGTCGAACATATACACGATGCGCTTGGCAAAGCGAGTGAGCGTCTTGACGTGATGCTCCGTGAGGGCGGTGCCCAGCGTGGCGACAACGTTTTTAATCCCCGCCTCCCAGCAGGCGATGCAATCGGTATAGCCCTCTACCACGATGGCGGTATCCTGCGCGACGATAAACTCCTTGGCCCAATTAAAGCCGTAGAGGTTTCGCTTTTTATGAAACACGCTCGTCTCGGCGGTGTTGAGATACTTAGGCTGGCCGTCGCCCATAATGCGACCGCCAAAGGCAATGTTGTGACCCTGCTCGTCAAAGATGGGGAACATCACGCGGTCGTAAAAGCGGTCGGCAAGCTGCCCGCGCCCGCGACTCACGGCAACGTTGGCGTCGATCATCTCCTGCGGGGTAAAACCCGCCTGGGACAGGTGCGACACCAGCGCGTTACGGCCCGGTGCAAAGCCCAGGCAGTAGCGGCGGCAGACGTCGCCGCCCATGCCGCGGCTGGCAAAGTACTCGCGCGGACGGCCGTCCTTACCGCGCATGAGCATGGTGTGGTAGAACTGGGCGGTCTCGGCGCACAGATCGTAGATGCGGGCACGTTTGGTGCCGCGCTCGCGGCGATCTCCGGTGTCATGCAGCTCAATACCCGCGCGATCGGCCAAGTAACGGATTGACTCGGGAAAGCTCAGGTTCTCGCGCTTCATGATATACGTGAAAACGTCGCCACCCTCGCCGCAACCAAAGCAATGCCACACCTGCGTGGCGGGGATAATGTGGAAGGACGGCGTCTTCTCGCCATGGAAGGGGCAGCATCCCCAAAACTCATGGCCGCGAGGCTTGAGCTCGACCGTTTCCTGCACGATGGCAACCAGGTCAGACGCAGCGCGTACCTGGTCTTTTTCCTCATCGCTAATCACGGATGCTCACCCCCTGATCGCCCAAGTTGTGACGAATATCCTCGATATTACCCTCGACGGTCGCGATCAACTCATCCAGCGAATCGAACACACGCGAGGGACGCAGCCAGCGCGTAAACGCCAGCGAAACGGAAGCGCCGTACAGGTCGCCCGTATAACCAATTAAATTAGCCTCGAGATGCGCAGATGCCGCATCGTCAGCATACGTTGGCGGCAGGCCGACGTTCACAGCAGCGGGCCACGCGGTGTCATCGACCAGCACCAGACCCTCATACACGCCATCGGCTGGCACCTGAATGCCGTCGGGAACCTGCAAGTTTGCCGTGGGAAAGCCCATGCCAGAACCCTCGTGACGGCCGCGAATAACACCGCCACGCACCATATACGGACGGCCGAGTAACCCAGCAGCAAGCTCCACATGGCCCTGTCCCAGCTCATGACGAATGCGGGTGGCGCAAATGGCCTCACCGCCCTCGCAAAGCAAGTCGTGCCCGTATACGTCAACGCCGCGCTCGGCACCCCAGGCGCGCATCTCGTCAACACCAGAAGCACCGCCACGACCCAGCCTAAAGTCGCTGCCAACGCGAATCGATCGAATGTCGACCAGACGCGACACCAGCGAGAGAAAAGCAACATGGTCAAGCGCCGCAACCTCAGGCGTAAAGGGAACGGCCACCACCGCATCGACCCCAGTTTGAGCCAGGGCATGCAGACGGTCGGCCGTCGTCATCAATTTTTGAGCGGGCGAAGGGCTCACCACGACGTCCGGGTCGGGATCGAAGGTAACTACGACCGCCTTGCAGCCATGGGCACGGGCATCACGGACAAGCGCCGCAATGAGCTCCTGGTGTCCACGGTGAACGCCGTCGAACACGCCGATGGCAATCGATGCGGCACCCAGGTGCTCACACTTATCAAACACATCGGCAGTAACGATGCGAGCCTCGTCCGACTCGCCCGCGAAAAAGATACGCGCGAGCTCGCGAACGGACAACATCATCGAACACCGCCGATTGCCTGCGGAAACACGTGCTCCATGACAAAGCGGCCGCCCTCAATGCGGGCGAGCGCCTTGAGTCCCCCATCGAGCACCAACGCAAACGGCGCCTTCGAGGAATCGAAATCGGCAAGCGCACGCTCAACGGGAATGCGTCGGCCGCAGAGCAGGTCGTCGGCAAGATTGCCCGGCAAGTCAACACGTGTGGCGCCCAGGGCCGCAATGGGATCCAGGGCAAAGCCAGCCGCGGACTCGGGAGAAAGCTCCTCGACCGCATGACAAGCGCCAATGGAAACAACACCGGAAGCCGTGCGGCGCAGCGCGGAAATATGCGCGGCGCTATCGCAAGCGTGGCCCAGGTCGCGAGCGAGCGCACGGATATAGGTGCCCTTGCTCACCGAGAACGCCACGGTCCACACACACGTATCACCTTCGCCGCCCACGGCGATCAGGTCGGCGGCATAGACCTCGACGGGGCGCGGAGGTAGGTCCACCGCATTGCCCTCGCGAGCAGACTTGTAGGCGCGAACGCCATTGACCGAGATAGCAGAAAACGCCGGCGGCACCTGCATCTGCGGTCCCAGCATGGCGGCCAAGCGCTCACGAGCATAGGCAGGATCGCGGAGCTCGTTGGCAACAGCCACCGTGCGGACCGCCTCGCCCTCCGCATCATCGGTATTGGTCTCGGCGCCAAACGAGATGTCGGCGACATAGCTTTTGGTATCGAGGGTTAGCATGCCCAGCAGACGAGTAGCCTGGCCCATGCCCACCACCATGACGCCGGATGCCATGGGGTCGAGCGTGCCGGCATGGCCGACGCGCCGCTCATGGAGGGCGCGTCGGCATTGCGAGACCACATCGTGGGACGTGCAGCCCACCGGCTTATCGACGGCGAGCAGCATATTCAGTTGAGAAGGCGTACGACGAGCCATGTACCATCCAAAAAGTTAAAGCTCGACGGTCACCGAAGCGGGATCCTCCCCCACCAGCTCGGCCAGCATGGGAAGTGCCACGGCGAGCGTCTCGCGAATTGTTCCGTTGTTGGAAAAGCCGGCGGCGGCATGATGCCCGCCACCGCCAAAGTTGGCAGCGATCTCGGACACATCGAGGTCACCCTTGGAGCGCAGGTTGCCGCGCACCTTGGTATCGCCGTCGATGCCCTTTAAGAACAGGCAGACCTCGACGCCCATCACCGAACGCACCACATCGACCAGACCGTCACATTCATCCGAGGTGACGCCGCAGGCCTCAAGGTCGCTCTGGAAGGCATAGCTATACGCCACGCGCCCGTGCGCGACCGTCTTGATACGGCCCATGACAATGGACTTGAGGTGCAAAAACTCGACGCGCATGCTCTGATAGACCTCGAGTGCGACACGAGCCGGATTGGCGCCATGCGCCACCAGGCGCGAAGCAGCATGGAACGCGGCAGCATCGGCGTTCTGGTACTGGAAACGACCGGTGTCGGTCACCAAGCCGCACAGCAAGCAGGTCGCGACGCCGTCACGTGCGACAATGCCGCAATTGTCCAAGAAACGGTCGATGATCATAGCGCAGGCTGCAGCTTCAACGCGCCTCAGACTGAGCTCGGCAAACTCCTCGCGTGCCGGATGGTGATCGAAACACACCACATGCTTGGAGCGACGAAGCACCTCGGCGGAGTTGTTCAGGCGCTCGACGACCGGCACATCCACCGAGATGAACAGGTCCGGATTGCCGGTGTACGCAGATGCCGGCACCAGGCGATCGGAGCCTTCCATAAAGCGGTAGATGCGCGGGACCGGGTCATCGTCTGCCAGCAGCAGGGCAATGTCCTTGTTAGGGAAAAACTTCATAAGCGAGAGGCCCAGACCCAACACGGAGCCTAGGGCGTCGCCATCGGGAGAAGTGTGTCCCGAAATCGCAATGGAGGACGCACCCTCGATAAGCTCGAGGATGCGTCGCTGAATATCTGCAGACTCGCACGAGGCGAGGTCGGCGGAATTAGTCATCTAAAGCTGCCTCCTGGGCGGCATCCGCTATCGGATAACCGTCCTCGTCCTTTTCGATCGCAAGCGTGGCGGGAACGTTTTCCAGCGCACGCGTGATGCGCTCGGCCTCATCGGTCGAGCGATCGATGCGAAAATCGAGCTCGGGCGTGACACGCCAATCGAGCGAGCGAGCCAACAGGCTGCGAATACGGCCCTTGGCGCTTGCGAGCGCCTCCATGACCTCGTCATAGCGGCTCGCATCGCACGACACGTACACACGCGCGAACGAACGGTCCACCGCGACCTCGACCGCAGTCAAAGTAACCAGGTCGAGACGCGGATCGGAAACCTCAAAGAGCAGGATATAACCGAGCTTCTCGCGAAGCTGCTCGCCCAGACGGCGGGTTGCCTGCGTTTGCTTCATAGCGCTACCCCCTACTCGGTACGGGCAACCTGGTCGATGCGGTAACCCTCGATCTGGTCGCCGGGCTTGATGTCCTGGAAGTTCTCCAGGCCAATGCCGCCCTCGGAACCGCTCTTGAGGCTCTTGGCCTCGTCCTTGTAGTGGCGCATCGAGGCGATCTTGCCGTTGAAGACCACGATGCCGTCGCGCACCAGGCGCACGGAATCGGTCGCGGCGATCTCGCCCTCTTCGACGCGGACACCGGCGGCGATACCGACTTTTGGCACCTTGAAGGTGTCCAGGACAGTCGCGGTACCCGTGGCGACCTCGACCTCGGTGGGCTTGAGCATGCCGATACGGGCAGCGTCGAGCTCCTCGAGGCACTTGTAGATGACGTCGTAGCAACGGATCTCGACGCCCTCGCGCTCGGCGGCGGAGCGGGCCTTACCGTCGGGACGGACGCCAAAGCCGATGATGATGGCGTTAGAGGCGTCGGCCAGGACGACGTCGGTCTCGTTGATGGCGCCGACCGCGGAGTGAATCGTGTTGATGCGCACCTCGGACTGATCCATCTTGTCGAGCGAGTCCTGAAGAGCCTCGATAGAGCCCTGGACGTCGGCCTTGATGATCAGGTTGAGCTCCTTGACCTCGGCGTCGGCAATGGTCTCGAAGAGGTTCTCGAGCGTGACGTGCTTGACGCGGCTCTGCTCCTCGATACGGGCCTTCAGCGAACGCTCGTCGGCCAGGGCACGAGCCTCGCGCTCGTCCTCGAACACGCGGAACTCATCACCGGCGTTGGGCACGGACTGCAGGCCCAAAATCTCGACGGCGTCGGAGGGACCGGCCTCGGTGACGGCACGACCCTTGGGGTCGAGCATGGCACGGACGCGGCCATAGGTAAGGCCGGCGACCAGCGTATCGCCCACGTGCAGGGTACCGCGGGTCACGAGCACGGTAGCAACCGAGCCGCGGCCCTTGTCGAGCTTGGCCTCGAGGACGTTGCCGGAGGCAAAGGTGTCCGGGTTGGCCTTGAGCTCGAGCACGTCGGCCTGGAGCAGCACGGTCTCCAGAAGGTCGTCGATACCGATCTTCTGCTTGGCCGAGATGTTGACGAACATGTTCTGTCCGCCCCACTCCTCGGGGATGACGCCGTACTCGGTGAGCTCCTGACGCACACGGTCGGGGTTGGCTCCCGGCTTATCGATCTTGTTGACGGCGACGACGATGGGTACGCCGGCGGCCTTGGCGTGGTTGATCGACTCGACGGTCTGGGGCATGACGCCGTCGTCGGCAGCCACGATCAGAATGACGATGTCGGTCACCTTGGCACCACGGGCACGCATAGCCGTAAAGGTGGCGTGACCCGGGGTATCGATAAAGGTGATCTTGCGGTCGTTGATCATGACCTGCGAAGCGCCGATGGCCTGCGTAATGCCGCCCGCCTCGCCGGCAGCGACGCCGGTGTGACGGATGGCGTCAAGCAGCGACGTCTTGCCGTGGTCGACGTGGCCCATGACGGTGACGACCGGGGCACGCGGCTTAAGGTCGGCGGGATCGTCGTAGAACGAGAAGGTGTTCTCCTCCTCGGGGGTGATGATCTTGATCTGACGGCCCAGGTCGTCGGCAACGAGCTCAACGAGGTCGTCGGACATGGACTGCGTCATGGTGAGCGGCGTACCCAGCAGGAACAGGCGCTTGATGATGTCGTTGGCCGGAACGTCGAGCGCCTCGGCAAGCTCCTGGACGGTAACGCCCTGGGAGACCTTGATGGCGTCGAGGTCCTCGGGGTTCACGCCCTGGGCCAGCGCCTCCTCTATCTTGCGCTCCTCCTGAGCCTTGGCAGCCTCGCGCTCGCGCTTCTCCTTGCGCTTCTTGCGGCGACCGGTGGACTCGCGAGAGGCCTCCTCGACGGCAGCACGAGCCTCCTCGAGCACCTTCTCGCGGCTGTACTCCTCGGCCTCGCGAGCCATGCGGCTGTAGTGGTCCTCTTCGTTGTTGTGACCGCCCTTGCGCTTCTTGCCCTTGCCCTGCTTATCGGGGTTGGGGAAGTCCATGCCGGCAGCGACGTTGTTGCTGGCGTTGGTGCGATGGCTGTGCGGACGGCTCTCGGAGGCGTTGCGATCGGAATTGTTGTCGGAGGCGTTGCGATCGTTACGACGGCCACCGCGGCGGTCGTTGTTGCCGCCACGACGGTTACCGCGCTCGGCGGCGCGCTCGGCCTTGGCCTTGTCCTCGGCGTCCTTCTTCTCCTTGAGCACGGTCTCCTGTGCGGCGATCTGGTCGAGCAGCGAACGGAAGCGCGAACCGGAGTCGGAAGCGGGAACGGCGCGGCGCTGGGCCTCGCGGGCAGCCTCCTCCTTCTCGCGGGCAAGGCGCTCCTGCTCGGCTTTCTTCTTGGCCTCGGCCTCGGCGCGGGCAGCCTCCTCGGCAGCCTGGGCTGCGGCAAACTGGCGGCGCTCCTCCTCGCGGGCCTTCTCGGCGGCGATGCGCTCGCGCTCGGCCTCGGCAGCGCGTGCGGCCTCCTCGGCGGCAGCTGCCTGCTCCTCGGCCTGCTTGGCGGCCTCGACTTCCTGGGCGCGGGCCTCGATCACCGAGGCGAGCTGCTTGCGGACCATGGCGACATAGGCGTCCTCCAAGGTGGAGGAAGCGGACTTAGCGGGAATCTTCATATCGGCGAGATGACCCATCAGTTCCTTGGAGGTCATGCCGAACTCTTTGGCCAGGGTGGACACACGGACTTTTGCCATATGACTTCACCTACCCTTTCTGGCACCTTGGGTGCCTAGAGACTGAACGAGCGTGGGAGACGCGCCGGGACCCGCCCGGCGCGACCGCGCGCTAGATCAGGTCCTCCGCATCATCGAAGGCGTCGGTGTCATGGACACCGCAGAAACGGGAGCCGGGACGAGCCTGGTTGCGGCACTGGATGCCGTCCTCGGACACGTACTCGCAGCGGCGGACGTCCTCGTCCTCCTCGTCACCGATCAGGTCGGCGGCGGGCTCCTCGTGAACGGGAACGTTCTTGAGGATGTCGGCGGCAAGGGTCTCGGACTTGATGTCGATGTGCCAGCCGGTCAGGCGCGCGGCGAGGCGGGCGTTCTGGCCCTCCTTGCCGATGGCGAGGGACAACTGGTCGTCGGGCACGATGACGCCGGCGTAGGCCTTCTCCTCGTCGATGAGGACGCGGGTGACCTTAGCGGGCGACAGGGCGTTGGCGACGTAGACGGCAGGATCGGCATCCCACAGGATGACGTCGACGCGCTCGCCACGGAGCTCGCCCACGACAGCGCGAACACGGCTGCCCTTGGGGCCGACGCAGGCGCCCACGGGATCCAGACGGTCGTCGAGCGAGTGGACGGCGACCTTGGAGCGCTGGCCGGGCTCGCGGGCGATCGACTTGATCTGGACGGTGCCCTCATAGATCTCGGGCACCTCCTGCTCAAACAGACGACGCATGAGCTCGGGGTGGGTACGGGAGATGACAATCGGCGGACGGCTGTGCTCGCCGCGAACCGGCTGCAGGTTGGAGTTAGGGTCGCGAACGTCGATGATCACGGCCTTGATGTGCTGGTTATGCAGGTAGCGCTCGCCCATCGGACGCTCGTTGCGCTCGTTCTCGTAACGACGCTGATCGAAGTGTGGCAGCTCGGCCTCGACGCCCTCGCGGATCTTGACGATCGTAAAGTCGGGCGTGGACTGCAGCACGGTACCGCTGATGAGGTCACCGATGCGGCCGGAGAACTCCTCGTAGATCTGCTCGCGGGCGGAGTTGCGCACGATGGCGTTGATCTCGGCCTTGGCGTGCTGGGCGGCGATGCGGCTCGTGTTCTTGGGGGTGACGTCAATCTCCTCGAACTCGGTGAAGTTGCCCTCCTCGTCCATGGAATCGTCAATCGGCTCCAGACGGTAGACGTAGATCTTGCCGGTGGTGCGGTCGATGGTCACCTTGGCGCCCCACTCAAGATGCAGGATCTCGGCATAGCTCTTGGCAAGCGACTGCTCCAGGCGGTCAATCAGGTAGAGCTGGTCGATGTGCTTCTCCTGGCAAAGCTCCATCAGGGCGGACATCATGTCGGATGCTGCCATCTTACTTTCCTTCCTTCACGGGCTTGAAGTCGTAGGTGGGCTTCAACTTGCACTTTTTAACATCAGAGAAATCGAGGGTGACGGACTCGCCGCCCTCGAGCTCGAGGGTCACGTTCGTCTCGGTGGCGGCGGCAATCTTGCCGGCGTACTTGCGACGGCCCTCGGTGGCGGTGGAGGTGAGCTCACAGTTCTCGCCCACAAAGCGGGCAAAGTCGCACGGGCGGCGCAGCGGGCGCGCCATACCCGGGCTCGACACCTCGAGCGTATAGCTCGAAGAGATGGGGTCGAGCTCCTCAATCACATCGCCGACCCACTTGGTGTTGGCCGTGACGTCGTTGAGAGAAAGACTCTGACCCTCGGCACCCTCGATACGCACGCGCACGCAGGGGGCCTTGGTGGCACCCACGAGCTCGACGTCGACGATGTCGATATCGTGCTGGGGAGCGACAGCCTCGAGCGCGTCGATGATCGCCTGCTCGGTCTTGGTCTTGACCATTGCGGCACCTCCATCCATACAAAAAAGAAGCGGGGCCGAAACCCCACTTCTTTCAATTACAACTTCATTTGCAAGCAAACTATACCAATAGCTGCGGAAACGTGCAAGCACAGTACGAACCTGCAGGTCAGCGTGCGCACAGCTTCTCCATAAGAATAGGACAATTGGCCGAAGGCAACTAGGCAGATACATGCAAAACGAGGGACGACCCAACCGGACCGTCCCTCGTTTATTGCATGTCAGCTTTACGCGCAGCGCTTACTTGACCACAAGGTTGACCAGCTTGCCGGGCACGCAGATGGCCTTGACGACCGTCTTGCCCTCGAGCCACTTGGCGACGGCTTCCTCAGCGACAGCCTGCATCTCCTCGTTGGAGGCGTCGCGGGCCACGTCGATGCGGCCGCGGACCTTGCCGAGCACCTGGACGACGATCTGCACCGTGTCCTCGATGGACTCGGCCAGGTCGAACTCGGGCCAGGCGGCGGTGTAGGCGTTGCCCTCGCAGCCGAGCGCCTCGTGCCACAGCTCGTCGGCCCAGAACGGGCAGATGGGGGCAAGAACGCTCACGATATCCTTAGCCACGCCATAGCACAGCGCCTTGTCACGGGAAGCGACCTCAGTGGCGTTGAGGTAGGCGCTCGCCGCGTTAACGAGCTCCATGACGGCCGAGATGGCGGTGTTGAACTGGCCACGATCGAAGTCCTCGGTGCACTTGGCGATGGTGCGGTGACGCTCGCGATAGAGCTTCATCGCGACCTCGTCGAGCGCGGACTTGTCGAAGGCCACGTTGGCATCGCCGGACTGGACGAGCTGCCAAACGATACGCCAGGCGCGCTTGATGAAGCGGTTGGCGCCCTCGACGGCCTTGGGATCCCAGTCGAAGTCCTTCTCGGGCGGGGCGATAAACAGGATCGCCAGACGCATGGTGTCGGCGCCGTAGGGCTCAATGACCGAGCTCGGGGGCACGACGTTGCCCTTGGACTTGGACATGGTGTCGCCGTTCTCGTCCTTGACCATGCCCTGGCACAGCAGGTTGGTGAAGGGCTCGTCCACGCTCAGCAGGCCCAGGTCGCGCAGTGCCTTGGTAAAGAAGCGGCTGTAGAGCAGGTGCAAAATAGCGTGCTCGATGCCGCCGATGTAGTTATCGACGGGCATCCAACGGTCGGCAGCCTCACGGGAGAAGGGCAGCTCAGTGTTGTGCGGATCGGTATAGCGCAGGTAATACCAGCTGGAGCAGGTAAAGGTGTCCATGGTATCGGTCTCGCGCTTGGCCGGGCGGCCGCAGACCGGGCAGGTGGTCTCGTAGAACTCCTTGCACTCGGCAAGGGTTTCGCCAGCGCCCAGGTCCAGGTTCTCGGGCAGCGTCACCGGCAGCTGATCCTCGGGCACGGGCACGATGCCGCAGTGCTCGCAGTGGATGGCCGGGATGGGGTTGCCCCAATAGCGCTGACGGGAAATGAGCCAGTCGCGCAGACGGAACTCGACCTTGCGACGACCACAGCCCATGGCCTCGAGGTCGGCCACGATCGCAGCCTCGCCCTCGGAGTGCTTGCCGCCGCGCATTCCGGTGTACTTGCCGGACTGGACGAGCGTGCCCTCGGCAGCGTGGGCGCAATCCCAGTCGACGGACTCGGCATGGAAGGTATCGATGGTCTCGCCGCTGGCCTCGACGGCAGCGCGATCCTCATCGTCCAGGATGATCGGCACGATCGGCAGGTCGTACTTACGGGCAAACTCAAAGTCGCGCTGGTCGCCACAGGGAACGGCCATGACGGCACCGGTACCGTAGTCGGCAACGACATAATCGGCAACCCACACGGGGACCTTCTCGCCGTTGACGGGGTTTACCACATAGCGGCCCGTGAAGGCACCGTGCTTCTCGAGGGTGCCCTGGGCACGCTCGACGGCAGAAATATGCTTGGAGTCCTCGACGATCTTGGTGACGGCCTCCTCGTACTCCGTGCCCTCGACGAGCTCGTGAAGACGGGCGTACTCAGGAGCCAGGACAAAGAAGGACACACCAAAGAGCGTATCGGCACGCGTGGTGAAGACGGTGATCTTACCCTCGTCGCCCTCGATGGGCTCGCCATCCTGGTCGCAAAGGGTAAAGTCAACCTCGGCGCCCTCGGAGCGGCCGATCCAGTTGGCCTGCATCTGCTTGACGCGCTCGGGCCAGCCGGGGAGCTTCTCCAAATCGTCGAGCAGCTCCTGGGAGTACTCGGTAATCTTGAAGTACCACTGCTCTAGGTCGCGCTTCTCGGGCTCGGTGCCGCAGCGCCAGCACTTGCCCTCGGTGACCTGCTCGTTGGCCAGAACGGTCTTGCAGGTGGGACACCAGTTGACCGGGTTCTTCTTGCGGTAGACCAGGCCCTTTTCCCACAGCTTCTCAAAGATCCACTGACCCCAGCGGTAGTAGTCGGGACTGCAGGTCTTGACCATGCGATCCAGATCGTAGGAGAAGCCCATGCGCTTCATCGTGGCGAGCGCCTGGTCCATGTTCTTATACGTCCAGGCGGCAGCTTGCGTGTTGTGCTTGATGGCGGCGTTCTCGGCAGGCAGGCCAAAGGCGTCAAAGCCGATGGGGTGCAGCACGTCGTAGCCGCGCATGCGGGCCTGACGGGCCATGGCATCGCCGATGGTATAGTTGCGCGCGTGGCCCATGTGCAGGTCGCCCGACGGATACGGGAACATCTCGAGCACATACTTCTTGGGCTTGCTCTCGTCGGTGTCGACGGCAAAGAGGTTGGAGTCCTCCCAGGCCTTCATCCACTTGGACTCAATGGCCTGCGCGTCGTAGGCAGGGATCTCGTCCTTATGATCTGTGCAATCGCACATATCAGCTCCTTTAATCTTAGCTGGGGTCGGGCGGCTTGGCTTTATTCGCTACTGCGGACAGTCCTGCGCAAGACGAAGAGCACATTAAGTGCTCTTCTTTGCGTGCGGAACTTGTAGCGAACAAAGCCAAGCCGCCCGACCCTAAGGTTAACTTGACTGATGATAGCAAATACGACAAGCGAGATGCCTGCGACTTGCGGGCATCTCGCTTTATCTAAATAACGTGGTTGAAACTCAACCTTTATGTGAGGCTCTTACCTTATCGATAAGATACGGACTGCTGAGAATCCTTCACGACTACATCGTGGGCGCCGCCTTCGACGATCGAGGTCGAGCTCACCAGGGTCAGGCGTGCCTTTTCCTGAAGCTCGGGGATCGAGAGGGCACCGCAGTTGCACATCGTGGACTTGACCTTGTAGAGCGTGCCGCCCACGCCGTCTTTGAGGGAGCCGGCATAGGGAACATAGGAGTCGACGCCCTCGACGAAGCTGAGCTTCGCGGCGCCGCCCAGGTCGTAGCGCTGCCAGTTGCGGGCACGCGCAGAGCCCTCGCCCCAGTACTCCTTCATGTACTGACCGTTCACGTTGACGCGCTCAGTCGGGCTCTCATCAAAGCGGGCGAAGTAGCGGCCCAGCATCATAAAGTCGGCGCCCATGGCAAGGGCGAGCGTCATGTGGTAGTCGTAGACGATGCCGCCGTCGGAGCACACGGGCACGTAGACGCCGGTCTCCTCGTAGTACTCGTCGCGAGCACGGCAGACATCGATCAGCGCGGTGGCCTGGCCACGGCCGATACCCTTGGTCTCACGGGTGATGCAGATGGAGCCGCCGCCGATACCGACCTTGATGAAGTCGGCACCACAGTCGGCCAGGAAGCGGAAGCCCTCGGCGTCGACGACGTTACCGGCACCAACCTTGACGTCCTCGCCGTAGTTGGCGCGGATCCACTCGATAGTGCGCTTCTGCCACTCGCTGAAGCCCTCGGAGGAGTCGATGCACAGAACGTCGGCACCGGCCTCGATGAGCAGCGGCACGCGCTCGGCATAGTCGCGGGTGTTGATACCGGCGCCGACCATGTAGCGCTTGTCGTTATCGAGCAGCTCGTTGGGGTTGGTCTTGTGGCTATCGTAGTCCTTGCGGAAGACGATGCCCATGAGGTGATCGTTATCGTCGACGATGGGCAGGGCGTTGAGCTTGTTGTCCCAGATGACGTCGTTAGCGACCTTGAGGCTGATGTTCTTGTCGCCCACGATGAGCTGCTCACGCGGGGTCATGAACTCGGAGACCTTCGTCTGGTGGTCATCGCGACTGGGACGATAGTCACGGCTGGTGACGATGCCCAGGAGCTTACCCTTGGGAGTGCCGTCGTCGGTAACCGGCATGGTGGAGTGACCGGTCTTCTCCTTGAGCTCGATGACCTGCTCCATGGTCATGTCGGGGGTCAGCGTGGAATCGGACTGAACGAAGCCGGCCTTGTGATCCTTGACGGCCTTGACCATGGCGGCCTCGGACTCGGCGCTCTGGGAACCGTAAATGAAGGACAGGCCACCCTCGGTAGCGAGCGCGACACCCATGTCGACGCCCGAGACGGACTGCATGATGGCGGAAACCATGGGGATGTTCAGGGTGATTGCCGGCTTCTCACCGCGCTTAAAGCGGGTTAGCGGCGTCTTAAGAGAGACGTTGTTGGGAATGCACTGCGAGGACGAGTAACCAGGGACCAGCAGATACTCCGAAAACGTGTGGGACTCACCGGGAAAGAACGTAGCCATGTTTCTCCTTTTTCCATGCGACCGGTCGGCTGCAGGCCTCGTAGGACCCAGCCCAACCTTGGGCGCCCAATACTGGGGAAGTATCTTAACGCACTTTGACTGCTACAATGCATGATTTAAGAAGAGCACACGAGGGTTTGACGCAGGCTTTGCGTTTGCCCAGCAAACACTTTAGCGGGGAGACGTGGAGCGTATGGAGTACAAGACGACGGCAAAGTTGGTCATTCAAGCGTGCGACAAAGATCTGCCGGGCGTATTTGGACACGGCTGTGTCTTGCTGCTGCAGGGTATCGCCCGCGAGCACTCGCTCAACCGCGCCGCCAAGAGCATGGGCATGGCGTATTCCAAGGCCTGGCGCATTGTAAACGAGGCAGAAGGTCAGCTGGGCTGCAAGCTCATCGAGCGCGACGGCGCCCGCGGATCCACGCTCACGCCCGCCGGAGAGCGAGCCATAGCGGCCTACGAGGAGCTGCAGACCGACATCAACAACGTCATCGCCACCAAAGCCAACGCCCTCATCGCCAGCATCAAAAAGTAGCTCATTTGGGACGGGGCCTTATAGCCACACAACCCCTTCTCATAAGTTGCGGTGAAATAGGGACTGTTTATGCGGTTAAAGCCGTAAATCAATCCCTATTTCACCGCAACTTATGGAGTTGAGGATGATTTAGCTAGTTGCGGAGGGCATTATCTAGGGTGGCGGCCACGATCAAGGGGTCGTCGGTGCCGGCGAAGAGGCGGACGGTGCTCCCCTGTTTGCCGCGTGGGGCCGAAAGGCGCGTCGTTGCGCCGCCGGCGGACGATGTGCGAAACTCCCCCGGCAAAGCACCGAACAGCTCCCCCGAGCTAAGCTCGATAAGATCAAATTCAACTGCCGGGCCAAAGCCGTGCTCGAGGATTCCCGTTGAAACCGAATGGTCGGGATGCGAGCTCAGCCCGGGATAGCGCACGTTGCGCACCATCTCATTGGCGGCCAGATACTCGGCCAGCGCACGTGCGCGGTCGAAATGCGCCTGCATGCGGACATCGAGCGAGTCCAGCCCGCGCTCCAGCACACCGGCCTCGTCAGCAGGCATATCAAGCTTGGCCAAGCCACAGCCCTCAAGCAGGGCATGCGCGCACTCGGCAGCAGCATCCACACGATGGCGCTTGAGCTGCGAGCGCGCCACCGAAGCGGCAACGAGCTTGCGCGGCGCCTTACCAGCACACACGCGGTCGAGCGCCTCGAGCAACAGCGCAGCACCTAGCCGCAGCGGATCGCAGCCAAAAGCCGATACCACGGTGTTGTCCACAACCAGCAGCGCATGGGCCTCACGCGCGGCGCGTCCTAACGCTCGCAGATCGGGCACGCGCAGTCCAAACCCGCCAATAGAGTTGACGAACCACCACAGGTGCGGCCCCTCGACCTCAAACGAAGCATCAAAGCCCTCGGACGCAGCGGCAAACGCCTCGGCGGACGGCGAGCCCACGAGCACAACATCGCAGCCATCAAAGCCGCTCGCAAACGCATCGGCAAAGTCATCCGCAAAGGCCACCAGGCGATCGCCGGGCCGTACAATCCCCAGCAACGACAGCGCTGCCGGCACATGCGACGCCGCAAGCAACCGCGCCTCACGCGCGCTGGCCCTCAAAGCCCAGGCCTCTTCTAGCTGCTGTACGCCCATACGGCACCTTCCCTCCAAAACAAAAACCCACGATGCGGATGTTTCCCACATCGTAGGCTACGGCTGCAGTATAGCGCCGATATGCGACGAATCGCCTAGATGTTGAGCGCGTGGTAGGTCACATTCGCGCCCGGAGCGTCAACGGTCACGCCATAGGCCTCGGGATAGATGCGCGTCGAAAACACGAGCGAGCCATCGTTCACAAACACCTCGACCGACGAGACATCGCCAACAATGCGCACGTTACGAACCTCGTCGACGGACTCCCAGCGCACAGTACGACCGCAGCCGGCAGAAGCGCGGCCCTCATCGGTAAATCGCATCTCAAAGCGCGGGGGCAGTTCGTCCTCAGCGGGCACAAACGCCAGCTTCAGCTCGCCATCAACGGTCGCGGTAAACGCGCCGTCGACACCGTCAACAACAACATCAAAGCAGGTATCGCCGGCAACCTCCAACGAGCCCGCCCCCACACGCACCGAGGCATAATGGTGCTCAATCTCGCGCGCCGGCTGCTGCAGCACCACGCCGTCGACACCGGCTGTGAGCTCACGCGGCACCGTCATGCAGTGCTGCCAGCCGCACGCTACGGTGGGCGCGTTGTCATAGGTCGGCTCATCGGGCATGCCCATCCAGCCGATCAAAATGTGGCGACCATCCTCGGACGTAAACTCCTGAGGAGCATAGAAGTCAAAACCGGCGTCCCACAGGCGGAACTCGCCCAGCTCATAAGCGTCCTTGCCACCAGTGATGTCGCCCGATACAGGCATGTAGCCAGCGGCATACACGTTGCCGCGGTCCCAACGGCCGCCCTCGAGGCCCTGGGGCGAGAAGGACAGCCACTTCGCCGGCACACCGCCATCCGACTCAAGCTCAAGATATCCCGGGCACTCCCACATAAAGCCAAAGCGCTCGGGCGTGGAAACGCGGCTTTCGAGCTCCCAGCTCAGCATATCGGCCGAGCCATACACCAAGATCTCGCCCACATCGCGCCCGGCACCTTCGCCGTGCATCGCACAAAAACGGCTTTCGACATGCGGCCCGTCCACGCGACGACGCGCGCCCAGCACCATGTGGTAACGCCCATCATCATCGCGCCACACCTTGGGATCACGCACGTGGCAGGTCAGATCGTCGGGATAATCCTCGGACGCCAGCACCACGCGCTTTTGGCTGAACTCCCGACCGGCAAGGCCATCAACGCTCTCGACATAAACAGTATCGGCGCGACGGCCGGTATTGACGTAGTCGTACGTGCCGTCCGCATCGGAAAGCTTAACGTTGCCCGTATAGAGCACGCGAATGCGGCCGTCCTCGGCAAGCGCGGAGCCTGAATACACGCCATGGCAATCGAACGGCTCGTCGGGCAGCAGCGGGGCGCCAACATATTCCCAGTTCATAAGGTCGCGGCTTGTGGCATGGCCCCACATCTTTACGCCGCCGTTCACATCAAACGGGGCATACTGGAAGTACGCGTGAAACACGCCGCCCGCTTGGCAAAGACCGTTGGGGTCGTTGAGCCAGCCCGCCGGCGGCATAATATGGAAGCGCTGGCCATACGCGCCATGGCCGCACTCAGAGGCGGCAGCGTCAACAGCGGCAACCAGCTTTGCAAGGTCTCGACCAAGTGCATTAGACATATCAAAGTCCTAACGGATCGAAAGTAACAAGGCGCCAGAGTTCGGCACCAGATACGGGAAACGCCCGCGAGCATACAACCCGCGGGCACCCCTCAATCAAAAGCTCTTAGGCCTGCTCGGAAGCCTTGGGCTCGTCCTTGTACAGGACAAACGAGATGGCAAAGGAAACCAGCGCGGCGACCGCAAACATGATCGCGTACTGCACGGGCTGGGCCAGGCACAGCAGGATACCGAAGATACCGGTAACGCCGGTGCCGGAAGCGGCAAGCGAGGTGAGCGCGCAGACCAGGGCACCGCAACCGCCGCCGATGCAGCCGGCGATGAAGGGCTTAAAGAAGCGCAGGTTCACACCGAAGATGGCAGGCTCGGTGATGCCCATGAAGGCGGACAGAGCCGAAGGAAGTGCCAGGCCCTTGATCTTGGCGTCGCGGGTCTTAAAGGCAACGGCGAGGGCGGCGCCACCCTGAGCGATGTTGGCGGCACTGGCGATGGGCAGCCAGTAGGTCACGCCATACTGGGCGAGCTGGCCGAGGTCGATGGCGGTGTACATCTGGTGGATACCGGTAACGACCGTGGGGGCATAGAACAGGCCGACGATAAAGGAACCGATGCCGAAGGGCAGGGTCAGCAGGGTCTGGATCAGACCGAGGATGGCGTTCTCGGCCCAGACAAAGATGGGGCCGACGGCAACGAGGGTCACGAGTACGGTCACGAACACAGAGACAAGCGGGGTCACAAAGAGGTCGAACATCTCGGGAACGATCTTGTGCAGGCGCTTCTCGAGGAAGGCCAGAATGGCGCAGGCGATAACGATGGGGATAACGTGGCCCTGATAGCCGACCCACTCAAAGCTGTACACGCCGGGAATGACGGTGACCATGGTCTGCACGCCCTCGGAGGCAACCGTGTAGGCGCTCTGCAGCGAGGAGTTGATGAATGCGCCACCGACGACAGCACCCAGGTACGGGTTGGCGCCGAAGGCCTTAGCAGCGGAGTAACCAATCAGGATCTGCAGGAAGCCAAAGGACGTGCCCGAGACCAGATCGGCGATCTTGTAGATAAAGTTATTGGTATCGAGCGCGATAAAGCCGTTGGAGGCCATAAAGTTGAGGGCGCTCATGATTCCCAGCAGCAGACCCGAGGCCACGATGGCGGGGATAATGGGGACGAAGATATCGCCGAGCACCTTAATGGCGCGCATAAAGACGTTCTGCTGCTGAGCCGCGGCCTCCTTGACCTCGGCCTTGGTGGCAGCCTCGACGCCGCTGAGCGCGATGAACTCGTCGTAGACCTTGTTAACGGTGCCGGTGCCAAAAATAATCTGGAGCTGGCCCTGGGCCTCAAAGACGCCCTTGGCGCCGTCGATATTCTCGAGGGCCTCCTTGTCGACCTTGGCGTTATCGGCAATCACAAGGCGCAGACGCGTGGCGCAGTGCGCGGCCGAAACAACGTTGTCGGCGCCACCGATGTTGTCGAGCACCTCTTGGGCTGATATGCGGTAGTCCATGACTTCCCTTTCCTCCAACGGGCGCATGTGCACCCGGCCATCTTTGACACTTACACTGTAATCGTTTTCAGTTTCATATACCTGTAATCGTTTGCATATAGCGGTGAACGGTAGGAATAGGCCGGCGAATGGTAGTTTTGCGGCAAAAACAGGGGTCTCAGAGGCAAGCAGACGCGTTCAAAGCCTAGACATTCATAAGCTGATGACCGAGCTTGAGCGTCTTGAGACCGCTCTCCCCCTCCTCGCCATCGAGCGCGTCGAGCAGCATATTGGTCGCCTCGACGCCGCTGGTCAGGTAGCCGTAATGCACGGTGGGAATACCGCCCGTCAGCGCGCGCAAAAACGCGTTGTCGCCAAAACCGCTCACGCGGTGTATGCCCTCGCCCATGCCGCGAACCTCATCGATAGCACGTAGCGCGCCCGCCGCCATGGTGTCGGTCGCGCAGGCGATAAACGAAACATCGGGAGCGACGGAAAGCAGCTCGCGCGCAGCGCGATAGCCCGAGTCGAGCGTAAACGAGCCCAGGCGAATCAAGGCAGCATCGAGTGGGTTACCCGCGGCGCGCAAACCGGCCTCAAAACCGCGACGGCGGTCATAACCAGCCGCGCGGTCTTCTTCGGTAACTCCAATGTAGGCGATCTTGCCGTCCACGCGACCCGCAAGCGCACGGCCCAGCTCAAAAGCAGCCTCGTAATCGTCGTGATAGACGCAAGCCGTGCCCTCAACATTCTGGCCGATCAGCACGATGGGCACGCGGCACGACTCAATCGCCCGACGGTGCTCATCGGTAATCATAGTTGCCACCAGCACAATGCCATCGACCGGGTGGTTTTGGAATAAATCGAGGTACTCGAGCTCGCGATCGGGGGCGTTATCGGTATTGGCAAGCAGCATCTGGTAGCCACGGCGACCGAGCACCTGGCCAATACCGGCGGTAATGCGGCTCACGGATTCCGAGTTAATCTTAGGTACGATGACGCCGATGAGCTTGGTGGAACCGGTGCGCAGCGCGCGAGCCTGGCTGGACCGCACGTATCCTGTCAGCTCAATCGCTTTCTTAATGCGCTCAGCCTTGTCCGCCGATATGTATCCACCGTTGAGGTAGCGCGAGACGGCGGCGCTCGAAACGCCCGCCAGCTCGGCCACATCTTTCATCTTTACCACGAGCACCCCTGTCATTGAAATCGCTTTCACCATGATACCCGTGAAGACGGCATCCGAACAAAATCGGCCCACCCAGGTCGAGCAAACGTCAGCGAGCGGGCAGCTGCCGTGGCGAGGTGCCGCGAAAGAGGAGCGAAGCGTACTTTATGTACGCGAGCGACGGCTTGAGCGGCAGATCGCCCGGCAGATGCCCGCGCAGCGTCGAGCAGTCCGGCGTTTGTTAAAACGCCGGAACATAGTTAGCCGTGGTACTCGCCGTTGTACTGGATGAGCGTCAGGTCCTCAACGCCATCGAGCGTGCGAATCGCGTCGGCATAGGGCATGTCCACGCCGTCCGAGAATACCTCCACGGCCATCTCGACTTTGTCGCCGTGCATCGTCTTGGACTTAACGGTGAACTTGGTACGCCCAAATGCACGCACGATATCGTCGCCGGCGGTCTGGCCCGTGTAGTGGATGACCATCATGTACACGCGCGCCTTGTCCTGGTGGCTCGCAAAGCCGGCAATCATCACCACAATCACCACTGCCGTGAGCCCCACGAGCGCGTACATGCCGGCGCCTGCCGTAATGCCTGTGGTAATGGCCCAAAAAAGATACAGCAGGTCGAGCGGGTCCTTAACCGCCGTACGATAGCGGACGATTGACAGAGCACCGACCATACCGAGCGAGATGACCACGTTGGTCGAAATCGCGAGCGTGACCATACAGGTAAGCACGCACATGCCCACGAGTGTCACGGCAAAGCTACGCGAATACACCACGCCGGTAAAAAAGCGCTTGTACACGTAATAGATCAGGATACCCATGGCGAGCGCCACGAGCAGTGAAAGGCCAATCTTGGCAGGGTTGACCTGGCCAAACGCCTCCAAAACGGAGTTCTTAAAAAAGTCTCTGGTGCTCATGGTCTAAATATCCCCTCGGTTCTCAAAATCCGATTCCCAGTAATTAAATCCGCGCAGGTAGGCGGTCTTTTCGTAACACAGGCAGTACTTGGAGACCGCCGTAAGCTCGGCCGCGCCCGGAGGCACCATATCGCGTACCAGCTGCGGGCAAAACTCGGTAAACTTGACCTCCATCACCAGCTTGCCGGGTTCCAAGACCGGCAACGCGGGCAGTGTCGCATCAAAGATGTCAAAGCTCCCCACCGCCGCACGCACGTTACTATCAAAGGTAATGCGCACGGTGCCCTCGTCCATCACCCACGGCTCACGCTCGTAGTCCACGATGGTCCGCGGGCGCATCATGTTGCAGATGCACTCGATGTAGAACTCGCGGCAGAGCGGATAGGGGCTCCTCAGCAAAAAGCCGTAGTCGCCGGCCAGAATCTGCTCAAACTCGCCGCGCGTAAGCGGCGCGTCCTCCTTGTAGATCCAGCTGCCGTACTTCTTTTTGCGCTCAAGCTTAATCACCTTGTCGCTGCCGTTATAGATGCGCACGCGATACTTTTTGCGCATGAGAATGCCGGCATCTTTTTCCTCGTAGGCCGAGTTGCAGTAGTCGTCAAAGTACAGGCTGCGAATGGTGTAACCGCCTGCCCGCGCATGCTTGTCCAGTTTAAACACCGGCGCCATGCGACAGGCAAGCGCGGCGTGCTCGCCCTCGTTAATGAGATATTTGAGCTCGTGGCGGTAACGCTCCTGCGTGGCACGCACAGGCGGGGCCGCCAAGCGCTCAAGCAGCGCGCTAGCCCTCCTCATACGTGTCCTCCACGACCTTACCGCCGTCTTGCACGTAAAAACACTTCATGCCGTAGTGCTTGCCGTCGTCGGTTACATAGTAGTCAAACGCATCTTGCGTATAGCCGTCGGAGTTGGTGGCACGCACGCGCACAAAATACTGGCCGGCATCGGGCGCATCGCAGGTCACCTCGGGAAGCAGCACGTCCTCGGCCTTAAAGACCACGTCGCTAATGGCATAGTCACGAGCAAGCTCCACAGTGTAGCGAATGTCGCGCGCCTCAAAGTCGTAGGACGCATCCCAGTTAATACGCAGCTTACCGTTATCGATCTGCGGCACGCCGATGTAGAACGGCATGGGCTTTTTAAAACTCTCGCGAAAGCTCTTGTAGTTCTCCTCGACCTCGGAGGGAATCGCCGCAGCGATCTGCTCGTATTGGTCCTTGGTGACAGGCAGATTGTCGATATCGGGCGAAGCAAAGACCAGGGATTCAGTCACATCGCGGTAGTACTTGATCATCTTGGTCAGGCGAGTCTCGGTCAAATACGAGCGCAAGTCCTTGACGGCACGGTCGAGTTCGCTGCGGAACGACTTGCTGCGCAACGCGCGGTTAAACAGCACGTTGCCCCAGTAGTTGCTTGCACCGCGCTCCCAACTCGCGTAGTCCGAAAACCCGGTAAGAGAAAGCTCCAGCTTACGCAGCATGCCGTCGTTATCCCAATCTAAAAAGTACCAGGTATTTGAGTTGAGCGGGCTGTACAGATAGCAGTTACGGTTCTGCGTATCGCAGTTGCCCGTCAGGATCTGAAACGCCAGCCAATAGACCAGATTCTCGGTATCAAAGTAGGTATCGAGCACATCATCGATCTTTTGTGATTCGTCGTTGAGCGCATCGAGCATCTCGATGAGCTTGGTGTGGTCCGAATCGCCCTTAATCTCGAGCATGCCCTCAAAGTTTGCCTGGTTGTAGTCGGGATCGTCGGCAAGCTTAATGGTGTCCTCGTAGCGATGGAAATCGAAGTTGTTCACCTTGTACAGATGCCCGTTCTTATCCAGGCCATGTGCCTTAAGCGCCGTCTTGTTGAGCTGCTCCACCTGCGTAAACAGGCCGTAGTCCTCAAAGGTGTCGTTGAACTTTTCGGTCTGGTCGCACACCCACAGATGCACAAACTGCGTACGCAGGCCCATCATCTGGGGTATCCCGCGGATAAGGTCATAGGCCATCTTGTTGCGAAAACGCATACCCTCGCCCATGTGCTTGTTGAGCGCAATCGCGCGCTGTTGGCGCCAAGTACCCTTGCCCTTTTTGAGCTCCACCTTGTAATTCTTTTGCGAGTTGTTGCTCGATGTCTGACCGCGCACCTGCACGGTGGCATTGGGCGCTTCCTCGCCATAGCCAACCTCGCCGGCCACCGGGCCGTCTTCGTCGCCCGCCTGCAGCAGGCCCATAACCTGATAGCGCGTCACCCCCATGTCGGCATAGTCATACACCGAGTACGTGTTGATCTCGGCCCAGCTGTGGTCGGTGTTCTCGGAGCTGTTGCCGCGCGAGACCGTCAGGTACATGGTCACAATGCCCGAGTCGTCGTAGACCTCGTACAGCTCATCTTTATCGCGAAGGTGCTTGGTACCGTCCGAGGCCTCAGCCTTTTTAATCTTGTCCTGCTTTTTGGCCTTTTTGGTCGAGGATTCGTCCTGAGACGAACAGCCCGAAAGCAACAGCGCGCCGGCAGCTGCCTCGATCAGGCAGCGGCGAGACATCAACTTATCGATCATCAGAACCTCCCCAATGTTTTTGGTACAGGCGGACCACCATACGTTCAAACGCACTGCACGGCTCACCGCCCGCGCGCTTGTCCTCGTAGCATTGCTCAACACGGTCGAGCACCCGGCCAAGTTCGGTAAACCAGCCCGTCTTGTCAATAGCCACAATGGGCTGCTGGCTCAGGATACGATACGGCAAGTTGGCGGTATAGGTATCGAGCCGCAGCAGCGCCACGATAAAAAACACCGCTGCACCCAACAAAAAGCCAAAGCCGTAAAACTGCTGCGGTAAGAGCAGAGATACGGCAGTCGCCAGCCCGGCCACACCGGCAAACAGCCCCGAGGCCAGCACAGCCCCCTTGTAGTCGGTAAAGTACAGCAAGATGAGCAACACCGTATTGCCCACGGCATACAAGCCGTAGCCCACGCACAACGTGCGAAAATACCCGTGCATTAGGTTGTTAAAGCCCAACGGTAGGGCCGACAGCACCGTGGTCTCGAGCGAGATGACCGCCGCCGTCACAAACAGCTGCTTGAGCGCGCAAAACCGTAGTTCTCGGTTGAGCGTGGCAAGCATTTCCTCCTCGGCCACCACAATGTCGCCCACCACGCCACCGTCGTTGAACAGGCTGTAGTAGTCGCGGTAGCGCGGATAAAAGTTGACCTCGACCGAGACCACAAAGTTGACGGACGTGACCAGGATCGTCAAAAACGCGATGAGCGCCGGCACATCGTGGTACGGCGCACCATAAAACAAGCCCTTGACCTGCACGCCAATGGGACCGGCCCAAATTATCACCAAGTGCGCAAAGAGACCCAGGTTGGTAAACAAGCCCGTGAGCGCCAGCGGCATAAACTGATCGAGCCACTGCAAAAAGAGCCAGGGGCTGCGGTCGCTCTGAGGAAAATAACGGTACAGCAGCACCACGTCCCAGGCGAGCATGACGCCGTAGCCCAGAGCAATTGACGCCAACAGGCCCTCGACCGGCGGCAGTCCCAGCGCCAGCGCGGCCAGGGCGCACAGGCACGCCACGCCAATGGCAGCCGCAAAGCTGCATAGGATACCGCGGTAATCCTTGATGGCCGTGAGGTAACTCATGCCGTTCCAGTTGACGATCATAATGTTGAACAGCCACAGGCACAGCAGCCCCTGCAGCAGTGTGGCGCCCGAGAACAGCAGAAAGACGCCGTAGAGCACCGTGCCCGCAACGAGCATGACAGCATTGGAGCCCCAAAACGAGGGCAGAATCTCGTCCTCGCGCTCGGCAAACAACATATCAGCCAAAAAGCGCGTGACCGGCATAGAGAAAAAACTCGTGAGCGTGAGCGACGCCAGCAGCGTATAGGTCACCATGCACACCAGCAGATCTTGGTTGGCACGGCCCACACCCCACAGACCGCACAGCACCAAGATACCCACCTGGAGCAGCACGCCCAGCAGCATGGGGCCCGTACACACAATGCCGGCGTAGCCATAGGCGCGCATCGTGGCAAACAGACCCTTGCGCCTAAACAGGCGCTTGAGCTCAAAACCGATTCCGGCCACCGGCTACTCCCCCTCTCTGGGCAGGTCAAACGCTTGCGCCGTCTCGTCGTACAGCGCGCGATAGTTGGCGAGCATCTGCTCGTGCAAGAAGTACGTGGCAACGCGACGCTGGCCGCGCTCCCCCATCTCAATGCGACGAGCGCGGCTTGTGCACATGCGTTCCATGGCATCAGCCAAGCCCTTGCGATACATTGGCGGCGTCACAAAACCCGCCACGCCAAAGTCGTCGCCCGGGGCGCCTTCGAGAAGCTCGCGACAGCAGCCCACCTCAGTCGTCACGCAGGGACGGCGCGCTGCAAGCGACTCCAGCACGCTGAGCGGTTGGCCCTCGGAGATGCTCGTCAAAATGGTAAAGTCGAGCTTTTCCATGTACTCGACCACGTTGACGCGGCCGGTAAAGATCAGGTCGCGCACGCCCAGGGTTTCGACCAGCGCGTGGCACTCGGCGCCGTACTCCTCGTCGTCCACGCCGCCCATGATGTGCAGGCGCACCTTGGGCAGGCGCTCGTGCAGCTCAAAGAAGGCATAGATCATGGTCTTGACGTCCTTGATGGGCGCCAGGCGCACCACCGCGCCAATGTCCACCCAGCCGTCATCGGTCTTTAAGGGAATGCCCTTAAAGCGATCGAACTGGATGCCGTTGGGGATGACCAAGCATTTGTCCGCATCGCAGCCCATATCGATCTGCGTCTTGCGGGCGTTATGGAACAAACTCGTCACGCGGAAGGCGCGGCGGTAGATCTCCTCCGAAAGCAGGTAGAAAAAGCGAATCCAGCGGTCCTTAAACGACGGCACCACCCAATCGGCGCGAATGATCTCTTCCTCGCGCTCGCGGGTATAGATGCCATGCTCGGTCAGCAGCACCGGCGCATGGTGAACGCTTGAGCCCAGGCAGGCGAGCAGGCCACCGTAGCCGGTCGAGATGGCATGGTACACATCGGCCACCGGCACCTCGCTGCCCAACAGGTAGAGCACGGGCAGTAACATGGAGCGCATGGTGTGGAATGCATCGGCAAAGGGCGTGTAGGGATACTCGGCCAGGCACACGTCGCGAAAGATATCCATAAACGTGCGGCTCTGCAAAAACGAGAGCGGATGCACGCGACGGCGGTGGAAGATATCGAATAACACGTCCCAGTCCGGATTGGAGAGCGACACCAGGCGGCGTAGCGCCTCGCGCTCGCGGTCGTTAAAACTGGCTTCGTGCTGCTCGCCCGAAAGCCGCAGGGCATCGTCCAGGAACACCTCGTGCACCTCGACCACGTTGCCGGGCAGCTCGTAGACAAACTTGCCGCGGTCGGCAGCATGTGCGCCGATCACCCATAGCACAAACTCATGCTCGGGCATGGCCTGGATATAGCCATGCATCCAGGTAGATACGCCACCGTGCACATAGGGGTAGCAACCCTCGAGTACCAAGCAGATTCTCATTTATCGCCACCCTCCTTGCGCTCGATCGTCACGGTCTTATCATTTGCCTTGAGCAGATACAGATTGCCCGTAAGGTGCGTCAGTTCGCCACCCGTCACCGCACCCGGCTCGCCATTATTGGCGCGGAACATGAGCCACGCCTCGTCGTGGAAATTGCCCAGGCTGAGCGTCCAGGCATCCGCGCTGGTATCCACGCTCACCGTCACGGACGAAAAGCGCTGGATGGCACCGGAGCACTCCGACGCCGTCTGGTGCCGCAGGTCGGGCGCGGATTTGGTAAGCCACTCCAGGTAGTCGGTCAGGCCGCCCTTGTAGACCTCCCAGCCCTCTTTGGCGCCGCGATCCGGATCGAGCAGGTCGTCCGGGTGCATAAAGTGCGTACTCACGTAGTGCATGTTGAGCTCGGACACGGCTGCCAGGCGCATATAGGAATCGTCGACCATGCCGCCCGAGACAATGCGCGGCTGCTCCACAATGCCATCGCTCGCCACGCCAAACTCCTGAACGTAGGGCAGGTCGGTACCGTCCTCAAAGTACGTACTGGCAATAGTCTTAATGCGCGGAACGTCAGCGCCGATAAGCTGGCGCGCTCGGGCCGAAAGGATATTCGACGGCGGTACGTAAACCGAGCCATGAGCGTTGGGCAGAACCTCGTCCTGAAACGCGATAAGTTCGTTGAGCGAAGCGACGAGCGTCTCTTTGTTCTTCCAGGTCTTGTAGACGTACAGCGTGCCGTAGTCGGTGTCCCAGAGCGCGAGCGGCTGATGGTTGTAGCCGTGAAAGCCCAGCTCGCCGCCCATCTGCAGCAGCATGCCGCCAAAATATCGAAACTGCGTGGTATCGGGTTGGCGCGCGGGCTCGGTCTGGTTGACCGCGTCCTCGTAGTTTTCGATCATCACGCCGGTATAGCGAATGCCATATTTTTGCGCGAGCTTTTGCAGATCGGGCCACCAGACCTTGGTGTAAAAATCCGCAATGGAAAGGCCGTAGTCACGCTTGATATAAGTACCATCGCCCGAGGGCAAGGGGCTGGGAAAGTCGTCCAAATAGAACACGGCGCTGTTGATGACCGGATAGGCCGTAGCATCACCCAGCAGGCTGATCGCCGCGGCGTAAAAACCGCGCATGACCTTGTCATAGATACCGATATTGCATACCACGGTGCGCCCGCTACCGCAGTCATTCGACCAAATGAGCGGGACGCCCGCATCGCCAGTCTTAGCCCACACACGAGCCGTCTCGCGCAGCGATACAGAAAGCGACGAATCAAAGGGATCCGAGAGCTCGTAGCGCTCTCCCCCGCCCAGCATAAAGTCCTCACTCGGCACAATGCTTTCGGCTTTTACATAGTCACATCCGGCCGATTCAATGCCAAGCTTGGAGGCAATCACTTGCAGATAGCTCGAGTTATCCGGCGGCATGGCGAGCATAAGCGAACCGCCGGCACTCACCCAACTCATAATGTCGCTCAGGTGCGTACCGAGCCCATCGAGCGACGGCATGAGCAAAATTACGCGATCGAAGGAGGTCAGCGAGGGAATGGCATCCGCACCATCCAGGGCAAGGTCCACGTCGCGGTGCGCGATCTTCATGTCCAGCAAAATCTGGTCGAACTGGTCTTTAACGTCGTCGACGCCATCTTGGTCCGAGTCGGTAATGACCAGGCACGTGGGCTTTTGGCCAAAGATTGCCGAGCTTGCAGGCGTAGCGTCGCTGGCGGCAAGCATCCCCAGCTTATGCTGGCCCGCACCGTACTGCACGCCGGCACGCTCCACCAGCAGCACGGCGGCCATGACGATAAAAACAGCCCACACCACGAGGAGTCCCATCCAACGAAAGCGGCCTGCACGGTCGCGGATATGTTGCGCCACGCTCATCTGGCCTCCTCCCCGTCGCGCCAAAACGCCAACTTTTCGCGGTTGTCGGCGCTCAAATACACATATTGCTTGTCAATCGCATCGATCACACGGTGAACCTCGTCACCGTCGCGGCGCATCACGGCCAGGCGCAGGCAAAGCATCCAAACCTCCTGCTCCTCGGGCACGTCGAGAACCAGCTGATCGGTCACGGCCTGCGCCTCGTCGATCTGTCCGACATCGGCCAGCGCCGTCGCGTATCGAATGCGCAGCTCAAGGGTATCCTCGCGCTCGCAGCGACGCGCAAGCAGGCGCGCGTACTGTTGGCGCTGAATCTGAGCCACGCGCCCCTCAGCCAAGCCCGAGCCCAAGTATTCACCAAGAAAATCGCAGTATTCATTGAGGTTTTGCGCGCTCGGGTCCGTCTTAAAGGCACACTCCAGCTGCTGCAGTTTAAGGTCGGACTCCTTGGAGATCTGCGCCACCGCCGTCGCGGCATAGTGCGCCACCTCAACGTCGTCGTTAAGCTTAGCCGCCTGCAGCTGAGCCAGGTACGCGTCGGGCTCCTCGGTAAGCATGGAGAGCATTAGGCGGCGCCGGTATGCCGGGTCGTTGACGATGAGCGCCTCCTCGAGCGGCACTACGCCTGCATCGTCCTCACCACTCGGTACCGACACGCCGCGATGCAGGTCGTCGTTAAAGCGCAGCGACTCCAGCGCAGACTCTTTCAGCCCCTCGCCAAACACCGCGCTGCGGACCGATAGCAGAACCACCAGCAACGGGCCCCACAGCGGCACCAGCACTATCACAGCCAGCATGTGCCCGCGCACCGGCAGCAGGCCCAGCTTCATGAGCGTCCACAGCATCAGGCAAACCAGCGCATGAATCAGCAGCAAGACGGCAGCAACGACAAGCGAGATCAAGCGGCACCCCCCTCACCGTCACCGGTGTAAGCGATGTGCTGCAGCAGCGCCACGATGTCCTCGCCGTCGACGGGCTCCACCGCAATCTGTTTTGCGCTCAGGCGCTCGCGGATAATGGGCAGATCGCACGCCTTTGCCTGGCGCATAAGCAGGTAGAGCACGTCGCCGTCGACCAAGCCCGCCGCGTCGCTCTCGCGGATTGCCGACCCAATTGCGCCCACCAGCTCGCCGACAGGCTCCATGCCCGGCACCACGCGCAGGAGCAAAAAACTCCCCATCTTGCTATCTGCCAGCGCCTGCGCCGCCGCGAGCTCTTGGCCAAAGGCAGCCTGCTTGAGCACGCAAGTGCCGTCAACGCAGCGTTTATCCTGCGCCACCGCCTCATAGTCAAAGGCACGGCCCAGTGCGCTTTCGACCAGGCCGCACAAGATGCGGAACAGGTTTTGATAATAGAGGGTCATTTGATTTTCGGCAGCACGACGCACAAAGATCAACACGGCGGGTGCCCCGTCGCGCTCGATCGCGTATCCAAACATGGGAAGCCCCGGCGTCAGCTCGCGGTTCACCCACAGGTTCGAACGGCCCCCGTCGCCCAAAAGAGGTGCAAGCTGCTCAAGCGTGAGCGAACGTGCGGCATCTTCGGCAATCGCGGGACTTGCTGCCACCAGGCGTGCAAATGCCCCGCCCGAAACATGGTAGATCGCCACCGAATCGTTCTCGAGGATCTCGCCCAGAAGCTCGCAGCACTTGCGATAGATGTCGCGTGGGTTGAGCACGTCGAGCTCCTGCGTCACGGCAAAGATCTTGCCAAAGCTGTCGTGGCGACTCACAATCTGGCGCCTGTACGCGCGCTTGTCCTCGATCGCGTCGTGGTAAAGCTGTGTGAGGAACGTATTGCGATTACGCACGAGCTCGTTTTGATCGCGCTCCGCCCTAATGGCTTCGCTGTTGCGCAGCTGCACATAGCCGCACACGGCACCCACCACAAAGTACGCAATAAACGGCAGCCAGTTGGACGGCTCGTAAAAGAGACCCTGGAAGGTATAGCCGTACTGAGTAAAGTAGCTCGCGGCCAAACCCACCGACGCCAGCAGCGCCGCAACCAGGCCAAAGTCCAAGCCATACAGCGTGCCGATCAGCACCACGTAGAGCAAGCGATAATCGAGCACGTTGAGCTGGGCCGATTGGGAGAACAGATGCTCCAGCACCTCGAACAGGACCCAGGCAACGCCCGTCTCCAGGCATTTAATAGGCAGCGTGCGCATTTGGATGCGGTCGATGGCGGCGCGCAAGGGGTTGACCTTCTTTGCGCGGCCAGCATCCCAACGCGCATGAATGGTCGAAAGATCGCGCAGCAAGTCGTAGCGCTGAAACCAGCCATAGCGCACGCGAGCGACGTCGCTGGCGGGCAGGGCATAGCCGGCAGAATCGCCATAGGCAACGGAAAGGCTGGGGAACAGCGCCTTGAGGGCGTCGCCCACCTCACCCGCCGTGTGATGGAAGGTATCAGCTACGTCGAGCGTCTCAAAGGAGGCGTCCCAGCTGTCGAAGATACGGCGTACTAGCACCGCGAGCTCCTCGGTGCACAGCAGGGGAAACGCCGCATCCTGCGCGCCCTGCAGAGCAACCGAGCCGGTCGAGCACGCATCGAACAGCGGCACCAAAAACGGGTCCTCCAGCGCGGCAGACGCAGTATACAGGAACGGCACACGCAGGATCTTGGTCTGAACGCCCTCGCGAGCAGCGTAGTAGCGGCAAAGGTCGTTTGCCGCGCGGGCGATAATGCCCTTGCCCGTTCGCCCCGCGGCATCGGCGGCACCCTCGGCACCCGCGGGCCCCGCTACATATAGCAGTTGGACCCGGCGACCCGCGCACGCACGAAAGACCGAGCGCAGCGTCTCGATATCGCCCACGGTATCGGTATGCGGGGTAAGGTAATTAGACAGGTAGACCACGCGGTCGAACTCGTAGGCCTGCTCCAAGTGCTGGAGCAGCTCTTTCCACGAGGCATGGGGCGATGACTCGTCGCGGCGCGCTTCCGCGGCAGCGACGACCTGGACATGGTCCCCGGGGAACGCCTTGGCGCAAAAGTCATCGTCAACATATGCGGTGTTGCCAACAACCAGCACCTCCATGGCGCACCCCTCCCCTAAAATCCACATTTGTCATAGTCAAACATGCGTATTGTACGCTGTCAACGCGAGCTGGAGCGCCTTTAAGGCTGTTTTAAGAACTTTTTTAAAAGCCCAGAGGTCGAAAGCGAACTCGCAAAACGAAACAGGTCCAATCCAATGCAGAATATACGTGTAACACAATCGGTTACATGATATGATGAACACGAACAATATGATGTAACGCGATTGGTTACAGGAATGAAAATACGCTACGCCAACAAAAGGCTCGAGGAAATATGTACCGACGAAAAGAAGTGCAAGAAATTTAGGTCCGACATCGTAAGGGGTGTAAAGCTCCGACACAACGCATTAGAGACAGCCAGCTCGATGGAGGATCTAAAGAATCTAGACCCATGCGGAAGATGGCATCAGCTTTGCGGTGATAGAGAGGGTCAATGGGCGGGAAAACTAAACAAGAATTATCGAATGATTGTCGAGCCAATTAACGGATGTATGAAAGTAACTAAGGTCGAAAAAACAACGGACGAAGAATCCTCAGTAAAAGTTCTATCAATTGAAGACTATCACTAGGCACATAAAGGAAGCAGAACAATGGGAACCAACTATGCGGTTGCACCTGGCATGTATTTACAAGAATGGCTAGATGACGAGCAGATGACGCAGCAGGCCCTTGCCGACCGACTTGGCATCTCCCGCAAAACGGTTAACGGGATACTAAAGGGTACGCAGCCCATCTCGCAGGACACCGCCATTAAGCTTGAAAGAGTCACCTCTATTCCCCGGGATAGCTGGATTCGCTTCGAGGCAAAGTACCGTGAAGATCTTGCTAGGCTCGAAGATGAGCTAAAAATGGCAAGCTCCGCCGACATCATCACCCCGCCGTTAGGAAAGTTTCTTCGCGACAAAGGGCTTACTACCGCCACCAAAAGAAACCCCGGCAAACTCGTATCAGATTTTTTGAATGTTGTTGGTTACGGCAGCATGGATGCCTATGCGAAAGGCGTCGATTGCGTCTTCTCCTCCATTGCGACGTTAAAAGAGGCAGGTAAACCCGTTGACCCCGCAAGCATGATGGCTTGGATTTCGCTAGGTGAAAGTGTCGAAGCGCCAACAACCAATGGAACTAAAGCATACAACGAGGTATCGCTCAGAGCCTCTTTGAGCTCATTAAGACAACGCGCGGCAACAACAGACGATATGACCTTAACGGACATTACGCACCAACTGGAGCAATGCGGCGTCACGCTCCAGTTCATTTCTGCGCCAGATCAATTTCCGCTACATGGAATAACGCGTTGGACCAAAGACGGAAACCCCGTAATACAGATGACAGGTAGGCGCAAAAAAGACGGTTTTATCATTTGGACACTGTTCCACGAAATCGGGCACATTCTAAATGACGGGAACGTAGGAATCACTCTTAGCTACATTGACGAAAAGCAAAGTTCAAAGAGCGAATCCGAGAAGCGCGCCAACGCCTTTGCAAGAGAGGTTCTTATGGGACCAGAGGGTCTCTCGCCTTATCATGACTGCAAGACCTCGACAAAAATCCAGCGTATCGCTCAGGATAGAGGAGATTGCCCGGGAGTTGTGGTAAATCTGATGCACCGAAAGAGGATGCTCGACTACAGCTGGTGCAATGACCTCCTTAAAGACATGACAATTCCTTTTAAGATCTAAACCTACCGGCGACTGCACATAAAAAAGCGCCGAAACCCACCGTGACTGCCGCTCAATCCGGAAGTATGCGGCAAATTCGAGACATGCCAAGCACACCGAAATGCCGCAACGTTTCTACCTGGGTTTCTTTACTCGAAAGGCCGGTGTGTTCGGGAGTCCCTGAATTTGCCGCATACTTCCGTCAGGCAATTTCGGAAGTGCGGGGAAAATCAGAGATCCCGCGACCAGACTCCTGTTTTGAGCTCCGGTGACCTGCACTGATAATTGTCCTTGGGGGAAGCGGGCGCTGCGGGGGCGCGTCAACAGCGCGCGATTTCCGCGCCGCAGCGCTACCCTGATGCTGAACGCCGGGACGATGACCCACTGACCTGCTGACGCCTCTTCGGCCGTC
>JAXKEA010000018.1:0-181956 GCA_036551635.1 Collinsella sp.
AGCAGAGCCGCAATCGATGCGCGGCCTCGCCCCATGTCGTACAGCTCGGCCGCGCGCAGCCTCAGACCGACGTCGTACAAAGCGTTTCCAGCCATAAAAGGGCCTCCCATTTCTCGTATCCAAGAAATGGGAGGCAGTTCACAACTACGTTCGGGGCCCTTTTTGTTTGCCGTATCCGATCGCTAGTTCAAATGTGATTTCCTCGGGAATGCATCTAGAGGATGCCGTGGACCTGTTTCCTGCCATGCGGCAATGGGTCCCATGAGGTGCGCCGTGCATTTTTTGGAGTATTCTGCAGTTCGAGTTGTCTGCATATGATTCGACGTCGCCAACGGTGGTCTTCGGATATCCCTAGCGAGCGTTTTGAGCCAGATCTCGCCGTTTTCCGGAGCAGGGGCGCGTTATTCTCGCCATGTCGGGACTTAGAATGATACGGCGCCCTACAGTTTTGCCCACCCGCGGCGGTGCTGGCGCGGTCACGTTGCAGAATACTCCGTTTTTTGCACGGGCCAGGATGGGGTACCTCGGGAGAACACGGCGGTATCCCGTAAATATATACAATCTGTACCGTAATTTATACAAAACGAAGAGGCAGACAGCGTAGCGTTGGTGCATCGGGGTGCTTGGCGCATCAAAACGGGGACCCCACGTGCCGTATACTCTGGCTGGATGTGAAAGCGGCTTGACGCGTTGCCAGGCGTAGGGGGAGGGTGCCTAGATGAACGTATTCGAAATTGTGTTTAGTCCGACGGGTGGAACGCGGAAGGTGTCTGGCCTTGTGGCCGGGGCACTGGGCAAGAATACCGTTACCGTCGATCTGACCGATAGCGGGCTAGATTTCAGCGCTGTCTCGATGACTGAGGACGACGTGGCCGTAATCTCTGTGCCGGCGTATGCCGGTAGAATCCCGGCTGTGGTGGCTGACCGGTTGGGCATGGTGCGCGGCAACGGGGCTCGGGCTGTTTTGGTTTGTGTATACGGAAACCGCGCGTTTGAGGACACGCTCGTAGAGCTGGAGGACGTTGCGAAGCATGCGGGATTCCGGGTGATCGCGGCAGTTGCGGCCATTGCAGAACATTCCATTGCGCGACAGTTTGCTGCCGGTCGTCCGGATGCGCAGGATGAGGCGCAGCTCGCAGAGTTTGCGCAGCAAATTCAGCAAAAGCTGTTGGCTGAGGATGCGTCCGAGCCCTCTATTCCCGGCAACCGTCCTTATAAACAAGCCGGAGGTCACCGCATGGCACCCGAGGCAACAGAGGATTGCGTCTCCTGCGGTGCATGCGCCGCGGCGTGCCCCGTTTGTGCTATCGACAAGGGTGACCCCAAACGAGCAGCTGGCGAGGCGTGCATCTCCTGCATGCGCTGCATTGCCGTATGTCCGCGAGGCGCTCGCAAGCTTGATCCCAACAAGCTATCCGCTGTTTCCCAGATGCTGAGCAAGGTTTGCGTCGTGCGGAAGGAATGCGAGCTCTTTATCTAGCGCATACGAAATTGGTGCAATGGGGCCAGGTTAATCTGCACCAACCTGGTGCAAACAAACCTGTCCCCAATGCACCAGAGTGAGGAGTGTCCCCGAGTGCTGGCAGAAAAGGAACGTCCCTAAGTGCCGCTTAAATACCGTTTATCGAAGAAAAAATACCGCTCACCGGTCATAATGACTATTCTGGCTTTGTTGTTGCCTACAATAGCCCCCGTAAAATGAAATGCGGAAGGTTACCGAGTCCCCTCGGACGTGGGCCTAACCAAAGTCTTTGATCGCGTGCGTCTCAAGGGGCGCATTCGATTGATTTTGGTTGGGCTATATTTATGAAGGGACATGCCACCATGGGTTTCTTTTCTCGCCTGATGGGCGGTTCGGATGAGCAGACGACTGCGGCTTCCGAGTTCGAAATCCTCGCTCCCGTTTCCGGCGAGCTTGTTCATCTGGAAAATACCAATGACCCTGCTTTTAGCAGCCGTGCCGTGGGCGATGGCGTTGCCGTGGTTCCCCAAGAGGGAACGGTGTGCGCTCCTGTTTCCGGCACCGTCGCGGCGCTGTTTCCGACTGAGCACGCGCTGGGCATCATGTCCGACGACAGCTCTGCTCAGGTGATGCTGCATATCGGAATCGATACTGTTAAGCTTGAGGGCAAGGGCTTCCACGCGCTTGTTGCCCAGGGTGACCATGTCGACGCGGGCCAGCCCCTCGTCGAGGTCGATTTCGACGCGGTCCGCGCCGCCGGCTTCGATCCCACGGTCTTCGTTATCGTGTGCGAGCGCTCGGAGAACTCGACTCTTCGCGAGCATGCTTCCGGCCCTGTTGCTGCTAAAGAGCCTGTCATCTGGCTTTCCGAGTAAATTTTTGTGGTGGGTACCGTGGTTATCAAGCGAGTTTTTAACAACAACGTCGCAATGGTCACTTCGGACGATGGCTCCGAGCTCATCGTCATCGGTCGAGGCCTCTGCTTTGGCCGTCATGCCGGCGATGCCATCGACGAGGCGTCGATCGAAAAGACCTACGCGTTGCAGGAGGGAACTTCTCAGGACTCGCGTACGATTGACCGCTTGGCACATCTTTTGGAGTCCATCCCCACCGTCAACCTCGTGATTGCCGAGGACATTGTTCAGATGCTCCGTCGAGAGCTCAATGTTGATATCAACGACAAGATTCTCATTGCTCTCGCAGACCATATCAGCCTTGCTTTGGAGCGCGAGCGCAAGGGCGTCTCCTGTGAGAATCCGTTGCTGCTCGAGATCCAGCAGTTCTATCGCAAGGAGTATGCACTTGCGGGCCGTGCGCTGCAGATTATCAAGGAGTATATGGGCATCCAGATGAGCGAAGAAGAGCAGGGTTTCATTACCTTGCATATCGTCAACGCCACCATGCCGCAACGCTCCGACCGTTTGATTGTTTCGGTCCAGCTTGTTCGCGACGTGCTCGCGATTGTTTCCGAGCGCTATGCTACGACCCTCGATGACACCTCGTTGCCCTATGAGCGTTTCGTCCGCCACCTGCAGTTTTTCGCACAGCGGGCGCTTGACCCCACGGCCGGGCAAATCAATGGCGACGCGCTGTTCCGAATCGATGAAACGGCGTATCCGTGCGCATTCTCGTGCGCGGACGCCATAGCCGCCCACTTGTCGTCTACCTATAACGTTGTCGTTACCGATGCCGAGAAGAGCTATCTCGCATATCACATTGTTAACCTGCTTGGAGAACCTGGTCTCTAGGCATAACGTGCCCACACATCGATTGATATAAGGCAAGGCTCACGGTCTTGTCCAGGGCACATCTGTCTTAATTTGCGGAAAAGGAAGGGGAGTACCGCTATGACCGCAAAAAAGAAGTTCAATTTCAAAGCGCCGTTGGAGGTGTTCGCGAAGTCGATCGTCCAGCCGATGATGTATCTCTCGGTTGCCGGCATCCTGCTCATTGTGGGCATCATTCTGACCAACAAGACCATTTGCGCTTTGGTCCCCGTACTGGGCTCCGGTCCGTTCCAGCTTGTGGGCGCCGTTGTCTACCAGTCGCTGATGTTTATCATCAACAACCTCTCGATTCTGTTCTGCGTGGGCATCGCCGGCGCCATGGCAAAGAAGAACAAGGGCCATGCTTCGCTGATCGCCCTGATGTCGTTCTTCCTGTTCCTGCAGGCTAACAACATCGTGCTCAACGCCACTGGCTCTCTTGCCGATGCGAGCGGCATGCTCGGCCTTACCGGAACCGGCCAGGCCACCGTTATGGGCATCCAGGTGCTCGATACCGGCGTGTTCGGCGGCATCATTCTCGGTTGCATCACCGGCGCCGTGTTCAACAAGTACTCGAACAAGCAGTTCCCCATTGCCCTTTCGATGTTCTCGGGCGTTCGCTTTCCGTTCCTGATCATGATCATCATCTCCTGGATCATGGGCGCTGGCTTCTGCATCGTTTGGCCTCCGGTTCAGGGTGCCATCTCCTCCGTTGCCGGCATCATTAAGGAGTCGGGCAACATCGGTCTGTTTATCTACGGCATGCTCAACAAGCTGCTCGTTCCCACCGGTCTGCACCACCTCATCTACACCCCGTTCCAGTTCTCCGATGTGGGTGGCACCCTTACGCTGGGTGGTCAGGTTATCGCCGGCGCCTATCCCATCCGTGTTGCCGAGATGGCAATGACGGGTCAGCCCTTCTCCGATAGCACCTACTTCAACAGCTACACCTTCAACAATCTGTGGCCCTACATCGGCATCGGCCTCGCCTTTATCGTCACCGCCTACAAGGGGAACAAGGATAAGACCAAGGCCGTTATCATCCCGCTGATCATCACCGCCGTGCTCTCCTGCGTGACCGAGCCCATGGACTTCCTCTTTGTCTTTGCCGCTCCCGTGCTCTTTGTCGTTCACTCGGTTCTTTCCGGCATCTTCCTGGTCCTGCTCAAGGTCCTCTCCGTGCCCGCTTCGACTGCAGGCGGCATCATCAACATCGTGGTCTCCAACCTGGTCCTGGGCGTCGATAAGACCAACTGGCCGGTTATGCTGGTGCTTGGAGTCGTCAACGCCGCGCTGTACTTCTTCCTCTTCACCTTCCTTATCAAGAAGCTCAACCTCCACACGCCTGGCCGCGAGGAGGAGTCCGAGCTCGCCGAGTCCGTTGCCGAGGGCGAGGCCGCCGCGTCTGTCGCAGTGAAGCAGGGCGCCGTTGCCGCGGCTCCCGCAGAGGGCGTCGATGCAGGTATTGCCGACCTGGTCGCAGGTCTTGGCGGCAAGGACAACATCGAGGAGCTCGAGAACTGCTTTACGCGTCTCCGCGTGAACGTTAAGAACCCGGACCTCATCAATGAGGACCTCATCAACCACGTGCCCAACAGCGGCATCAACCGCAACGGCAATAATATCCAGATCATCTTTGGCATGAAGGTCGCCGAGATGCGCGACAAGGTCGAAAACGCAATTGAGAAGGAGCAGTAAACAATGATCATTACTCTGTGTGGTGGCGGATCCACCTTTACCCCCGGCATCGTCAAGTCCATCGCCCTGCGCAAGGACGAGCTCGACGTTGACGAGATTCGTCTGTACGACATCAACGAGGAGCGCCAGCGCAAGGTCGGCGTGCTCGTGGACTGGATTTTGCACGAGGACCTCGGCCTGGACATCAAGCTCACGGTGACCACCGACAAAAAGACGGCTTTTACCGACGCGAGCTTCGTGTTTGCCCAGATGCGCGTGGGCGGCTACGCCATGCGCGAGCAGGACGAGAAGATTCCGCTGCGTCACGGCTGCGTGGGCCAGGAGACTTGCGGTTGCGGCGGCCTTGCCTACGGCATGCGCACCATCTTCCCCATGGTCGAGCTGATCGATGACGTTGAGAAGTACGCCAAGAAGGATTACTGGATTCTCAACTACTCCAACCCTGCTGCCATCGTCTCCGAGGGCTGCCGTGTGCTGCGTCCCAACGCTCGCATCATCAACATCTGCGACATGCCGATCGCGATCATCGACGTGGTTTGCGCCGCGCTCGATATCGACAAGAAGGATGTCGAGTACGATTACTTTGGCCTCAACCACTTTGGTTGGTTCACCTCGATCCGCCACAAGGGCGAGGAGGTGCTCCCGCAGCTGCGCGAGTACATCAAGGAGCACCAGATTCTGCTGCCCGACTCCTACCTCAAGGGCATGGGCTCGCTCATGGCAAAGAAGCCCGAGGAGGCCACCGACGAGCATCCCGAGCAGAACCGTCACACCAAGGGCAGCTGGTACTACGTCTGGAAGGGCGAGTACGAGATCATGGAGTGCTTCCCGGAGTACCTGCCCAACACGTATCTGAACTACTACCTGCAGCAGAAGGAATTCGTCGAGCACTCAAACCCCGAGCGCACCCGTGCGAACGAGGTTGAGGAGACGCGCGAGAAGAACCTCTTCGACGGCATCGACCACTACGAGAAGACGGGCGAGATCGACGAGAGCACGTTCTATGCGGGCAGCCACGGCGACTGGATTGCCGATCTGGCCATCGCTCTGAAGAACGACACCAAGCAGCGCTTCCTGGTCATTTGCGAGAACAAGGGCGCTATCCCCAACATGCCCTACGACGCTATGGTCGAGCTGCCTGCCTACATTGGCAAGAACGGCCCCGAGGTCATCAGCCGTGACAACATTCCTCTGTTCCAGCAGGGTCTCATGATGCAGCAGCTGAACTCTGAGAAGCTCGTGGTCGAGGCTACGATTGAGGGCTCGTACGAGAAGGCGCTCAAGGCCTTTACGCTCAACAAGACCGTGCCTTCGATGAAGGTCGCCAAGGAGGTTCTCGACGACATGATCGAGGCCAACAAGGGTTACTGGCCCGAGCTTAAGTAAAAGCAACAGGGTCGCTGGCCGCATACCTAGAGCAATGCCCCGTCCACGTGATTGCGTGGGCGGGGCATTGTCATTTGGTAACGCGTTTTACCAAATATGGCATTTATCTGCGGTAATGTTCTATTTCACCGCTGAGGGTGACATTTCATGCCGCCTGCCGAACTGCGTGGAGACCTAACAACTTTTTAGGTCAGTGTTGTGCGTGTAGCAATTTCGCCCGGCCTCGCCTCCGGGCTGCCATGTGAGAGGGGATCTTATGGCTCGACTGCATGTAATGGGACGCAGCCACGCTCAGGCCGTCATGGACGACCTGCACGATGCGCTCGGACGCCGTCTGGCGGTGAGTTCGCTCGCCCCGTGTCCCGTTGAGTTTACGGCGGCGCTCGTCAACCTGTGCTCCACCCAGAGCTGCGGCAAGTGCACGCCCTGCCGTGTGGGCCTGAGCGCGCTGAGCGACCTGCTTGCCGATGTGCTCGAAGGGCGCGCCGATGAGTCCACGCTCAACCTGATTGAGCGCACGGCCCGCACCATCTACCTTTCGAGCGACTGCGCCATCGGCTACGAGGCCGGCGCCATGGCACTCACGGCTATTCGCGGCTTTCGCGACGATTTTGAGCACCACATCCGCGAGCACTCCTGCGGCTTTGACCGCGAGGCTCGCGTCCCGTGTGTCTCGGGCTGCCCGGCGCACGTCGACATTCCCGGTTACATCTCGCTCGTCGAGGCAGGCCGTTATGCCGACGCCGTCAAGGTCATCCGCAAGAACAACCCACTGCCGCTCGTCTGCGGCTTGGTGTGCGAGCATCCCTGCGAGATGCACTGCCGCCGTGGCATGGTCGATGATCCCATGAACATTCTCGCCCTCAAGCGTTTTGCCGTTGAGCACAGTGACCTCAACGACCACAAGCCGCATGTAGTGGACAACACCGGCAAGCGCATCGCCGTGATCGGCGGCGGCCCGGCCGGCCTTTCCTGTACCTACTACCTGGCCGTGATGGGCCACAAGGTGACCATTTTTGAGCAGCGCCACCACTTGGGCGGCATGCTGCGCTACGGCATCCCCAGCTATCGTCTGCCGCGCGAGCGCCTGCAGGCCGAGATCGATTGGATCTTGAGCGCCGGCATCGACGTTGAGCTCGATCACTCCGTCAACGGCGAGGAGCTTGTCCGCCTGCGCGACGAGTTCGATGCCGTCTATCTGGCCATCGGTGCCCATAGCGACAAGAAGCTCGGCCTTCCGGGCGAAGAGGCGCCCGGCGTGGAGTCGGCCGTCAAGATGCTGCGTGCCATTGGAGACGACGAACTGCCCGACCTGAGCGGCCAGCGCGTGTGCGTCATCGGCGGCGGCAACGTGGCCATGGACGTGGCGCGCTCTGCCGTGCGCTGCGGCGCCGAAAAGGTAAGCATCGTCTACCGCCGTCGCATCTGCGATATGACGGCTCAGGACGCCGAAATCGCCGGCGCCCAGGCCGAGGGTTGCGAGGTTCTGGAGCTTACGGCCCCGCTCGCCATCGAGACGGGCGAAGATGGTCGCGTGAGCGGCCTGCGCGTGCAACCGCAGATTATCGGCGAGCCTCGCCGTGGGCGTCCGGCCCCGCGTGCCGCAGCCACGCCCGAGCGCGTCATTCCCTGCGAGCGCGTGTTTGTGGCCATTGGCCAGGACATCGATTCCAAGCCGTTTGAGGACATGGGCATCGCCTGCAAGTGGGGTCGCGTCGTTACCGATTCGGACGGCGCCGTGCCCAACTTCGATGGCCTCTTTAGCGGCGGCGACTGCCAGACCGGTCCCGCCACCGTCATCCGTGCCATCAACGCCGGCCGCGTGGCTTCGGCAAACATCGACCGCTACCTGGGCTTTGACCACAAGATCAAGCTCGACGTGGAGCTGCCGACCGTGCAGTTTAAGGGCAAGCACGAGTGCGGCCGCTGCGAGCTGGGCGAGCGCGAGGCCGGCGAGCGCATTCACGATTGGAATCTGGTCGAGCAGGGTCTCACCGAGGAGGAGGCGCGCCAGGAGGCGAGCCGCTGCCTGCGCTGCGACCACTTTGGCTTTGGCGCGTTCCGCGGAGGGAGGAACCTGGAATGGTAGAGCTCAACAAAACCACCGTCGGCGACAACAGCGAAAACGGAGCGCACAACATGGTCAAGCTCACTATCGATAATTGCGAGGTCGTGGTACCCGAGCACACCACGATCCTGGACGCGGCCAAGTCCGTCGGCATCCAGATTCCCACCCTGTGCTACCTGCGCGATCTAAACGAGATCGGCGGCTGCCGCGTGTGCGTGGTCGAGGTTGAGGGCTGCGACCAGCTGGTTGCCGCCTGCAACAACTACGTGCTCGATGGCATGGTGGTCCACACCAACAGCCCCAAGGCCCGCGAGGCGCGCCGCACCAACGTGCAGCTGCTGCTTTCGCAGCACGATTCACGCTGCACGAGCTGTGTGCGCAGCGGTAACTGCAACCTGCAGACCATTGCCAACGACCTGGGCATTTTCTATCTGCCGTTTCAAAGGCATTTGGCGGGCGAGGGCTGGGATTTCGATTTCCCCATCATCCGCGAAAACGACAAGTGCATTAAATGCATGCGCTGCATCAAGGTGTGCGAGAGCGTACAGGGCCTAGGGATTTGGGACCTGACCAACCGCGCCACGCATACCGCCGTGGGCACCCGCGGGCGCGTGCCGATCGGCAAGACCGATTGCGTCGCGTGCGGCCAGTGCATCACGCATTGCCCGACGGGCGCGCTGCGCGAGCGCGACGACACCGAGACCGTGTTTGACGCGCTCGCTAATCCCGACAAGATCGTGCTGGTGCAGATCGCGCCTGCCGTTCGCAGCGCCTGGGGCGAGGAACTCGGCATTCCGCGCGAGGAGGCAACCGTCGAGCGTCTGGCTTGCGCGCTGCGCCGCGTGGGCTTTGAGTACGTGTTCGATACCGATTTCTCGGCCGACCTCACCATTATGGAGGAGGGCTCCGAGCTGCTCGAGCGCCTGGGCGCCGCCGCTAAGGGTGAGGGCGACAGCCGCGGCTGGCCCATGTTTACGAGCTGCTGCCCGGGCTGGGTGCGCTTTGTGAAGGCACGTTACCCCGAGTTTGTCGACAGCCTGTCCACGTCCAAGTCGCCGCAGCAGATGTTCGGCGCTATTGCCAAGACCTACTACGCCAAGGCGCTGAGCGTGGAGCCAGAGCGCCTGTTCGTGGTGTCCGTGATGCCGTGCACGGCCAAGAAGGCCGAGTGCGCGCTGCCGAGCATGGTGGGCGAGGGCGGCGCGCCCGACGTAGATGTTGCGCTGACGGTGCGCGAGATGGTGCGCATGATCCGCGCGAGCCACGTGGGCGTGGACACGCTGGTCGAGGAGCCGCTCGACACGCCGCTGGGCTTTGGCACGGGCGCGGGTGTGATCTTTGGCGCCACGGGCGGTGTGATGGAGGCTGCTGTGCGCTCGGCTTACTACCTGGTGACGGGCAAGAACCCCGATGCGGATTTCTTTACCGACGTGCGTGGACTCGACGGCTGGAAGGAAGCCGTCGCCGATATCGATGGCACTAAGGTGCGTGTTGCCGTGGCGCACGGGCTGGGCAACGCTGCCCGCCTGCTCGACGCGATTCGCGACGGCCGTGTGAGCTATGACTTCGTTGAGGTTATGGCATGCCCGGGCGGCTGCGTCGGTGGCGGCGGTCAGCCCATCCACGACGGCTGCGAGCTGGCGGCCGAGCGCGGCCAGGTGCTCTGGGGCCTCGATGCGAACGCCGAGATTCGCTTCTCGCATGAGAATCCCGATGTCCAGGCGTGCTATAGCGAGTTCTTGGGTGCGCCGCTCTCGCCGCTGGCCGAGGAATTGCTGCATACCGATCATCACGCATGGACGATGCCTAACGAGGGGACGTGCTAGCGATGCGCGCGTTTGATGTTGAGATGTCGCGCCGGGGGTTTGCCTCGGCGCTCGCCATGGGCACCCTGTCGCTTGCGCTCGCGGGCTGTGGCGGCGGGGCTGCCGGTGTCGGGTCCGCCGCGGGCTCGGCTGCCACGGACGGCGCCGGTGCTGCCGCAGAGCCGGTCGAGGTACACGTCGCCTCGCTCAAGGGGCCGACGTCGATTGGCCTGGTGCAGTTTATGGACCAGGCGGCCGACGGTGCCACGGACAATGAGTTCGACTTTGCGATCAACACTGCCGCCGACGAGATTGTGCCCAAGGTCATTCAGGGCGATATCGATATCGCCCTGGTGCCCGCCAACGTGGCGAGCATGCTCTACAACAAGACCGAGGGTGCGGTGCAGGTCATCGACATCAACACGCTGGGCGTGCTGAACGTGGTGACGGGCGACGCGAGTGTGGCCTCGTTTGGCGATTTGGCGGGCCATACCGTCTATATGACGGGCAAGGGCACCACGCCGGAGTACGTCATGAACTACCTGCTGGAGCGCGCGGGCCTGACCGGCCAGGTGGCGCTTGAGTTTAAGAGCGAGCCCACCGAGGTGCTGTCGGCGCTGCTTGCCGACCCGACTGCCGTGGGCGTGCTACCCGAGCCGTTCAAGACGGCGACCATCGCCAAGAGCGAGGACAAGCTGTCGGCTCCGGTAAGTCTGACCGATGTGTGGGATGAGCTGGCAGGTGACACGGGTTCGCGCCTGCTGACGGGCGTGACCGTGGTGCGCCGTGTCTTTGCCGAGGAGCATCCCGATGCCGTGGCGGAATTCCTGAGCTGCCATGCTGCGAGCGTTGAGGCCGTGAACGCGGCTCCGGCGGACTGGGCTCAGTCCGTGGTCGATGCGGGTATCGTGGATAACGCCGCGATTGCCGAAAAGGCGATTCCCGGGTGCATGCTCGTGTGCCAGACGGGGAAGGATATGAAGGCGGCACTCGGTGGGTACTTGCGGGTGCTGGCCGATGCGGACGCGAGCGCCGTGGGCGGCAAGCTCCCGGCCGATGATTTCTACTACATGGAGTAGCCCGTGCGTGCGTTTGCTCGACAAATGACAAAGCGTATGAAGGCGGTGGCGGCAGCAGGTGCCGTTGCCGCCTTTTGGCTTGCCGTGTGGGCTTTCGCGGCGGCGCTGGTGGCGCAGCCGCTGATTTTGCCGGGGCCGGGCGCTGTTGTGGTGGCGTTGCTGCGGCTGGTGTGCGATGCCAACACGTGGGCGATTCTGGTGGGCTCAGGCGCACGAATCTTGGGCGGACTGGCGCTTGCCGCGATCTGCGGCGGTGTACTGGCGGGAGTCTCGGTGCGGTCGCGGACGTTTGCCCGTCTGGTGGCGCCGGCGCTTTCGTTTGTAAAGGCGACGCCGGTTGCCTGCGTGGTGGTTCTGCTGCTCATTTGGCTGGGGTCGGCGCGCGTGAGCATTGCAGCGGTCTTTTTGATGGCACTGCCGGGCGTGTATTTTTCGCTGGTCGAGGGTTTGGCACAAGTGGATAAGCCGCTGGAGCAGATGTTTCGTCTGCATGGTGTGCGGGGTTGGCGACTGTTCTTCGCCCATACCTGGCGCGAAGTCCTGCCGTTTGTGCTTTCGTGCGCCCGCGCCGTGATCGGCATGAGCTGGAAGGCCGGCGTGGCGGCGGAGTTGATTGGCATGGCGGCTGGTACCGTGGGCGAGCGCATCTATCAGGCGAAGCTGCTCATTGAGACGGCTGACCTGCTGGCGTGGACCGTGTTGGTCGTGGCGGCATCGTGGGCATGCGAGCACGTGCTGATGTGGCTGCTGCGGGCTTCGGGTTCCGTGGCATGGCGTGTTGCCGTGCGGACGCATGGACATGGACTGCGCGGGCGTGCGGGGGCCGCGAGCGATGGCGCTTCGGCGGAGCTTGCGCTTGCCGTGGGCGATCGCGCGCCCTGGGCGCCGGCGCTGGACGGTCTGGTGCTTCGTGTGCCCACCGGCGGGCGTACCTGCGTGATGGGCGCCTCGGGGGTGGGCAAGTCGACGTTGCTCGCGCTAGCGGCGGGGGAGTGCGCACCGTGCTCGATGGTGTTTCAGGATGTGCGCCTGGTAGAGGACGCTTCTGCTCTGGATAACGTGCTGGTGTGCGCCGACGCGCGCGTGGATGCCTCGAGTGCCGCAGCCCTGTTGCGCCTGCTGGTGCCGGGGGTCGATGTACATGCTCGTGTGGCCGAGCTCTCGGGCGGGCAGCGCCGTCGCGCCGAGATTGCCCGAGCCCTGCTGTGCCCAGGCGACGCGGTGATTCTGGACGAGCCCTTTACCGGTCTAGATACCGCTGCGCGCGACGCATGCGCCGAAGTCGTGCTCGACTTGCTCGACGGTCGCATACTGTTGCTTGCCACGCACGATGCCGTCGACGCTCGGGCCCTCAATATCTCGGACATCATCACACTCTAAATACTTATTCAGCAACAAAATGATCCGTTTTCCTCCGTCCCCAAGGGATCAGGTGTGCTATTCTATCTGCGGGGTAATACTTAGGAATACCAAGTAATACCAACGCCGCAGAAACAAACTCCAGATGCGGGCCAATCGGGTTGCCTTCACAGCCCGTCGCCCAGCCGCGCGGCCCGCATCTATCCGCACCACCGTCGTTTCAAAAAGGAAGCGCCATGGCAGAACACATGACCCCGGTTGTAGCGAAGGTCTTGCCTGAGGAAAAGGCGGCCTTCGCGGCGGCAACCCAGCTCGTAGGCACCACGCCGTCCAACGCCATCCGCATGTTCATCGCTGCCTTCAATCGCTGCGGCACCTTTCCGTTCGACATTTCGCCCAGCGGGGCCTTTGGCACTGTGCCCGATTCTCATCAATAAGTGATCCGTTTTTCTCCGTCCCCATGGGATCAGCTCTCTGCCGAGTTGTGGTAGAACTAGGGAACGGTTTTGAGGAGGTTGGCATGCTCAATGCGATGGCGTGGGCGCTTGCATGTTTTGGCGTTGTCGCTGCCGATATAGCCCTGAGCGTGGTTTTGTTCTCCGCCCTTGGCGTCGCATCGGTGTTCATGGGTTTTTCGATCGATGATCTCGACATCCAATTGCTTCAGGCCGTCGCGCAGACGGCGTCGTTTTTGATGGCGCTGCTATGGTGGCGTTATTTGTGGCCGCGGTCGTTTATCGCGCGCTGGCAAGGTGAGCGTCCGCTTGGCGGGGGAGTGCGTAGCGCGTGGAAGCGCATTGCCTGCGTTATCGTGATCGGCTTGGCACTGCAGGTGGTCGTTGGCTACGTGACCGACGCCGTACTGTCATTGTTGCCCGAGGTCGCGGCCGATTACAGTGAACTTGTCGAGGAAACAGGCATGGGCGACACCAGCTATCTCGCCGTCCTGACTACGGTGCTCGGCGCTCCGTTTTGCGAGGAGCTGCTGGTGCGCGGCATCATTTTTGAGTTTTCGCTCCGAGCGTTTAACCCGCAGTGCCGCCCACTTTGGAAGCGCCGACGTCTCGTGCGACCGAAAGACGGCGCCATAGTGCCCTGGGCGGCCCCGAGTGCCTGGGGTGTCGCCGCGGCAATCGTGCTGCAGGCGGCGATTTTCGGTTTTATGCACATGAACTGGGTGCAGGGTTGCTACGCGGGGGCCGCCGGCCTCATCTTTGGCTGGGTACTCGTGACCACCGGAAAGCTCCGCTACACGATTCTGCTGCACTTTGCCTTTAATGCCGGGTCGTATCTCATGACGATGCTCTGGTTTGTGAACACGCCGCTCGACGTGGCAATTACGGTCGCTATCGCCGGCTTTGTGCTGGTAGAGGCGATGCGCTCGCTGCGCCACGCGTGTGGGATGGACGCAGCGAGCGCACCACTGCCCTAGTTGCGCCTGCCGCCGCCGTTGGCGCCCTGACGCCCCTGGGCCGCGCGGTTGCGGCCTGCGGTGTTCTGCGCACGCGACATGCCGCCGTGGCCCTTGCTGCCTTTGGGTCCCTTGCCGGCGGCGCCACCGTGGGCCTTACCGCCCTTCTTGCCGGTGCCGTGTCCGCCGCCGGCAGACGTCTCGCCCGGGCGTGGCGGCACGGGGCGAATCAGGCAATGCTTGGTGTAGCCGATCAGGTCGCGGCGGCCAGCCTTTTCCAGCGCCTCGCGTACCAGCTTGTAGTTCTCGGGCTTGCGATACTGGATAAGCGCGCGTTGCATGGCCTTCTCGTGCGGGTCGCGCGCCACATAGATCGGCTCCATGGTGCGCGGGTCCACGCCGGTGTAGTACATGCACGTCGACATGGTGGACGGGGTGGGGTAGAAGTCCTGCACCTGTTCGGGCATGTAGCCCATGTCGCGCACGGCTTCGGCAAGGTCCACGGCTTCCTTCATGGTTGAACCGGGGTGGCTCGAGATCAGATACGGCACAACATACTGCTTGAGTCCATACTTGCGGTTCAGGCGCTCAAATTTGCGGCAGAACGCATCGTAGACGGCTCGGCTCGGCTTGCCCATCACGGACAGCACCGCGTCGCTCACGTGCTCGGGTGCCACGCGTAGCTGGCCCGAGACATGGTGTTCCAGCAGCTCGCGTAAAAACTCGTCCGAGGTATCGGCCATGGTGTAGTCAAAACGGATGCCGCTGCGCACGAAGACCTTCTTGACGCCCGGCAGCTGGCGCAGGTCGCGCAACAGCTGCGTGTAGCCGCTTTCGTCGACCACCATGTTCTTGCATACGCTCGGCCACAGACAGCGCTTGTTCTTGCACACACCGTGCTTGAGCTGCTTGTCGCAGGCGGGGCGGCTAAAGTTGGCCGTCGGTCCACCCACGTCGTTGATGTAGCCCTTAAACTCGGGATCGCGCGTGAGCAGCTCGGCCTCGCGCATGATCGAGTCGTGGCTGCGCATCTGCAACACGCGGCCCTGGTGGAAGGTGAGCGCGCAAAACGAGCACTCGCCAAAACAGCCGCGGTTGGAGCTAATGGAAAACTTGATCTCAGCAAAGGCCGGCACGCCGCCTGCCGCGTCGTAGTCGGGATGCCAATCGCGTGCGTAGGGGAGTTCGGCCACCTCGTCCATCTCGTCGGTGGTGAGTGTTGCCGACGGCGGGTTCTGCACCACGTACACGCTGTTGGGATATGGCTCTACCAGGCGATGCCCGGTGATGGGGTCCATATTCTGCTGCTGCACGTTAAAGCTGCGGGCGTAGTTGAGCTTGTCGGCGGCAAGGTCGTCCCAGCTGGGCAGCAGGTCGTAGTCGTAGACCTCGTCGAGCGAACCCGTGCGGTAAACGGTGCCGTTGATATAGGTGATCTGATCGACGGGCAGCCCCGCGTCGAGTGCGTCGGCGATCTCGACAATCGCGTGCTCGCCCATGCCGTAGATGAGGATGTCGGCGCCCGAGTCGAGCAGTACCGAGCGCTTAAGCTTGTCCTGCCAGTAGTCGTAGTGGGCCAGACGGCGCAGGCTCGCCTCGATGCCGCCGATGATGATGGGAGCGTCCTTAAACGTCTGGCGGATGAGGTTGCCGTAGACCGTGACGGCGCGATTGGGACGGCGCCCCTCCTCGCCGCCGGGCGTGTAGGCGTCGGTGTGGCGGCGATGCTTGGTCACCGAATAGTGGTTGACCATGGAGTCCATGTTGCCGGCACTGACGAGAAAGCCCAAGCGCGGCTCGCCGAGCACGGTGATGCTGGCGGGGTCGGTCCAGTTGGGTTGGCAGATGATGCCCACCTTGTAGCCGTGCGCGTCGAGTACGCGGCTGATGATGGCCATGCCAAAGCTGGGATGGTCCACATAGGCGTCGCCGCAGATGTAGACAAAGTCGCACTGGTCCCAGCCGCGTGCATCCATGTCGGCTCGACTGACGGGGAGGAATTTATCGCGGCCCGGGCGCCAGGGGCGGGCGGGCGTCGCTTGGGAATGCTTGGCGCGGGCGACCGTGGCCTGCGCCTTGCCGCCGCGCTTTTGCTGCTGGCCCTGTTTGCCCTGCTGACTGCGCTGGTTGTTCTGAGCGTGCTGAGGCTTTTTTGCCACGATCCCTCCCGGTGTCTGTATGCTGCACGTAATTGTAACCAGTCTTTTTGGGACGGAGCTAAAAAGACTGGGGGAGTACATGGGCTAGTGAGTGGGAGCGTCGCCGCGCCCGCCGTTTGTTTCCAGACTGTGTATCCCCGTGTCGAAGGAGCCGTCTCGCGCGCACGCCATGTTGTCAATGGGTTACAGTATGAACGGCGGCTATGTTTCCGCCAACGCACGAGAGGGTCGTCAACAAGGAGGATGCACGACGATGCAGCGTGCCAAACAGATATCGGAGTCCATCGAACTGGGCATTATCCTGGCGCTCGCCGGCGGCTTTATGGATGTGTATTCGTACATTGGGCGCGACCATGTTTTCGCAAACGCGCAGACGGGCAACATCCTGCTTGTGGGCGTGAGCATCTCGGAGGGCAATTGGACACTTGCGGGGCGCTACTTCTTCCCTGTGGTGTCGTTTGCCGTGGGCATTATGCTTGCCGACTTGGTGCACGAGCGGTTTGGCAGCGTGATTCACTGGCGCCAGGTGACGGTGTTTTTTGAAGCCGTTATCTTGCTGGGCGTGAGCTTTATCCCCGGCGGCAATTTCAACCTGCTCGCCAACTGCCTCACCTCGTTTGCCTGCGGCATGCAAGTTGAGAGCTTCCGCAAGATCCACGGTCACGGCATCGCTACGACCATGTGTATCGGCAACTTGCGCAACGCGCTGCAAAACGTGGACGATTACATCATCACCCACAGGCGCGGCTTTTTGGAAAACGGCCTGCTGTACTTTGGCGTGATCTTTACCTTTGTGTTTGGCGCCGTGTTGGGCAACTGGTGCATTGAGCGCATGGGCCTGTACGCCATCGTCGTGGCGAGCTTGCTGCTGTTTGTCGCGTTTGCCATCATGTTCATCGACCGCGAGCGCGACTTGCGCTTACGCTGGAAGGTTGCGGCCGAGGCTTGGAAAGAGGGCTGTCGAAAGTAGCCGAATGCGGCAAAGGGGCTGTCCCTTCGCCGCATTATTTTTCATCGTCTGTTGAAACGCTTTAAATAGTTTGACGTTCTCACGCGTTTTTTGTTTCAAAAGCGTTAGGATGGGACTCATAGCGTGGGGCGTAATGGGTGCCCCGCACACGATGGGAGGCTATCAATGGCTAATCGTTTCGTTCTCAATACCATCTCTTATCATGGTTCCGGCGCCATTAAGGAGATCCCCGGCGAGCTCCAGCGTCGCGGCTACAAGAAGATCTTCGTCTGCTCCGACCCCGATCTGGTCAAGTTTGGCGTTACCGCCAAGGTGACCGACGAGCTCGACGCTGCCGGCATCGCTTGGAGCCTCTACTCCGAGATTAAGCCCAACCCCACCATCCAGAACGTCAAGGACGGCGTCGAGGCCTTCAAGGCCGCCGATGCTGACGCTATCGTGACCATCGGTGGTGGCTCCTCCATGGACACCGCCAAGGCCATCGGCATCATCATCAACAACCCCGAGTTCGCCGATGTCCGCAGCCTCGAGGGCGTTGCTCCCACTAAGAACCACGCCGTGTTCACCATCGCCGTGCCGACGACCGCCGGTACCGCCGCCGAGGTGACCATCAACTACGTCATCACCGACCCCGAGAAGGTCCGCAAGTTCGTGTGCGTCGACACCAACGACGCCCCCGAGGTCGCCGTCGTCGACCCCGACATGATGGCTTCCATGCCCGCCGGCCTGACCGCCTCCACCGGTATGGACGCTCTGACCCACGCCATCGAGGGCTACACCACGAAGGGCGCTTGGGAGCTCTCTGACATGTTCCACTTTGAGGCTATTAAGCTGATCAGCGAGAATCTGCGCGACTCCGTTGCCGAGGCCAAGTCCGGCCAGCCCGGCTCCGGCCGCGAGGGCATGGCCCTTGGCCAGTATGTCGCCGGCATGGGCTTCTCCAACGTTGGCCTGGGCATCGACCACGCCATGGCTCACACCCTGTCCGCTCACTACGACACCCCGCACGGCGTCGCCTGCGCCATGCTGCTGCCGATCGCCATGGAGTTCAACAAGCCGGTTTGCGCCGAGCGTCTGGCCAAGGTTGCCGTCGCCATGGGTGTTGACACCACGGGCATGAGCACCGACGAGGCCGCCGACGCCGCTATCGCCGCCGTCAAGCAGCTTTCCGCCGACGTGAACATCCCGCACGTCTGCGAGGCCATGAAGGCTGACGAGATCGAGGTCCTGGCCAAGGACGCCATGGCCGACGCCTGCTTCCCGGGCAACCCGCGCGAGGCGACGCTCGACGACGTCATCGAGCTCTTCAAGAAGATCTGCCCGGCTGCTTAACCTGGTTCGGCGGGCCCCGCCCGTTGTCGTGACGGGCGCTGTTCGGAAGAGCTCGATGGGTCATCTCGCTGGGTAAATTTTTGTGCGTGGTGGTATCGTTGTTGGGGCTTTTACTGATTACGGGATGTTGACTTTGGAGTTGTGGATGGTGCCCCAAATGGATTCTACGCTTGGTTTTATTACTGACCAGCTTAAGACGCTGACTTCTATCGCTTCGCCTACGGGCTATACCCGTGCGGCGACTGATTATCTGATGGAAACGTTGCGCGATATGGGCTTTGGGCCCGAGCGTTCTAACAAGGGCAATGTGCTCGTTGAGCTTGGTGGTGAGGGTGAGCCGCTCGTACTGGCGAGCCATGTCGATACCCTGGGCGCCATGGTGCGCTCCATTAAGGACAATGGCCGCCTGCGTCCCACGACGCTCGGTGGGCACCAGTGGTCTACGGCCGATGGCGAGAACTGCACCGTCTACACGCGTGACGGCAATGTGTACACGGGCGTGGTTCTCAATACCGAGCCTTCGGCGCATGTGGCCGATGAGCCGGTCAAGACCATCGAGAAGAACATGGAAATCCTGCTCGACGAGAACGTTGACAGCAAGGACGATGTGCTCGAGCTGGGTATTCAAACCGGCGACATCATCGCTATGGATCCGCGCACCACGGTAACGGAGAGCGGCTTCATCAAGAGTCGCTTCCTTGACGACAAGCTGTCCGCGTCGATTCTGCTGGGTTTGGCCTGCGCTGTCGCCGACGGCGAGGTGACCCTTTCGCGCAAGGTTTCGCTGCTCTTTACGGTGTACGAGGAGGTCGGCCACGGCGGTGCCTTTGTGCCGGCCGACACGCGCGAGATGATCAGCGTGGACATGGGCTGCGTGGGCGACGACCTGGGCTGCACCGAGCGCATGGTTTCGATTTGCGCTAAGGATTCGGGCGGTCCGTACAACTACGACCTGGTAACCACGCTGTCCAACATCGCGCGCGAGCTGGAGCTCGATTACGCCATCGATGTGTACCCGCACTATGGCTCCGACGTCGAGGCCACGCTCTCGGCCGGCTACGACATTCGCCATGGTCTGATCGGCCCCGGCGTGTACGCGAGCCACAACTACGAGCGCAGCCACATCGACGGCGTGCGCAATACCTACGAGCTGGTTCGCGCCTACGTTCAGCGCTAACGATGCAGCGGCCTCGGCTGATACAGTAGTACCGACTGAGGCCGTCCTCTCTAAGTTGCGGTGAAATAGGGACTGTTTGGCGGTTTTAAACGTTTAAACAGTCCCTATTTCACCGCAACTTATGAAGGGGATGGGACTACTTGATGGCGGCAGTCACGGTGCCGCCGCCGAGGACGACGTCGCCGCGGTAGACGACGACAGCCTGGCCGGGGGCGATGGCTCGCTGCGGCTCGTCAAAAGTCAGCAGCATTTGCCCGTCTTCGCCGCGCGTAAGGGTCGCTGCTTGGTCTTTCTGACGGTAACGGTACTTGGCGCCCACGCGAATGCCGCCGGCATCGAGTTCTGCCTCCATGCGGTCGGCAGGGGCGCTCCAGATCCAGTCGTCGGCCGTGAGTGCTGTGGCCGTTAGGTCCTCGGCCTCGCCCAGATGCACGGTGTTGTTGGCGGCATCGACGCCCGTCACATACACGGGATGCGCCATCGCGACGCCCAAGCCCTTGCGCTGGCCGATGGTATAGCGCAACGCGCCGTTATGGCGTCCGACCACGCTGCCGTCGCGCCACACAATGTCGCCCGGTGCAGCGGGATGTCCGCAGCGGCGCTCGATATAGCCCGCGTAGTCACCGTCTGGAATAAAGCAGATGTCCTCGCTTTCGGCCTTCTGGGCGTTGGTAAAGCCTTGCTCGGCGGCTATGCGGCGCACGTCGCGCTCTTTGTCTAGGCCTGCCAGCGGAAAGATCGTGTGCGCCAGGCGCTCCTGCGTAAGCGAATATAAAAAGTAGCTCTGGTCCTTTTTGGGATCTTCGCCGCGATGCAGCTGCCAGGTGCCGTCTACTGTCTGGCTTGTTTTGGCGTAATGACCCGTTGCGATGTAGTCGCAGCCCATGTCCAGCGCCGCACCGAGCAACGCGCCAAACTTTATGTGGCGGTTGCAGATGATGCAAGGGTTGGGCGTCAGCCCCTCCTGGTAGGCGTTCACAAAGCGCTCGATAACGCTGTGGTCGAAGGTCTGCTGCAAGTCGAGCACATGGTGGGGTATCCCCAGACGCTCGGCGACGGCCTTTGCATCGGCGATGTCGCGGTCGACTTTGCTCATACCCGTTGCAGGATCGGGCGCGGGGCAGGTGAGGCGCATGGTGGCGCCGACGCATTCGTAGCCCTGGCTTTTGAGCAGGTACGCGGTCACGCTGGAATCGACGCCGCCGCTCATGGCGACGAGCACGCGCTTGTTGTGCATGGGGAGGTTCTCCTTGGTGGCATGTGGCCAAAAAAGAAAAGCGGCGCGGGAGGCTGGTTCCGCGCCGCAGACATTGTAGCAAGTTCGGGCGTCTCGTGGGACACCCTGATTGGATGGGCTCAGACTGCCGGGAGAGAGGAGACCGGCTCGTCCGTGGGCTCAACCTATGGGCGACAGGCCCTAGTCCTGGAAGAGCGCCGTGGACAGGTAGCGCTCGCCGGTGTCGGCAAGCAGGGCCACGATGGTCTTGCCCTCGTTCTCGGGGCGCTTGGCCAGCTGCAGCGCGGCCCACACGGCGGCGCCGGACGAAATGCCCACGAGCACGCCCTCCTTGTGGCCCACGGCGCGGCCGGTCGCAAAGGCGTCGTCGTTCTCGACGGGGATGATCTCGTCATAGACCTGGGTGTCGAGGACGTCGGGCACAAAACCGGCGCCGATACCCTGGATCTTGTGCGGGCCGGCTTGGCCCTTGGAGAGCACCGGGGAAGTGGCGGGCTCGACGGCGACGACCTTGATTTCGGGGTTCTGCTCCTTAAGGAACTCACCCACGCCGGTCACGGTGCCGCCGGTTCCAACGCCGGCGACGAAGATGTCGACCTCGCCGTCGGTGTCATCCCAGATCTCGGGGCCGGTCGTGGCCTTGTGGATGGCGGGGTTGGCGGGGTTCACAAACTGGCCGGCGATGATGCTGTTTGGCGTCTCCTTCTGCAGTTCCTCGGCCTTGGCGATGGCGCCCTTCATGCCCTTGGAACCGTCGGTGAGCACGAGCTGTGCGCCATATGCCTGCATAAGCTTGCGGCGTTCGACGGACATAGTCTCGGGCATGGTGATGATCACCTTGTAGCCGCGAGCCGCCGCCACCGAGGCGATGCCGACGCCGGTGTTGCCACTCGTGGGCTCGATGATGGTGTAGTCGCCGCCGCGCACGAGCTTGCCGGCCTTCTCGGCCTCGTCGATCATGTTCTTGGCGACGCGGTCTTTGACGGAGCCGGCGGGGTTGAAGTATTCCAGCTTGACGAGCACGCGGGCCTTGAGGTCCTCATCGGCCTCAAAGTGAGTGAGCTCCAGAAGCGGAGTGTGGCCGATAAGCTGATCGATGGACGTGTAAACATTGCTCATGGTGAACCTCCAAAGTGTTCAAATGACTGGATACCGTGTGGTTTTACGGTGTGTGTAGCAGCGAAACCCACAAACCTTATGGGTTGTTCGTTTTGCTGTTGGCAAGCATAGTAGACAGTAAAGCCTAGTAACGCAATAGGAAATAGAAGATTATTACGAGTCGATTAACCATCTTGACCGGAACGGGTATTTTCAAAACCAATATTTCGGCTAGAATTTCTACGGACTAAATGACCGAAAGGCAGCACTATACATGTTGGTTTCTACTAAGGGCAGATATGCCCTGCGCGTTATGGTCGATCTGGCCGAGCACCAGGCAGCCGGTCGCATCCCGCTCAAAGAGATCGCGGCGCGACAGGGGATTTCCGAGAAATATCTCGAGAACATTTTGGCTACGCTCGTGCGCGCCAACATGCTCTCGGGCATGCGCGGCAAGGGCGGCGGCTATGTGCTCACGCGCCCGCCCGAGCAATACACGGTGGGCGAGATCTTGCGCCTGACCGAGGGCAGTCTGGCGCCGGTCGCCTGCCTGGATGGCAACTGCAAGGGCTGCTCGCGTTCGGATGAGTGCCCCACGCTCGACGTGTGGAAGAACCTGGACAAGCTCATCAACGACTACCTCGACGGTGTGACGCTCGATCAACTTGTCGCTCCCAACCATGGCTACGACTACGTCATCTAACCCACACCTGCATTTGGGGACGGGGTGGAAATGGTAGATTTTCTCGCCCTTTGAGACTTGGCAAATAAGAAGGCCGCCCATTTTTGCGATGGGCGGCCTTCGTTTTGGGCTGTTGAGACGGGCACGGCCGGAATGGCCGTTTTAGTCCTCGGCGATGCTGTCGAGAATGCTGCGCATGATGGACACCAGGATGCTGCCCATAAAGGCCGAGCCAAAGCTTGCGATGGAGATGCCGACGCCCAGCAGGTTGACCGACAGGTAACTCGCGAGCTCGAGCATAAAGCTGTTGACGACAAGCTGGAAAATGCCCAGCGTAATGATCGTGAGCGGCAGCGAGATGACCGTCAGGAACGGCTTGACGAACGAATCGACGATGTTCAGGAACAGTCCCACGAAGGCGAAACAGACCCAGGCCTCGGCAAAACCGAAGGGCTGGATGCCGGGGACGAGAAACGTTGCGATCGCGATGGCGATCGAGGTAAAGAGCCAGTTAAGCATAAAGCGCATGGTGTGAATCCTTTCTTGCGCAGGGTGCGTTGGTGTCGCGTGAAGCGGTTTGCTGCGGCAGCTTGGACGGCCGCGCGGGTGTGCCGCCTTGTTTGGACGCCCATTGTCTCAGATATTCGTGGAGCTTGCGTGCGCATTCGGTTTCAAAACGGCGTTCGTCCTAGAAAACGCGCCGCTGGCAGAGAGTTTTGTCGCTTTAGTTTGGTGGTGTGCTAAACTGCTACGGGCAAAAGCCACAGGCGTTGCCCTATTGCATAGAACGGGCGAACGATGCCCGATGTCAGTATCAACTTCGATGCCTTTTGGCGGGTTTGGCGGTGATCGATGAATATCGAGAACATGTTTGACAAGCCTGATGTCAAGCAGCTGGTCCACGCATTTAGTCTTTTGGATGACGAGAAGGATATCCAAGCGTTTTTGACCGATATCTGCACGCCGCGCGAGATCTGCGATCTTTCGCAACGTCTGCAGGTTGCGCGCTATCTGGATGAGGGCGAGCCTTATGTCGAGGTTCAGGCGCGTACCGGCGCTTCGTCCACCACGGTGAGCCGTGTGTCCAAGGCACTTAATGGCGAGTACGGTGGCTATCGCAAGATCCTCATCAAACTGGAGGATGGCGAGTAGGCCAGCGGCAACAAACGAATTGCGCAGAACCGTCCCTTCGGGGGCGGTTTTTTGATCCTTTGGGGACGGAGGAAAACGGATCACCGGGTTAGACTGACCCCCTCGATGATCCGTTTTCCTCCGTCCCCAAGGGATCAAATCTGTTGGCGTGGGGCAAATGTGTCCGCGTGGGCGGGTAGGATGGATACATTGATTATTGCGAACAGTTTGAGTGGAGGACCATGCCTGTTCGAATCTATACCACCAATGCCGGCGCAGACCTGAGCGATGCCGAGGCGGCGCTGCTGAGCGACCTTGTTGCCCGCCATGGACGTGCCGTATTGCTGGCGCCTACGTTTGCCGAGCTCGACCTGTGCCGTCACGATGCGGCGGTGGCCGGCGCTTCACTGGGCGTTGACTACAAGACCCCCTCATCGTGGCTCCGTTCACTGTGGGAGCTGATGGGCGACGGCCGCAGCTTCGTCGACAACCTGCAGCGTCAGATGCTGTTCTCGGATATGGTTGCCCGTCGCGACGATGCCGATCTGCAGCCGCTTTCTCGTAGCCAGGGCACGGTGCGCATGCTCGCACGCATGGCTCGCGATGTGCTTCCGGGCGTGGCGGGGACAGGTGCCGAACGCCACTGTGGCAACGCCTGCCAGCCCGAGCCCAAAAGCGATGCCGAGGCACGCGTGTTCGAGCTTTTGCGCGCCTATGCGAGTGGCTTGGACCGCCGAGATATGGTCGAACCCTGCGAGGCAGCCGACATGATGGCCGGTGCCTTAGCCGACAATCTGCCAACCTGCGTCCGCGCTGTGTTTGTGCGTGGCGTCACGTCGTTTGCGCACGGCCTGCTTGAGCTGCTGTCTGCCGTGGCGAATGGCGGGGGAGAGGTCGTCGTGCTGCTCGCCCGCGAGCAGGCGGCAATGCGCGAGGAACTTGCTGCGGCCTTTGATGCCCGCGGCGTACTGTTTGAGATTGCGCCGCTGGGGGAGGACGCTGCTGCCTCTAAGCCCGCCGCTCAGCCCGCCTTTATAGAGGTTGCCGGTCCCCATGCCCGCGCCTATGCCTATGCGAATGCTATTGATAAGTTAGTAAAGGCGCGCGAGGGTGCCGCACCGCGCGACGGCGCTGCGGCACCGGCCGATCCTGCGCGCGTGCTCGTGGTGTCCGCCCGGGCACCCCAGTTGTTCGGCGAGCTTGCCGCTCGTTTGGCGGCGCGCCACATCGCGGCCGAGACAACCGAGTTCACGGCGTTTTCCCAATCCATCGCGGGCAGGCAGTTCACGGCGCTTGCCAACCTGATCGAGCGCATGAAGGCTGCTGACGAGGGCACCGCCTCCAAGACCGAGTGGTGGCCCGCCCCGGAGCTTACCGACTGGATTTATAGCCCACTTTCGGGCGCCGACGCCGCCAGCGCGCGAACCTTCGATAAGAACATGCGCCTGTCGCGCAGCAAGACCACTGCGGGCGTCAAGAGTCTGCTGCAGAGCGTGCAGGGCCAGGTGAGGGGTGCGCGTAAGGCGGCCAGCGACCAGAACTGGTTTAAGAACGTGCCGTGCGTGGTCTCGGACGTGTTCCAAGCGCTGTGGCGTGACAAGCCCGTGACGGCGCTCAAGGCCATGCTTGCCGTTGCCGAGGCGCTGCCCGATCGCGCGTTTGGCGGTCTCGACGGCCAGGCCCGTCGCCAGGCCGAGACTGCCCTGCTGCGCCATGTCATCGACATCCTTATGAACGACGCCCGCGCGCTCGACGTGTCGCAGGCGGCTACCGTGCCCGTGCTCGACGGCGTCCGCACTAAGGTGGATAAGCGCAGCGCCGCTTACGATTACGAGACCTACGAGGTCGATCGCACCCCGCGTGCCCAGGTGCGCTTTGTGTCTCTTGCCGATGCGGCAGCGCTGCGTCCCAACAGCTACGATGCGGTGTTGTTTGCCGATGTCGACTTGGACAGCTATCCGCTCTCGCATGAGGAGGGCCCGTTGGCCACGTTGACGGAAGAGCTGGATCGCGGCGGCGTGACGCTTGAGCCCGCCGCCCTGCTGCGCGTGCGCTTTGGGCGTGCGATGCAGGCTGCGCGCGGCTCCGTTGTGCTTGCCCGCGTGACCCACGACCGTCAGGCGCGCGAGTGCTATCCGGCTGCCGTGTGGACCGAGTTGCGCGCGCACGCCAAGGCCGCTGACGCCGACAAGGCCGCCGGCGCCGCCAAGGCGACGTGCGTGGGCGAGGGCGATATCGTGAGGGACTTCGACCCCGCCGCCGGCGAAGGGCTCGAACGCAAGCGGGTCGCATGCGAAGCCCCTCAGCATCTGAGCGCCGAGGCCGTGCCGTATCTGGTTTTGCGCCGTCGCGATGGTGAGGGCGAGGATGCGCCGCTCGTGCCGCGTTTAACGTCCGCCTCGCAGATCGAGGCCTATTCCACCTGCCCACTGTGCTGGTTTGTGTCCTATCGCGTAAAACCCCAGTCTATCGATGCGGGCTTTGGCAACATGGAGAAGGGCAACTTTGTACACGACGTGCTGGAGCACCTGCATGCTCGCCTGCCGCAGGAAGGTATGGAGCGCGTGACGCCCATGAACCTGCCGCGCGCACAGGAGCTGCTACGCGAGGTCTTCGACGAGACCCTGGCCGAGCACGCCGGCAAGCGCGGTACCGAGGCCCCGCTCGTGCCGCTCTCACCGGTGGAGGAGCGCCAGGTGGCCGAGATCTTGCCACAGCTGGAGGGCGTGCTCGCTTACGAGTCTGAGGCGCTTGCGCCCTTTGTCCCGCGCTATCTGGAGTTTGCGTTTAACGAGCTTAAGGTCGAGTATGCCGGTTGGCCGCTCGGCGGGCGCATCGACCGCGTGGACGTGGATGCCGAGAACCGTGCCGTGGTGATCGACTACAAGCATCGTTCGGGCGTCGAGGAATATAAGCTCGCCGACCCCACGGTGTTCGACGAGAAGACGGGCGCGGTGCCCGCCGACGACCCGCGTTGGTTGCCGCCGCATACCCAGACGCTCATCTACGCGCAGGCCATGCGGCGGGCGCTGGATCTGAACACGCGCGCGGCGCTCTACTTTTCGACCAAGGGCGGCAAGCCGGCGCTGCGCGGCGCCGCGAGTGACGAGCTGCTCGAGGAGGAACGCGGCGACGGTCGTATTCCAGGCCTTAAGAAGGGCTTTCCGGGCGAGGGCGGCAATATGGACTTCGATACCCTGCTCGACCGCGTGGAGGCCGGAATTGCCGAGCGCCTGCGCGAGCTCGAGGCAGGCAACGTTGCTGCCGTCGATCCGACGTCGGCTCAGGCCGCGCATGCGCGCTGCTCGTATAACCACGAAGGAACGTTTGTAAGGAGGGGCGTGTAGACCATGGATCTTTCGACTTTGATGCCGCAACAGCTGCAAGTCGTCAAAACGCTCGACCGCCCGCTGTTTGTCTCGGCGGGCGCCGGTTCGGGCAAGACCTTCACCCTCACGCGCCGTATCGTCTACGCGCTCTCGCCCGAATCCGGTCCGTTCATTGAGCATCTGGACCAGGTGCTCGCTATTACCTTTACCAAGGACGCCGCGGCCGAGATCCGCGACCGTGTGCGCCGTGCGCTTATCGAAGAGGGCATGGACGAGGAAGCCCTGACGGTTGACGACGCCTGGATTTCGACCATCCACGGCATGTGCTCGCGCATCCTGCGCGCACATGCGCTGGAGCTGGGCATCGACCCCGAATTCACCGTTCTCACCGATACCGATGAGCTCATGGACCAGGCTGTCGAGCATGTGCTGGGCCGCGCGACGGCGCCCGATGCCGCTCCCGAGCTTGCCGCTTCGCTCAAAGCCCTCTATGCCTGGTACCCCATGGCGGGCGAGGGCGGACCCTTTGGCGGCGGCACCACCATCAAGGGCTTGGTGCGCGACCTGCTGGAGCTGTCGAGCCAGCTGCCGGGTGGCATGGACGACGTGTGCGTGCTTCGCGGCTGCTCCGATACCTCGGCACTGGCCGATGCCTATCGTGCGGCGCTCGGCGCGAGCAAGGCCGCGACCGAGAAGGCGCAGGTGGCGCTCGAGGCCATCGATGCGTTCGAGGCGAGCGACAAGACCATGGCGGATGTGGCGCGGCTCATGATGTCGTGCGGCATGCCGCGCGCGAGCAAGATGTTCCCAAAGGAGAACGTCGAGCTGCTCAAGGCAGAGGCTGCCGACACGTTTGTCAACATTGTGCTGGCTTGCGGCGACTCGGCGCTCGATGCGCTGACGGGGCTTGCCCGTGCCGTGGAGGCGGAGTACCGCGCGCTCAAAGCCGACCAGTCCGCGCTCGATAACAACGATCTGCTGCGCATGGCATACGAGGCGCTGCGCGATTATCCTGCTATCCGAGCCGCCTACGAGGGCCGTTTTAAGATGGTCATGATCGATGAGTTCCAGGACACCGACCAGATGCAGGTCGATCTGATTCGCTACCTGACGGGTGCGGGCGAGCGTGCGCTGTGCACGGTGGGCGACGCGCAGCAGTCGATCTATCGCTTCCGTGGTGCCGAGGTCGAGGTCTTCCGCCGCCAGGAGCGCAAGGTGGGCGCTTCGGGCGCGGCGGCTGCCGGTGCTCCGGGCGCCGTCCTCGCTGCGTCCGGGGTGTCGGCTTCGTCCGGGGCACCCGCCGGCGAGCTTGTCAAACTCGTGCGCAACTTTCGCAGCCACGACGAGGTCCTGCGCTACGTGGCGCGCGTCTTTGACGGCGATACCGGTGGCCTTATGCAGGGCTTTTTGGATCTTGAGCCGAGCGATGAGCGCGAAGACAAGCTCAGGGCAAAGGCTTCGCGCCGCCAGGCGCTGCTCGTTGCCGGCGGCAGCACCCAGGAGCGAACGCAGGCGAAAGCTCGTGCGATTGCCGAGCGTTTCCGTGCGCTTGCCGATAAAAAACAGCCTCAGGGCGATATGGTGTTGCTGCTGGGCCGCATGACCAATGCCGACGTCTATGCCCAAGCGTTCCGCGATCAGGGGCTCGACTGCGTCATCGCAGGCGGCTCGGTCTTTGCCCAGGCAGCCGAGGTGCAGACGGTGCGTGCCCTGGTCTGCGCGCTCGCCAATCCGGCCGATACGGCGCAGGGCCTTATGCCGCTGCTCGCCTCGCCGATGTTTGCGCTCGGCGCCCAGGAGTTCCTGGCGCTCGCGACCAAGCTCGATGGCGAGACGGGGGAGACCTCGCGCCGGAATATCGACATGGGCATCATGAGCGATTCCGATGTGCCGGGCTTGCAGGGCTTGCCGCTTGTGACGCGTGCCCGCGAGGTGCTGCGCTACGCACTGCGTCGCGTGGGGCGTGATTCGTTCGCCGCCATCGCGCGCGACGCGGTCAATGCCTCCGGCTGGTTCGTGCGCCTGGCGCAGCGCGGCCCCGAGGGCAAGGCCATCGCCGCCAACGTGCTCAAGGCGCTCGACGCCGTGGCCGAGGAGGAGGCCGAGTTCGGCAACTCGCCGCGTTCCATCGCGCTGGCCTTCGACCGCTTCTTGGCGGGCAAGGAGGCCCCGGGTGCCCTCAACGAGGAGGGCGACGGCGCGGTGCGCATCATGACCGTGCATGCGTCCAAGGGTCTGGAGTATCCGGTCGTAGCGGTTGCCGAGTGTTTTGGCGTGCGCAAGCCGTCCGGTGCGGCTCAGATGGGGCGTGTCGAGGGCGGAGCGCAGGTCGTGGCACTGCCAGCTCGTTTTGATGGCGTTAAGCTTGCCGATGGGACCTTTGTGAAGGGCGACGACGTCAAAAAGCAGTTTGAGCATGCGTTTAAGGGCAAGGGCACGTCGCTGTGGCTGCCGCCGGAGCTCATGGAGGACGTCTGCGCGACGGGTTCTCCCGCCGAGGCATTTGCCCGCCTGCGCAACGACGACCTGCGGCTTTCGCTCGAGGAGCGGGCCCGCTTGCTCTACGTTGCCATGACGCGTGCGCGCGAGCTGGTGATCTTGGCGATGGATGCCGGCGTGAGCCGCGGCAAGGTGACGGCGCCGACCTTCGACGTCGAGACCGATCTGACCTACGACGTGCTGCGCCGTATTTTGCCGACCGACGCTCTGGACATGCCGCAGCTCGATGCTGACCGTCTGGTGTTCGACAACTCCCAGCCGGGCGACTACGAGCTCATTTCGCTCGCGGACTTTACCTTTGGCGAGCAGGCGTTTGAGGCCAACGCTTCGCTGGATGCCGAGGGCAGGCTTGTTCGTGGCGATGCAGAGGCGGAGGGTGCCGATGCCGCCGCCGATCGCCCGGCCGCGCCCGGCCCCGCCGACCCGTCGCCCGATGCATTTGAGCTGGTGTATCCCCAGGCGGCGGGCGTGCGCATGGGCAAGTGTCCGTTCCCGGCGCGTGATTCGTACAGCTATTCGTCGATCGCCGCGGCGCTGCATGCCGAGGCCGAGGACCGTGCCGCCGAGACGCGCGTGCCCATGGACGAGGCTGGCGATGATGCGGAGTCGGATGGCTCGGAGATGACGGATGCAGACGTGGCCGCCGTTGAGCCTACCGGCAACCCCATGGCGCTGGGCTCGGCCTTCCACGCTGCCTGCCAGTGGCTGATCGAGATGGGTGCCGATGCGCTGCCCGCCGCGCGTGCCGATGCGCTGGCGCGCCTGTGGCGCCTGACGCCGGAGCAGCGCGAACGCTTTGACGTTGCCCTGGACCGCTGGCTCAAGTCGTCGGTTCGTGCCGAGCTGCTCGCGTGGCCGTGCATCCGTGCCGAGGTGCCGTTCTTCTCACTGGGTTGCGAGGACGAGGATATCGCCCGCTACGGCGCCTATGCCGAGGGGGCCATCGATGCACTGGCCACCGACCCGGCCGATCCGTCGCGCGCACTGGTTATCGATTACAAGACGGGTGGCACGCCGGATGAGACGCCGGACCAATTGCTCGAGAAGCACGCCCTGCAGGCGCGCGTCTACGCCGACGTGTTGCACAAGGCGGGCGTTGAGACGGTGACGGTCAAGTTCGTTCGCGTTGAGCAGGCGAATCCAGCCATCTTCGTCGAACCCGCCGAACCTCAAGTAGTCACCTACAATCTCTAGCCCTCAGATAACTTGCGGTGGAATACGGACTGTTTTGGCCAAAAAAGCCGCCAAACAGTCCGCATTTCACCGCAACTGCAAGAGGAGCCGTGTGGGTTTGGCTAGGTTCGGGTGCTGTCCGTGCCGTGCGGTAAAATCGTTCAGTCAGAACACGAACCCGCATCGGAGCTCATCATATGGCATTCGTCCATCTGCACAATCACACTGTTTTCTCCATGCTCGACGGCGCAACCCGTATCCAGGATATGGTCAACCGTGCCGTTGAGCTTGGCATGCCCGCCGTGGCCATTACCGATCACGGTTACATGTACGGCGTACCCGACCTGGCGCTGGCCTGCGACGCCGTCAATCACAACACGCCCGAGTACAAAACCTGGAGCCACGACAAGGCCTTCTTGGAAAAGGACCGCCGCGACGAGCTGGTGGAGCCCGATCCCGAGGAAAACCCGCGCGAGCATGCCCAGTATGTGAAGGACATGGCCATGTGGGACGAGAAGGGCAACATCGACGAGCTCAAGCCGCCCCTGGTCATCAAGCCCATCTTCGGCTGCGAGGTCTACTTTACGCCGGACGAGACCCTTGCCCGCGACCACAAGCCCGAGCTCTATCATATGATCCTCCTGGCCAAAGACCAGGAAGGCTACGTCAACCTGATGCAGACGGTCTCCGAGGCCGCCGTGCAGGGCTTTTACTACAAGCCCCGTGTGACGCTCGACAACCTGCGCCGCCATGCCAAGGGCATGATCTGCACGAGCGCCTGCATCGCGGGCATCATCCCCAAATACATCGACCGCGGTGACATGGAGGGCGCCATCAAGTGGGCTGAGACCTTCCGCGACACCTTCGATCCCGGCGACTTTTATATCGAGATCCAGGAACACGGCATCACCACCGACAACGGCCTCACCGACGAGCAGATGGACCGCACGCTCATCGACATCGCCAAGCAGGTGGGCGTCAAGGTCATCGCCACCAACGACTTCCACTACCTGCGCCGCGAGGACGCGCCCGTGCAGGACGTCATCATGTGCATCGGCATGAACGCCAAGGTCGACGACCCCAACCGCATGCGCATGACCGGCTCGGAGTTTTACATGAAGACCGAGGAGGAGATGCGGGCGATGTTCCCGTATTGCCCCGAGGCCTGCGACAACACGCTCGAGATCGCCGACAAGTGCTACGTTGAGCTGGACTGGGACTCCATCATCCTGCCGCGCTTCCCGCTGCTCGATCCCGGCGAGACGCACGAGAGCCAGTTCCGCCGCGAGTGCGAGAAGGGCCTGCGCCAGCACTATGGCGACGATTGGGCCACGCGCGAGATCGGTGGCGTCAACATCAAAGAGCGCTTTGAGTACGAATACAAGGTCATCTGCGACAAGGGCTTTGCCGCCTACTTCCTCATCGTTGCCGAGTACGTGCAATGGGCCAAGGACAACGGCATCGGCGTCGGCCCCGGCCGTGGCTCGGCCGCCGGCGCTATCGTCGCCTACGCCATGAACATCACCGCGTTCGACCCGCTCGAGAACGGCCTGATGTTCGAGAGGTTCCTGTCCCCGCAGCGTACCGAGATGCCCGATATCGATATGGACTTCGACGATGAACGGCGCCTCGAGGTCGTGGAGCACGTTCGCCAGCTCTACGGCCCCGAGAAGGTCACCCACGTCATCACCTACTCGACCATCAAGGCCAAGCAGGCCATCAACGACGCCGCGCGCGTCCTGGACTACCCGGTCTACATGGGCCAGCGCCTGTCCAAGATGGTCTCGAGCGACCCCAAGGTCAAGCTCAAGCAGGTGCTCGAAAAGCAACCCGGCAAAGAGGATCTGTTTAACCCCGATTTTGCCGAGGCCTATAAAAAGGACGACGACGCCCGCCGCATCATCGACACGGCGCTCTCGATCGAGGGCCTCACCCGTGGCGAGGGCGTGCACGCGTGCGCCGTTCTGATCTGCCGTGACCCCGTCAACGAGCACGTGCCCACCAAGCTCGATACCAAGGGCGGCGTCGAGATTACCCAGTACGAGGGTCATACCGTTGCCGACATGGGCCTGCTCAAGATGGACTTCCTGGGCCTGCGCACGCTGACGGTTATCTCCAAGGCCAAGGCCAACATCAAAAAGAACTTCGGTATCGACATCAAAGAGGAAGAGATCCCCTTTGACGATCCCGAGATCTTTAAGCTCATGGGCTCCGGCCACACCGCCGGCGTCTTCCAGGTCGAGTCCGCCGGCATGACGGCCACGATCAAGAACATGAAGCCCACCGAGTACAAGCACGTCGTGGCATTGATCGCTCTGTACCGCCCGGGCCCGCTGGGCGCCGGCATGGTCTCGTCCTACATCAACCGTATGAACGGCAAGGAGCCGGCCGTCTCCTACGATGACCGTCTGGACGACATCCTGGGCGAAACCTACGGCACCATGGTCTACCAGGAACAGGTTATGCTCATCTCCGTCGAGATGTGCGGCTTCTCCAAGGGCGAATCTGACTCGCGTATCCGTAAGCCCGTGGCTAAGAAAAAGATTAAGCTGCTCACGTCGACGGTGCTGCACTGGGAGGATGGCTCGGACGAGACCACCTACGACCACTGGATGAACGGCGCCATCAAGAACAACTACACGCGCGAGGTCGCCCAGAAGATTTGGGACGATGTTCTCGAGTTCGCGTCCTACGCCTTTAACAAGTCGCACTCCGCCGGCTACGCCATTTTGGTTATGCAGACGGCGTGGCTCAAGGCGCATTATCCGCACGAGTACATGGCGGCCGTTCTGACGTCCTACACGGGCAAGACCGACAAGATCGTTCACTACGTCTCGGCATGCCGTCACGACGGCATCCCCGTGCTTTCGCCAGATGTCAACGAGTCCGGCACCGAGTTCACGGCTACCAAGGAGGGCGTGCGCTTTGGTCTGGCCGGCATCCGCGGCGTGGGCACCGGCGTGGCGCAGGCGATTATCGCCGAGCGCGAGGCGGGCGGTCCGTTTAAGACGCTGCACGACTTTGTCGAGCGCGTGGACTCGAGCCAGGCCAACCGCCGCGTGATCGAATCGCTCATCAAGGCAGGCGCCTTCGACTCCACGGGGTATCCGCGTCGCCAGATGATGCACTTTGTGGACAAGAACAACCCCGAGAACATCATCGATGCCGCAGTAAAGCGCCAGAAGGATCGCGCGAGCGGCCAGACGTCGTTCTTCGATATGTTCGGCGACGTTGAGGGCTCGGGCTTTGAGGTGAGCGTGCCCGATCCGGATGGCCAGGAATGGGACCGCCACCTTAAGCTGAGCCAGGAGAAAGAGGTTCTGGGCATCTATGTCTCGGACCACCCGCTGCGTCCGTTTGAGTATGCACTAGCCAAGGCGCGCGATTTTTCGTTCTCGCAGATCGACACCGGCTACGAGGTGCAAAACCCCACGGGCGGCACCATCAACCAGGAGATTCCCGAGGGCAAGGCGCTGTGGTGGGCCGGCATGGTCTCGAGCGTGTCCAAGCGCGTGACCAAAAACGGCGACCCCATGGGCATCGTGCAGCTCGAGGACATGGAAGGCGAGGCCACGGTCGTGGTGTTCCCCAAGACCTACAAGGAGGCCGAGGGGTATCTGTACGGCGAGGTCGATCCCGAGACCGGCGCGCAGCTGTCCGACGCGTTTGTGCGCATTAAGGGCAAGCTCGAGCGCTCGGACCGCGGCGACCAGATCATCGCGCAGGAGATTGTGCCGCTGGAGCTTAGCGAGGAGAAAAACAAGCCCAAGGTCTTTGAGGTCATGGTGCCCAACAGCCGCTTTAGCCAGGGCAATATGGCGCGCCTGGCCACGGTGCTCACCACCAACCCGGGCGGCGACCGCGTGGAGATCTTTATTGAGCAAGTCGACGGGCGCTTGCTGCGCGCTGAGGTGCCGGCCAAGGTCAATGCACGCTCGATTCCGCTGCTGGCAGAGGCAAAGGCCATCGTCGGCAACCAAGGCCGCGTGACGGTTATCTAAGCTACCCCGGGTGAGATTGGAGGAAGTGATGGCGCAGGGGACGTTTGTGCAGGCGCTTCGCAAAGAGGCGGCGTTGAGCGGCACCTTTATGAAGGGGCGTTCGCTCATGCTCAACGGCGCCGTGCTGTCGATCGAGGACAGCGGCTCGCGCTTCTCCAAAAACGTGACGGTTGAGGGCTCGGTGCGCGGTTCGCGCGGCGACCTGTACAAGACGCGCGTGGCGCTCGACATGGACGAGCACGAGGTGATCGACTACGACTGCGATTGCCCCGCCGCCTATCGTTACCCCGGTATGTGCAAGCACGCTATTGCCACGGCTCTGGCGTATTTGGATGCCAGCGGCGCCGAGCCCGTCGAAGGTTTGCGCACGCCGGTCCGCACGTTTACGGCGCAGCCGAAACAGCCTGCGCGCACCGCGCCCAAAGCGCCGGCCGTCAATCCCAACTTTCCCTTTCCGGCGCCCGTCCCCACGAGCCCGAGCCTTGTGGCGGCGCTTTCCGATCTTTCGGACGCGCGCATGGACGAGCTCGTGGCCATGCGTCGCAAGCTCGCCGGCACCATTGACCCCGATGCGCCCAAAGCGGTGCTGGAGCCCTCGCTGGTGCCGTACTACAATCCGCTGTTTGCCGATCGCTTTAACTGGGCACTCGAGTTTCGCATTCGCTGCGGTTCGGTGTCCTACGTGGTTAAGGATATCGACGGCATGGCCGATGCCTATGTGCGTGGCGGTACGTTCTCCTATGGCAAGAAGCTTACGTTTGCCCATGTGCCCGAGGCTTTCGATGACGTGTCGACAAAGCTGCTCGACTTTATCGCAATGACGGTCGCCTACCTAGGCGATATTACGAGCTCGCGCTCGGCATCGTATGACTTTGCCCGCAGCGGCTTTGTCGCCGAGCGTCAGTTGCCGGTATCCGAGTATTCCGTCGTGTCCGTGCTGGACCTGCTGCGCGGCAGGACCATGTCCTTTGAGCCCGCTTGGTCGCGGGGGACGACGACGCATCGCTCCTACGAGGTGGCCGTCGAGTCGTCGCCGCAGGGGGAGGGCGAAGTCCCGGCTAAGCGCCCGCCGCTTCTTGCCGCCAAGATTGCACCGGCGGCGGGAGGCAGCTACGACTTGCGCCTTCCGGCCGATACGCATTGCTTTGTCGCGAGCGACGCAGCCTATCTGGTCGATACGCGCCGCGCGCGCCGCGCCGATGCGGCGTTTGCCCAGCATGCGGCGCCGTTTCTATCGCGTTTGCTGCCCTGTCGCACGCCGGTCCATATCGCCGCCGAGCAGGTGGGCGAATTCTGCCGCATGGCACTGCCCGTGCTGCGCGAATACACTGACCTCACCGCTCCCGCCGTGCTCGATACCGTGGCGCCCGAGCCGAGCTTTGCCATGGCAATCGGTGTCGACGACGGGCTTGTGACCTGTAAGATTACGGTTACCTACGGCGATTGGTCGGCAGATCTCTTTAGCTTGGGCGCTCCGGGCAGCCCCTTCGAAGAACAGCGCCCGGGCGTGCCACCGCGCGACGAGGTAGCAGAGTTTCGCGTTATGGACACGGCGGCCCTGTATTTCGACTTTTACGAGGGCGGCCTGGCGTTTGAGGAACGCGATGACGAGAGCCTGTTCTGCCTGCTCACCGAGGGCCTTGCCGCCTTGTCCGAGCTGGGCGAGGTCATGCTCAGTGACCGCCTGCGCCAGATCTCGGTGCGCCCTGCGCCCAAGCTTTCGGTGCACGCGACCGTCAAGAGCAACCTGCTCGATGTCGAGCTGGGCGCGAGCGGGCTTTCGGCCGCGGACCTTGCCGTCTATCTCGATTCGTACAAGCGCCATCAAACGTTTGCGCGCCTTACGTCCGGCGACATCATTCGCCTGGACGAGGGCGCCCGAGCCGCGTTTGGCCTCGCCGATGACCTGGGCGTCGATGCCGTCGACCTGCTCGACGGCGTGTCGCTTCCCGCATCGAGCACCCTATTCGTCGATAGCATGCTCGCGCGCACGCCCGCGCTCGAGGCCGATTGCGACGCTGCGTTCCGCCGTACCGTCGAGCGTCTGGACACGCTCGGCAAGATGGACTTTACGGTGCCGGCATCGCTCAAGGCAACGATGCGCGGCTACCAGGTCGACGGATACCAGTGGCTCGGCTCGCTCGAACACCTGGGCCTTGGCGGCATCTTGGCCGATGACATGGGCCTGGGCAAAACGCTGCAGATGATCGCACATATCCTGGCGCGTGTGGAAGCGGGGGACATTAAGCCCACGCTTGTGGTGTGCCCTGCGTCGCTTGTGTACAACTGGACCGCCGAGCTGGAGCGCTTCGCCCCGTCGCTCGATGTGTGCGCCATCGTGGGCGCCAAGGCCCAGCGTCGCGTGCAAATCGCCGGCGTGGCCGAGCATAACGTGGTCGTTACGTCGTATGACCTTATGCGGCGCGATATCGACGAGTACGTCGAGCAGAACTTTGCCCGTGTGGTGCTCGATGAGGCCCAGTACATTAAAAACCCGCTCACCCAGGTGGCACGTGCCACCAAGCGCCTGCCGGCCGGCGTGCGCTTTGCCCTGACGGGCACGCCCATCGAAAACCGCTTGTCCGAGCTCTGGAGCATCTTCGACTTTTTGATGCCGGGCCTGCTGGGCACGCGTGAATCGTTTGCAAAGCGCTTCGAAAGTCCGGTCGAGCACGCCGAGGGCGACAGCGCCGCTCGCCTGCAGGCGCTCGTGTCGCCGTTTGTGCTGCGCCGTGTTAAGGAAGACGTGGTGGCCGACCTGCCCGAAAAGATCGAGGACACTGTCGTGGCTCAGCTCGCCGGTGAGCAGCGCAAGCTTTACCTGGCAAATCAGGACCGCATCGCCCAGCAGGTGCAGCACCGCGAGGCCGGGGAGTTTAAGAAGGACAAGCTCAAGGTGCTCGCCGAGCTCACCAAGCTGCGCCAGATCTGCTGCGACCCGCGTCTGCACTACGAAGATTACAAGGCGGGGAGCGCCAAACTCGATACGTGCATGGAGCTCGTGCACGGCGCACTCGACGGCGGACATCGCATCCTGTTGTTCAGCCAGTTTACGGGTATGCTCGATATTATCGGTAAGCGCCTGGCCAAGGAGGACATCGCCTTTCTTAAGCTCACGGGCGCTTCGTCTAAGGAGAGCCGCGCCAAGATGGTCGCGCAGTTCCAAGCGGGCGAGGTTCCGGTCTTTTTGATCTCGCTCAAGGCGGGCGGCGTGGGCCTTAACCTGACGGCGGCCGACGTGGTCATCCACTACGACCCGTGGTGGAACGTGGCGGCGCAGGACCAAGCGACCGACCGTGCCCACCGTATTGGCCAGCAGCACACCGTGACCGTGTACAAACTCATCGCCAAGGACACGATCGAGGAACGCATTATGCAGATGCAGGAGTCCAAGCGCGATCTGGTCAACAGCGTGCTCGGCGGCGACGGCATCTCATCGGCACTGTTTACGCGCGAGGATGTTCTGGCACTGCTCGGTGGCGACGGTCGCTAACCCGCTCGGGTGGGGCCGCCAGGGCGGATAGTACGCGCCACCCCACCGTTCCCGCCCGTTATGTGTTCATTTGCCATGCCGTGGATGGTTCGCCTGCCTTTGGGCATAAGAACCATCGAGAACATCGGCACATCAGCAAAGGAGAACATCATGGCGAAATTCTTTAAGGACTCCGACGGCAAGCTCATTGCCGCCCTTGGCGACGGCGTTGCGACCCCTGCCGGCTGCACGGAGCTGACGGCAAACACCGAGGATGCGGCGCACGAGAAGCACGTGCCTGTTGTCGAGATCGAGCGCGACGGCCACGTTATTCGTGCGCGCGTGGGCTCGACGGAGCACCCCATGCTGCCCGAGCACTACATCGAGTGGATCGCGCTTGAGGCCGAGGGCCGCCTGGAGATCCATTACCTTGAGCCCGGCATGAAGCCCACGACGTTTTTCGCTGGCGGTTCCAAGACCGGTACCGTCTATGCCTACTGCAACCTGCATGGGCTGTGGTCCGCGACGTTCTAGGAGCGCGCCCCCGCTCGGGGTATCATAGCTAGCATATGCACATGCGAGCGCCGGCTGCATTATGCGGCCGGCGCTTTTACTACGACAACGACGATTTACGACGGAAAGGGCTGGGCCATGAAGCTCGCACTTGCACAGATCGATATGCGCCTGGGTGATATTGAGGGCATCTGCGGCCGCATCGAGGACCAGGCTCGCCTGGCTCATGAGCGCGGCGCGCGCATGCTGTGCGTTCCGGCTCCACTCTTTATGGGCGCCATGCCCGGTGGCCTGGTGGGCGCTGCCGATTTTGAGCACGATATGCTGACGGGTCTGACGGGCGTTGCCGAGCGCATCCAAGAGCTCGACATGATCTGCATCGTGCCCGCTGCGGTTTCGTTTGAGGGCCAGCCCCTGCTTGACTATATGATGCTCAAAGACGGTCGCGTGGTGCCCGCGCGCACAAGCATCGCCCTGCAGCGTGGCGAGAGCAACGACGCGCGTTGGGCGCCTCCGGTGTTTGACGTGGACGGCGTGCGCATCGCCGTGGTGTTTGACCTGGACCGCGAGCTCGAAATGCTGCCGACCGGTGTCGACCTCATTGCCTATTTCCAGTTCAACGCGTTTGACATGACCGACCGCGAGACAGCTGCCGTCGCCGCCGTGCGCAGCGGTGCCTACCGCAAGATCGCGTCCAAGCGCAGCGTATGGTTTGCCTGCATGGCGCCGATCGGTGCCTATGACGAGTCGGTGTATACCGGCGGTTCGTTTGTGCTCGACGACTGCGGTCGCGTGGTGGCCCAGGCGCCGTGTTTTGAGGAGAGCCTGCTGGTTCAGGAAATTCAGCGCGGCGTGATGCTCGATGCCCTAGAGGACCATGAGCTGCCCCAGTTTTGCTCCGAGGAGTGGCTGTGGCAGGCGCTGGTGCTTGCCGTGCGCGACAATGCCCGCGCTCGCGGTGCGTCGCGTGCCGTGGTGGCACTCGAGGGCGATTTGCCGTCGTCCCTGTTGGCGGCACTTGCCGTCGATGCCTTGGGTCCGCGTAATGTGATTGGCCTGGTGCTGGGGCGCAATCGCATCTTTACACCGGCGCAGGAGGAGGTCGAGGCCGCCCGCTGTTCTGCTGTTCGCTCAATTGCTGAGCGCTTGCATATTCGCACCGTCGAGCGCGATGCGCCGGATGCGGCGCGCGTGCTCGACCGCGACGTGTCGGCGGGCGACGCCGAACGTCTGCGCTCGCGTGCGTTGGGCCTGATGCTCGAGGATACGGCGCTCGAGCTGGGCGCTATGGCGCTGAGCCCGCTTTCCAAGACTGAGTACGCACTGGCGGCGCCCGCGCTGTCCGGCGGCTATCAGGGCGATTTTGCGCCCTTTGGCGATGTGTATCTGTCGACGCTCGAGTTTGTGGCACGCGTGCGCAACCGCGCCTCGGCCGTGGTGCCCCAAGAGCTCGTGACGCTCAACGCGGTAGAGGATTGCATGGATCGCGTGCTGGCGCAGGCACTCTCGATGCTCGCCGGTCCGGTTGATATGCTCGATCGCGCGGCGCAGCTGCTTGGCGGGCTTGAGCCGGGCGAGGTCGATGGTGCGCTCGAGTCGCACGTGGACCGCAACCGTCCCTTTGACGACATCCCGATGGCCGCCGCCAAGCCCGAGGCCTGCTCGCTGCTGCTGATGCTCGTGCGCCAGGGTGAGGCTACCCGTCGCATGCTACCGACGGCGCCGATCGTTTCGGCCCGTTCGTTTGCCGAGCGCGCCTGGCCGTACATGCTTGCGTGGTCCGATCTTGGCCTTAGCGGTAAAGAGCGCATGACGGTTGATTCGCTGGCGCGCGCCGAGGTGCGTCGCTTTGCCGACGACGATACGAGTGACCGCATGCGCGGCGAGATGATGGGCTTATTGGGCGAGCTGTTGGGTATTTCACCCGAGCAGATGGAAGAGCTGCGCTCCGAGGACGGTCAGCGTCGTCTGCACGAGGGCATGAAGCGGTTTGAGGGCGAGGTCCAGGACGCCATCGACAAGATGATGGGCGGTCAGGGCGGACCGCAGGGTGGTCCGATGCCGCATCCGCCGGTAGACCCCCGACAGTTCCCATTCTTCTCGCAGAACTAAACTGAGAATGGGATTCGCTTCCAACCCCGACACTTCAACTAAGCACTTTGGCCCCGTTGTGTTATTCTAGAACAGACGTTCGTGAATGATGCGCGGGGCCTTGCCTTGCGCTTGGAAAAAAGGCGAGGGGAGGTTGGCTTGGTCATTTTGGGTATCGACCCCGGTTTGGCCCATACGGGCTGGGGGATTATCGAGGAGCGACGTGGCGAGGTTCGCTGCCGTGCCTACGGTTGTATCGAGACCAGCGCGGGCAGCCCGCTCGCGGTGCGCCTGTCGCATATCGCCCACGACCTCAAGGGCGTCGTCGAACGCTACCGTCCCGATACCGCGGCTATCGAGAGCATCTACTTTGGCGCTAACGTCCGCTCGGCCATCCCCACGGCGCATGCCCGCGGTGCCGCGCTCGTGGCGCTTTCGGAATGCGCGCTCGAGATTGGCGAATACACGCCCATGCAGATTAAGCAGGCCGTGGTGGGCACGGGTGCCGCAGACAAGCGGCAGGTTGCCTACATGGTGCGCACGCTCACGCAGCTCGATCACGACCCTCACCCAGACCATGCCGCCGATGCCCTAGCTTGCGCCATCTGTCACGTTAACCTAAGCCGTACCCGGGCGCTTACCGGCGGCGAGTTCTATCAACAGAGAGGAACCGGATACTGATGATCTCCCAGCTCCATGGAACGCTTGTCGAGGCCACGATGAGCTCGGCCGTCGTCGATGTATCGGGCGTGGGCTTTGAGCTCGGTATTTCGGGCAGCACTGCCGCCACGCTGCCTACGCCCGGCGGTGAGGTCCGCCTCTACACGCGTATGCAGGTGCGCGAGGACGCCATGACACTTTTCGGTTTTTCCTCAAAGGATGAGCGCACGATGTTCGACCGGCTCGTGTCCGTTTCGGGCGTTGGCCCGCGCCTGGCGCTCGCCGTGCTTTCCACCTATACCGTGGGGCAGCTGTATTCGCTGGTGATGGCCGAGGACGACAAGGGTATGGCCAAGGTACCCGGTGTGGGCAAAAAGACAGCTCAGCGCCTGATCCTGGAACTCAAGAGCACCTTTGCCAAGGACAAGGGCTTTGTGCCGGTCGACGTGATTCCCGGACAGGTTTCGATGCCGGTTCCCGCCGCCGCTCCTTCGGTGATCGATGATGCCCGTGCGGCACTCCTTTCCATGGGCTTTAGCCTGCAGGAGACCGATGTTGCCCTGAGCGGGTATGATGGGCAGAATATGCGTGTCGAGGATCTGCTCGGCGCGGCGCTTAAGCGACTCGGAATGGATGCGTGATGTGGGAAGCCGATGACTCTCAGGACCTGTGGGCGACGCCCGGCAACTCGCCGGCGGCATCCATGGCGCACGGCGAGCGCATGGTGGGCTCGGAGCTGACGGCCGAAGACCTCGATGTCGACCGTACCCTGCGTCCCCAGCGCTTGGATGACTACTGCGGTCAGGAGCATATCAAGCAGAGCCTTCGCGTGCTCATCGAGGCAGCGCAGAGCCGTGGCGAGACGCTCGACCACGTGATTTTCTCGGGTCCTCCGGGCCTGGGCAAGACCACGCTGGCCACCGTTATCGCCAACGAGCTGGGCGCTCAGATCAAGACCACGAGTGGCCCTGCCATCGCGCGCACGGGCGACCTGGCAGCCATCCTTACTAACTTGCAGCCGGGTGATGTGCTGTTTATCGACGAGATCCACCGCCTCAACCGTTCGGTCGAGGAAGTCCTGTATCCCGCGATGGAGGACTTTGCCCTCGATATCGTGATTGGCAAGGGTCCGGCGGCTCGCTCGATTCGCCTGGATATTCCCAAGTTTACGCTGGTAGCGGCAACGACCCGCTCAGGCATGTTGACCGGCCCGTTGCGCGACCGCTTTGGCATTTCATATCGCCTGGATTACTACACGGTCGAGGAGCTCGCGCAGATTGTGACGCGCTCGGCGACTATCCTGGGCGTGACGATCGACCATCCCAGTGCACTCGAGATCGGCTCGCGTTCGCGCGGCACGCCACGTCTTGCCAACCGCCTGCTCAAGCGCGTGCGCGATTACGCACAGGTGCGCGGCAACGGCCCCATCGAGCTCGATATCTGTCGCCAGGCGCTTGAGTTCTTCGAGATCGACGAGCTCGGTCTGGACTGGATGGATATTCGCATTTTGGAGACGCTCGCTAAGACGTTCTCCGGTCGTGCCGTGGGACTTACGACCCTTGCCAGCGCGGTGGGCGAGGACCCGGGCACGCTCGAGGATGTCTATGAGCCCTATCTGCTGCAGTGCGGGTTGATGATTCGTACGCCGCAGGGCCGTCAGGCAACCCTTCGCACCTTTGAGCACTTGGGCATCGAGCCAGCCGTTTAGAGACGGGTTTGTTTTGGCTAGTCTGTAGGCTATCGCTGAGCATTGGATAAACATATCGCCATTCATCGGTTACGGGTGTTTTACTATTGCGCGCCCGTGCTATGCTGAATTGGTCTTTTTCTCATTCGGTAACGAAAGGACCGCCCATGCCTACTGACATCGAAATCGCACGTTCTGTCACGCCGCTGCCCATTACCGAGGTGGCTAAGAACGCCGGCGTCGACGTAAAGCACCTGATTCCGTACGGCTTCGACAAGGCTAAGGTTGACTATTCACTACTCAACGAGCCGACCGATCACCAGGCCAAGCTCGTCCTCGTGACCGCTATCAACCCAACGCCTGCGGGCGAGGGCAAGACCACCACGACCATCGGTCTGGCCGATGGCCTGCGTCGTCGCGGCGTCAAGAGTGCCGTGGCCCTGCGCGAGCCTTCGCTCGGCCCAGTCTTTGGCGTTAAGGGCGGTGCTGCCGGTGGCGGCTGGGCTCAGGTGATCCCCATGGAGGATATCAACCTGCACTTTACCGGCGACTTCCACGCTATCGGTGCTGCCAACAACCTGCTGGCAGCCATGCTCGATAACCATATTCAGCAGGGCAACCAGCTCGGCATCGACGTTAAGCGCATCACTTGGAAACGCGTCGTCGATATGAACGACCGCCAGCTGCGCCACGTCATCGACGGCATTGGCGGTAAGGCTCAAGGCGTGCCGCGCGAGGACGGCTTCGATATCACCGTCGCCTCCGAGGTCATGGCAATTCTGTGCCTGTCTACGAGCATCAGCGACCTCAAGGAACGCTTGGGCGAGATTGTCGTCGGCTATAGCTTTGCCGGCGAGCCCGTCCGTGCCCGCGACCTTAAGGCCCAGGGTGCCATGGCCGCGTTGCTTAAGGACGCGCTCAAGCCCAACCTGGTGCAAACGCTCGAGGGCACGCCCGCGTTTGTCCACGGCGGTCCCTTCGCCAACATTGCCCACGGCTGCAACTCTATCATGGCCACGCGTATGGCGATGCGCTTTGGCGATGTTGCCATTACCGAGGCCGGCTTCGGTGCCGATCTGGGTGCCGAGAAATTCCTCGACATCAAGTGCCGCATGACGGGCGTTCGCCCCAGCGCTGTCGTGATCGTCGCGACCGCTCGCGCGCTGAAGTACAACGGTGGCGTCGCCAAGGCCGACCTCAACGAGGAGAACCTCGAGGCACTCAAGGCTGGCATGCCCAACCTGCTGCGTCACGTCGACAACATCCAGAACGTTTATGGTCTGCCCTGCGTGGTCGCCATCAACCGCTTCCCGACGGACACCGAGGCTGAGCTCGCGCTCATTGAGTCCGAGTGCCAGAAGCTCGGCGTCAACGTTAAGCTTTCCGAGGTCTGGGCCAAGGGCGGCGAGGGCGCGCTCGAGCTGGCCGATGAGGTCATGCGTCTGATTGAGCAGCCGAGCGAGCTCAAGTTTGCCTATGAGGACGGCGCTGATGTCGCTGATGCCCTCGAGGCCGTTGCCACCAAGGTCTACCGCGCCGACGGCGTTGACTTTACGCCGGCCGCCAAGCGCCAGCTCGCCGAGCTGCGCGAGAACGGCTTTGGCAACCTGCCGGTGTGCGTCGCCAAGACGCAGTACAGCTTTAGCGACAACGCCAAGGCCCTGGGCGCTCCCGAGAACTTCCGCATCACGGTGCGTGAGCTCAAGGTTTCCGCCGGCGCCCACTTTGTGGTCGCACTGACTGGCAGTGTTCTGACCATGCCGGGCCTGCCCAAGGTCCCTGCGGCCGAGAACATCGACGTCGACAACGACGGCAACATCACCGGCCTGTTCTAAGTCTGCTGTCCATCGCTGCTAGCCCGCCCCGCCGTGCCCACAAGGCCCGGCGGGGCTTTTTGATCCTTAGACCCGCGCATGTCTTGTAGATACCGACGGACTCTGCCCATCATAGGCTTTTGCGCTGGTAGAATGCATGGATAACTTGATGCTTACAGGCGACGGAAAGGAATCGTTGCATGGATCAGGACAAGACAACCGTGATGGGCGGCTACGGTTCCGCGCAGGCTGGCGATAGCGCCGATGCGACCCGCGTTGTTCCCAACCCCGGTTATGTCGACCCCGCCGCGACGCAGCCTTCTGCCGAGCTCACCCGAGTTATGGGCTATGGCGACGCGGCGCAGGACCCTTACGCTGCATCTTTGCAAAGCCCCTATGGCAACGCGGCGGCAGACCCGTTTGATTGCGCGCCGCAGGATTCTTATGCTGCCTCGACGCCGAATCCCTATGATGACCTGCCGCAAAATCCCATTCCGCAGCCTCAGCAGACGACGTATATGCCTCGCACGGCGCAGCCTCGCTACGAGTCGCGCGAGCCGTATCGCGAGTACCCCAAGTCGATTCCGCAATATGGCGAGGACGAGGAGAGGAAGCCGTCGCGTTCGTCGAGCGTGATCAAGAAGATCCTCATCGTACTGGCGATCTTCTTTGCGCTGTCGATTGTGTTTGCCATCGTGTCGGGCATGCTCAACAAGCGGGGGAGTTCAACGGCCGATGCCACTGCCGAGCAAACCGAGTCCGCCTCGTCTAGCACCGTCGATCTGAGCGATATCCCGGGGCAGTACTGGTCCAACGCCAAGAAGATCCTCAAGTCGCGCGGCGCCGATCTTTCGAATGCCGTGGTCCTGACTGATGATGGCTCAACGCCCGTCGTCGATGCCAACTGGGTCGTTACTTCTGCCTACTATAACGACAGCGGCAACCTTGAAATTCAGCTCACGCACAAGAACGGCTTGGGCAACTCGTCCGACGGACAAAGCGGTACCGACAGCTCGAGCTCCAACACGCTGGAGGACTTGAGCAACAAGGCACAGGAGTTGGGAGACAAGGCGCAAGAGCTGGGCGATACGGCCCAGAACCTGGGCGACACCGCGCAGAACTTGGGCGACATGGCGACGGATGCCTGGAACGCCCTGCAAAACGGCATCTCGGGCGCGCAGGGAAACTAGCGGACGAGCGGAGCGGGGCTACAGCTGCTCGGCCGGACGCTCGGGCGAGCTAAAGCCCGAATCGAACGTGACGACGCACGAGACGTCGGGCCGGCGCTCATGCACGATGCGCGTGACGAGCTCCAGCAGCTCCTCGTCGGATATGTCAAAGCCGTCGGGACGCACCAGGTCAAACGAAACGAACCCGTCGTGCTCGTGCAGGTCGTGGATGGAGAGCGCGGGATCGATCTGCATGACGCCGCGCTTGACCCAGCCGCGCAGGTCGTCGCCGGTTGTCGCGATGGGGTCGCAGTGCAGCGTGATCCCAATGCCCATCTGGCGCTTGATGTCGTGCTCGATGGTGTCCAGGATCTCGTGGTGCTCAAACGCGTCGCCCTCGCCGGACATCTCCACGTGGGCGCTGGCAAACTGACGACCGGGGCCGTAGTCGTGCACCATCAGGTCGTGTGTGCCCAAGACCTGCGGATAGGACATGATCTTGTCGCGGATTGCCTGGACGAGCTTGGGGTCGGGCGCTTGCCCCAGCAATGGGCTGATGGCGTCGCGCACTAGGCCCATGCCGCTGATGCAGATGAAGATGCCCACACCCAGGCCTGCCCAGCCATCGAGGTCAAAGCCGGTCGTCTGCGAAATAAGCGCCGCCACCAAGACCGAGCCCGAGGTGATGACGTCGTTTTTGGAGTCCTGCGCCGTGGCGATGAGCGTTTCGGAATCGATGCGGTTACCCAGCGTGCGGTTGAACGCGGCCATCCAGAGCTTTACGAGCATGGACGTAGCCAGTGCCGCAAGGGAAATGAACGTGTAAGCGGTGGGGGAAGGCTTGATGATCTTGGTGACCGACTCGAGGATCAGGTTGATGCCGACGGCGCAAACCAGGACGGCGACGAACAGGCCGGCTAGGTACTCATAGCGGCCGTGACCATAGGGGTGGCCTTCGTCTGCCGGGCGGCTGGCAAGGCGGAACCCGAGCAGGCTCACGATGTTGCTCGAGGCATCGGAGAGGTTGTTGAAAGCGTCGGCGATGAGGGAGACGGAGCCGGCGAGCAGGCCCGCGATGCCCTTGGCCAGGCACAGGGTGATGTTGAGTCCAATGCAGATGAGGCTTGCGGTAAAACCCGCGTTGGTGCGGCAAGATGCATCGACCGGCTCGTCCTCGCTGCCGGGAACAAGCGTATGTACCAGCCGATTTACAAATAGCATAGCGGTCGTCCTCACAATCATGTTTAAGGGGATAGTGTAGCTCGCGCGGGGGCGCCGTGCACCGATGCTCAGAAAATGCAGCAATAGTCTGCCGGTGCTAACGAGCGAGCCTTCTCGTCTGCCTGGGTGGTCCATTTTGGGCCACATGGGTATGGGCATGTGCCTGTTTGATCGACATACTTAATGCCGACAGCCCCTGTGCAAAGGAGGACGTTTCCACGGACGAGATGTTTGCCATTAAATGTCAAAACTGCGGCGGCCCTATGTACACACACCAAGCTAAGCGCAGCTTTGAGTGCGCTTATTGCGGTGCGGTCATTCCGTGGCAGGCGGACGCCGGAGAGCCCAAGAGCGCTTTGGGCATTCGCCATACGCCGTTGACGGTGGTGGATGGACTGCTCAAGCTCACGCATGTGTCGCAACTCGAGCGCCCGGAGGACCCGGACTGGTATTTCTTCAATTCGCACTGGCGCAATCAGTCGGTCCTGGAACATCTGCTGTGGGAGGATCGCGGCACGGCGCAAGAGTTCCAAGAGGCCACGCATGTGAGTATTCCTTGTCCCTTCTGTGGTGCGTCCTTTGAGGGCGAGTCAACGCAGCGTGTGTTTGAGTGCCCGTCCTGCGGCAATAAGATCGGCATTGCCGACCTGCTCAAGCCGGGGACGTTTAGCAAGCGCCTGACCATGGGCGTTGGTGCGGAGTATGTGCCCGAGCAGGGTATTCCCTGCGAAATCTCGCCGCAGCAGGCACGTGCCAACGCGCTGCGGCTGGTGCGTCAGTATCCCGACGCCTTTGCCGGGCACGATGTAGAAGATACGATCCAAAACGACATGATGCTCTTCTATTTCCCCATGGCGCTGGCGGACCTGCGCATGATGGCGAGCTTCCCGGGCAAGGGCCTGAGCAAGGAAACCTTGGTGTACTACGAGGTGCTCGACTGGGCATACCCCAGGGCAAACTACCTGGACGTTCGCCTCATGGGCATTTTGGAGCCGTGGGACTTTGCCAAGGTCGGTCCGTTCGATCCCGCCATGCAGGAAGGTGACTTTCGCGTTGTCTCAGTCGATGCGTCTACCAAGGACCAGGTGGTCATTGATAAGTTGGCGCTCGACGTTGCGGGCAACGACGCCGAGGCTGTACTGGGGCTCAATAAAAAGAGCATCCGCACCTGGGCGCGCAAGGCCCGCAAGCACAAGGACGGCCTAGTTATGGTGCCGGTGTACTTTGTCGACCGTCCGGCAACGGATAGCCGCGACGGCGAGCAGGTGCGCATCGCCGTAAACGGCCAGACGGGCCGCGCGGCCGCGGTGGTGTTTAGCGACAAGCGCGAGACGCATATTGTGGCGCCGCTCAGCCCGAGTCTGCATCTGTCCGGTGAGAGCACCGTGCACGCCACGCCCGTCGAGGTCAAATACGTTAAATCGCCGTTCCTGTACCAGATCGTGCGCCGTGGAGGCGGCGAGCAACCGCGCCAGGTTGCAGCCGCCGTCGAGGGTTCCTACCGAGAGGAGAAGCCCAAACGCCGCGGCCTGCTGGGTGCGCTATTTGGGAAGTAGGGGAGCGGTGCCGGTTGGCACCGTAACGTGATGGCCGGGGGTATGGGGCGGCTCTCAGGAGTGCGGGCTGCCGTCTGATTGTTTGAGGGTGCCAGATGTAAATAAACAGTGGAGCGGCTGCAAAAGAGCTGCCTCACTGGGTAAAATCAGGTTGTGCCGCGGAACCCGCTCCTCAGCGCTTAAACTTCGGAGACGCGGGCAACGCAGGTATTATCGTCTAGGGCCGGCTGCAACCGGCCCTTTTCTATGACTCCCTTCGCTATCCGTTACTGCTTATATTCCCGCCAGATCGCGTAGAGGTTCCGGGCAATGCCGGTCGCGTACATCGAGAGGCGCAGGATTTCAAGAAACAAGTTCATAGGCTTCACCCCAATCGGAGATCGGAGCGTTGCCCGCAGGCGGATTCCGCGGCAGACAAGATTTTACCCTATACGCCGCAGCGGGGGATATCTGACCCCAGTGTTAGAGTGGTGTCCATTTGCATGGATGACCGGGCATGATCGCGACATGTCCTGGAGTTGAAATGCCGCTGGGGATACGAGGGGGAGCCGGGGTCGGATGTTGGGGCTCAACGAAGCAAGTGGCGCTTCTGTCTTTTTGGGATCGGGGATGCGAATCAACCTGCAGCAATGGGCCCAGCTCGATTCGGGGCGCAGTGAGTCCCGAATCGAGCGTTCCTGGCTGCCATGCATGTCAGGTGATGAAAGCCCACAGCGGCATCGCCTTACACGGCAACGGGGGCCTCTTTGGGGCGTCCCACCCTTGGTGCATCGGCGAGTCGTGCCTCGATGGAGGCTTTGGACATCATGCGCTTGGTGCCATCCTTCCATGAATCCAGCAGTCCTGCATTTAGCAGTTGTGACACCCGTGCTGAGCTAACACCGAGCATACGCGCGGCATCCACTGCGGTGACGGCGGGAATGTCGCCGAGTTCGCGGTTGACGGCTACAGCGATAATCTTGCCGCCGTGTCGCGGCTCATGTCCGAAGTCTGGCACGGGAAGTTCAATGCCGTCCGAATCAAAGAACTCGAATTCCCATACGTAAACCAGGTAAGACCTCCTCTAATGGCGAATAATACGAGGCGTGCTCCTAGAATATTCCGGTCGCATCGATGCAGCTGAGCATACCTATCTTAAAGCCTCGCGCGGACACGAATTGCTTTGCTGTCTGGCACCTTCGCATGGGAGCCTTGCGGTGACTAAAATGTGGCAATAGAGACAGTTTTAGCGAACCCCACGGGAGTGACGCGTATGGACAACAACACGCTGCTATTCCAGGACAAAGGTTCGGGTAGGTTTAAAGACGTTAAGATCTACCCCAATCGTATCGAGGTGCTCGAGAAGGGCACTTTTGGCGGCAGGCAAACCGAGATTGTCTACCTTAAGGACATCACGGGGGTCAACAGGATCAAGGGTCGCGACGTTTTCCTGCGTAACAGGCTGTTGACCGCTTGCGTCTTTAGCCTGAGTAGCCGCTCCCAAGCTCAGGAGTTCGTGAATGCGCTGAACATGGTGATGTAGCCGATAACGGCGTTCGGTCCAAGGTAAAAATCGGGGCGCAGAACGGTATTCTGCGCCCCGATTGAGTTGATGCGCCCAAAAAACTGGCTTGCCTATTCGTTAACGTCCTCGGTATTGTCGCGGTCACTGGCAAGCATTGCTGCGCCGGCGACTGTCGTCGCCATGGCGGCAGCGGCGAGCCCGGCGGCAATGCCGGAACCGTCGCCCGTGTTGGCGAGCTTTCCGCCCGAGCCCTTGCCCTTGTTGCCCTTACCATTCTTATCAGCGCTGTCTGCGTTGGAACCCGTGCCGCTGCCGTTGCCGGCGCCGGTGCCGCCTGCACTGCCCGAGGCCGCTACGGTAAAGCTTGCGGCTCCGTCGCTGGCGAGCGTGTAGTTCTGCGCCGCGTCGCCCAAGAGACCGTTCACGCGCACCCAGTACGTTCCTGCGGCAAATGTTTCGCCCTCGGCCATTGCCGTGCCCGGAGCGCCGTTCGCGTCGTGCACAAACTCGAGCTGGGCCGTGCAGGCATCGGTTTCGAGCTTGCCCTCGAGTGATGCCGCAATCTTGGCGCGCACGTCTTCGCCGGCCTTAAGGCCTTCGAGTCCCTCAAAATGGGGCGTCAGCGCGCGTGGATCGATATCGATGGGCACAGAGCCCTGCGGCCCCGTAACGGTCTCGTTGCCCAGGGCGTCGACATCCACGTATTCAATGGCAAACGCATGGCCCGAAGCTGTCGCGTTGAGCGCGTTGCTGCTGTCGGCAAGGCGGAAATGACCCTCGCCAACGGTCTTGCCATCCTGGAATGAGGCATCGCTCAGCGAGTCGCCGTACGTCATGCGCATGCGGGTCGGGAGATAGTACGGGAGATAGTACGAAGCCGTCTGCTTGTGCTCCGTATCGTAATTGCGCTGGTAGATGCTCCGGGCCAGCGCCGCATCAACAAAGTCGGATGCGATGATGCCAATGTGCTTGAGGTAATCTGACTTTGTATCCTCGGTGCCGCTGGGGTTGATGTACGGGCTCTTATACAGATGCTCGTTGACTACTCGTGCCGAGGTAAAAGGATTGCCTCCGTGCGACAAGCCCGTGCAGCTGGTGTAGTTGATAGACCAGCAGCGCTCCAGGACTTGCTCCTTGGCCCCGTTATCGTCCTCGACATCTACCTCGTTGCGCGTGCGCCCGGTCGTTTCCTTCAGCGCATTATCGACCCAGCTGAGCTTGTCGGTTCCCGTGAGTTTGTACTTGTCCTGGGCGTATACCTTGGTGCAATAGGGCTCTTTGTCGCCTGTTTCCCCCGCGGCTTCAAAGCCCCGCGCGTCTTGGACGAGACACATAGTGGTGCTGTCGGAGTGAGCCTTGATCTTGTCATCCCATTCGGTAAGGTCGAGGCCCCACGTGTGGCCGTCTACGCTGTTGCCGTCGAGCCTAAATCGACGCAGCAGGACGATCTTTCCGCGCACCTCGCCCAGCGTGGGGACGTGGCTCGACGTGTAGAACAGTTTGGGGTTGTCGTCCAAAACCTTGGCGAAGGCCGTCGTTATGCTTTCGTCGGTAGCTTCATCGTTGCCGCGCGATGCGAGCATGATGAGCGCTTCTGACGGGTTTTCGTTCAAAAACGTTTTGAAGTAGCCTATGACATCGGAGAGATGCAGATAGTTCCCGTCTTTTTTGAGTAGGTAGAAAATCCCGTGGTCGATGCCGGGGTCATCGCCCTTTCCGAGCCGGATATTAAAATAGCGAATGCCTTCGAGCAACTGCGTGGGAATGTAATCCTGCTGGCATTTTACTTGCGAGGATTGGGGCTCAGTGTCGTTGTCCACGCTGCAGGTGCCCGAATCGTGCGTACCCGGGATGCTCAGCTCGTCGAGGAACTTGTTGTCGTCGACGTATTTCATCCAACATGGTCCGTCGACGTAGCTGCTGTACGTGATCCAGTCGAGGCTGCTAACCGTGGCATCGTTCTTTTTCATGTCGTAACCGATAAGTTCGAGCTCCCACGGAATGCTCTTACTCTTATGGCAGATCTTATTGTTGTCCTGGTCTTTGCCGTTCGATTCTATTGCCAGGTACTTAATGTCTTTTTTCTCGGTTTCTTTCTCGACCGTGCGGTCTCGGATGATGTAGGTTCCGTTTGATTGACGCTCGAACGCAAAAGCGCGGCTGGGCTTGTTGTCATACTCGCCGCCCCATACGTGGATGACCTTTCCATCTTTGTCCGAGTCGTCGTCGACCGACCAAATGCTGTAGCCCGTCTTTTTATGCTCTTCGAAATTGAGCAAGGTGCGGATGGCGTACCAGTTTGTATCGTCATTCTTGGTCGTTACGTTCTCAAGGATGAGCTTGCTGGACGTGCCGTCGTTAAACAGGTGACAGACGTTGCCGCGAACGTTGCCGTCTTGGTTGACGCTCGCGGTGCGAAAATAGCCCGCGGGGCGAAGGCGAATGACGAAATTGTGGAGGCTGTCCGACGGTGCGGGTGTGTTGTCTGCAAATGCCGCTCGCAGGGGAATGCCCGGCGCTGCGGTTTCGGGCGGGCTTGCAAGTGGTGACAACGCCGCAAGCCCTAGGCCCAGCGTAAACGCTCGGCGGCTGATGGCATGGTGTTCGGTCATAACTTCTCCATTCGCAGAGTGCGGTTATGCGATAGTTTTGGTCACTATACTGCCCAGATGTTTAAAGATGCTGGTTTAATTGTCTGCGCGGCGCAATAAATCGGTGGGCGGACGTGTTGGGGTGTTTGTCGTTTTCGTACTGTTGCCACATTTGGGGCGGTTCCGGCGTCCGGCATCCTCGCGTTCGTCGGCTACAGGCATAAGAAAGGGAGGGTCGGTTTACCGGCCCTCCCTGGGTACGAAGCGCTGGGGTACCGTCGCTTGTTTGCACTGCGACCGTGTTTCCCGTTGCGCTCGCCAGTCGCTTAGCGCTTGATCTCGATATCGTCGAGCTTGACGTCCATGGCCTCGGTCTTGGCCTCGGCGATGTCGTCGGCAAATTCCAGAGACTTCATCATGGTCTCGACGGCGTCCTTGTGCTCCTCGACGTTGTCGATGCGCACATACACGCTGCCACCGTCAACGTCGGTGAAGTACTCGGTCGTCACGCCGCCCGAGTGCGTAAAGTAGGCGCTGCGCCAGGTCTTGCCGTTGTACTTAACGGGATCGCTCTCGGTCCATCCGGAGTTGGCCTTCCATTTGGCCTCGTAGTCGAACAGCTCATCGGCGTTCTTGTCAGGATCGAAGACGGGGATGAAGCGGTCACTGGCATGCTCGCTCTCGGTGAACTTAAACTGGGCCCTGTCGGCAGTGTCGCCTGCGACGTCGGTGATCTCGACGCCCTCGGGGACCTCGACCTTAAACCAAATGAAGTCGGTCCTCATATCCACGGCTGGCTTTTCTGCGCCGCCGCCACCGCCACTGCCGGTAGCGCCGCCGCTTCCGCCACAGCCCACCAGGGCAACCGCGGCAAAGAGACTGATGCAGAGGGTGAGAATCGCAAAGGCCTTCTTTTTCATGGTCGTGTCCTCCTCGATCTGTAACCGCCCATGGATTACCTGCCTTTACTGTACGCGCGAGCGGCTCACTAGGGTGGGCCATGTGTCCCATTCTGGGGGTCGGATTTGCGCCGATAAGTGGCAATATGCGCGGGTCCAAAAGAGGGGAGGGCTGGTGCTGTCGGCCCTCCCCGGGTTGGGCGCCCGTTGTTTTAATGGGGCGCGCGTACGTGGGCGTGTGCGGGGTCCCGTTACTTGATCTCGATGCTTGAAATCTCAACTTCGCGTGCCTCGGCAACTGCCTTCGCCATGTCATCGGGGAACTCGATGGAGTTAAGGAGCGCCTCGGCTTCTTTCTTGTGCTGATCGAAGTTCGCGATGAGAACGCAAACGCTTCCCGGCTCAACGTCGGTAAAGAGATAGGTATGGGTGCCGCGGTTGTCCTCGCACGTTCCGGTGAGCCATGTCCTGCCGTTGTACTCGACGGGGTCGCCAACTTCCCACTGGAACATGCTGTTCTTTCGACCTTCATCGGCAAGAGCCTCTTCTGCCGTCATCTTCTCTTCCCAAACAGGTATGAAGCGGTCAACCGTGGTGTTCTCGTTCTCGGGGAAGGTGAGCTGGACCCTGTCGGCGTTCTTGCCGGCGGAGTCGCTCACGCCAACGCTCTCGGGCATCTCGACCTTAAACCAGATAAAGTCGGTCTTCTTGGCGACGGGGGCCTTTTCCTTGCTCTCGCTCTTGGGGGCGCTGCCGCCGCCCGATGCGCTCCCGCCGCAGCCGACAAGGGCAAACGCGGCAAAGAGGGCGATGCAAAGGGAAAGGATCGATAGGGTCTTTTTCTTCATGGTGGCGTCCTCCTTGTCTGCCAGGGACATCGTGTGCCGCGGATCGCTGGGGCGGCGGTTACGCATGTCCATGATGTCTTTGTTTACTGTGCGGTTATTCTTCCATTCGTCGTCCGGTGCCATGATGAGCTTGCCCCAACATAGGGCTCCTTACCTATAATGTATGCCCCAGTTGCCGCTGCCCGGAAGTCTCGAAAGGTGGGCCATGTGTCCCATGTTTGCGGCGCCGACGCCTATCGTTCGTCATAGAAATCCGCGATGGCCAGGTGTGCTGACGCTCATGTGCTTATGGGCTAGACTTAGCATCATTACGTGTTTGATGCGGTTGGTCGGCGGTTGCCGCCCGACCGATCTATATGACTTGAAGGTGCATACGTATGAGCCAAGAGATGATGGACAAGACCTGCCGTGGATTTGCCGAGGCGCTGGCCGCGCGCGAGCCGGTTCCCGGCGGCGGTAGCGCGAGCGCCTTTGTGGGCGCGCTGGGCGCCTCGCTTTGCGGGATGGTTGCTCGCTACGGGGCGACGAACCCCGCGCTTGCCGATCGCGCGGACGATTTGACGCACGCGTTTGCCCAGGCAGACGAGCTGGCTCAGGAGCTTGTCGACTTGGTTGCCGAGGATGTTCGAGCCTACGGGCAGGTGTCGGCGGCGTACGGTATTTCGCGCGAGGATCCGGCTCGACCGGCTGCGATTCAAGATGCGTTGCATGTGGCAGCCATGCCGCCGTACCGCATTATGGGTGCCTGCGGTCGTGCGCTGGCACTGCTCGAGGACATGGCAGACAAAGGCTCGCGCCAACTGCTGTCCGACGTGGCGTGCGGTGCCGTGTTCTGCCGCGCCGCCATGCAGGGTGCGAGCCTGACGCTCTTCGCCAACACCACATCTATGAAAGACCGGGCGCGCGCCGAGGAACTCGAGGCAGCGTGCGACGATCTGCTGGATACGTGGCTGCCGCGCGCCGATGCGCTGGCGCGCCGTGCTGCCGACGCCGCAAGGAAGAGGGGGTAGCCATGGCCGAGCTGTTGAAGGGCGCTCCCGTCGCCCGTGCTTTGACCGAGGAGCTCGCCGCTCGCTGCACGGCTTTGCGCGAGCGCGGCGTTGTTCCGACGCTGGCCATCGTGCGTGTGGGCGAGCGCGAGGACGACCTGTCCTACGAGCGCGGCGCCCTCAAGCGCTGCGAGAAGGTTGGCATTGAGGCTCGCCGCCTTTTGCTTCCCGCCGATGTTTCGCAGGACGAGCTGTTGGCGGCTATTAAAGACATCAATGCCGACCCCGCTGTTCATGGCTGTCTGATGTTTCGTCCGTTGCCCGCTGGGCTTGACGAGGATGCGGTTGCCGCGGCACTCGATTCCGCCAAGGACGTCGACTCCATGACGCCGGCCTCGCTGCTCACCACGCTTTCGGGGCGCGGCGAGGGCTTTGCTCCTTGCACGGCTGAAGCCGTGTTGGCATTGCTGGACCATTACGGCGTTGAGCTGGATGGGGCCAAGGTCGCGGTCGTCGGTCGGTCGCTGGTGATTGGTCGTCCCGTAGCCGCCATGCTTACGGCTCGCAATGCCACGGTGACGACGTGCCATACGCATACGCGTGACCTAGCTGCCGAGTGCTGTTCTGCCGACATTGTTGTTGCCGCGGTTGGACGCGCGCGCACGATTGGCGCGGATGCGGTTCGCGAGGGCCAGACGATCATCGATGTTGGCATTAATTGGGACGAAGCTGCCGGAAAACTGGTCGGCGACGTGGATTTTGATGCTGCGGAACCGATCGTTGGCGCCATCACACCCGTGCCGGGCGGCGTGGGGGCTGTGACCACCGCAATTCTCGCCAAACACGTGATTGAGGCGGCGGAGCGCGCATCGAAATAGGCGTTTTGGGCTGTTTGAGGGGTTAGCCATATACCACGTGGTCAAAAAGCGCCAAATATGAGTACTGTTGCCATGATAGTCACATATGTTTTACGTCTTTTGGGTTTCCTAACGATATTCATTCTCGTTAGGAAACCCATTTTATTGAACCTATGGGGAATAACGTTGTCTTGCTTTTGGACAATTGGGGATTTCTGGCACTCATTACAAGGAAATTTGCTGCTACTAAATTGGTGACAGTACTCATATTTGGCATTTTTTGACCACGGGGACTGCCGGGGCGGCGGTTTCGCCCTTTCTGCGCCGAAGCGATACACTGTTATCGTTTGATTTCTTCGCTCAAGGAGGATGCGCATGCCGTGCACAACGATTTTGGTTGGTAAGAACGCGAGCTACGACGGGTCGACCCTGGTCGCGCGTAACGAGGACTCGTCCAACGGGGTGTTTGAGCCCAAGCGCATGCGCGTAGTGCACCCCGACGAGCAGCCGCGCGTCTACACGAGCGTCCTGAGCCACCTGACCGTTGAACTGCCCGATAACCCCATGCGCTACACGAGCGTCCCCGATGTTGTCCCGGGCCACGGCATCTGGGCCGAGGCCGGTTTCAACGAGCTCAATGTGGGCATGTCCGCAACCGAGACGCTTACCACCAACGAGCGCGTTCGCGGCGCCGACCCGCTTGTGGACTACGTGCCCGCCAAGGGCAACGAGGGTGAGGACGGCTATGTGCCGGCGCAGCCCGGTGGCCTGGGCGAGGAGGACATGGTGACCCTGGTGCTGCCGTATGCCAAGTCCGCCCGCGATGGCGTGCGTATCCTGGGCGAGCTGCTCGAGCGCTACGGCACCTACGAGAACAACGGCATCGCCTTTAGTGATGTGGACGAGATCTGGTGGCTCGAGACCATCGGTGGTCACCGCTGGATTGCCAAGCGCGTGCCTGACGACGCCTATGTGACCATGCCCAACCAGCTGGGTATCGACAGCTTTGACCTGGATGACGCCGAGGGCGCCCAGGCCGACCACATGTGCTCCGCCGACTTGCGCGCCTGGATGGCCGAGTGGCATCTGGACCTGACGCTGGGCGTCGAGGGCGACGGCCCGGCTGCGGTCTTTAACCCGCGCGAGGCCTTTGGCTCGCACAGCGACAGCGACCATGTCTACAACACGCCGCGCGCCTGGTACATGCAGCGCTGCCTCAACCCCAGCGACGTGTGGGATGGCCCCGACGCCGACTACACGCCCGAGAGCGACGACATCCCTTGGAGCCGCGTGCCCGAGCGCAAGGTGACCATCGAGGACATCAAGTACGTACTCTCGAGCCACTACCAGGGCACGGAGTACGATTGCTACGGTAGCAAGGGCACGCCCGCTACGCGTGGCGCATATCGCCCCATCGGCATCAACCGCAACAGCCAGCTCGCCGTGTTGCAGCTGCGTCCCTATGCGCAGCCGGCCTATCGCGCCGTGCAGTGGATGGCGTTTGGTTCCAACTCGTTTAACGCGCTGGTTCCGCTGTACGCCAACGTCGAGACCATGCCCGAGTACTATGCCGACACGCAGGCTCGCGTGACGTCCGAAAACTTCTACTGGGCCAACCGCCTGATCGGCGCGCTGGCTGACGCCCGCTTCCATGAGTGCGGTCGCGCGGTCGAGGATTATCAGGAGAAGGTCGGTGGCATGGGCCATAAGCAGCTCCACGACGTTGACGCTGCCGTGGCAGCGCTGCCCGAGGCCGAGGTGCCCGCCGAGCTCGCTCGCGCCAACGAGGCCTTTGCCGAGCGCGTGCGCGTGGAGACCGATGCTCTGCTGGGCAAGGTGCTCTACACCACGAGCTGTGCCATGAAGAACTCCTTCGCGATGAACGACAATGTGAGATAAAACGCTTTGTCGCTTTCGCGCGATCTTGGGTACAAGAAGGCCAATGCAGTTGTTCATGATTGGAGCCAACCATGGTTATGAAATTCGATCAGCTTGTTAACGGCGCCATCAACGTGGGCTTTGGCGCTGCCGCCGTTGCCGTCGAGGGAGGCAAGAAGGTCCTTGACGACCTCAACGCCAAGGGCGAGCAGGTGCGCAAGGACGCCGACACCCCCGATATCGCCCGCAGCGTATCCGATATGTTTGAGCAGGCCGGCGGCACCATCTCCGACCTGACTGAGCGCCTGGGCATGCAGGGCGAGACCGCGGCGCAGCGCGTGCTCGACGAGCTCATCCTTGCTCGCGTCCGCGTCATGGCCGCCCCCGAGCGTACCGCCTTCCTGGCTCACGTGCGCGACATTGTCGATTCGGTCGAGGACAACGTGACCTCGGTACCCGTCGAGTCCGTTGAGCCCGACGACGCAGAGGATGCCGAAGAGGCCGAGTAGTAGCGCAGATGGCAGATCCCACCACCGATTACAACAATCAAGATCCCTTGTGTGACGAGGCGGCAGTTGTCGACGAAGTCGAGGCTGCCGTCTCGGGCGCTCGCAAGAAGCCCCGCGCCGTGGACATGGTGCCCGAGGAGCCTGACGCCATGGCTCCGTGCGACGAGTACCAGCTTACGCCGGCGGGCCGTCGCGAGCGTATTGGGCAGATCGTCCGCCTCGTCAAAAAGTACCGCGTGTGGGACAACCTCACGCCGGTGCGCCTGCGCCGCCTGCTCGAGGAGCTCGGTCCCATGTTCGTCAAGATGGGGCAGATTTTGGCCAACCGCTCCGAGATCTTGCCGCAGCGCTTTTGTGACGAGCTCCGTCGTCTGCGCTCCGACGTGGAGCCCGTGCCGTACGAGGTGGTGCTTCGCTGCCTAGAAGAGGAATACGGCCTGCGCCTGGGGGAGATGTTCGACGCGATCGACCCCAACCCGCTTGGCAGTGCCTCGCTCGCGCAGGTGCACCGCGCCCGCTTGGTGACGGGCGAGGACGTGGCCGTCAAGGTGCAGCGCCCCGGTGCTCAGCAGGTTATGGCGCAGGACATCGATATCATCCGCTCGGTGGTACGCATCGTCTCCAAGTTCGTCAACACCGATCAGTTCGTTGACTTGCACGGCGTGGTCGAGGAGCTGTGGACCTCGTTTCGCGAGGAGACCAACTTTTTGGCCGAGGCCAAAAACCTCAACGACTTTTACGAGTTCCATAAGAGTGTGCGCGGCGTGTCGTGCCCTAAATCCTATCTGGACCTGTGCACCGAGCACGTGGTGGTCATGGATTACGTTGACGGCATTTCGATCGCCGATCCCGAACGCTTGGTGGCCGAGGGCTATGACTTGGAAAAGATCGGTGCCGCGATTGTCGAGGACTACTCGACGCAGGTGCTCGACGACGGCTTTTTCCATGCCGACCCGCATGCGGGAAACATCATTCTCAAGGACGGCATCGTTTACTTTATCGACTTGGGCATGGTCGGACGCATGTCGAGCCACGATCGCGGTATCGTCAAGGACATGATTTTCGCCGTGGCCGAGGGCGACGTGCCCAAGCTCAAGGATTCGCTCATGCGCTTCGCCGTGACGCGTGGCGACTCGGCTGAGCTCGATCATTCAGCGTTTTTGTCCGACTTGGACTTTATCGTCGCCGACTTTGCGGGCCTTGACCTGAAGGATCTGGATATCGGCGAGTTTTTGACCTCGCTGCTAAACCTCGCGCGTAAGAATGACGTTGAGCTGCCGAGCGTGGTGACGATGTTCGCGCGCGGCATGGTGACGCTCGAGGGTTTGCTGACCGAGTATATGCCCAACGTCAACATGATCCAGATTATCCAAACGCACATTAAAAACGAGAAAAGCACCTATGCGCGTGTGCGCGATATGGGACGCGATCTTGCCGCGAGCAGCTATCGCGCGGCAAAAGGCTCGCTCGAGGCGGCCGAGTATCTGGGCTTGGCTTCGCGTATGCTCACGCGCGGCCAGCTTAAGGTGAACACGCAGATCATGAGCAGCGATAAGGCGCTGCGACAGCTGGGCGGAATTATCGACCGCATGTCGATGGCTATCGTTATCGCCGGCCTGTTTATCGGTTCGTCGGTGGTGTACTACGCACGCATCGAGCCGGTTGTGTTTGGTATCCCGGTCATTGGCTTTATGGGCTACGTGAGCGCGCTGGTGCTGGCGCTTATGCTGGGCCGCAATATCTGGCTCAACAGTCACGGCGGCAAGCACTAGAGGCTGCGACCGTCACCGCATTTTCCTATCGCAAACAATAGCTTTTACCTTGGGCTTCGCCTGCGCGCGAGGCCCTTTTTGCGTGATACCATATTGACGGTAATAATCGATGGCCTAGATGGTGGTGCGGAGACGCACGAATGCGCGGTTTTCCTGCGCGTTTGGGAGAATCGGGGTGCAAGTCCCCGGCTGTACCAGTAACCGTAATTCCTCTTGGCTCGGGATGTTCGCGTCGCAGATCGGACGGCGCGCCTGAGCCGTTAAGGTTAAGTCGGATCGCCTCCCATCTTGCATGCGGCTGCGGCGCATGCCGCCGGTGTGCATAGGGCTCTGGAGGGAAGGGGACCCCGATGGGGGAACTCGAGCGCAACATGCGCGATGACGTGGGGCAGCCTCAAGGCAACGCTCCAAGTACAGACAATGGGGGACAAATGGATATGTTTGAGGACGAGCGCCAGCGCGTCTCGCATCGCCGTGGCGCGATTGCGCGCGATGTAGCCAAGCGCGGCCTGGTGGCATTCCTGGCCTTCGCGATGGCCTTTGGCACCACGCCGGCTCAGCTGTGGGCCGAGGGCGCTGAGGGCATTGCCGAGGCTGTGGCTCAGGCTGCGACGCCGGGCGAGGACGCAGCGCTTGCGGGCGGTACCGCTGAGCAGAGCGGCGCCGAGGTTTCGGATTCTGGGAGCGCGTCTGCAACTAGTGTCGCCACAACTGAGGCGGCAACTGGCGACGAAGGCTCGGCGACGGGGGAGAGCCCTGCCACGAGCGAGCAGTCTTCGACGGCATCCGCTGGCCAAGCAGGATCTGCCGCCGCGGCTGCCATCCAGACAGAGAACCCGACAGAAACCGGCGATGTCGCCAAGAAGCAGGTCGAGGTCTCGTTCTCGATTATCGGCACCGATGCCGACGGCAAGGCTCAGACCTGGGTGGCACCCACGCAGCTCAAGCTCGACGAGGGCGCGACGGCTGCGGATGCCTTCGTTAAGCTGCAGCAGAAGACGGGCTTCAAGGCAGACTACGATCCGAACACGGCATACGGTTTCTACCTCAAAAGCATCACATCCCCGAGCGATGGCCGTACGCTTGCCTTCGATCCGACGACTTATGCCTTCTGGCAGCTGTTCGTCGACGGCGCGTCTTCCTCGGTTGGCGCGAGCAGCGTCAAGCTCACCCAGGGGCAGAAGATTGAGTTTGCCTATACGGCTGGTAGCTCGTCCCCTGTCGTTAAAGACCAGGTTGCCGCAAATGTGACCGTCATTGGTCGCGATGCCCAGGGCAAGACTCAGACTTGGGTCGATAATGCACAGTATGTGGTGACGTCCGGTTCGAGCGCGCTTGATCTTACGAAGGTCGCACTCGAGGCGAACGACATTGACGCCGTTGCTGCGGGCTCCTTCATTCTGAGCCTTAAGTACAACGGTGTTGAGCTGGGTACGCCCCAAGATTATTCGACCTATTGGCAGCTGTTCATCAACGGCAAGTCGAGTGACTATACGGCGGACAATGTCACCATCCATGCCGGCGATACCGTCACGTGGTTCTACGGTGGCTGGGGCGACCAGTTGCCGTCCGATTCTGTCCATGCTTCTGTTCAGGTTCTCGGTAAGGACAAGGACGGCAAGCAGCAGGTTTGGGCTTCGACGGGTCAGACGAGTCTCAAGGCAGGCTCCACTGCCAAGGATCTCCTTGAGCAGGTCGGCCTTACTCTCGATGCTGGCGAATCGTCTTGGGGCTGGTTCCTCAACGGCATTACTTCGCCGTTTGATGGTAAGTCCTATGGCTGGGATGCTGCGACCAAGAGCTATTGGCGCTTCTACGTAAATGGCAAGTTCGCCGACGTTGGCGCCGGTGCCTACAAGCTCCAGGAGGGTGACGCCGTCACCTTTATGTATGGTGCTGACGCCGATGCCCTCCCCGGTCAGGTGCTTGGATCCGCCGATGTTATCGGTCCCGATGTCAACGGGAACAATACGCGTTGGGGCACGGCAAGCAATGTTTCTCTGCCCGAAGGCTCCACGGCCCAGAACCTTATTGAGGCAGTTCTGAAGGCCAAGGGCGTTGCGTACAACGGCTCCCAGAGTGGTGAGTACTGGTTCCTGAATTCCATTACTTCGCCGTTCGATCACAAGCCGTATGGTTGGGATGCTGCGACCAATAAATATTGGCATCTGTATATCAACGGAGAGCCCTCCTTACTCTGCGCCAATCAGATTACGCTCAAGAGCGGCGATAAGGTCACGCTTGCCTATACCACCGATAATTCTCCCATGCCCGATCCCGACAAGATTGTCGTGGATCCGAGCGCGACGACTCCTGATTGGGATGCCGAGTGGGCCGGCTACGGCAACAGTGGCAACGGTTCGACCGTAACGGATGCCAAGACGCCTGCGCAGGCCGCCGGTCTTAAGTGGGCCTTCGATTGGAAGGCCGAGTCTGGTCAGCAGTATGCCAACTGCAGCGAGCCTGTCATTGCTAACGGCTTTGTGTACATCGCGACCGAGAACGAGCTCATTAAGATCGATTCGTCCACGGGCAAAAAGGTTGCCTCTGCGCCGCTTGCCTCCAAGGTGAGCTATACCTCTCGTCCGATCTATACCAATGGCCTTATCATCGTTCCGCTCAACGGCGGTGCGGTCCAGGCGATTACTGCAGACAAGCTGATCTGCAAGTGGCTGACGCCTGGTTTGACGGACTTGACGCAGAGCTCCTGCACCGTCGTTTCGGACGGCGAGTACGTCTATGTAGGCTCGGTCGATATTTCGTATGACGAGAATTACAACGCGACCTACGGCAACGGCTCCTTTGCGCGCATTAAGATTGCCACGGGCGAAGTTTCTTGGCAGAACATCGACCCTGCCGAGGGCTATTACTGGACTGGTGCGGCTTTGACGGATAAGTATGCCATCGTTCCTACGAGCGCGGGTACGCTTAAGTGCATTGATAAGACGACGGGCGATGTCGTTTCGACCATGAAGCTCGGCGCTGTCGCAAATGCCGATTGCATTGCCGATCCGTCCAATGGTTCGACCTTCTATCAGATGACGCACGACGGAAAGCTCCATGTGATTTCGCTTTCGGCGAAGGGCGTGCTGAGTGAACAGAAGACGGTTGATCTGGGCCTTACGAATAATCTGAGCGCCCCTGCGGTGTCTGGTGACAATCTGATTGTCGGCGGACAGACGGCTACTGGCTCTGCTCTGGTTCTCTATAACCTGAAGACGGGTAAGACCACGATGGTCGCTGCTGCCGACGGCAAGGCGCTGCCGGCTGGCCTCAACGGTATTGCTGCTACTCCGCTGGTGAGTGTTCAGGGCGGCAAGACCTATGTGTACTTCACCGTTAACAGCGCGGATAGCAAGGATTACGTCAACTACTCTGCTGGTGGTGGCGTGTATCGCTATACGCTCGGCGATGCAGAGGCGACGCAGATTTATGATGCGGCTGGCCATTACCAGTACTGTGACTCTCCGGTCATTGCCGATGCTTCTGGCAATCTCTACTACATCAATGATTCGGGCACGCTGTTTAAACTTGGAGCTGTCGAGTCTTGGACGGTTGCCTTTAACTCCAACGGCGGGTCTGCTTGCGACACTAAGTTTGTTGCTACGGCCGATGGCAAGCTGGTCAAGCCGGCCGATCCGACGCGCGATGGCTACACTTTCGGCGGTTGGTATACCGATGAGGCTTGCACGCAGGCGTATGACTTTAGCACGCCGGTGACGGCCGATCTGACGCTGTATGCCAAGTGGACCAAGAATGCCGTTAACCCTGGCGGTAATGGCGGCGCTGGTTCGAATGGCGGCGGCGGTTCTGGTACCGGTACTGGTTCCGGCACTGGCGCTGGCACTGGCACGGGTTCCGGCTCCGGCTCGAAGGGCGGCGCTGTCGCCCCGGGTCATAAGCCGACGACCAAGACGACGGTGTCGACCAAGACCGAGACCAAGGACAACAAGTCCGACAAGAAGGACTCCGATAAGTCCGATAAGAAGGACGAGAAGAAGTCTGACAAGAAGTCTGACAAGAAGTCTGACAGGAAGGACGGCAAGTCCGACAAGAAGTCCGACAAGAAGTCCGATTCCAAGTCCGATACGGGTGCTGCTTCTACGACCACTGCTAAGAAGTCCTCTAGTGCTTCCGAGCAGGAGACTGGCACCAACCCGCTCGCCATTGTTGGCGTTGCCGCCGGCGTCATCGGTCTCGCCATCGTCGGCGTGTTCGTGTTCACCAAACGTCGGTAGGTGAGGGTTGTGTCCAATAAATCCAAGGACGCTGACCCCAAGCAACCAGATTCCTCGTTCATTCAGTTCGACGATGCAAAGCAACAGGGCGCCGCTTCGGCGGCGTCCGCCTCTCGTCGCAAGGCGCTCCTTGGCGTTCTTGCTGCCGCGTGCACCATTCTGATCGTCGTCTCGCTGGGCTTCGTCCATCCTTCCGAGAGCGGCGCCTGGTCCATTGACTGGATCGTTCAGACCGTGACGGGGGAGAGCGTCGTCGCCAAGGACACCAAGGGGTCTGGCTCGTCTGCCGCTTCGGGCGAGGCTAGTTCCAAGGATTCCAAATCTTCGAATGATGCAAAAGACGAGCCCAAGGGTTCGAACGACGCCAAGGACGATTCCGAGTCTTCAAACAAGGAATCGGACAAAAACTCGGATAGCAAGAAGTCCGAGGACCGGGGCGGCAAGAAGTCTGGCGATAAATCCGCTGCCCAAAATACGGGAGCCGGTGATACTTCCAATGCGTCTGGCGGTGCTTCTTCGGGCGGTGGCCAGTCGTCTGATGGAGCCTCATCCTCTAATGGTGGAAATGCCTCCTCGGGCAGCCAAAGCGGCTCACAGGAGTCCAACTACGTTACGGTGACGGTTTCGGTCACATCGAGCGCTGTGGGCAATCCCGTGTCCTCTGGCGGCACCTTTACCTTTAACGAAGGCGCCACCGTTTACGATGCCCTGTGCGCGCTGGGCCTTTCTGTCAACGCACATGGCTCGTCGTACGGTACGTATGTCTCCGCGATTGGTGGTTTGGCCGAGAAACAGTACGGCGGCACGAGCGGCTGGATGTACTCCGTCAACGGCGCAACGCCCATGACGGCCTGCAGTAACTACGTTCTCTCCAATGGCGACAACGTCGTTTGGTATTACGTAACGGGCTAGAGGCCTCGACATAGCGCGCCAGACGGGCGGTTCGGACCAACATCCGGACCGCCCGTTTTTCATGCGAATGGGACTGGGTCGCCGGGTCTCTCTGCAAACAAAAAACCGGTTGGAACGGTAATTCCAACCGGTTATACATTCAAGCAAATAGTGAATCGACTACGACCGTGCGCCCTCGAGGAAGAAGCGGCGACTGAAGTAGTTGTACCAGGTGACAAGGAACGTGGCGATGGCCTTCATGGCCTGGTAGCCGATGCTCAAAAACGTGACGCCCACAAACATGTACAGGTCGTTGAGGCCCAGGCCGATCACCGACAGGATGGTGAAGATCGTGAACTCGCGCTTGCGGCTCATGCCTTCGCGGTGGTCGAACACGTACTTCATGCTGAGCCAGTAGTTGACCACGACGGACGTGATAAACGAAACCGTGGTGCTCATCAAAAAGTCGAGGTGAAACAGCTCGACGAGCGCAATGAGCATGCCCCAGTCGATGCCAAAGGAGATAAGACCCACGACAGCAAACTTGAGGAACTGCTTGGTATGAGGTTGTGCCAGCGCCTTGCGCACGTAATCACATCCAATGCGTTGATGAATCGAGCAGGGGATACTTTAGATCTTTTGCAAGGGAAACGTAAGGTCTTTGCCAAGAACTATACGAACTCGTCAAATTTTCAAGAGCTAATCCGTAAACGTTGAAAATTTGCCCGTAAACGAGCGGCGCCCACGGACGATACTGCGCTGAGTGCGTGTCGTCCGTGGGCACCGTAATGCTGCGGGGGTGTCGAGCTACTTGGTCTCGTCGCCCTCCAGGAAGATCTTTCGGGTCACAAAGTTGTAGACCATGACAAGCGCGGTGGCGCAGATCTTGGCGATATTGGCCTCGAGCCCCAGACCGGCGTTGAGCGCCAGCACGATGCCGTCGTTGAGCACCAAACCGATCACGGACAGCACGACAAAGATGATGAACTCGCGGCGGCGGCTCATGCCTTCCTTGTGCGCAAACACGTACTTCATGCTTGCGAGGTAGTTAAAGATGAGTGAGATGATAAAGCCGCTGGTGTTGGCGATCAGGATGTTGAGGCCGAGACCGTAGTGGAGCAGATTCATAATGCCAAAGTCGATAACCGTGGCAATGACACCGACGACGCCAAATTTCATGATCTGCGCAAGGAGCTTTTGCATGGTACCTGCCTTAGGGTGGCGCGGGGACGCCGTGGGGATGATAAACTCAGCAAGTTTAGCCAATCCCCGCGGGTGGTGCTAGGCGCGCTCCTCGATAGCACCGTTTCTATATGCATCGAGCAGCTGACGCAGGTCTTGGATTTGGCTGCGGATCTTGGCGCCAGTATCGGTGTCGCTCACCATGCGGCGACGGTCCGCTTGGTCAAAACGGTTGGTCTCGCTTTCGATGTCCACGTTGCGCGTAAGTGCCTCGGCAACCGTCGTAAAGGCCCGGTGCGACTTGAGGCGGCAGCCGCGCGAGCTCGAGATGAGCGTATAGCCGGCGATACCCGTCTTGGGATGGTAAGCGCGGCAGAAGCCGCCATCGATGACCAGCAGCTTGCCCTCGGCGCGGATGGGCTGCTCACCCTTGGTGGTTTTAACGGGCGTGTGGCCGTTGATGATGTGTCCGGTCGGCGAACATGCCATGGGCGCGACGCCAAACTCGCGCATGATGTCATCGCAGACCGAGGGCGACTTGGTAAGCGTAAAGTACGGGTCCATCGGCTCGACCCAGGTGCTCCTATCGGCGATATAGGCGCGCTCAAAGGTACGCACTAAGCGTCCGCTGGCGGGTGAATTGAAGCCAATCCACAGGTACCACATCCAGTCGAGGGCGTCGCAGTCGCCCACGCGCCAGGCGCGGCGGGCGATGTGGTCGCAAAAATCGAGATAATCGCGGCCAGCGTGCCAGGTGCCCAGACAGTTCATGCTGCTAAAGGTGCCGTCTTCGTTGAGCGGAACGCAGCCATGGAACAGCAGGTTGCCGTTGGCGACCTTGTACATCGAGCCGTGGGAATAGAGGAAATCGATATGGCGATGCAGGTGATCGGCGGTGACAAACTCTGACACGAGCTTGTCGATGATGTGCTGCTCCTGAGACGTGAGCGTGTAGGGGTCCGCCGGGTCGACGGTGGGGAAGTCGTTGGTCGTGAGCGGCCACACGCTGCCGTCGGCGAGCGTGACTGTGCCGGTGTCGTGGTCGATCTTGTCGAGTAACAGGCGGTCGGTCATATCGAACTCGGGGTGGCGCTGGATAATCTGGCCCTCGAGCTTAAAGAGCAGCACGTTTATGGCCTTGATCAGCGGGGTGATGGACTCACCGGCGGTGTAGGTGGCATCGGCAAAGGCGACAAGCTCACGCAGCGAGATGCCGTAGTCGTTCTCCAGGATCTCGTAGTTGTCGTAGCGCAGGTTGTTGCGCAGCACCGTGGCGATGCAGGCGGGCTCACCGGCTGCAGCGCCCATCCACAGCAGGTCGTGGTTGCCCCACTGGATGTCGAGTGAATGGTAGGTGAGCAGTCGGTCCATAATCTTGGCCGCGCCGCCGCCGCGGTCGAAGATGTCGCCCACCAGGTGCAGGTGGTCGACGGCCAGGCGCTTGATGAGCGAAGCGAGCGACTCGATAAAGTCGTCGGCGCTGGCGGTCTCCAGGATGGACTCCACGATGCGCTCGTGATAGCGCACGCGATAGTTGTTCTCGTCCGGGTGCGTGTGCAACAACTCGTCGATGATGTAGGCGTAGTCGCGCGGGATGGCCTTACGCACCTTGGAGCGCGTGTAGCGGCTTGAAAGTGAGCGAGCGACCATGATGAGCTGGTCAAGCATCGTCTTGTACCAGGCTGGCGAGTCCTCGCGCCGGCTGCGGACCAGGTCGATCTTCTCGCGCGGGTAGTAGATGAGCGTGCACAGCTCGCCCTTTTCGTCAAAGGAGAGCGTGTCGCCAAAGATCTCGTCGACATGCTCGCGCACGACGCCCGAGCAGTTGTTGAGGATGTGCATAAAGGCTTCGTATTCGCCGTGCACGTCACTCATAAAATGCTCAGTGCCTTTGGGCAGGTTGAGAATGGCCGAGAGATTGATGATCTCGGTAAACGCGGATTGCTCGGTGGGAAATTGTCTCGACAGCAGACGCAGATACTTGAAGTCTTGCGGGTTGCGATCGAATGCGACCATGAAACACCTTCCGATATGGTTGGTAAAACTGATAAACAACGTCAAACGTTTATCAGTATGCGCCGCTTTTGTTTCGATTTTGCGCCAGCGGCTGAATTGTCGGCTGAACGGTTTGGTAAATCGATTTAGTTGAGGTAGATATGGCGGTTGGGTGGAGACGACAGAGGGTGTTTTCTCAGATATTTATGCGTGGGACCGGTGGAGACGATGATGGTAAAGATGTTCACTATTTTTGGTTCGATTTGGTAAATAGTGGACATATGTACCGCATGTAGGCTCACTGTGCGATAATTTGCGCAGCAATGAGTAAGGAGCCTCATATGAGTGATTTTGTCCTGACCTGTGAATCCGCCGCCGATCGAACCCGTGAGTTCTTTGCGTCGCGCAATATCCCTGTCGTGTGTTTTCATTACGAGATCGACGATGTTGTCTATACGGACGATCTGTATCAGTCGATTACGCCGGACGAGTTTTTTGTCCAGATTGCCGCGGGCGCCATGCCCAAGACGTCTCAGGTGAGCGTGGGTGAGTACGAGGAGTTTTGGGAGCCGTTTGTTGCCGAGGGTAAAGACGTGCTGCACCTGACGTTGTCGTCGGGTATTTCGGGCACGTATGGATCGGCCTGCGTCGCGGCGCAGATGCTTGCGGATCGCTATCCCGAGGGCGGCAAGGTGCGCGTCATCGATTCGCTGGCGGCGTCTTCGGGCTTTGGCCTGTTGTTGGAATATGCCGCCGATGTGCGCGATAGCGGGGCTTCACTCGACGAGACGGCTGCCTGGATCGAGGAGCACAAGCTCAACCTGCACCACTGGTTCTTCTTGACCGATCTGTCGAGCTACCTGCGCGGCGGTCGCATTTCGGCCGCGAGCGCGATCATCGGCACGGCGCTTAAGATTTGCCCGCTTATGACGGTCGATTGCGAAGGTAAGCTGTCGCCACGTGAGAAGATTCGCACTAAGAAGCGCGCGATTTCCGAGATGGCTAAGACCATGATGGCACACGTACAGGACGGTGCAGATTATTCGGGTAAGTGCATCATGTCGCAGTCGGCGTGCCGCGAGGATGCTGAGGCGGTCGCGGCACTGATTGAGGAACAGGTTCCGCAGCTTAAAGGCAAGATTGAGATCAATGACATCGGTACTCTGATTGGCTCGCATACCGGACCTGGTACGGTGGCGCTCTTCTTTATGGGCGACAAGCGCGTGGATTAATTTGCCCCATCACGTCGCTGCATGATTGCTCAAACGAAAACGGCCCGCCTCACGTTTGTGGGGCGGGCCTTGCTGTTGCGGCTAGCGTTTCTTTCCGCGGAAGAAAAAGCCGTGCAGTGACGGCTTGAGGCCGCGGTTGGCGCGATGCTCCTCGACGCGCTCGTGGATCGAAGCGACGCGCTCGATGACTTCGTCGGGAATCGGCACATCGGGATTCATGTTCTCGACTTGGCTGACCTCGGCGGCGGCGACCTGGTCGATAATGGGCACGTTGTCGCGCGAGATGACAGGTGTGGCGTCTTCCTTCATCTTGCGATAACGCTGCATCATGTCGGTCTGTAGCTGCTGGGCCGAAGGCGGTGTCCAGATGATGGCGTTGGCGCCGGCGGCGATGGTCTCGCGAATGCTCTCGGGCGTCTTGCCGCCCGGCGCGATAAGCGGCAGGTTGGGATAGTGCTCGCGCAGCTCGCGTAGGACCTGGGGCGTGTTCTTGCCGGCGGCGATGTTGAGAATCTTGGCTCCGGCGCGCACCTTGGCGTGAGCATCGTCGTCGCAGCGAACGACCGTGGCGATGACGGGGATGTCGGCGATGTTGGTGATGTGCTCGACCATTTCGGCAGTAGCGGGGGAGTTGACCACGCAGCCCGCCGCGCCTTGCATCTCGGAAACGGCCGCCATCTGCACGGAGCGCTTACCGGTGGTGGTGCCGCCGCCAACGCCCACAAAGACCGGGCACTCGGCAACGGTCAGCAGCGCCTGCGTAATGGCGGGCTGCGGCGTGAAGGGGTAGACGGCAAACACGGCGTCGGCATTGGAGTTGCGGATGACCGCCACGTCGGTGGTGTAGATGAGCGATTTGATGCGGCGGCCAAAGAGCGTAAAGCCGCTGGCCTCCTCGATCTCATCGGGCATACGGAGGGCCGCCTTGCGCAGGCGTCCGTCGATGGGCAGCGGCTCCATGGGCAAAAGGCCGTTGGGGGTTACGGCCACCTGGGGCTCGGTAAATTCGTCTGCAAGCTCAACCTCGGAGAAGTCGACCGAGGCGACGACGTCTTCGTGAACCTCGGCGGGCACATCGATGGGGGCTTGATCGTCGGTCGCGGCGGGCGTATCGAAGGAGCTGGTGCCGACAAAGGCGTCGACGCGCTCGTTCAAATCGTTGAGAGAATCCATGGCGGTCCGTTTCTATGTTGTGCGCCCGTCAGCGTGCGACCGGCGCTACGATTGCTAAATCGTTTGACGAGTTGATTTTTCCCCGCCGCGCCATCCGTTAGACTGAAGGGCTGGCGAACGTGAAGGAGCTGTGGTGGCGGGAATCGAGGTGCTATCTTGAATGTCCCGTATACAAAAGAGAGGTGACGCGGTATGGAATTCTCGGCAATGTTAGGCTCGATTGGCCTATGCGTGGGCGCAATCGTTGCCGCCGCGGTCATCTACTTTGCGGTCACGGCCATTAAGGGCAAAAAGGCCGAGCGCAAGGAGCGCGAGGCACTTAAGCAGTGCCGTGACCAGCAGGACAAGCGCGCACGGAGATAGTTTGTTGAGTTTTGAATCCGTGCGCTAGCTGCGTTTTCGGACCAGGGCGATATAGAAGCCCTCAAAGTCGCGACTGGGCGGAATGGTCAGCGTGCCGGGCATGCCGTTGGCAATGGCCGAGACGTGGCCCGCGGCAATGGCCTCGGTAAGGGCGTTGCACTCGATGCGCGGTTCCTCACCGGCTTCGCGGGCGCGGCGTGCTTCGCTTTCACTCGGCGTGCTGTCGAGGGGGATGAGCTCGCAGTCCATGTGCTTGTCGAGGGCCTCTTGCAGGGCATCCTCGTTTTCCTGCGGCAAGATCGAACATGTCGAATAGACGAGCGTGCCGCTCGGTTTGAGGGCCCCCATGGCGCGATCCAGAAGTGCTCGCTGCGATCGGGCGCACTTGCTCAGCAACTGCTCGGTGAGGCCGCGCAGGCTTTTCTCGTTGCCGCTGATGACGGTGCCCGTGCCGGTGCAGGGAGCGTCGAGCAGGATGCGGTCGAAGCGGAAGAACTCGTCGAGCTCGCGTGCGTCGATGCGCATGACGGGCACGTTTTTGGCACCCTGGCGATGGAGGTTTGACTCGAGCTTTTCGGCGCGGGGAATGCTCATCTCGCAGGCCGTGAGGTGTGCCTGGCCCTGGGTGAGGGCGGCGATCTGCGTTGTCTTGCCGCCAGGGGCTGCGCACATGTCGAGGATGTCCTCGCCGGCCTGAGCGCCCAGGACCAACGGCGGCATCATGGACGACAGACTTTGCAAGTAGATCTTGCCGTCGCGGTAGATGTCGAGGTCCCACAGATCAGAAACCTGGGCCTCGGGCAGGATAAAGGCGTCTGGGTACCAGGCGACGGGGTTGTGGGCGATTCCGGCGGCATCGAGCGCCGCAGCGATGTCCTCGGCGGTCGCCTTGAGCGTATTGGCGCGCAGCGTGACCGGGCGTGTGGCCGCGGCGCCGAAGCCCTCGATCATGAGCTCGGCATCGGCGGGCGCATAGGCGCCGGCGACCGTGTCGACCATAAAGCGCGGCAGGTCGGCGGCGCAGGGAAGGGCGGCAAGCTGGTCGGAAAGCTCGGTGGAGGCAAACTGCCTAAGCTTGAGCTCGGGCTTAACCTGCTTTTTCTGCTTACGACGACGCGGCTTGGACATCCGTTTTTCCTTCCCGTCCCAAATTGACTACTTTCCGGGTACGCCGTTGCTGGCGTGCTTTAGTACTGGCTCTCGTGCTTGCTAAAGAAGTCGAAGCGCGGGGGCAGCGGCTTCACTCGGTGCTCGCCGGGCTTCTCGCCCAAGCTCTCCACAAACTCATCCGTGGAGGCGAAGATGTTATCCCAGCTAAAGAAGGCGACCGGGTCAACGTCGAAGTACTCGCAGATGAGCTCGCAGCCGGCCGGCACGATGCCGTGCATGAGCACGGTCGCCACGCGCAGCTCGGTGAAGGCGTCGACGAGGGCCTGCGTCATCGCGGTATTGGCTTGCTCGCCCTCAAGCTTGTTGGCAGCCTTGGAGGCGTCGCTCCAGCGCTTGTTGGCGGCGCGCAGGTAGTCGTCGCACACAGCGAGCGCGCGGTGCGTCTCGAACTTGTACATGGCCTGCTCAAACGCGAGGGCGGCCTGCTCGGCGGCCTCCACCACGGTGGCCGAGGCGGCGCCGGCGGGGATGCAACCGTTGCGATAGGGGCTCTCGTCGCCCTCCTTGACGGCGACGCCGTAGAAGCAGCTGCGGGCCAGGCGGTTGAAGACGCCGGTCAAAAGGGCGCTTTCCTTAAGGGCCGGATCGATGACGCGCTTGTCGTCGCAGGCGTGCACCTCGTTGCCGTCCTTGTCCTTGCTGGTCACGCGGGTGTCGTATGCCTTGGGGCTAAAGCTCACCGGCTTCTCGGACAGGCCGAGCGACAGCCAGTGCGCGCGCATCTGCTCGCAGGTGTAGTGGTTGAGCAGGTCGTCTGCCGGCGGGGGAGGCGTCTGCGAGGACGAGCTTGCCTTTTTGCCCATGTAGAGCAGGTGGTAGCAGGCGCTGACGGTGCTCTGCGTGAGGTTCCAACCCAGGGCCTCCCACATGGCGGTCTGCGCGATGCAATAGAAGTAGATGTTGTCCTGGCCAATGAACTGGTAGATCTGTGCGTCATCCGAGCACCACCAGTCGCGCCAGTCGAGCGAGCTGTGCTGGTAGGTGGGCGCGGGGACCTGCGTGGAATCGGCGGCGGGCTCGCCCATGAGGGCGGCATCCTGGGCGGCGACGCCCTCGGTCACGCCGGCGGCCTTGGCATCGCGTGCGAGCACGGTGCGCGTATAGCTGATGGGAGCCCACAGGCTCTCGGGCCAGCACCAGCAGGTGACGTCGGAGACGCCATCGACCTCGGGCACCGGAACGCCCCAGTCGATGTTGCCGGTGATGCGGAAGGGTACGAGCGCCTTGCCGCTGCGGAAGCGCACGCCGCCGTTGGCGAGCACCGCGTGGGCATCGTCGCGCTCCTTCCAGCTGGGGAAGGTGACGGTAAAGCTGCTCTTGTTGCCCTCGGGCTCCAGCACGGTGTGCTCGGGAAGCTGATCCTCGACGGCATCGAAGGCCTCGCGGAACTTGTTCTGGATGTAGAGCTGAGCCGGCAGCAGCCACTCTTCCATGGTCTTGGAGACCACGGAGCGAACCTGCGGGTTCTGGGCGAGCTTGGCGGTATAGGTTTTCATAAAGTCGAGGTAGGCCGGCAGGTCGAAGTAGAGGTTGTCGACCGGGCGCAGCTCGGGCACCTCGCCGGTGAGCTGGCTTTTGGGCGCGATGAGCTCCTCGGGCTCAAACTGGTGGCCCAGGTCGCACTCGTCGGCATAAGCCTTCTCAGACTTGCAGCCCTGGATGGGGCAGCGGCCGATCACCTGACGGCCGTTGAGGAACGTGCCGGCCTTGGCATCGTAGAACTGCAGCGTGGAGCGCTTGGAGATGGTGCCCTGCTCGTGCAGGCGCTTGATAATCTCGGCGGTCACCTCGTTGTGAATCTGCGCAGCCGGCTCAAGGCCCGAGCCGCCGTAGATGTCACAGCTGATGTTGTAGTTGTTGAGGGTCGCGGCCTGGCGGGAGTGATTGGACTCGACATACTCGCTGATGGACTTATCGTAGCCTTCGTTCTCCTTGAGCTTGCGGTAACTCTCCATGATGGGCGAGCCATAGCAGTCGGTGCCCGAGGTGAAGATGACGTTCTCGCGGCCCAGACGGTCGCGCAGGAAGCGGGCGAAGAAGTCGGCCGGGACAAAGACGCCGCCAACGTGGCCAAAGTGAAGGCCCTTGTTGCCATAGGGCTCGCCGGCGGTAACGATGGCGCGGCGAGGCCAGCTGGGACGGTCGTTCATGGAGTATTTGGATGCCATGGGACTCCTTCGCATATGGTGAGAGCGCGGCCGGGCGCAAGGCCTGGCGACGCGGTGGTCAATTCGTGCATATCGTTCGACATTATCGCACATGCGGACGGGTACGTGGCAGGGGCGCTATCCTAAGATGCTATGAATGAGATTTCCAACATACATGCGTTTGAGGACGAGGAATTTCTGCACGCTTGCTTCGTGTGGGGGATGGTCGTCGTCGGCGTGTTTGCCGTGTGCTTGGTACCGGTGTTTATGCTGCTGGGCGGGCCTGCAGACTTGGATGCGGCTGACGCGGGCGGCTGGATGGCTGTCGTGGGCTGGATAGTCGGCTTGGCTGCGGTTTCTGCGGCGTCATTTGCCGTGCACGAGCTGGTGCACGGTGTGTTTTTTAAGCTGCTGGCGCCTGCGGGCGCGAAGGTGACCTTTGGGGCGAATCGCGAGACGGCGATGATCTATGCCTGCGCCGAGGGGATTGTGTATTCGCGCCGGCGGTACGTGGCAGTTTGCCTGGCGCCGACGGTTGTTGTGACGACAGCGTTTGCCCTGGGGTTTGCGTTTTCGGGCTATCCGCTGCTGTGCTATCTGGCGGCTGGTTTGCACCTTTCGGGCTGCGTGGGCGACTGGTACTACGTGCGGACGATCCTGCGCGACCGCCGCATTGTCGCCTGCGAGGATACGTCCTTTGGCGTGCGCTTTTTTGGGTGAGGAGATGTCGATGAAGTCGTTGTTGCTGCATGCGTGCTGTGCACCATGCTCGCTTGAGCCGGTCCGCCTGCTGCGCGAGGAGGGGTTTGAGCCCACGATTTGCTGGACCAACCCCAATATTCAGCCGCACGATGAATGGCAGCGTCGCCTGGACGAGCTGCGCCGGTGGTGTGCCGAAGGCGACATCGAGCTTATCGAGGCGGGGGAGGACCGTGAGCGCTGGGAGGCCGGCGTGGCACCGCTGGGTGCCGATCGGCCCCGTCGCTGTCGTGCGTGCTATGCCCTGCGCTTGGCCGAGGCGTGCCGTGTGGCCCGGGAATGTGGGTTTGAGTTTGTGGGTACGACGCTCGCCGTCTCGCCGTATCAGTTGTTCGAAACCTGCAATGATGTGTTGGAGCGTCTGGCTGCCGCCCGCGGTCTCACTCCGGTGATTCGCGATTTTCGTCCGTATTACCCCGAGGCGACACGCCGTTCGCGCGAGCTGGGCATGTATCGGCAGAACTACTGTGGTTGCCGCTTCTCGGCTGCCGAGGCGGCCATGGACCGCGCCCGCATCCGCGACGAGCGCAAAGCGTCCAAAAAGTAGTTCATTTTGGGCTGGGGCTTTGAGCTGTCTGTGCGGTACGGTCGTTTTTGGGAAAGTCGATTTAATTAAGCGTGTGATCGTGGCTCGCTTGATACCAAACGACGACTCCTATGATTCTAATCCTCCGTTTGTTAAACATCAGATCCGGACTTGCTGTTGCATATGAATGGGACGACAGCACAATCATGTCGTTTCCTTCTGCAAATCGCCTAATTACCGGTGTTTTACCGTCTGCGAGCGCCAATACAGCACAGCCGTTCCAAGGCTTTGCGGTGGTATCGACAGGTAGTAAGCTGCCGGGAGGGTAAATGCGGGACATTTCGTCACCTTTGATTTTAACGAAAACGCTATGTGGGTGACGCTTGGCTACGTCTACAGGCGCGCAAGCATTTTGTTGGCTGTGCGTGATGCGGCGCTTTTGCGATTCGATATCGATGACGGGAAATGCGCCCTCCATTTCGTGGATAGCAGGGTCTTCGTCGGTGACGATTCTTTTATTTGCGAGCTTTACGGCCAAACCGTTTTCCTCGCCAACAAGTTCATCGCGGGTGCAACCGAAGAGCGCTTGTAACTTTTCAATATGGCGCTCACGGGGGGCATACCGACTTTTTTCCCAACGACAAACGGTCTCTTTAGATACCCCCAACATCTCTGCAAGTTGCGCCTGACCAAGATGCTCCATGGTGCGGAGTTTACGAATATTTGCCCCGAAGCCCATGGCTATAGATCCTCTCGCCACAGAGGGAGGCATAGACAGTTTGTGCCACCATAGCCTTTGGTGAGCTCGTCAATGGATAACGGGAATAATTCCATTCCTGCTTTCTCAAGCGCTTCGTTGGTCCAAACGTTTTCTTCATATACGCATAGTTTTCCTGGCGAGAGCGCAAGGATAGACGTTGCGTTGTTCCGGCGCTCTCTTTCGTAGGCGGTTTGATTCCCGCCTCCGCAGTCAATTACTTTTATTGGTTCGCAACAGGCTGCAGAGAGTATTTCCGGAATCGTGCGATCGATAGGAGTGATCGTAAGGCCCTTTCCGGATCGTTTTAGTTGAATGCTGTATGCATCAACGGCATTGCATATCTCACGATCGATGAGGAACGCGTCGTGATCAATTCTACTTATGAACGTATCGAGGTGGATACGCAGCCCGTCAGAGGGGACTCGAATCGCAATTAGCTCGGTAGTCTGGAATTTATTTGAGGTCAGGAGCTCTTTGGCAAGTGACTCGACGGCGGCGGGTTCAGTTCGGTCAGAGATTCCAACTAATAATGTCTTAGCACTGATAACAAGAATGTCTCCGCCTTCGATATGGTAACTACTCCTGTTCAAATCACATACCGGGGTTTCTCCCATGATCTTGTGGTGGGTGAATATCTGCCGGTATAAGGCGACCTCACGATCACGCTCAGGCCAATACATATGATTTAGGATGATGCCGTCTCCGACTACCACAGCAGGATCACGAGTGAAAAAAAGCGTGTTGAGGGGATTGACCAAGAGCGAGGCGGGGTCAAATTGCTCGTGCACGAGCGCCCGTAGTGTTTCCGACTGGTTTGAACATAGCTCAGTGTCTCCAAAGCGAATGCCGTTAAGTACTATATTCACCAATTCCTGGGTGTTCTTAGCGTTCTCAAACAGCTGGGTTATTGTCTCGAGGAACTCTCTGCCTGTTGCCCCACTGCAACGGAGGTAGTCATCAATAAAACATTTAAGTGATTGGGGCTCAGTTTCAAGTGAGTCTTCGAGAAGGTCCCTAATTTCAATGGTTTCTACGCCATGCTTCTCAAGCAATTGAACCATGGAATCGTGCTCATATATTGCTTTGTCGAGGTCAAAACGACCGCTCCATTTTCGCAGGGAGAAAACTTGGCTGAAGTCGGCATCAGGGTAGTTTTGTGTTTCAGTTCCTGGTCGATGGACAAGTACGGCTTTTAAATGACCGATTTCATTTGTTATGTGTACGCCTTGCATGTCTGTCTCCTGTCCTGCTGGTTTTTATATAAGGCTAAGGCAGGTTCCTTGTTGTGTTGCGGAAAAGTTAAAAGACGTATGTAATTGATAAATAACATCAATTTTAAATATCAGATTGATTAATAACGTCACTTTAGCTGCCGTTCATAGGTGAAAAGCGACACGATGGCGATGGTTGGCCGACCACCGCTGAGCAACCTCATACATTTATGGTGCCAGCTGGATAGATGGGAAAAGGAATGAAGGAGGAGATATGGCAGCGGAAAGTTCGAAAGGCATCAAGCAGTTCAAGGTCCCGCACGTATATGCGATCATCTTTGCACTTATGGTCATCTTCGCTGTTCTCACGTGGATTGTTCCCTCTGGGTCCTATCAGCGTCAGGAGGTGAACGGTCGTGAAGTCACTGTCGCAGGTACGTATGAGCAGAGTGAAAAGACATATATTGACGAGGAAACCGGGGATGAAGTAGATCTCAGACAAGGCGTCTTCGATGTTCTTCAGGCTCCAACGCGCGGTATACAAGAGGCAATTGAGGTCGTTGCATTCATCTTGATTGTGGGCGGTTCGTTTCAGGTTATTACTAAAACGGGCGCTATCACGAGCGGAATGGGTCGTGTCGTTCGCCGCTTTAAGAACAAAGACATTCTAATTATTCCTATTGCGATGGTTCTCTTTGCATTGGGCGGAACGAGCTTTGGCATGGCGGAAGAAACTCTCCCGTTCTTTGCGATCTTCATGCCAATTATGATGGCTATGGGCTTCGACTCGATGACGGCGTTCATGGTCGTGTTCGTTGGAGCGCGCACGGGTTACATCGCCTCAACGATTAATCCGTTTAATGTTCTCATTGCGCAAGGTATTCTTGGTATTCAGGGCAACCCCCAGCTGTGGCTGCGTATGATTGCCTGGGTTGTTTTGACTGCCGTTGCAATTACTTGGGTTGTCCTCTATGCACGAAGGGTAAAGAAGAACCCTGAGTCATCGATCACATTTGAGGATGATATCGCCAAGAAAGTCGAGTTCGCTGCCGATGAATCTGCCCTTGACGCGGAATTTACGGGTCGTCAAAAAGGCGTGCTTGCGGTATTTATCGCTGGTATGTGCCTTATCATCTGGGGACTTGTGACCCAGGGCTGGTATATGAACGAGATTTCTGCGGTCTTTTTGGCCATGGGCCTGTTGGCTGGTGTTATTGCGGGCTTTAGTCAGGACGTCATCGCTCAGGAATTTGTTGCGGGTATCGCTGACTTTGCTTTCTCGGCAATTGTCGTTGGACTTGCGCGTGGCATCCTTGTCATTGCCTCTGACGGCATGATCATCGATACCATCCTCAATGCGCTCGCCACTGGTCTGGGCGGCATCCCGGCGGTTCTCTTTACTACGCTTCTTTATGCGGTTGAGAACCTCCTGGCGATTCTGGTTCCCAGCTCATCTGGCCTTGCAGCACTGACCGCTCCCATTTTTGGACCTTTGACCGAACTCATGGGCCTTAATCCCGAGGCCGCCGTGTGGGCTCTCTCCATGGGTAGCGCGACGATGTCTTTGATCTGTCCTACTAGCGCCATTCTTGTAGCGGGTTTGGGCGTGTGCAAGATCAAGCTTGGCCAGTGGTGGAAGACCGTTTGGAAATTCTTCTTGGTCGTGTCGCTCATCAATATCGTATTCGTAGCAATCTCGGGACTTATTGCCCTGTAGGTTTCATGGCTGAAATGGAGTAACAGGAATGTCTAAAGGACTGAATGTACACAGCGAGATTGGTAAGCTCAAGAAAGTTGTGCTTCACCGCCCCGGTCGTGACCTTGTGAACGTAAAGGCAGAAGAGTTCGATGATGTCTGGATTCACGACTGTTTCTATCTTGATGTGGCTCAAAAGGAGCATGATGCCTTTGCGGATCTTCTGAGGAGCGAAGGTGTTGAGGTTCTCTATATGGAGAAACTCGTTGCTGAAGCGCTGGATGCATGCCCCTCGGCTCGCGCTGAGTTTACCGATACATTTATGGCTGAGAGCGGGATTGTCAATCCTATGCTTGAGCAGGCTGTTCGTGAAAAGCTCGACGCTATTTCAGATTCGTATCAGTTTGTACTTGAGGCTATGGGGGGGTATCGTTATCGTGACCTTGAGCTGCCTCGCGTTTCGACTACGCTTAGTATGATGGATAATGAGGATGCGAAGCCCGATGATTTGGTGTTGAAGCCTCTTCCGAGTTCATATTTCTCTCGCGATCCTCTTGCTTCCGTGGGCAAAGGCGTTCTGCTTCACCATATGTATTGGAAACAGCGAGATCGTGAAGTGCCCTTCTACGAAGCGATTTTCAAATACCATCCCGATTATGCAGGGACTCCGATTTGGTACGACCATAAGAATCCCTGGCATATCGAGGGCGGTGATGTGCTTAACATTAACGCTCATACCTTGGCTATTGGAATTAGCCAGCGAACTGAGGCGGCTGCGATTGAGGAGCTTGCAAAGAATTTGTTCTGGGGATCTGGGAATTCTGAGATCGATACCGTTTACGCTATTAAAATCCCCAACGGCTATGCTTACATGCATCTTGACACCGTTTGCACCATGGTGGATTTCGATAAGTTCACAGTTTATCCCGGTATTTTTGAGACCCTTCGTGTTTATCGTCTGACTCGTGGTGACTCTGAGGGAATGGTCGCTGTTCAAGAGATTGATGACACGCTTGAACATATTCTTGAAATGGCTACTGGCGTGGAGAAGGTGCAGCTTATTGAGTGCGGTGCCGGCGATATGGTTGAGGCATCTCGCGAGCAGTGGAACGACGGGTCGAACACTCTTGCCGTTGCTCCTGGTAAAGTCTGTGTTTACGAGCGCAATGTTGTCACAAATGATGAGCTCTACAAGAACGGTTTGGAACTTTTGGTCGTTCCCTCCGAGGAACTGTCCCGCGGTCGTGGTGGCCCGCGCTGCATGAGCATGCCCTTCTGGCGCGAAGATATTTAGTTGCAAATCCACTGTGATGGGAGATGGCGAATATGGGTGTTAATATCGCTGGGCGCAGTTTTCTGAAGCTGCTTGATTACACGACGGAAGAGATTGAGTATCTGCTTGAGCTTTCTGCTAACTTCAAAAGCATGAAGCGTGCCGGTGTTCCGCATAAATACCTTGAAGGCAAGAATATTGTTTTGCTATTTGAGAAGACTTCCACGCGTACTCGCTGCGCCTTCGAAGTTGGTGCACTTGACCTTGGCATGGGTGTAACTTATTTGGATCCGGGCTCGTCTCAGATGGGCAAAAAGGAGTCGATTGAGGACACGGCTCGCGTCCTTGGCCGCATGTATGACGGAATTGAATACCGCGGCTTTGAACAGGCGAAGGTTGAGGAGCTTGCTGCAAAAGCTGGGGTTCCCGTTTGGAATGGGCTGACTACTGAATTTCACCCGACTCAAGTGCTTGCCGATATTCTGACCATGCGTGAAGAGTTTGGAGAGATTAAGGGCAGGAAACTTACATTTTTTGGTAAGGCGGCCGGAAACGTCGCTGATTCGCTCATGGTCATTTGCGCTAAGCTCGGCATTAACTACTGTTCTTGCGGCCCAATCGGGGGAAATTCGGAGGGGGCTACATCCTATGATCCTGAACTCCTTGCAGAATGTAGTCGTATTGCGGCCGAGCATGGATCGACGATTACCATTACAGAGGATATTGAGGAAGGCGCTCGTGATGCCGATGTAATTTACACGGATGTTTGGGTTGGCATGGGTCAGCCCGCAGAGCTGTGGGAAAGCCGCATTAAGCTCATGTCGCCGTATCGTGTGACCGCTGAGGTGATGTCTATGGCAAAGCCCGAGGCGATTTTCCTCCACTGCCTTCCGAGCTTCCACGATACTAATACTACTGTTGGTGCCGAAATTGCTGAGAAGTTTGGAGTTACCGAAATGGAAGTCACGGACGAGGTTTTTGAGTCCGATAAGTCTCGTGTTTTCCAAGAAGCGGAGAATCGCATGCATACGATTAAGGCGGTGATGTACGCAACGCTTAAGTAGCGGGGCGTTGAGAAAACAGTCGCAAATCTGTTTCCATACTATATTTCTCTCAACAAGCTGATAGGATACAGGGGAGAATGATGCGCGCGTCAGTCGATTTTTTCGACTGACGCGCTTTGTGAAAGAGGCAAAGATGCGTACCGATGATTTTGACTACAACCTTCCCGAGGAACTGATTGCCCAAGCTCCTGCCGAGCCGCGCGACTCCTGCCGCCTGCTGGTGGTTGATCGCAAGGGCTCCCAGGCGGGAACGCCGCTGGAGCACGGCGGTACCGTTGAGCACCGCATCTTCCGCGACATCATCGACTATATCGAGCCGGGCGACGTGCTCGTCATCAACAAGACGCGCGTGATGCCGGCCCGCCTGATCGGTCGCAAGGCCGGCTCGGGCGGCGTGGTCGAGACGCTGCTGCTCAAGCGCCGCGAGGATGTGGATCCGCTGGGCCATGTCTGGGAGTGCCTGGTCAAGCCGGGTAAGCGCCTGAAGCCCGGTGCTCAGATTGAGTATCGTGCGGGCGGCGCCCATGCGCCCGAGGGCGCGCCCGTGGTGCTGACGGCCGAGGTCGTCGACTTTGTTACCGATAGCCGCGGTGGCCGTCTGGTGCGCTTTGAGCCGGCCGGTTGCAATGCCGCCGGCGACCCGCGCACGCTCGACGAGGCCATCCACGCTGCCGGCCACGTGCCGCTGCCGCCCTACATTACCGATTACGAGGGCGATCCCGAGAAGTACCAGACCGTCTACGCCATGAAGGAGGAGCACTCGGCTGCCGCTCCTACGGCGGGTCTGCACTTTACTCCCGAGCTCATGGCCGCTATCGAGGCCAAGGGCGCGAAGTTTGCCGCCGTCGAGCTCGAGGTGGGTATCGATACCTTCCGTCTGGTGGAGGAGGACGACCCTACACAGCACGTGATGCACACCGAGCGCTACCACGTGTCGCAGGAGGTTGTCGACGCTGTGCATAAGGCGAAGGCCGAGGGCCATCGTGTGATCGCCGTCGGCACTACCGCAGTGCGCTCGCTCGAGAGCGCGTTTGACGCGGACGCGCCGGTGTCCGATCCGGCTGTGACGGCGCGCTATTTTGAGGGCCGCGAGGACGGGGCCGACACGCTCGGCCGCGGCGACATCGTGGTGCGCGAGAACGCGACAACGCAGCTCTACCTTATGCCCGGCTCGACCTATCACGTGGTCGACGCGTTGATCACGAACTTCCACGTGCCTCGCTCTACACTCATGATGCTTGTGAGCGCGCTTGCCACCCGCGACCAGATCATGGATGCCTACGCTGCCGCCATCGAGGAGCGCTACCGCTTCTTCAGCTTTGGCGACGCCATGCTCATCTTGTAGGTTACGGCGTTTTACAAACGCCGTAACCGGTCGACGCTGCGCGGGCCGCATTTGGACAATCTGACGTTCAACTTCAAGGGCGCGACCAGAAGGTCAGCGCCCTTTCGTTTCACGTCACCTTGTCTCAAATGCGACCCGCTCGCTGACTCTGCCATTACATCGGTGTTGCCGTGGTTGTTGAGTAGTCATTGGGCACTTGGCACTTGGGGACGTTCCTTTTGTGCCGGCACCTGGGGACACTCCTTATGTCAAGAGATTGGTGCAAGAGGGATAGATTACCTTGCATCAATCTAATAAGTTGCGGTGAGATAGTTCTTGAATTGGCTTTTTGAGGGCTAAACAGGAACTATCTCACCGCAACTGCGTTGAGCGTTTTTTGGCAGCTGGTTTACTTGCTCGCGAAGAGCCAGACCAGGATGATCACCAGGATTGCGGCGACGATGCAGACGATGGCGCCGGTGAATTTGATGCGTGAGTCGCGGGTACGCTCGCGCACCGCGTCCTCGGTGGCTTCGAGCTGGGTAACCTCTCGCTCGGTCTCGGCGTGTTCGGCTTTGTCTCGGGCCAAGGATCCTGCAAGCGACTCAGTGATCTCTGGGTGGTCGTGTACCTCGGTCGCCTGCTCGATGATCGACTGTGCATGTGCGGCATCTGCTTGGGCGTTGGCGATGGTCTGCTCCTGGTCCCGGCGTGCCTTGTCCTCGGCAGTGATCTTCTCGCGCAGTTCGCGCTGACGAGTCGCGGCGGCGGTTTTTGCGGTCTGCAGCTCGTCGCGCGCGGCATCGGCCTCTGCCGTCACGGCCTGATGGGCTCGCTTGGCGTCGGCGATGGGGGCCTGCGCCTGTTCGACGGCCTGCTCGGCTGCGGCAAGCGAGTGCTCAAGGTCGGCGGTGATGCGCGGGACATCTTCTTCGGCTTTTCGCAGGGCATCTGCCGTGTCGGAGATCTGCATCGAGAGCTCGCTGGTGCGCACCGTATAGTTGGCGGGATTTGCCGAGGGATTTCGTTGCAGCTCGGCATACTCATGGCGCAGCGTCTCGAGCTGGGCGCGCGTGGCGTCGACGGTTTGTTGTGCGGCCGCAATGCCGGCGTCTCGCTCGGCCTTCACCTTGTCGCGGATGCGCTTGGAATCCTCAAGACGTCGAACGAGGCGGTTGCCGGTCTCGCGAGAGCTCGCCTCGCGGGCCTCCACGGCGTCGAGCGCGGCCTTCAGGCGGAGCTCAGTCGCGTCATCCTCTGTCTTCATTTGTTCGAGCTGACCCTTGAGCTCTGCTACTTTGGAAGCATGGACATCGCGATCGATTTCGGCTGCCGCAGCGGTCTTTTGCGCCGTGGCGATCGCCTGGCGCTGGTCGGCGACGATCTGGTCGTAGCGGCCTGCGATATCCTGGCGCGTCTCGAGTTCCTCGGCCTGATCGGCAATGCGCTGCTCAAGTTCGGCCAGGTGGGCGCGGGCATCGGCAAGTGCCTTTTTCGCGGCGTTCATCTCGCGCATGGCCGAGGCGCCCTGGGCGATAAAGGTGCCCACGGCGTTCGCAGTGTTCGAGACAGCGGTCCCCAGATCGCGGCTCGCGGCGGGGGAGTGCGGGGCGGTCGGGCGAGCGGTGTCGGCAGCGTCCGCATCGGCAACCTGCGGCGCGGCGATATTGCCGGTACCGCCCTCGACCACAGAAAAGCCTGCTGCGTGCGGATCGACCGCATCGGCGCCAATCGTGGGGTGCTCGAGCTGCAGAAACGAGGGCATGGTGCTGCCCTGGTCGGCAACCGGAGTCTCGCCGGGCACAAAGGTCGAGGCCGCCACGGCGGCCTCCTCTTCCTCGGCATCAATATCGGCATCGGCGACGGCGTTTTTCATCGCTTTGACAGCATCCATCATGGAGTCCATGACGGCATCGAGCTCTTCTTCCGAAGACACCTCGATGGGGCCCGCTGCTTGCGGGGCGTCGTCCTGAGCGGGCGCATCGTCGTTTTGCTCATCGGCGTTTTCTGTTTCGGGGGTTTCCGCCGTAGCGCTTTCGTTCAAGATGGGGTCGTCGATGTCGATACCATCGCAGGTCACAGCGTCAGTATCTGCGGTGACGTCTGCGGAATCATCAATATGCTGTTGAGTCTGGGGGTCCAGCTCGTCTGTCATAGGCATGTGCTCCTCATCGTTGTTTGTCACCCTATGATAAAGTCTCGCGCCGACATCCCGCGCGCCGCAGCAAAGTTTCAAAACGTGTTCGATGGCTCGATCTGATAGCAATAACTCGATCGCTTTATTCAGTTTGTACTTGACAATCCCTTCGCCGAACGACGTGGTGCCGTTCGCCTGCCATGGGCTTTATTTTTCACTTGAAGAAGCTAAAGTTGCATTTCAGCTTTTGGCGCGTGAAGTTGGATGCGCGCAGTCGGCGGGCGTGCCCGTCGCGATTTGAAAGGACTTTGTATGGGACTTTTCACTGGTAAGACCGTGATCGTCACCGGCGGCGGCAAGGCCACGCTTAAGGACGGTTCCGCTGGCTCCATCGGCTACGGCATCGATATCGCATTTGCCAAGGAGGGCGCGAACCTCGTCATCACCGGCCGCAACGTCGCCAAGCTCGAGGCCGCCAAGGAGTCTCTCGAGGCCGAGTACGGCGTCAAGGTTCTGCCTGTTCAGGCCGATGTCTCGGCTGGTCAGGACAACGAGGCCGTCGTCCAGAACGTCATCGACAAGGCCATTGAGGAGTTCGGCCGCATCGACGCCGTCGTCAACAATGCTCAGGCCAGCGCCTCGGGCGTGACCATCGCCGATCACACCATGGATCAGTTCAACCTGGCCATTTACTCTGGCCTGTATGCCACCTACCTGTACATGCAGAAGGCCTATCCGCACCTGAAGGAGACCAAGGGCTCCGTGGTCAACTTCGCTTCGGGCGCCGGCCTGTTTGGCAATTATGGCCAGTGCAGCTATGCCGCCGCCAAGGAGGGCATCCGCGGCCTGACCCGCGTTGCCGCCAACGAGTGGGGCAAGGACGGCATCAACGTCAACATCGTGTGCCCGCTTGCTTGGACCGCTGCGCTCGAGAACTTCCAGGATGCCTATCCCGAGGCGTTCAAGGCCAACGTCCACATGCCGCCGGCGGGTCACTACGGCGACGTCGAGAAGGAGATCGGCCGCGTTGTCGTTCAGCTCTGCGGTCCCGACTTTAAGTACATGAACGGCGAGACCGTCACCCTCGAGGGTGGCATGGGCCAGCGGCCTTAGGGGTTACGTCTCAGGTTCCGCCGTTCTAACGAACGGCGGACCAGCCGACGCTACGCGCCGCCCAGAGCGACAACTTGTCATTCAAAAGGCAAGGCATGACCAGAAGGTCTATGCCTTGCCTTTTTCATGCCAACTTGTTCGCTCTGGGCGGCGCTCGCTGACGGTGCCAAAGCGTCGGCGTTTGCGTTGCTGTCGAAAAAGTAGTCGTTGGGATGTTCTTAAATGGCTAGTCGAAATGAACACTCTTGCCGGCACTTGGGGACAGTTCCCAAGTGCCGGCAGATTGGGACACTCCTTTGCAAGATGGCGCTGAAGACTGTCCTCAACGACTAGTCGTTTAAGAACGTCCCCAACGACTAGCGCGGAAACCTGATCCTAATGCACTAGTTTCTGTCGAGTCGGTGCGGTTTGCGGGTTGCCCGTATAATGGTTTGCGTATGAACCGCAACCAAGGAGTTCCAGTTTATGGACCAGAGCCTTTTTAAATTCGACCTGATCGCCGAGGACCCGACGACGCATGCGCGTGCCGGCGTGCTGCACACCCCGCACGGCGACATCGAGACGCCAATCTTTATGCCCGTGGGCACCAAGGCAAACGTCAAGGGTATTCCTACCGAGACCGTCAAACAGCTCGGCGCCCAGATCGTGCTTGCCAATACCTATCACCTGTCCATGCGTCCCGGCGAGGACACCATCGCCGAGCTGGGCGGACTGCACAAGTTTATGAACTGGCATGGCCCCATTCTTACCGACTCGGGCGGCTTCCAGGTGTTCAGCCACAACGACGCCGTCAAGCTCACCGACGAGGGTGTGCGCTTTATCGTCAACGATTACGACGGTCGCCACGTGTTCTGGACGCCCGAGGACAACATGGAAATCGCCATGAAGCTCGGCTCCGACATCTGCATGCAGCTCGACCAGTGTCCGGGCTATCCCGCCACGCGCGCCTACGTTGAGCGCGCCGTTGAGCTGTCGAGTATGTGGGCCGAGCGCTGCTATAAGGCGCATACCCGCGACGACCAGGCGCTCTTTGGCATTGTTCAGGGCGGCATGCACCTAGATCTGCGCCTGCGCTCGCTGCGCCATTTGGAGGAGTGCGGCGACTTCCCCGGTTACGGCATCGGCGGCTACTCGGTGGGCGAGGACCACGAGACCATGTTCGAGACCCTGGCACCGCTCGTAAGCGAGTACATGCCCAAGCACAAGCCGCGCTACCTGATGGGCGTCGGCAACCCCACCACCCTCGTGCGCGGTGTGGGCGTGGGCATCGACATGTTCGACTGCGTGCTGCCGACGCGCACCGGCCGCATGGGCACGGCGTTCTCCAGCGAGGGTCGCCTCAACTTCCGCAACGCGCGTTTTGCGCACGACGACGGCCCCATCGATCCCACCTGCACCTGCCCGGTGTGCACGGGCGGCTACAGCCGCGCGCTCATTCGCCACATGGTCACGCAGAAGGAGATGCTCGGCGGCATTCTGCTGTCGATGCACAACATCTACTACCTGCTCAACCTTATGCAGCGTGCCCGCCAGGCCATTATCGAGGGCCGTTACGGTGCATTCGTGAGCGACTGGATGAGCAGTCCTGCTGCGGTGGATTACTAAGGGCGACAGGCACGCTTGCAGAGCGTGGGCAACGGCAAAGGTTGAGCGGCAGCTGCTCGTCACATTCGCTGATGCCGGCTGCGCGACCGCTGACCGATGCCTTGCAAGCGCTTGATGCAACGTGGGTACCATACCGAATAGTTGATGTTCGGGCGGGTGTTTGGCGCATGGCGTCGACCCCGCCCGCTTTTCTTTTTCTCGATAGGAGTACCCATGATTAAGAATGAGAACGTCGAGGGCGAGCCGGCCTACGACGAGACGTACCGACGCGGTCCCGTGGTCATGCGCGGTCCCATGATTCCTAAGGACAACACCTACGCCAACCTGCTGGCGCCCGAGGAGTCGACCGACTGGTTGCATGCCGATCCGTGGCGCGTGCTGCGCATTCAGGCCGAGTTTGTCGATGGCTTCGGCGCGCTTGCCGAGCTTGGCCCCGCAGTGACCATCTTCGGCAGCGCCCGCACGCCTAAGACCGATCCGCTCTACAAGGCGGCGCGTACCGTCGGGCGCAAGATCGCGCAACGTGGCGTGGCGGTCATCACCGGTGGCGGCCCCGGCATTATGGAAGCGGCCAACAGGGGAGCGGCGAGTGTCAACGGCAAGTCAGTTGGCCTGGGCATTGAATTGCCGCACGAGCAGGGGCTCAACAAATACGTAAACCTCGGTATGGACTTCCGCTACTTCTTTGTGCGCAAAACCATGTTCGTTAAGTACAGCTCGGGCGCCATCGTGTTTCCCGGAGGTTTTGGTACGCTCGACGAGATGTTCGAGGTACTCACGCTGGTACAGACGCACAAGGTCAAGCGCATGCCGCTCGTGCTGGTGGGCAGCGAGTACTGGCAGGGCCTATTCGACTGGCTTAACGGTCCGGTGATGGACGCCGGTATGATCAGCCCGCTCGATCCGGAGCTGGTGCACATCACCGACGACCTCAACGAGGCCGTCGACATCGCCCTGAGCGGGCTGATGTAGAGTAGCTAAAATGGGACGGGGCTAAAAAGACTGGTCTGAAACGTTTGATACCAGTCTTTTTAGCCCCGTCCCAAATGAACTGCTTCTAAGTTGCGGTGGAATAGGGATTGATTGGCGGCTGAAGAGCCAAAAACAGTCCCTATTCCATCGCAAATGGTAAAGGTGCCCCTAGTGGATGGGCTGGTAGCGGGGACAGTAGCTGATGGCGATGGCGTCGACGCCTACGTGGGTGGCGATGGTGCAGCCGATGGGGCCGGTGCCGGCGTCTACGTAATCCTGGCCCGCGAGTGCTTGGTTGACGAGTTCCTGCTCCTCGGCGGCGCCGGTCGTGAGCACGCGCACGCTGGAGCCCGGATGCTCGGCCAAAAATGCGAGGCAATCGGCCATGGTGTTGGCAACGATGCGCTTGGCACCGCGGCCCTTTTTGATGGCCTTGATCTCGCCCGATTTCCACTCCGGCGAAACGGCCAGACGAATGTTGAGCATTTGCGTGAGCTGGCCGGCGAGCTTGGGCGCGCGGCCGTTCTTAACGAGGTTCTCGAGCGTGCGGGGAATCAGCAGCAGGTGGGCGTCGGGCAGGGTTGCGCGGATCTGCGTCTCGGTCTCGTCCAGGCTGTGGCCGTCCTCGCGCATGGCCAGCGCGTACTCCACCAGCAGGCCCTCGGCACCCGAGCCGGTGCGCGAATCGATGCAGCGCACGTCGAGCTCGTGGGTCTCGGCGCCCAGGCATGCATTGGAATAGCAGGCGGACCACTCGCTGCACAGCGAGATAAAGATCGCGCTGTCGTGGCCATCGGCGCGCACGCGGTCAAACAGCGCCTTGAACTCGCCGGCACTCGGCTGCGAGGTATGCGGCAGCTGCTCGGAGCCGGCCATTCGGGCGACGTACTCCTGGGCGGTGATCTGTACCTGGTCGAGCAAGTCCTCGCCTTCGATAATCACATGCAGCGGAATGACGTAAATGCCGAGCTCTTGGGCGCGGGCGGGGGAGATGTCCGACGTGGAGTCGGTTATGATGGCAAAAGACATAATTGCACCTTTCGTTGGGGCGCGGCAGTGCCGCCTTCTGAGAGCAAAGTGCGACAAGTATAGTAGAGTCGTTCCACATTACTAGGTTCAATTGTTGAATAGTCAACAGTTTGAAGTGTCGGTGTGGAAATCGTCAACTGGGGAAGAGGAATGCCGATGGAGGCGTTGGAGATAGGCAAACGGCCGGTCGTGTTGTTCGATTTTGACGGCACGGTGGCAGATACGGGCCGGGCAGTGATGACCTCGACGCGCAAGACGCTGGCTGCGCGCGGGTTTTCGGAGGCGCAGATGGGTGATCTGCGCCGTATGATCGGGCCGCCCCTGTGGAAGAGCTTTCACGACTTTTACGGCTTTTCCCGCGAGGAGTCGCTTGTGGTGGCCGACGAGTACCGCGCCTTTTTTGATGAGCTGGGGCCGGAGGAGTACCCCGTGTTCGATGGGGTCCCCGAGCTGCTGGATGGGTTGGCCGCCCAGGGCAAGCGTATGGCCGTGGCGACGTCTCGCATGGAGGCGAAGTGCATCGATATGGTTCATGAGCTGGGGCTTTGCCAGTTCGAAGCTGTGGTTGGCATGAATCCGCCGCAGGGACGCGAGACCAAGGCCGATTCGGTTCGCGATGCCCTGGCGGCGCTCGGCGCGACGGCCGACGATGCCGTGATGATCGGCGATCGCTTTAACGATGTGGAGGGCGCGCACGCGATGGGCGTGCCGTGCATCGGCATCTATTCGGGCGCGGCAGCGCCGGGGGAGCACGAGGCCGCGGGCGCCGATGCGGTGGTGCACTCGGTGGCCGAGCTTGCTAAACTTTTCGCTATCTAATAGACATAATGTGAGGGGCGGGCGTACCCGTCGCTCATTGGTAAGGAGGTCGTTCATGAATCAGGTGGAGCAGAGCGTTGCCGAGTATGTCGACGAGGTCTGGGAGGATGTCGTTGCCGATATCGAACAACTGGTGAGCTATCCGTCCGTGGCCGTTGCTGCCGATGCGGAGCCCGGTGCGCCGTTTGGCCGCCCGGTCCGTGACGCGCTCGATTGCGCGCTCGGCATTGCGCAAAAGCTCGGCTATCAGACGAGCGACGACGGGGGCTATGTGGGAATCGCCGATATCCCGGGTCACGGCGACAAGCAGCTCGCGACTATCTGCCACGTGGACGTGGTTCCCGCTGGCCCCGGTTGGAACACCGACCCGTTTGCGATGGAGCGCCGCGAGGGCTGGCTGCTCGGTCGCGGCGTGATTGACGACAAGGGTCCGGCGGTGCTGTCGCTCTACGCCGGCGCTTATCTGCTCAAGCACGGCATTACCCCGCGCTATGCTTTCCGCGCGCTGCTGGGCTGCGATGAGGAAGTGGGCATGTCCGACGTTCACCATTATCTGGAGAACCACGCAGACCCCGACTTTTTGTTTACGCCCGATGCCGAGTTCCCGGTCTGCAATGCCGAGAAGGGCCAGTTTGGGGCGACGTTCGTGAGCTCCAAGATCGACGGCGGGCGCATCGTGTCGTGGAGCGGCGCCGAGGCGAGCAATGCCATTCCGTCGCAGTCCATCTGCGAGCTCGCGATTGCCGCCGATGAGCTGCCGGCGCCGGTCGAGAACGCCGATCGCCTTGAGATCACGACACTCGATAACGGGCATGCGCAGATTTTTGCCCACGGCATTGGCGGTCATGCCTCGATGCCTGAGGGCACTATCAACGCTGTCGGCCTGATCGTGGCGTATCTGCGCGAGGCCGAGGACGCGTTTGGCGCCCGTGACAAGCGCCTGTTGACGCCCGCCGAGCACGAGTTTGTCAAGTTTTTGGCCTTTGTGCATGCGGACGCCTATGGCCGCGGCCTGGGTATCGATGCGACGAGTCCGGCGTTTGGCCCGCTTACCTGCAACGCTGGCGTCATCCGCGTGGCGGATGGCCATATCGAGCAGGTCATCGACGTGCGCTTCCCCGACAGCACGAGTGCCGATACCATCCGCGAGCAGCTCGATCCGCTCGTGGGCCGTTTCGGCGTGACGTGCCAGCTGGGTCGCGCGAAGGTGCCGTTCTCGGTCTCTGCCGATGATCCGGCCGTGAAGGCGCTTATCGATACCTATAACGAGTTCACCGGCAAGCATGCTGAACCCTTTGCCATGGGCGGCGGCACGTACGCGCGCAACTTTGCCCGCGCCGTCTCGTTTGGCCCCGAGGAGACCGGCCTGGAGCTGCCCTCGTGGGGCGGCCAGATGCACGGCCCCAACGAGTGCGCCAACGAGGAACAGCTCAAGCAGGCGCTCAAGATCTATATTGTTGCGATCCTCCGTTTGAATGAATTAGAGCTTTAAGGTCTCGCGGTTTCCCAATCTAAGTTGCGGTGGAATAGTTCCTAGAATGGGCCATTTGATGGCCAAGCAGGAACTATTTCACCGCAACTTTGTTTTTATTGGTGTAAAAGGCGGGTCATGCTTGGTGGCGGGTTTGTTATTCGTTTGTAAAGGCCGTGCTGCGCTTGCGGTAAGGGTCTATCAAATGCCCGTAAGAAACCGTAGTTGGCGCGGACGCTGCCCGGTCGGGGCCGTATCTTTCCAAACAGCAAAGCGGGTGGGGTGCCCGCGAGTCGCATGTATGAAAGGAAGATCATGCTCGATCAGGCTTATTCTCGTCGTCAGTTCCTCGGCCTCGCTGGTGGTTTTGCCAGCATCGTCGGTCTCGGTCTCGTTGGTTGCGGCGGCTCCGGCGCATCCGATGCCGCCGACAAGGGTAGCGCCGCTGCTGCCGAGTCCGTCTCCGGCGAGGTGACTTACGACGGTGCCTCTTCGTTCCAGGCTCTCGTCGAGGCCGCTGCCGAGAAGTTCATGGACGCCAACCCCGATGTCTCCGTCTCCGGCTCGGGTAACGGTTCGGGCAAGGGCCTGACCGCTGTTGCCGCCGGCACCGTCACCATCGGCAACTCCGACGTCTTCGCCGAGACCAAGCTCGAGGCCGACCAGGTCAAGAACCTCGTCGACCACGAGGTTGCCGTCGTGGGCATGGGCCCCGTCGTTTCCAAGAACGTGACGGTCGACGACCTGTCCCTCGAGCAGCTCAAGGGCATCTTCTCCGGCCAGATCACCAACTGGAAGGAGGTCGGCGGCGACGACGCCAAGATCGTCGTTCTCAACCGCAAGGCTGGCTCTGGCACCCGTGCCACCTTCGAGGCCGCCGTTTTTGGCGACGAGGCCGTCGACTTTAAGGGCGACGCCGAACTCGACAAGTCCGGCGATGTCCAGACTCAGATGGGCAGTACCGACAACGCCATCTCCTACCTCGACTTCTCGCACTTTGATGACTCCAAGTTCAACGCCATCAAGGTCGAGGGCGTCGAGCCCAAGAGCAAGAATGTCACCGACGACTCCTTCAAGATCTGGGCTACCGAGCACATGTACTGCGCTAAGGATGCCGACGAGGCCACCAAGGCCTTCCTGGAGTTCATGCTTTCCGATGACGTCCAGGGCAAGCTCGTCGAGGAGCAGGGCTTTATCCCCGTCTCTGCCATGAAGGTCGTCAAGGACGCCAGCGGCAAGGTCTCCGCTAAATAAGTAATCGCCCCGGAAAGGTTTGCAATGGCAAAACAGCTGCCAAAGCGCGACCTTGAGAACGTGGGCCTGGGCGTCACGGGCGCGTGCGTTGCGCTCGTGACGCTTGTCGTTGCCGCGCTCATCTTTATGGTCGCCCAAAAGGGCCTCTCGGCTTTTCTCAAGGACGGCGTTTCGGTCGTCGAGTTCTTCACCGGCACCAAGTGGGACCTGGCCAACACAGCCGAAAGCGGCCTGCCCTACACCGGCGCCCTGCCCCTGATTGTCACCTCGTTTGCGGTCATGGTGCTCTCCACGCTCATCGCGCTGCCCATCGCCATCGGCTCTGCCATCTTTGCGGTCGAGATTAGCCCTAAGTTTGGCTCTAAGATCTTTCAGCCGTTCATTGAGCTTTTGACCGGCATCTCCTCGGTCGTCTTTGGCCTGATCGGTTTTCACGTGGTCGTCGGTCTTATGAAGAGCGTTTTCCACGTGAGCACGGGCCTGGGCATCTTGCCCGGCGCCATCGTGCTGGCCGTCATGATCCTGCCGACCATGACCACGCTTTCGGTCGATGGCCTGCACGCCGTGCCCGACAGCTACCGACAGGGCTCGCTCGCGCTGGGCTATACCCGCTGGCAGACCATCTGGCACGTGGTGCTCAAGTCCGCCATGCCGTCGCTCATGACCGCGGTCATCCTTGGCATGACCCGCGCCTTTGGCGAGACGCTCGCCGTGCGCATGGTCATCGGCGGTATCGAGGCCATGCCGACGTCGCTGCTGTCGCCGGCGTCCACCATCACCACCACGCTCACCACGTCTATGGCGGTCTATGCCGAGGGCTCGGCCCAGGACGATGTTCTGTGGGCGCTCGGTCTGCTGCTGATGGGCATGAGTCTCATCTTCATCCTGATCATCCACCTTATCGGCCGCAAGGGGGCGAAGGCTCGTGGCTAGCACGCGTATCCACATCGACGAGGCGAGGCTCGGGCGTGTCCAAAAGCAGGACCGCTTCGCCACGGGCGTGTTGACGGCGATCGTCGCCATCGTCATGCTCATCGTCGTCTCCATGGTGGCCTATATCCTGTTCGAGGGCATCTCGACGCTGTTCCAGCCGGGCTTTCTCACGGAGCCGTCGCGCGCCAACGGAACGCAGGGCGGCGTGCTCTACCAGCTGTTCGACTCGTTCTACCTGCTGCTGATCACCCTGATCATCTCGGTGCCCATCAGCCTGGGTGGCGCGGTCTTTTTGGTTGAGTACGCACCCGACGGACCCGTCCGCGACATTGCCTCCACCGCCATCGAGACGCTGTCCTCGCTGCCTTCCATCGTTGTCGGCATGTTCGGTTTTCTGGTGTTCTCGGTGCAGCTGGGCTGGAAGTACTCCATCATCTCCGGCGCCGTCGCGCTCACCATGTTCAATATCCCCATTCTGGTGCGCGTGATCCAGCAGGCGCTCGAGGACGTGCCGCAGGCCCAGCGCGATGCGTGCCTGGCCATGGGCCTCACCCGCTGGGAGGCCATGCTGCACATCCTGATTCCCGAGGCCATGCCCGCTATCGTGACCGGCATCGTGCTTTCGGCCGGCCGCGTCTTTGGCGAGGCCGCGGCGCTGCTCTTTACCTCGGGCATGAGCTCGCCGGTTCGCCTGAACTTCTTGAGCTTTAACCTGTCGAGCCCCACCTGCGCTTGGAACGTGTTCCGTCCCGGCGAGTCGCTCGCCGTGCACATCTACAAGATCTATGGCGAGGGCAGCCCCGAGGCCCAGCAGATCGTCTGGGGCACCGCTGCACTGCTGATGATTTGCGTGCTGCTGTTTAACGTAATCGCCCGCATTGTGGGCAAGCAACTGGCAAGGAAGATGACGGCCGAATGAGCGAGATGAATGTAACGCCCGCAACCGAAGCGGCATCGTCCGACACCCGGGACTTCCTGTCGAGCGTGGGGGAGAGCGAGAAGCGCGTGCGCGTGAGCGGCAAGGCCGTGAGCGACGAGGTTGTGCTCTCCACCAAGGACGTCAACGTGTACTATGGCGACCACCATGCACTGCACAATACGTCGCTCGACTTCCACAAGGGCGAGATCACGGCGCTCATTGGGCCTTCGGGCTGCGGTAAGTCGACCTTCTTGCGTAGCCTCAACCTCATGAATCGCGAGATTCGCGGCTGCCGCGTGGAGGGCGAGATCAACTATCGCGGGCGCAACGTGAACACCAAGACCGAAAACACCTACGAGCTGCGCCGTTCCATTGGCATGGTGTTCCAGCAGCCCAACCCGTTCCGCAAGTCCATTCGCGACAACATCACGTTTGCGCCCAAGCGCCACGGCATCACCGACCGTGACGAGCTCGACCGCATGGTCGAGGAAAGCTTACGCGGCGCGGCGCTGTGGGACGAGGTCAAAGACAAGCTCGATAAGAGCGCCTATGCGCTTTCGGGCGGTCAGCAGCAGCGTCTGTGCATCGCGCGCACGCTGGCACTCAACCCCGACGTGATTTTGTTCGACGAGCCCTGCTCGGCGCTCGACCCCATCTCGACGTTGGCGATCGAGGACCTTATGTCGTCGATTGTGGCCGAGCGCGCCATCGTCATCGTGACGCACAACATGGAGCAGGCGTCGCGTGTGTCCAACCGCACGGCGTTCTTCTACATGGGCGATATGGTCGAGTACGACGAGACCGACGAGATTTTCCAACGGCCCAAGGATAAGCGGCTGAATGATTACCTCACCGGCATGTTCTCCTAGTCCGGGGCATGCTTGAGGCCCGCGGCGGCCACGGTTGTCACGGGACTGATTGGAGAGGCGGGTCATCTCTTTTGGGAGATGGCCCGCCTTTTTGCTCTGCGACCGAAACGACCGCCACAAAGGGGACAGGCGCCTTCGTGGTGGTTTGGGGTGGGGCTCGCTGCTATCATGGACAACGTTGAATTTCTACGAAGGAGCAGGGCATATGGCGATTCTTTTGGGATGCGATTCCGTCAGCCTAGAGTTTCCCACCAAGCATATTTTCGATAGCGTGACGCTCGGCGTGGGCGAGGGCGACCGCATTGGTATTGTCGGCAAAAACGGCGACGGCAAGTCGACGCTGCTGAGCGTGCTCGCCGGCACGCTGGAGCCCGACAATGGACGTGTGACGCATCGCCGCGACACCACGATCGGATTGCTCGGTCAAAAGGACAGCCTGGTCGATACCGATACCGTGCATCATGCCGTTGTGGGCGACACGCCCGAGTATGAGTGGGCCTCGAGCCCGCGTACGCGCCAGATCCTGGCCGGTCTTATTAGCGACGTGCCCTGGGAGGGCACGGTGGGCGAGCTCTCGGGCGGCCAGCGCCGTCGCGTGGACCTCGCGCGCCTGCTGATCGGCGACTACGACGTGCTCATGCTCGACGAGCCCACCAACCACCTGGACATGCGCACCATCAACTGGCTCGCGCGTCACTTAAAGGCCCGCTGGCAGCGCGGTCAGGGCGCCATGCTCGTGGTCACGCACGACCGCTGGTTCTTGGACGAGGTCTGCACCAGCATGTGGGAGGTCCACGACGGCCAGGTCGATCCCTTCGAGGGCGGCTACTCGGCCTACATCCTGCAGCGCGTGGAGCGCGACCGCATGGCCGCCGTTACCGAGGAGCGCCGTCGCAACATGGCGCGCAAGGAGCTCGCGTGGCTGAGCCGCGGTGCCCAGGCGCGCTCCACCAAACCCAAGTTTCGCGTGGATGCCGCTCGCGAGCTGATCGCCGACGTGCCGCCCGTGCGTGACGAGCTGGAGCTCAAGCGCCTCGCCGTGAGCCGCTTGGGCAAGCAGGTTATCGATGTGGTCGACGTGGATGCCGGCTATGCGGATACCGATGGCGCGCCCAAGCAGGTGCTCACCGATGTGACCTGGCTCATTGGTGCGGGCGACCGCTATGGTCTTTTAGGCGAGAACGGCGCCGGCAAGTCCACACTACTTGACGTGATCCAGGGCAAGATTGAACCCACGCGCGGCCGTGTAAAGATCGGTCAGACTGTGCGCTTTGGCGTGCTGTCGCAGCAGCTCGAGGAGCTCGAGCCCTACATGGGCGACACGATTCGCGAGGTGCTTGGCAACTATAAGAAGTACTACGTCATCGACGGCAAGGAGACTTCGCCCGAGAAGCTCTGCGAGCGCCTGGGATTTACGACGCAGCAGCTCTGGAGCCGCATCGGCGATCTTTCGGGCGGCCAGCGCCGTCGCCTGTCGCTGCTGCTGACGATTCTGGACGAGCCCAACGTGCTCATCCTGGACGAGCCCGGCAACGACCTGGATACCGACATGCTCGCGATTGTCGAGGACCTGCTCGACGGCTGGCCCGGCACGTTGATTCTGGTGACGCACGACCGCTTTTTGATGGAGCGCGTGACCGACCAGCAGTGGGCGCTGCTCGACGGCCACCTGACACATATGCCCGGCGGCGTGGACCAGTACCTGCGCCTGTGCAACGCTACCGCCGAGGGCGAGCCCGTGGGCGCGCCGAGCGCTAAGACCGGCACGTTCGACACCGGTACGGCGGCGGCTGCTGCCGACAAGCCCAAGTCGAGCGGTCAGCCCAACGGCCTGTCCAATGCCGAGCGTCAGAAGCTTCGCCGCGAGGTGAGCTCGCTCGAGCGCAAGATGGAGACGCAGCGCGCCCGCGTGGAGGAGGCCGAGGCCGCGATGGCCCAGGTCGACCCCACCAACTACACGGCGCTGGGCGAGCAGCAGGAAAAGATTGACGAGGCTCACGCCGCCATGGACGAGCTGGAGATGGCGTGGCTCGAGGCGAGCGAGAAGCTCGAGGGCGAGGAGTAGGCGAGGATGATCAAAGCCGCGTTTTTCGATATCGACGGCACGCTGCTGAGCTTTAAGACGCACCGGATTCCGGCGTCGGCGCAGCAGGTGCTCGACAGCTTTCGCGAACAGGGGATTGCGTGCGTGATCGCCACGGGCCGCCCGACCTACCAGATGCCGGACTGGCTGCTCGACTTGGGATGGGATGCGTACATTACGCTTTCGGGCCAGCACTGTTTTGACGCCAAGGGCGTTTATCGCAGCTGCCCGATCGATCCGGACGACGTCGCGGTGATTGTGGACCAGGTGGCGCAGGGGTGCTACGACTCGCTGTGCATGCAGGGCGAGAACTCGTTTGTGAACCGTCTGTCCGAGCGCGTGGTGACGGCCGGCAGCAACGCGGGAATCGTCTACCACGAGGAGCCGTTTGAGCACGCGTTTGACGCACCGGTCTACCAGTTTTGCGCCTTTGTGGACCCGGCCGACGAGCATATCGTGACCGATGCGGTGTCGCATTCGCTCACCACGCGCTGGTGCGACCTGTTCTGCGACATTATTCCCGCTAACGGCGGCAAGGACCTGGGCGTGGCGGCGACGCTGGAGCGCCTGGGTGTCGATGCGAGCGAGGCGATTGCCTTTGGCGATGGCGAGAACGACCTGTCGATGTTTTCCGCCGTGGGCACGAGCGTGGCCATGGGCAACGCGCAGGACACGGTGAAGGCTGCGGCGACCTATGTGACGACCGCCGTGGACGACGACGGGATCTACAACGCCGCGAAGCACTTTGGACTGTTATAGCTGCGGCTCGGCACCTGGGGACACTCCTTGCGGGGCGTCCCCATTTTGTTTTCGTCCCGCACGTTTTGTGAAACACGGCTAACTTTTAGACAAAGTAGTAAGACATGGGCAACTTTTGCGGTAAAGTAAGCTGTGAAAAGTATGCAAAGGCTAACTAGCAATCATCGCGAAAGGCGGCCCATGGCCCTACGTGAATCCGGAGAAGACTATCTCGAATCGATCTACGTTCTGTCGGAACGTCAGGGCATCGTGCGCTCGATCGACGTTGCGGAGTACCTCGGCGTAACCAAGGCGAGCGTTTCCAAGGCCATGGCGACGCTGGAAAGCAACGGCTATGTCGAAATGGGCAAACGAGATGTTCATCTGACAGAGCGCGGTCTGGAGGTCGCGCGCCAAATGTGGGAGCGCCACTGCTTTTTCGTGGGGCTTTTGGAGGATGCGGGCGTATCGGCCGAGGTGGCGTCGCAAGAGGGCTGCCACATGGAGCACTGCCTGAGCGAGGAGAGCTTTGAGAAGCTAAGGTCGATGTTGGGCCGGGAAGATGTGGCGGGCCCAACAACGGAAGCCTAATTGACCCCCAGTAGCGCGGAGTTCGCGCAAAGCGCGAACCAGCGACCGGGACCAGTAGCCCCACCAACAAAGTTCAATTCAGACAAGGAACCCCGCCAGCAAGCGATGCCCAAGAACCTTCAGCTGTGTCAACGCAGGTCGGGGCCGGGCTTGGTTTTGAAAACATTCCGCACTGATATTTTCTGTATTGAAGACGTCGATGATGCACCCGTATACCATTGACGTCGACACCATCAGATGCGGACCGCGCGGTGACCCCACATTCCGCTGGCGCCCATGGGGCTGCCCTCGTTTCCTGACATGTCCCGCGCGGGCCGCGGCGAGCCGAGACCGCCGCATGACCTAATAGGAGCATGGAGCGATACCGCGGACCCGAACAACCGCATTCTATCGCGCCCCGTCAGTGTGCCGTCTGCCCGGTCCAGGCGAGCACGGAAAGAACGGAGCGAGACATGAGAACCGAATCGACACCCGGCGCCCGCGGGCCGGTCTTCTGCGGGGTCGACACCCACGCCGACTCGCACTGGCTGTGCGTCCTCGACTGGAGGGGCCGCAAGGTCCTGTCCCGCCAGTTCCCCGCCGATGCGGCGGGATACGAGGCGCTCGCCGGGGCGATCGCGGCGGCCGGGGAGCCGGCCTGCGTCGCGATGGAGGGGACGTCGTCCTACGGGGCGGGCCTCACCAGGCACCTCGCGTCGCTGGGGATGCCCGTGCGCTGTTGATGTTCACTAAGAAGTGGTCCGAGTGATCACTGGGAAATAAGCACCGTGAGCACGAAAAATTGAGCAGTTTAAGCAAGAGGGCCGCGCCCCGGGGACCGGGGGCGCGGCCCTCGCCGTATGGTTTCCCCGGGCGGTTACTTTGGCGAGCCCGCCCGGGAAGGATGGAGGAGATGACCGTGCCCCTGGACACAGTGAATGATATACGGTCGATGGATGCCGCCGGGCGCTCGAGGTCCGAGATCGCCCGAATGCTCCACGTGAGCCGGAACACCGTGGCGAAGTACGCCGACATGGAGGACATGTCGCCCGCCGCGCCGATGCCCCGGAGGAGGGGCAGGCCCGCGCTCGAGGGCAACGAGGAATGGGTCGCGGGCGTTCTCGAGGCCGACCTCGGGGCCCCGAGGAAGCAGCGCCACACAGCCAGGCGGATCTACGACAGGCTCGTCGCCGAGCGCGGCTACGGCGGCTCTTACTCCACCGTGCAGAGGTTCGTCCGCGAGCTCAGGCTCGCCCGGGCGGCGGCGGGCGGAGAGGGGTACCTCGAGCTCGAGTGGGCGCCCGGCACCTGCCAGGTCGATTTCGGGAACTTCCGCGCCGCGGTCGGCGGGAGGACCCTCGACCTCAAGCTGCTGGTCGCGACGCTTCCGCACTCGAACGACCGGCAGTGCGTCGCCCTCATGTCGCAGAGGTCGGAGTGCCTGTGCGCCGGGCTGCTCGAGATCTTCCGCCGCTGGGGCCGCGCCCCGGCGGCGATGGTGCTCGACAACGCCACCGAGGCGGGCAGGATGGTACGCGGCGAGGTCACGGAATCGAGGCTGTTCTCGCAGTTCAGAGCCCACTACCGCTTCGAGAGCCGGTACTGCAACCCCTATTCGGGAAACGAGAAGGGCTCCGTCGAGAACGCCGTGGGGTTCCTCCGGCGCAACCTCCTCGTCCCCGTGCCTGCGTTCGGCGCGCTCCCCGAGCTCAACGCGTTCCTCGCCGAGGGGTGCGCGAGGGTCAACGCGGCGGCGCGCTGCCGCGACGGCAGGCCGCACGGGGAGGCCTACCGGGAGGACCTCGCCGCCATGCGCGCCCTTCCCGGCGTGGAGTTCGACGCGGTGAGGTGGGTCACCGCCCGCGCCGACAAGCGCGGCTACGTCGAGGCCGACGGGCGCGAGTACGTCGCCGGGCCCGCCTGGCACGGGCGGAGCCTGCTCGTCGGCATGCGCGCGTCGACGGTGGAGATCCTCGCCGACCGCGGCCGCCGGGTCGCCGTCCTCCCCAGGGCCTTCGGGGAGGGCCCCGCGGTCCGGAACCCCCTCTCGCTCGTGCCCGCCATCATCGCCAGGCCGAGGGCCTTCGGGGAGTCGACGATCAGGCGCGACATGCCGCCGGGGCTCGTCGAGGGGATCGACCGGATGGACTCCGCCGGCAGGAGGCGCACGCTCAGGTCGATCGGCCGGGCGAGCGAGTCCTCGGGTTTCGAGGCGGCATGCGAGGCGGCGCTCAGGGTCGTCGAGGGCGGCCGCGTCCCCGACGACGCCACGGTCGACGTGCTGGCGAGACGCATCGCGGGAGGCGGCGGCGGGGCCGGCGGGGCCGACCTGTCGGTCTACGACGGGTTCCTGAAGGGGGCGGTCGCCGATGGCGGCTAGCGAGGAGCTGGCCCGCAGGGTCGTGGAGGCCGGGCGGTCGTGCTCGCTCACCACCGCCGTCCTGGAGGAGTGGTCGAGGCTCGGCACCCCGAAACAGGTGGAGTACCTGGCGGGCTACCTCGAGGCGGAGAGGTCCAGCCGCGAGGCCTCGAAGCGCGCGACGCTGCTCAGGCGCTGCGCGCTGCCGGCGCCCAAGACCTTCGACGGCTACGACTGGTCGGCCGTGTCGTGGCCGGAGGGCATGGGGCGCGAGTCGCTGCTCGCGCTCGACTTCGTCGGGCGCAGGGAGGACCTCGTGCTCATGGGCGACGTCGGCACCGGCAAGACGCACATGGCGTCGGCCCTCTGCGCGCTGGCGTGCGAGAGGAGGCTCGAGGCGCGCTTCTTCACGGCGTCCTCGCTCGTGATGCGCCTGAGGCGCGCCCGCGACGACGGGAGGCTCGACCGGGAGGCCGCGCTTATCGGCAAGGCCCGCCTGCTCGTCATCGACGAGCTCGGGTTCCTCCCGCTCGACGCGGACGGGGCGAGGCTGCTCTTCCAGGTCTTCGCCGACGCATACGAGAGACAGTCGGTGGTGATCACCACGAATCTGGAGTTCAGCAGGTGGGGGTCGGTGTTCGGGGACGACCAGATGGCCGCCGCCGTGATCGACCGCATCGTCCACCACGGGAGGCTCGTCCAGTTCCGCGGCGAGTCCTACCGCGTCCGCCATGCCCTCATGCAGGAGGGCTAGCCGCTCAAAAAGCGTGCGCGCTTCCGATGCTCAGGCTGCTCAATTTCCGATGCTCTTTTTGCTCAAATCCTCTTGACGAAACACAGTGCGCGAGGCGCTCTCCCCGGCGAGGACGCAGAGGAGGCGCCCGGGGCAGGGGAAGTGCGACGAGTCGGACGCGGAGAGGGCCGCCCGCGCGGCGATGTCCGGCTCAAGGCTCGGGACCCCCAAGAGCCAGGACGGGTGGGTCGACGGGGTGCGCTGCATGCTCGCGGCGCGCTCCGGGGCGGTGAAGGCGCGGACCTCGGCGATCAACACCGCGAGGTCGCTGCTCACCACCGCGCCGGAGGGGCTCAGGTCGAGGTTCCGCGGCATGGGAGGGCCGAGGCTGATGGAGGAGCTGCCCTCCGTGCGCGCCGAGGGCGCGCTGGGCGCCGCGCTCGGCGCGCTGGCGGACCTGTGGGCGGCGGCGCGCGACGCGGCGCTCGACATGGAGCTCGCGATCGAGGCGTCCCTGGAGGAGAACTGCCCCGCGCTGCTGGCGATGTACGGGTGCGGGCCCGTGAGCGCGGCCAAGCTCGCGGTCGCGGCCGGGGACAACCCGGGCAGGCTGCGCTCCGAGGCGTCGTTCGCGGCGATATGCGGCGCCTGCCCCGTCCCCGCCTCGAGCGGCAAGACCGTGAGGCACAGGCTCAACAGGGGCGGCGACCGGCAGGCGAACAGCGCGCTGCACGAGATCGCGAGGCAGAGGGTCATGCGCGACCCCGAGACCGCCGAGTACGCCGAGAGGGCCAGGGGGCGGGGAAAGAGCGACAGGGAGGTCATGAGGTGCCTCAAGCGCTACGTGGCCAGGGAGGCGTACCGGGCGCTGATGCGCCCGCACGAGATCAGGAGGCCCGAGGACGCCTCGGGGCTCGTGGCGGCCAGGCGCGCGGCGAGGGTCAGCCAGGTGAGGGCGGCGTCCATACTGGGCACCAGCGAGAAGTACATCTCGATGCTGGAGAGGGGCCAAAGGGAGCTCAAGCCCATAAGGAGGGCCTACGAGGCATGGGTCGAGGCCGGACTTCCGCTCGATTGGGACAGGCAGGCCTTCGAGGCCGAGCGCAAAATGGATTCTAAAAAACACCTTGCCAAATAGGAGCGTCAGCGCGAGACCCGTCTTTCCGTTGCTCCGCAGGAGCAGGAAAGACGGGCCTCATGCGCGAGGACGTTTTCAAAACCAAGCCCGGTCCCGGCCGGACAGCCCACGAACGCTACAGGTTCTTGACACCCATCGCGCGCATGGCGTTCAGGATGGCGATGATCGCCACGCCTACGTCGCCGAACACGGCAAGCCACATGTTGGCGATGCCCAGTGCCGCAAGCACCAGAATCAGCAACTTAATACCCAGCGCAAAGATGATGTTCTGCCAGACAATCGCCATGGTCTTTCGTGCCACGCGGATCGCGCGGGAAATGTTGGACGGCTTGTCGTCCATGAGCACAACGTCGGCGGCCTCAATCGCGGCGTCGGAACCCATAGCGCCCATGGCAATGCCAACGTCCGCGCGGGTGAGCACGGGCGCATCGTTGATGCCGTCGCCGACAAAGGCGAGCTTGCCCTTGCCCGATTCGGCTGCCAGCAATGCCTCGACGCGCTCGACCTTGTCGCCCGGCAGCAGCTGCGCGTGGAACTCGTCGAGCCCCAGCTGCTTGGCCACCGCAGCAGCCACTTCCTCGCGGTCGCCCGTGAGCATGACGGTGCGCTTGACGCCGGCGGCGTGCAGGTCGCGGATCGTCTGCTCGGCATCGGCCTTAACGGTGTCTGCAATCACGATGTGGCCGGCGTACACGCCGTCAACGAGCACGTGGAGGATTGTGCCGACAACCTCGCAATTGGGAGCGTCGATACCGGCCGCAGCAAGCATCTTGGCATTGCCAACGACGACGTGCTTGCCGTCGATGGTTGCCGTCACGCCATGGCCCGCGTCGTTGGTGGAGTCGCTTACGCGCTTGGGGTCGACCTCGCCATGGTAGGCGGCGCGCACGGACTGCGCGATGGGGTGATCGGAGAACGACTCCGCAAGGGCTGCGACCTCGAGCAACGACTGCTCGGTATAGCCAGACTCGGGGTGCACCGCCACGACCGAAAACGTGCCGTTGGTGAGCGTGCCGGTCTTGTCGAAGACGACGGTGTCCACGTCGGCGAGCGTTTCGAGGTAGTTAGAACCCTTGATGAGAACGCCTAGTTTGGATGCGCCGCCGATGCCGCCAAAGAAGCTGAGCGGCACGCTGATCACGAGCGCGCACGGGCAGCTGACGACCAGGAAGGTCAGGCCGCGCAGGATCCAGTCGGACCAGGCGCCGGTGACCAAGCCGCCGCCAAGCGCGAGCACCGCGGCAGCGCCGGTGACGGCGGGCGTGTAGACGCGGGCGAAGCGCGTGATGAAGTTCTCGGTGCGCGCCTTCTTTTCGCTGGCGTTTTCTACGAGCTCCAGGACGCGCGCGACGGTGGACTCGCCAAAGGGCTTGGTGGTGCGCACGTGGATGAGCCCCGTCATGTTGATGCAGCCGCTGATGATGTCGTCGCCGGACTTGGCGGGGCGGGGAACTGACTCGCCCGTGAGTGCGGCGGTGTCGAGCTGGGTTTCGCCTTCGACGATGACGCCGTCGATGGGCACGCGCTCGCCGGGCTTGACCGCAATCACGGTGCCGACGGCGATGTCATCGGGAAAGACCTGTTCGAGCGTGCCGTCAGCTTGCTCGACGTTAGCGTAGTCGGGCGCGATGTCCATCATGGCGCTGATCGACTTGCGGCTTTTGCCCACGGCATATGCCTGGAACAGCTCGCCGACTTGGTAGAACAGCATGACGGCGGCACCTTCGGCCATGTGCGGGTCGGTGTCGGGGAAGAGCACCATGGCAAACGCGCCGATGGTCGCGACGGCCATGAGGAAGCTCTCGTCGAAGGCCTTGCCGCGGCGGATGTTATTGAATGCCTTTTGCAGCACGTCGTAGCCGGCAATCAAAAACGGCACGAGGAACAGCACAAAGCTGGCGTAGATGTCGCCCGGGGTGCCGAATGCGGCAGTGAGGGTGCCGAGCTCATCGAGGGCGTACACCACGGCAAAAATGCCCAGCGCTACCAGGATGCGGTTGCGCTTATGCTCGAGTGATTCTTTTTTCTTGCGCTTCTTCTTTTTCTTTTTGGGGTCGGCGGTGGCCATGACTCGTATCCTCCCATTTGAATGAATGAACACTCGCTCATATAATTTCGCGAGCAAAGGCCGCGGCAAGCGCGGCCTTGCAGGTTGGCGTAAACCTGGGCTAGAGAATGATCTCGCAGTCCGGCTCGGCGTCGGCCGTAAACTCAACAACGCGGTTGAGCACCTCGTCGAACTCAGCATCATCGGCCTCGAGCGTCAGCTTCTGGGTCATAAAGTTGACGGACACGGATTTGACGCCCTCGAGCTTGGCCAGCTCGTCCTGAAGCTCGCGCGCACAGTTGGCGCAATCGATCTCATCGAGCTTGTACTGCTTTTTCATGGTGGGTTCCTTTCCCGTTTTTGCGGCTTGGGTGCAGGCCGCGCTGGTACCGTGGTTGGCTGCTATTCGCAGATGTGGCTCATGCCCTGGTTGAGCATGGTGTAGACGTGGTCGTCGGCGAGCGAGTATAGGATATTGCGCCCGTCGCGCCGGAATTTAACCAGGTGCGACTGCTTGAGTGTGCGCAGCTGGTGCGACACCGCGGACTGCGAGGTTTCGGTCGCTTCGGCGATGTCTGCCACGCAGAGCTCGCGGCCCATGAGGGCGTAAAGGATCTTGATGCGCGTGGTGTCGCTGAAGACCTTGAACAGGTCGGCGAGGTCGTAGAGAAGCTCCTCGTCGGGAAGGTCCTCGGGCGAGCAGGTGGTGGGGATCACTGGCTCGGTGGCCTCGGTGTCGGGTTTCGTTTCATCAACGCGGATGCTCATTGCAATATCCTTTCATATGAACATACGCTCAAATAACTTACTTCCGATTATATGAGCGTATGTTCATATGTCAATAACGTTTAAGTAATTCATCGCACAAAATGATGGGGAATAGTGGACGAGATTCCGGATTGAGCGGTTTTGATAGTCGATGCCGAGGTGGGTGCCCCCGCGCCGTGCAAAAATTGGAGTATTCTGCAACTATAGGGGGTCTGTTTATCTATTTCGGGCCAAATAAAGCCGCTCAAGAGTTATCCAAGGGCGGTAAACAGATAAGATCTTCCTCAAGTGTTGCCTAACGTTCCCGTTCGATAGCGTCTTTGTTTCTCATTTGGATTAACTTGTGGGTGCTGGAGGGCCGACCCTGCTGAATACTCGCAATTTTGCACATCGCTAGGGTACCCACCTTGTTAGCCGGTCTAGCTTCCGGCCCCGAAGATCCTGCCCTCGGGCGCGAGGCTGCTTGTTTGGGCAAATGATGGGCTGTCGGATTCGACTGTCTGCATGTCATCGATTGCTGTAACTTCATTAATTGTCGGGTCATCCAGCGTGATGCCTTCGAGTGTTGCTTTTTCGAGGTCGATTCGTTGGCGCTCTTCGGAATCCTGGCGAAGCTGCTTCTGAATTCGCCTTTTCTCTTCTATAAACCTTCTGAGCACAAACTGTCTCAGGTCCTCTTGCATGATTTGAAAGTCTTTTGGTAGACGCGAGGGGCGTACGCCCTCTTTCCGCTGGATTGCTTCCATGACCCTAACGAAAGAGCTGGCATGCATAAAGGAATAACGGCTGACGGTGATGATTCCGTATCCCATGGACGCAAGCGCATTCTTGCGTTCCTCATCGATGGCGCGGTCTTCTTCCGCGTCATGATAAAAACCGTTGTATTCAATGTCTGTGCGAGATTTCTTTAGATACGCATCCATAAAGAACTTTTTGCGTCTCGTGAGATTCTTTGCGGCGGCGGTGACCTGTAATTCGTAATCGGTCTCAATTCCCTTAATACCAAGTCCACCTTCGCTTTTGGGCAGCGTAAGCATCATGATAAATGCCGTTTCCATGGGAGATCGGCATCCGTCGCGCACACATTGGATCGCCTTTCGGGCAAGAGCCAGACCGTCGCATCTGGTAATGGAATTAAAGAACTGTTTCAATCTCTCGGTCGAGTTGAGCGCGAAACGCTCGGTATAGGAGGTGGGAGAGTCGGTTCCAAGGGAATAAGCGCCGCATAGTTCAAAGTAGTACTCCACCAGTTCGCGAAAAGGAAGATAGGTGGCGGCCTGAAGTGCGCAAAGCTCAACGCCAACAATGAAGATGCCATCTTCAAGCTCTATAAAGCGTGAGTTCGAGAATCGTTTTGAAGAAACGTGGCATTGACAGTTCATTGCATGGCGCGCATTCCTGCGATCAAACACCATCACCTCGAGGGAATCATTCGCGTCGAGGGAAACATCATGTTTGGTGAGCCATTCTGCGGCTGCGTCAAGGAGCGTTCCGGTGGGACATGATCCGTAAATCGCGGCAGGGTTACAGGACTCGATGCCTTTCGCAGACACCGAATGCGCGGCCTGGTAGACCGCTTTTGCAGTGGTATGTGACAATACGATACTCATGGTATATATCGTGTCAGCTAATGCCGTGTTGATGGCGCTGAGTGAAAAAGTCGTTTTAGAGGTCTAACCAAATGCTGACCAAAAGCTTGACGCAATTATGGGTTGGTATGCCCTAAATAAAAGTTTTCGCAGCTTGGCTATAGCATAGAAATACTCAATTGCTGCACATTTGATATCGATGCATCGCCATCCGACAACGAATTACGTGTCGGGAATTGGCCGAAATCGTTCAAAATGAGGGTTCAGAATTTGTGATGGCAGATCTATCTGTGGAACGTAGGGCGGCCCCGCTGCGGGGTTTTCCGCTGCGAGGCCGCTCGTGATCTACCCCCGGGGTTTGTCGCAGGCGTTTCTACTTGGCAAACAGGTTCTTGAGGTTGAACTCGGCTTGGACGGTGCGGAGCATGAGGTCGGTGTCGTCGAGGCCCAGATGCTGCTCGTTGGCGTCGGCGGCGAGGGTTCCACGGCGGCGCGCCCAGTTCTCGAGCGCGGCGGGGGCGGATTCGCGGGGGAGCGAGCGGACGTCGGCATCCAGGCTGCGGCAGATCTGGCGCGAGTCGATGACGATGATCTTGCCGGCGCGGCGTGCCTCGGCGTAACCGTCCAGGTGGATCTTGAACCAACTGTCCTCAAAGGCGGCGTTGTGCGCCATGTACGGGTACTTCTTCATAAGCTTGAGCAGCTGCTTCTGCAGTTCCTTGTTCTCGCGGAACGGCTTTTTGCCGTCGATGTCGTCCCAGGTGATGTGGTGGATATTCGACAACGGCACATCCTCGCCGCGGTAGATGTCGGGCAGACCGCAGTAGTGCGCCTCGGCGTCGTGCGGGACGGCGTCGCTGGTGAGCTCCATGATTTCCCAACCCACATTGATGATATAACCGCGCTCGGGTGCACGGCCGGTGGTCTCGATGTCGACACCGAGCACGGTGCCCTGGATGGGCTTGCGGGCGTAGGCCACGCCGAGCGCGTCGCGGTCGCCGCGGATCTCGCGCATAACGGACGCGGCGGTGCGCTTTTGCATCTTGCCGATGGCGGCGCAGGTGTCGGCATCGGACAGGCCGCGCGAAAGCGTCGCGGGCGTCACGTTGCGCAGGCGTGCCTCGCCAATCTGGTCGCACAGGTCGCGGTTGCGGTCGGCCAGGTCGCGCACGGTGGCAAAGTCGAAGCCGGGGTCGACCTCGGCGGTAAAGTACTCGGTCTCGAGCACCTTGAGGGCCTCTTCGCCCTTCTGGCGCTCGGACTCCATGGCGCCGTGATCGCCATAGATAAACATGGGAATAAACGGCTGGCGCTCGTATTCGAGTGCTTGTGAAACGTTCATATAACTGCTCCTTGGATGGGCCGCGTCGTGCGGCTCAGGGTCATTAAGATGTGGCGAGATGATAGTTTACCATGGGCAACTATTGGCATCGCGCCTAGGACAACTACAATACCCTAGTTGACCGCTAGGACTTTTACAATGCTGCCGAAAGACACGAAAGGTTCCATCCGTCATGGATTTGCTGATTGATATTCTGCTCGACGCCGGCAAGGACACGCTCTCGCTGGTACCGTTCTTATTGGTGACATATCTGGCCCTCGAGACCCTGGAGCACGTCGCGGGCGACAGCGTTAACGGCGCCATCAAGCGCGCCGGTGCCGCGGGCCCCGTGGTTGGCTCGTTGCTGGGCATGGTGCCGCAGTGCGGCTTTTCGGCAATGGCGGCCACGCTGTACGCCGGTCGTGTCGTGACCTTGGGCACGTTGGTGGCGGTGTTCCTTTCGACCTCCGATGAGATGCTGCCGCTGTTGCTCGCCGAGCAGGTGCCCGTGCAGACCATGGCGATGCTTTTGGCTTCGAAGGCACTGATCGCGCTGGTCACGGGCTTTATCGTGGACGCCGCCATTCGCGGCCTGCGTCGTAACGCTCGCGCGCATGCGGCGATTCGCCGTACCGTGCTGGGGGCCGCTGCTAATTCGGCTCATGTGAACTGCGCGCACGACGACCACAGCGGCGGTGACATCATCGACGAGGTGGCCGAGGCGGGCGTGAGCGCCGACCACATCCACGAGCTGTGCGAGCGCGATCATTGCGGTTGCGATGAAGACGAGGACGAGTATGAACACGGACATGGCCACGATCACGGTCATGAGGGCGAGCATGAACACCATGATGGCCACGGTCACTCCCACTCCCACGAAGGGACGCCTGTCCTGTCGATCATCCGCAGCGCGATCTCGCACACCGTGCAGGTCTCGGTATTCATTTTTCTGGTGACGCTGGTCCTGGTCGCCGTGCTCGAGACCTTCGGCGAGTCCGCGATCGAGCAGTTCCTGCGCGGCAACGAGACGCTTGCGGTCCTGGGCTCGGCACTCGTCGGCCTGATTCCCAACTGCTCGGCCAGCGTCGTCATCACGCAACTGTACCTGGAAGGCGCGCTGCAGCTGGCCCCGATGCTCGCCGGCACGCTCATCTCTGCCGGTGTGGGCTACCTGGTGCTGTTCCGCACCAACCGTAGCGCCCGCGAAAACGTCCTGTTCCTGATCATGATGTACGTCATCGGTGCCGGCTGGGGCCTCATCCTCTCCGCCTTCGGCCTCTAAGTGGGCCTAACAAAACGGGCTTCAAAATAGCCATGCTCGGCGCCTGCACAATGCGGCGACGCATGGCATTTTGAAGCCCGTTTTTTGTTGAGCCATGGATTTTGAGCGCTCATACCGCCCAAAGCAAAAAAAGCAGATTTCCGGGCATGTCCCAAAAATCTACCTTGGTTAGCGCAGCAGCTCGGTGAGTTTGCGCTTAAAGCGAGCCCGGTCTTCGCTGGTAAATGCCGCCGGTCCGCGAGTGCGTCCCCCGGCGCGGCGTACCTTCTTTTCCTCGTGGCGAATAAACAGCTGCATGTCGATAGTCGCCTTGTCGTACACGCGCCCGCGCACGCCGATGGCGGCGGCATCGCGCCCGAGCACCATGCTCGCCAAGCCAATGTCCTGCGTCACGACCACGTCGCCCGCCTGCAGGCGTTCGACAATGGCAAAGTCGGCGCTGTCGGCGCCCACGCTCACATCGAGCGTCGTGACCCAAAATCCGCGTCGAGCGTGCTCAGCATCGCGCGGGTCGTCGCGGCGAATGTGCCGTTCTAGGTTTTGCGTGCTGTTGCCGGCGATAACAACGGCGACGCCCGCCCGCCGCGCGCAGTCAATCGACTCGCGCGTGACCGGGCAGGCGTCTGCATCAATAAAGAGCGTTCGTGGCATCTAGTGCACCAGTTTGCCAAATTGAATAGCACGAACAATCAGCGTTACGCCAAACACCAGCAGTGCGGCGCCGCTAAAGATGACGAGCATCTTGGCCGACCACAGCGGATAGATAAACACGAACATGCCGGCGATGATGGAGAGTGCGCCGCTCAGGATGGCGAGGGCGCGGTTGGACGAAAGCTCGGACTCCAGAATGGACATGACACCTTCGACAATCCAGCCAAAGCCGGCCACGATAACCACCATCGTGGTGAGCGTCGCGGTCGAGAAGGCCTGGTTGCGCAGGATTATGGCGCCGCCCAAGATAATGAGTAGGTTGGAGATGATGCTCGTCACGCGCCAGCCGGTGGGCAGCAGCGGCTCAAAAATGGCAGTGAACAGCCTGATGGCAGCAGTGATTACAAAGTAAAAACCCAGGACAGTCGTCAAAAAGACGAGGGACTTGGCGGGTGCAAAAAGCAGCGCGATACCAGCAATGAGCGCTAAGACGCCCGTGATGGCGTAAATCCAGCGCACGGCCTTGACGGCTTTGCCCGCCATGCTTTTCTCGTCAAATCCAAACTGGCTCGATTTTTGGTCATCGTTCTTAAAGATGCCCATAATGTCTCCTTTCCGTGCGGCGTAAGCCTTGATCGTTACAACCAGTATCGCCTAAAGGCGCTGGCGTATGGGTCGGAGAGGGCGAAACGTAACCCAAAGGCCCCGAATTGTTTCCGTTGTTCCCCACGTTGCGATTTTCTATTCAACAGGTGTAGAACATTGCAGCCCTGTTCGTTATTGCCTACGTTTTAGGTTAGATTTTCCTAAGGACAATTGGCTTGTATTGGGGGTCCCTATGAACGAAGCAGTTCCCGAGGCGCCGTCGAGTGTCGAATCGATGGCAAAGCAAGGTTGCGAAAAGCTCGGTCTGGAAGCGTTTGATGCGCTGGTCCGTCGTGCCCGTACGTGCCGCCGCTTTGACGAGTCCATGCGCGTGCCGCGCGAGTTTTTGCTCGAGCTGGCGGAGCTGGCGCACCTGACTCCCTGTGGTGCCAATGCTCAGCGTCTTCGTTTTCATGTGGTGAGCGGTGCCGAGGATTGCGCGCGTGTATTTGATGAGCTTGCATGGGCTGGCGCGCTTAAGGATTGGCCGGGTCCTGCCGAGGGCGAGCGTCCGACCGGCTACATCGCGATTTTGGCCGAGTGCGCCGTTCCGGGCAAGCCTGCCGCTCCCATTACCGAGGTCGACACGGGCATTGCCGCGCAGACGATGATGCTCGCCGCCCGCAGCGCCACGCCCGAGGTGGCAGCCTGCATGTTCAAGGCCTTTACGCCCCGCGCGATCGATGCCATGGGGCTCGATAACGACAAGTATGAGCTCAAGCTGATCATGGCGTTTGGCGTTCCGGCCGAGACTCAGGTGGTCGATGCGATCGATTCCAACCCCGACGGCTCAATTAATTACTGGCGTGACGAGGCGCAGGTGCACCACGTGCCCAAGCGTCCGCTTGCCGACGTGCTGGTGTAGCTGAGCGTCGCCGCGGTGTGATCCGGCGGTGAACCACCACAAAGGTACCTGTCCCCTTTGTGGTGGTACGAGAGGAGGACATGTGGCCGATCTGTATTTGGTGCGGCATGGGCAGACTGAGCTCAATGTGCAGAGCATTTTGCAGGGCTGGCACGATTCGCCGCTTACGGCGCGCGGGCGTCAGCAGGCGCTGGCGACGCGCGCGGCGTTTGAGGCGCGCGGCGTGGCCTTTGATCATGTGTATTCCTCGCCGTTGGGCCGGGCGCGGCATACGGCCGAGCTTATCGTTGGCGAGGGCCGTTCTATTGAGCTGGTCGATGACCTGCGTGAGTGGCATTTTGGCTCGTTGGAGGGCACATCAAATCGCGAGATGCCGCCGCAGCCCTGGGGCGATTATCCGGTGGCCTTTGGCGGTGAGTCGGAAGCGCAGCTCCGGGCGCGTATGGTCGCGGCGCTGTCCCGCATCATGGCCAGGCCGCAGCACGACTGCGTGCTGGCGGTTTCCCACGGCTCAGCCTGCCAGGAGTTTCTTGAGTATGTGACTGGCGAGGGGGAGCTACCCGACAACGGCGCCGTGCTTCATTTTGGCTATTGCGACGGGGCGTTTTCGCTCCTTGATTGGTGACGAACGAAAGGACCCCTATGAATAAAGATCTGTATCTGGTCCGTCATGGACAGACGATATTCAACCTCAAGCGTATCATTCAGGGGTGGAGTGACTCGCCGCTTACGCAGTTGGGCTGCGACCAGGCGGCGCGCGCCGGCATGTTTTTACGTGCGCGCGGCATTGAGCCCGATCATGCCTACACCTCCACACTTCATCGCACCGAGCAGACTATCGCCAACTTGTGGCCGGGCTTGGCGTACGAGCGCCTGGACGGCCTGCGTGAGTGGTTCTTTGGTGACTTTGAGGCCGAGCGCGTGATGCTCATGCCCGAGCGCCCGTGGCGCGACTTCTATCGCCAGTTTGGCGGCGAGGGCCAGATGCAGGTGCGCGACCGCATGGTGGCGACGCTGACCGAGCTTATGCAGCGTCCGGACCATACGTGCGTGCTCGCGGTAAGCCATGGCTCGGCCATCAAGGAGTTCATGGACCACGTGAGGGGTGCGGCGGCCGACGAGCGCGATCGCGTGCCGGGCAACTGCTCAGTGCTGCATTTTGCGTTTGACGACGATGCCGGTACGTTTGAGCTGATTGAGATTTTTACGCAGGAGGATTACGCACGCGAGCTGGGGCTAGAGCCGCTCGTGGCTGCCGCGGGTCCGCAGCGCGGATAGCGCGGACGCAGCGATGCGGATCGCCGACATAATTGCTCAACAAGCAAGGGGCGGGGATGCATGCGTAGGCATTGCATCCCCGCCCCTTGCTTGTTGAGCAGCCGAGTATTTGTGCCGAGCGTTTAAGCCTGGCTAGAACCACCGTGCAATCTGGTGGGTGAGCAGGCCCGTTGGAACCTGCGGTGCGGCGCCTGCGACCTGCGCGGCGGGGAATAGCGCGGCAATGGCGAAGTTGAACGGCTCTTTGCCCGTGTAGGTGCCGGCTGCGCGGGCATCGTCGGCCAGGAGCTGTGCCGCACCTGCCAGCGCGGCGGCGTAGGCGGCATCAGCCGGCGTCGGTTCCGGCGCCTGGTCGAGCATGGCACGGATGGCGCCGACGGCGTCCTCGCGCTTGACCTCCCACACGCGGTGCGTAATGCCCGCAGGATCGGTGACGGCGTAGAGCGAGGCGCCCTCTTTGGCAGCGCTCAGGATGATGTCCATGACGGGCGACGCCTCGTAGGCGAGCGACACGGGCCGCGGCTGCACCTTGAGCTCGGCGATCGCGCGGGCGGCTGTGGCCGCATCTGCGAAGGCTACGTCGTCGCCCGCCAGCACACCGATCGGGCAAATCGCCACGACACCCGTCACGCGTCCCGGCTCGCCCGAGCATTCGTACACGTAATACGCCGCACCTGGGTCCTTAAGCATCAGGCCATCGGCAATGGCTCCGCGCAGGGCATCGTTGCCGCTCAGAATGCTGCCCATTGCAGGCAGCGCTTCGAGCACGCGGTCCTGAGCCGGGCGGATGCAGGGAAACGGAAGAGCTTTCATGGACGGTCCTAACGCGCGAGTCGGTTTGTTCGCGGCTTATTATGCCCCAACTTGGCTATCCGCGCCCCAGAGCGTGTTGTCGGCGAGCGCGATCAGCACCTGCTGGCAGCGAACGATATCGGCGTGGGGCACATATTCGTTGGGCTTGTGGGCGAGCGCGAGCGACCCGGGACCGTAGCTCATGCAATTGCGGTTACCCGTCTTGCCGGCAATGACGGCAGTGTCGGTGTAGCCGGTAAAGAAGCCGACGGTCGTGTCCGCGCCCGTCACATCGTCTGCTGCGCACTTGAGTGCAGCTAGAAGGGGAGAGTTCGGGTCGCGCTCGATAGCGGGGCGGTCGCCTGTCACGGTATAGCTTCCATGGCAGCCGGGGACCGCGGCTTCGGCGCCGGCGATGGCCTGCTCTACCATGCGCGTCGCGGCGGCTGTATCGGTCGGCGGGGTCAGGCGCATATCGACCCAGACCTTGGCATGGTCGGGCACGACATAGGGGCGATATCCGCCCTCGATTTGGCCAAACGTGATGGTCGAAGGCCCCAGCTCATCGTGCACGGGCAGCGCCACAAACGCGCGACGGAGCGAACACACGACCTCGGCCATGGCGGCGACGGCATCCGCGCCCTTCCAGGGCTGGCTCGCATGCGCCGTCACGCCAGCCATTTCAATCTCGAACCACGTACGCCCCTTGTGCGCCACCTGGATCTGTCCGTCGGTGGGCTCGGTGTCCAGCACCCATTCGCGCGAGCCGACCCAGCCAGCATCGATCGCGGCCTCTGAGCCGCGCATAAAGTCTTCCTCGTCGACCGAGCAGATGAGTGAAAAGCCGCGGCGGGGCAGCGCGCCATCCGCCGCCACGCGCTCGAGCGTATGGACCAGTGCGGCAATGGCGCAGGCCAGGCCACTCTTCATATCGCAGGCACCGCGGCCGTAGAGCTTGCCGTCGCGCACGACCGCCCCGAGCGGCGTAATGTCCGCGTCCCAGCCGTCGCCCAAGGTGACTGTATCCATGTGGCAGATGTAGACGAGCCGTGGCTCGTCGCTCAAACCGGGCACGGTGACCATGAGATTGCGGCGTCCGGTCAGCACCTCGAGTTCCTCAACCTGCACGGCATGGAGCACCGGATGACTCAACCGCTCCAATTGAGCCTCAACCAACACTTTGATATAGCGTTCAATCTCGCCCTCATACGCACCTGGGTCGGAACTGTCGATCCGCACGAGCCCTTGCGTAAGCCGCCAAGCAAAATCTGTATCAACCATAGGCACCTCACAGATAGTTAGGTCAACATACAAATTGTATGTCAAGAAGCGGCTCGGTGCATTTAATGGAGCGCTCACAAAAACGGGGGCGCCTCTCGTGCGAAAGGCGCCCCCGCGGGCATTCAATGTCAGTAACGGGCAGGCCACATGGGGAACTGCCCGTCAGATCAGCCGGCGCTATTTGATCACGCGCACGCGATACATCGACGGAATCTGCTTGAGCGCCTCGATGGTGCTGCTGTCCAGGTGCTCGTCGGTGTCGAACATGGTGTAGGCGTTCTCGCCGGCAGACTCGTTGGTCATACGCTGCACGTTGGCATTGTCCTTGGCCAGGATTGCCGTGATCTGACCGATCATGTTGGGCACGTTGGCGTGCAGGCAGGCGATGCGGCTTGCGGCGCGCGCCTTGCCCATGCTGCAGGCGGGGTAGTTGACGCTGTGCGCGATGTTGCCGTTCTCCAGGTAATCCTTAAGCTCGCTGATGGCCATGTCGGCGCAGTTGGCCTCGGCCTCGCCAGTGCCGGCGCCCGAGTGCGTGGTGATAAACGTGTTGGGCATCTTGACGGTCTTGGGCGTGGCAAAATCGCAGCTAAACCAGCTCAGCTTGCCCTCGCGCAGGGCGGCGTCAACGGCGTCCTCGTCAATGATGGTCTCGCGTGCGTAGTTGATGAGCACGGCGTCCGGGGCCAGCAGGTTGATCTGCTCGGTGCTGATCATGCCGATGGTGTCGGCCTTGCTGGGCACGTGCACCGTGAGGTAATCACAGCCGCGGCAGAGATCTTCGAGCGTGCCCACGCGCTGCACCTCGCGGCTCAGCACCCACGCGTGCTCAACGGAAATGAACGGATCGTAGCCGTAGACGTCCATGCCCAGATTGACGCAGGCGTTGGCGACCTTGGAGCCTACGTTGCCCAGACCGATGACGCCGATGCGCTTGCCCTTGAGCTCGCGGCCCACAAAGGCCTTCTTGGCCTTCTCGGCGTCGACCTGGATCTCGGGGTCGTCGGCGTTGTCGCGCACCCAGTTCATCGATTGCACCACGCCGCGGCTCGAGAGCACCAGCATGCCTAGGACGAGCTCCTTAACGGCGTTGCTGTTGGCACCGGGGGAGTTAAAGACGACGACGCCCTTCTTGGCGTACTCCTCGACGGGGATGTTGTTGACGCCGGCGCCGCAGCGGGCGATGGCGCGGATGCCCTCGGGCAGCTCGTAGCCGTGCAGGTCAGTCGAGCGCATCAGGATGGCGTCGGCCTCCTCGGCGGTGCTCACAAATTCGTAGCCCTCGCCAAACTCGACTTTGCCGTCCTTGGTGATGTCGTCGATGGTCTTAATCTTGCGCATGAAAAACTCCTTAGCAGGTTTGGTTTAAACAGGTGGTTTGAAGTGGCTGGTCGGCCCGCGCGTTGCGGGCTAGTTAGATCGCGGGCTCAAACTACGCTGCGTTTCGAAGTCCTTCATGTACGAGGCCAGTGCCTGCACGTCTTCCATGGTTACGGCGTTGTAGACGCTGGCGCGCATGCCGCCTACCAGACGATGGCCCTTGACGTTTTGAATCTGGTGCTCGGCCGCGCCTGCGACAAAGGCCGCGTCGAGTTCGGCGTCGCCGGTGCGGAAGGTGACGTTGGCGATGGAGCGGCTGTCGGCCTGCGTGGTGCCATGGAACAGCACACTGTGCTCGAGCAGGTCATAGAGCAGGTTGGCCTTGGCCCAGTTGCGCTCGGCCATGGCGGCAAGTCCGCCGGTCTCCTCGACCCACCGGAACACCTTGCCGCACACGTAGATGCCAAAGGTGTTGGGCGTGTTGAGCATGGAGCCCTTGGCGGCCTGGGTCTTAAGGTCCATGTACTGCGGCGCCCGCGCAAAGGCGGGGCCGTCGGCGATGAGGTCGTCGCGCACGATAACCACGGTCACGCCCGCGGCGCCGGCGTTTTTCTGCGCGCCGGCGTAGATGAGCCCGTAGCGCTCAACATCGAGCGGCTGCGACAGAAAGCAGCTCGAGACATCTGCGACCAGCGGTACGTCGCCGCAAGCGGGCAGCTCGTGGTACATGGTGCCAAAGATGGTGTTGTTCTGGCAGATGTAAACGTAGTCGAGCCCGTCGCTCGCGGCCTCGGCGGCAATGCGCGCGTTGATGTCGGCCATGTCGGGGATGCGGTCGAAGTTGGTGTCCTCGGAGCTCGCGAGCAGCACGGCCTCGCCGTACTTGGCGGCCTCCTTGTATGCCTTGTTGGCAAAGTTGCCGGTCACGATGTAGCCGGCGCGGCCGCGGCGCATGAGGTTCATGGGGATGCCCGCAAACTGCAGCGTGGCGCCGCCCTGCAAAAACAGGACACGGTAGTTGTCGGGGATGCTCAGCAGGCGACGCAGGGTTGCCTCGGCGTCGTCGATGATCTGCTGGTACATGCTAGATCGATGGCTCATCTCGAGCACGGACATGCCGCAACCGCGGTAGTCCATCATCTCGTCGGCGATCTCGGCGAGCACGCTTGTGGGCAGCGCTGCCGGGCCAGCTGAGAAGTTGTGCACACGTGCCATCTTCTAGTTCCCCCTTGTAGTCGTTTGGACGTTCGGGTTACTTTAGCACAGTGGAGCGCCAGGCGCGACCGCATCACGGTAAAACTCGAGTGCGTCGCTATGATTTACAGGATGGTTACATGGGGGAGGGGTGCTTTACTCCTCAGGCAAATCCAAATCTGCGAGCGAAGGCATGAGGCTTTCTAGGCGCTTGATCTCTTCGTCGCAAATTAGCTACCTCCTGCCCGCTACGACGCGAGCGTGGCGATGACGGCTTCGTCGCCGGCGTATATTAGGGTGTTGCCGTCGGGGATGATCGTTTGGCCGTCGCGCTTGAGCATCACCACGATAAAGGGGTGCTTGCCCTGCGGCACATCGCGAAGACGCTGGCCGGCCAGGCGACCGTGGGGGGTTACGGTGACCTCGCGCAGCGTAACCTCGGCACGCTCTTCGAACGTTGGGGCGGCCATCACCAGCAGATCGCCTTCCTGGATCACGGTATCGCCGTTGGGCAGCACCGGGTGCGCCCCGTCGCGCAGCACCAGGACCACGAGCATGTCCGTCGCGCTGCCAATATCGGCGAGCGAGCGCTCGGCAAACGGATGGCCAGCACCCACCTTGAGCTTTACAAATGACATGCCGTCTTCGTCGCGATAGTCGTTAAAGGTGCGGCGCACGTCGCCGGTCGCATCGATCATATCGAGCTTCTTCGCCACCGCTGGCAGCAGCGAGCCCTGCACCACAATGCTCGACACGGCAATCACAAACACCAGGTCAAATAGGTCGTGTCCGCCGGGAACGCCGGCCACCACGGCAAAGAGGCTAAACACGACCGAAGCTGCTCCGCGCAGGCCCGCCCAGCTTACGAGCGCGACCTGGCGGGGGTTCGTCTTAAAGGGCGCCAGGAGCACGCCGACGGCGATGGGACGGCTCACGTAGAGCATAAACGCCATGAGCGCCAGGCCCGGCAGCAGCATCTGCGGCAGGCGTGCGGGCGTGACGAGCAGGCCGAGCAAGAAGAAGATCGTCATCTCGGCCATCTCGGTGAGGGTGTCAAAGAAGTGCGCCATCTCGACCTTGCCGGTGATGTCGCTCGCACCCAGCACAATGCCGGCCAGGTATACGGCCAAAAAGCCGTTGCCGCCCAGATAGCTTGGTAGCGCGTAGGCGACGATCGCCACGGCGAACAAGAAGATGGTCTGCGCGCCCTCGGCCGTTGCGTGCGCGCGTTCAATCAGACGGCCCGCCGCCCAGCCGATGGCAAGGCCCAGGCCCGCGCCCAGGATAATCTGCTTGGCCAGCAGTGCGGGAATGTTGATGTCGCCGCCGGCCGCGAGTGCGGCGAGCACGGCGGTGAGCATGTAGGCGACGGGGTCGTTGGAGCCCGATTCGACCTCGAGCAGCGAGTCGGTGCCGCCCTTCAGCGAAAGGTTGTGCTCGCGCAGCACGCTAAAGACGCTGGCCGCGTCGGTGGATGCCACGACCGATCCCAACAGCAGGCCGTCGATCCAGTCGAACCCCAGCGCGAAGTGGGCGAACACGCCGGTGATGCCGGCAGTGATGACGACGCCGAGCGTGCTCAGCAGCACCGCCGGCACAGCGACGGGTTTGGCACGGTCGATATTGGTGTTAAAGCCGCCGTAGAACATGATGAACAGCAGCGCCGTGCTGCAGACGGTTTCGGTGAGCGCATAGTCGCTAAAGTCGATATGCGCCGGGCCGTTGACGCCCAACAGCATGCCGAGCGCGATAAAGATGAGCAGGGTGGGGAAGGGGAGCTTTTTGCCGACGGGTTTGATGGTCAGACACAGAATGATGACGAGGCCGATAAAGAGAAGGATCTGGTTCATGGATGGTGTCCGCTCCTGGTTGGTTGGCGTGGCACGGTCAGTTGCCTGCGGTTATTTGTACCCAAAGATGGTGGGTTTATGGGGTTGGATTGCGGGCGTGCGCGATATCGTCATAGACGGCTGCCGTCTTTGCCTCTGCTCGGAAACCCTTTCCAGCTTTATTGCAACGGAGTACAATGGGTAACGTTTAAGTTCAACTTGAAGTTTTAGTTGCGGCACCGGGCTTCGGCCGCAATGCAAGGAGAGGCGTACCATGGCGATCTATGTGACATCTGACGCTCACGGGCACGTGCGTGCGCTTGACGAGGCCCTGTCTAAGATCTCGTTGACGTCCGACGACACACTGTACGTGCTGGGCGACATGATCGATCGCGGGCCCGATCCGGTCGGTGTTATTAAGCTCGTGCGCTCGCTGCCCAACGCCCGCGTGCTCAAGGGTAATCACGAGCAGATCATGCTCGATGCCATCATTGGCCAGGATCCGCTCGATGCCGAGACCTGGGATATCAACGGTGGTTGGACGACGCGCGAGCAGCTCAACGACATGGAATTTGAGGCATACGAGGAGCTCGTGCGATGGATGGCCGCGCTGCCGCTCTACGCAGTGGTCGAGACCGAGGAGCGCCCGTATCTGCTGGTACATGCTGGAATCGAGATGAAGGCGGCGCGCGCGTTTTTGCTTGAGCATGGCGTCGATTGTGCCGATGGCGTTGGAGCGGTGGGTGCCGATCGCGAGCTGCTGCAGCAGATGCTCGCGGTGCAGTCGTCCGATGACCTGCTGTGGATTCGTCATGGCTATTGGGATGCGTCGACCGGGCTGCTTTCTGCCGAGGGCAAGGGCCCGGTCGTGGTGAGCGGTCACACGCCCACGGTATCGCTTGGGCGCTATTGCGAGGTCGGTGGTCTGGCGGGGCTCGATGAGGAATCGGGACGCGGGCAGATCGTGCGCTTGGGCGGCGAGGACACTGCTGGTGTGCCCGATCGCATCGACATCGACTGCGCCGCCGCCACCGGCTCCGAGTTCGGCCGCGTGGGCATCCTGCGCCTGGACGACGGGGCCGAGTTCTACGCGAACATCAACCCGGGCGAATAACCTTGTTCCGCCGATCTACCGTAGCTAATTTGGGACGGGGCTTTTTTGACTACTTTCGGAGAGTAGCGCCTTCTTGCTCGGTAAGCGCTAGAAATGAGGAGCGTCTGCGTCCTCGACAGCGCGAAAATGCTCGAAAAACCGTCGCAACGGAGTCAAACGACGTCGCGGCGGTTCTTTTTTGGCTGCCCGCTTGCTAAGTGAGTAGACTTTTTTGGAAATGCCGAGCACCCAACATATTTGCCTCAATAAAACCGCAGGTCATAGACTTGTGCTCTGTTGGTGTGGTCGGGGATTCGGTAAAAGTCTACTCACTTAGTTTTGCGTGATGAATATTGTCCGCAACGAGACCCCAGACGGGGTGATTCCATCGCAAATTCCGGTGACCGGGCAGCTAATTAGGCGCCGTATGGGTTGCGGTCGCGTTCGATGCGTTGGCGGATGCGGCGGTACTCGATTATCAGCAGCACCAGGAGTAGGGCCATGATGGCTAGGTAGCTCACTACAGCGCCCATCAGACCCAGCAGCTTAATCAGGATCACCGGCAGCACCACGCTTACGGCGAAGCAGATCAGGTAGATCTTGGTGACGTCTCTAGCGTGGCGTAGCACCGTGATGATGGCGTAGATAAAGTCGATGGCCGCGGTGACGCCGCCGGCGACGACCATCAGCAGCGCCAGCGTACGGTAGCGCTCAAAGCTGAGGCCGTACATAAAGCTCATGAGGGGAATACCGGGACCTGCCATAAATGCGGCGCACATGCCGGTGATGACCACGATCAGCGCCATAACGGCAACAATAATCAGGTCAAAGCGACGACGCTTGCGAGGATTAGCCCAAATGTTCGACAAGCGCAGGAGCTGCGGTTTATAGATAAATCCAATGCTCAGCAAAATAGCCTGCGCAGGAAAGAACAGGGCATTAAAGTACAGCTGATATTTGTATGCCAGTGTGCCTTCCATCACAAACTTGGGCATGCTCTCGATAAGGTTGAACAGGAACAGTGCACCAAAGAGCGGGGCGCACTGGACAAACAGGTGGCCGACCTCGCGCAGGCTCACGCGGCGCGATTTTTCGGTCTCGAGCAGGGCGAGCGGCGCGGTGACCAGCACGAGCGAGGCGATCGCGGTGACACCCATGTCCATGGCCGCGATGGGCATGCTGCGCGTGAGGAACAGCGCCACGCTGAAGACCGCGATGACGCCGACGGAGCGTAGCGTTTGGCTCATTCCAGCCAAGTAGAGTTTGTCGGCCTGCTGCAGGCGGCCTTCGTACACGTCGGCGACGCCGTCGATGACCTTATACAGGTAGACGCCCAGGCCGATCGTCGCCATCTGCGCGTCATAGCCGCGGGCGCTGCTATACATGAGGCCGCAGCCTAGGGCGAGCGCTCCGCAGATCCAACGATTGAGCTGGTAGGAGGCGAAGGACGTCTTTTCGTCGATGTCCGAGACCTGGAAATTGCGCACGCCGTAGTTGCACGCGATCATGATGAGCGTGCCGGTGACAAAGGCGATGGAGAACTTGCCGGCTTCTTCGGCGCCCACGAGCTGTGTGGACACGATGGTGAGCAGCGGAAACGCCAAGCCCCACACGGCGGTGCCGAGAGCGTTCCAAAGGTAATCGCGGCGGGTGGCGTGCTCCTCGTATTCCGCTTCCTGCATGGAGAACCCGCCGCCGTAGACGGCGCCGAGCAGACGGTTCCACCAAGCGTTGACCATGCGGCGGACGGGGCCGGGCTCCCGATCGCGTTCGCGCCGGCGACGTGTGGCTTGGCTGCTATCGGGCCCGCCGGCGTTGCGCTGACTCAGCTCTTGGATGCGTGCGAGTTCCTCGGCAGTGTGCGAGGCAGGGAAGAGGCCGTTCTCGATGCGGCCGCCCTGGGCCTTCGCGGCGCCGTCCTTCGATGCAGCGGGGTTGGAGGTGCCGTTGCGGCGGGCGATGGCGCGGCGAATGCTATCGAGGGGCGTGATACTCAAAGCGGAGTCCTTTCTATTGCTGCGCTTTAGTATAGACGCGACGGTGTTCGCTCGTGTTTTTGAACGGATTGTTCAATAATTTCGGCGGGCGGCTGTAATTTGTCGGTAAACGTGCGGTATCCTGTTGAAGTTTTGTGACACCCCCGATGCCGCCCACGCGGTACCAAGGAGCTTCTACCTATGGACGTCGCCGCATTCTTACTGGCTCTTGTGCCGATTATTTGGCTGGTCGTGATGCTGCTGTGCTTTAAATGGCCAGCTTGGAAGGCCGCTATCTGATCGTTTGTCCTTTCGTGCTTGCTTGCCTTCGCATGGTGGCACCTGCCGGCAGCGCAGATCGCGACCGCCTCGCTCGAAGGTTTTTTGATGGCTCTGTGGCCCATCGTCCTGGTGATCATCGCCGCGGTGTTCACGTATAACCTGTGCGTTCGTACGGGCGCCATGGACGTGATCGGCAGCATGATCACCTCCATCAGCAGCGACCGCCGTCTGCTGGCGCTGCTCGTGGCTTGGTGCTTCGGTGGCTTTATGGAGGGCATGGCCGGCTTCGGTACCGCTGTCGCCATTCCCGCCGGCATGCTCGCGGGCCTGGGCTTTGAGGCCGTGCCTGCCGTGCTCATCTGCCTGCTGGCCAACGGCGTGCCCACGCCCTACGGCTCCATCGGCATCCCCACGGTGTCCGTTGCCGACCTGGTGGGTTTGGATTCCCTTCACCTAGCGACCGTTCAGCTGGTGCAGCTCGCGCCGTTCTTTGTGGTGATGCCGCTATTTATTGTGCTGGTTGCGGGCCGTGTTGCCGATGACCAGGGCAATGCCGCGAGTGTGGGCGAGCGTCTGCACGGTGTTGCCGGCGTGGCGTTGCTCTCCGGCGTGTCGTTTGTCGGCGCGGCTCTGGTCGTTGCCATGTTTGTGGGCCCCGAGCTGGCCGTGGTCGTAGGATCCATCGTTTCGCTCGCGCTGACAGCTGCGCTTGCCATGCGTGCCGAGAAGTCGGGGCGTCTGGACGCACGCTTTCACATGAATATCGAGGCGGGGGAGAAGCTCACCGTTAAGTCGGCGCTTTCGGCCTGGTCGTGCTTCATCCTGATCTTTGTGTTGCTGCTGGGCACGTCTAACCTGGTGCCCGCTGTACATGCCGCGCTCGCGCCGTTTGCGAGCCACGTGCAGGTGTATTGCGGTGAGAATCCCGGTACGCTTACGTTTTCGTGGATCAACACGCCGGGCGTCTGGATTTTCCTGGCGGCGTTTGCCGGCGGTGCCATTCAGGGTGCTTCGCCACGCATGATGGGCGAGGTGCTGGCCGCGACTGTGAAGCAGATGATGCCGACGGTGATCACGATGCTTTCGGTGCTGGGCTGTGCCAAGGTGATGGGCTATGCGGGCATGATCTCTTCGATCAGCGCGTTCTGCATCGCCGTCGCCGGTGGGCTGTACCCGATTCTGGCTCCGTGGATCGGCGCAGTCGGTGCGTTCGTGACCGGCTCGGGCACGTCCTCGGGCATGCTGTTTGGTCCCATTCAGAGCCAGGCCGCCACTGCGCTGGGTGTGAGCGACTACTGGATGGTCGCATTGAACGCCCTGGGCGTCGCCGCTGGTAAGATGATCTCGCCGCAGACCCTCGCCATTGGTCTTGCCGCCGTGCACGTGCGCGGTAAGGATGCCGAACTCCTGGGCGCGGTGCTGCCCTACGCTGCCGGCATGCTGGTCCTGATGAGCGCCATAGCCATGCTCGGCCAAGGCCTGCCGCTGTAGTCGGCACTTAGGGACGTTCCTTATGTGCCGGCACTTTGGGAACGTCCCTAAGTGCCGGCATCCGGGGGCGCTCCTTGAATGTTGCCTGTTCAAGAGTGTTCCCAATGACTAGGCGTTTAAAAACGTCCCCAATGACTAGGCCGCTTGCCTGCGATTTTTGACCGTTGGGCGGGCTTGCCGCCCTTGCCGCAAAAACGTTTTTGCATATCGGGTACAACGGGCTTTACGTGAGTAAAGTGCGCGTCGCGTCCACGTGTCGCGTTTTTAAAGGAGGCCCCATGCCTGGTGTTACCCCTGCAGAAGTTCTGTCCAACTTTGGTATTACGCTCGTTGAAGATCCCGCCGAGAATCAACCCCGTCTGCTGGTGGACCTGCCGGCGGCAGAGCTTGTCGAGCACGCTATTCGTCGCAAAGAGGGCCGTATGGCTTCTAATGGCGCGCTCGTGATCGAGACGGGGGAGCGCACTGGTCGTTCGCCCAACGATCGTTTTATCGTTGACACCCCCGATGTTCACGACAAGATCGCCTGGGGTGCGGTCAACCGCCCACTGTCCGTCGAGAGCTATGAGGCCATCAAGGCCGGCATCGTCGACTATCTCAACGAGCGCGACGTGTTCGTCACGCGCGGCATGGCGGGCGCTGACCGCAACCACACGCGTCGCCTGCTTGTTGCCTGCGAGCGTGCCAGCCAGGCACTCTTCATTAAGCAAATGCTCGCCCGTCCGCTCGCCCGCGAAATCGCGCGCACCGGCGAGCCCGACTTCTGCGTGCTCGCAGCGCCCGGTTACCAGTGCGATCCTGCCATCAAGGGCCTCAACTCCAGCGCCGCCGTGGCCATCAACTTCCAGGAACGCGTGATTCTGGTCGCCGGCACCGGCTACTCCGGCGAGATTAAAAAGTCGATCTTTAGCGTCATGAACTATCTGCTGCCCGTCGAGGATGACGTGCTGCCCATGCACTGCTCGGCCAGCATGGATCCCGTCACGCACGAGACTGCCGTGTTCTTTGGCCTGTCCGGCACGGGCAAGACCACGCTTTCTGCCAACCCCACGCGCCTGCTGATCGGCGACGACGAGCACGGCTGGTCCGACATGGGCATCTTCAACATCGAGGGTGGCTGCTACGCAAAATGCGAGGGCCTGGACGCCTTCCACGAGCCCGAGATCTTCAACGCCGTCCGTTTTGGCGCCATTTGCGAAAACGTGGTGCTCGACGAGAACCGCAAGCCCAACTACGACGACATCTCGATCACGCACAACACGCGCGTGGCCTATCCCGTGGAGCACATTCCTAACGCGTGGACTAAGGGCATGGGCACCACTCCGAGTGTCGTGCTGTTCCTGACTTGCGACGCTTTTGGCGTGCTGCCGCCCATCTCGCGCCTGACGGCCGACGCCGCCATGTACCACTTTGTGACGGGCTTTACGGCTAAGATTCCCGGCACCGAGGTCGGCGTCACCGAGCCCACGCCCACGTTCTCTTCGCTGTTCGGCGAGCCGTTTATGCCGCTCGACCCCATGGTTTACGCCAAGATGCTTGGCGAGCGCATTGCCGACGGCCGCACACGCGTGTACCTGGTCAACACCGGCTGGATTGGCGGCGGCTACGGCGTGGGTCATCGCATCGAGCTGGCCTACACGCGCTCGCTGGTCGCGCGCGCCCTCGACGGCACCATCGAGGACAGCGAGTTCGTGCACGACGACATCTTTAACGTTGACATTCCCACGACGTGCCACGGCGTGCCCGATGGCATCCTGGTGCCGCGCCAATACTGGCAGAGCACCGCGCGCTACGACGAGGCCGCGCATAACTTGGCCGTGATGTTCGAGGAGAACTTCGAGAAGAAGTACTCGCACCTGCCCGAATCCGTTAAGGCCGCCGGTCCGCACGCTCAGGTGCACGCCGACGCTCCTCATCGCGGTCGCGGCTTGCTGGGGCTCCGCCACTAGCGTCGCCTCAGACCTACAACCACCATAGGGGGCTGTACACCTTTGTGGTCGTTTTGCTCGCGTGGATGACTCGGGTTACAATACGCTTGACATATCGTCCCCTTCTCCGGATGGGGACAGCGTAAGCGCTCTTGTGGCGGCACCGTAGGACTTTGAAGGTGGCCGCTGTGAGGGCGCTTTTTGTTTAGGCGCCCTCGCTCGGGCGTACGCTATGAAGGGAGAGCATATGAAGAGTTTCGTTGCCGAGGATTCGTTTTGGGAGCTGTTTCCGCAGGCGGCGGTCGGCGTCGTAGTCGTAAAGGGCATGAAGCCCGCGGCCCAGATTCCCCAGGAGGACGTGGATGCGATCGCCACGTTGCTCAATCGCGCCAATATCGATGCGGAGCGTCACCTGACAAGCGATACCATCAGCGAGAACGCGCCGGTTAAGGCATGGCGCGAGGCGTATCGCCTGTTCAAGACCAAGAAGGGCGCGCGTTGCTCAGTTGAGAACCTGCTCAAGCGCGTGCTCAAAGGCAAGCCGGTCGGCCACATCACACCGGCGGTGGATATCTACAACACGATTTCGTTGACTTATGCGCTGCCCGTTGGCGGCGAGGACCTGCATGCGATTGAGGGAGATCTTCGCTTGAAGGTGACCGATGGTGGCGATGCGTTCTTGCCGCTTGGCGAGGAGGCGGACGATCCGACGCTGCCCGGCGAGCTCGCCTACATCGACGATGCGGGCGCTGTGTGCCGCTGCTGGAACTGGCGCGACGGCGTTCGCACGGCGCTGTCCGATGATTCGGCCGATGCGTTCCTGGCGATTGAGTGCGTGGAGCCCGAGCGGATGGGGGATTGCCAGGCCGCGATCGATCGCTTAGCCGAGCTGCTCGAGCGCTATCTGGGAGCGACGGTTGTCGTTAAGACGCTTGTGACCCGCGACAATCCCTGCGTGGAGCTGTAGCGACGCCTGCGGATCATGTTCGCCGGTCAAAACCACCACAAAGGTGCCTGTCCCCTTTGTGGTGGTTTTTATGTTGATGGGTTAACAAATGGGGTATTTGGGTACGGGTGTCGCCTTATGCGACTAAGATGTTTACCCGTAAGCATTATGCAAGCGAAAGGCGGTCGTCTCCCATGCAGCAGAACGACGAGACACGTTTCGAGGACTTTGTCGGACTGATCAGCGGGCTCTACAAGGAGATTCAGCGCATTAAGACATCCGAGGGCGCAAGGCTGGGCCTCAAGGGCTCCGACGTTATGTGCCTTTACTATCTTGAGCGCAGCAAGGACGGCCTGACTGGCGCTGACCTGGCTCGCATGGCAGGCGTGACCCGCGCCGCCGTCTCGCGTACGCTCGCGCATCTGGAGGAGGGCGGCTACGTCGAGGTCGACGATTCGGGCGATGCCGCCGTTAAGTATCGTGCTCCGGTGCGCCTGACCGCTCTGGGCGGCGAGAGCATGAGCGAAGCGGACCGCATCATTCGCGAGGTGCTCGATACCACCGGTAAGGCTATGGGTGTGGAGCAGCGCGAGCAGATGTATGCGTCGCTGCGCACGATTCTCAACACCCTGCGCGAGCTGTAGGGCCGCCAAGGCTTTTGCTTCCAATTAACAACTGCATAGTCCTGTTTGAGCGCGTATACCGTGCCGGGGCCTTGCTGTCAAAATTCCCTGCGCGGGACCTGCGCAAGAAAGGATTCGCTATGTCCGTCCGCATTATTACCGATTCCGCAAGCGATATGTCGCCGGCCGAGCACCCAGCACTGGCCGTTTTGCCGCTGTCCGTCACCTTTGGCACCGATGTGTACATGGATGGCATCGACATCGATCACCAGCGCTTTTACGAGATGCTCGTGGAGCGCGATGAGCTGCCCAAGACCGGCCAGGTCAACCCGTACGCGTTTTCGCAGGCGATTGCCAAGGTTCGTGAAGCCGGCGATGAGGCTGTGATTATTACCGTGGGCGCTAAGCTATCAGGCACCAATCAGAGTGCCCGTACCGCACTTGCCGAGGCGCCGGGCGGCGACGTGTACGTGGTGGATAGCAATAACGTCACTCTGGGCGAGCGTGTCCTGGTCGAGTATGCCCTGCGCCTGGTGGATGAGGGCCGTAGTGCGGCCCAGATCGCGGCGGCCGTCGAGGCCGTCCGTGACCGCGTGGTCGTCATCGGCCTGCTCGAGACGCTGGAGTACCTGGTGCGCGGCGGTCGTCTGTCTGCTGCGGCCGGCGCCGTGGGCACGCTGCTCAACGTAAAGCCTGTGGTGGCTGTCGAGGACGGTCTGATCGTGCAGCTGGGCAAGGCGCGCGGTTCCAAGAACGGCCGCAACCTGCTGAACCAAAAGGTCGAAAAGGCGGGCGGCATCGACTTTTCCATGCCGCTGGCGCTCGGCTATACGGGTCTTTCGGATGCGGTGCTCAAGAAGTATATCGAGGACAGTGCCGCGTTGTGGGCCGGCCGTGCCGAGGGTGAGCTGCCCATCCACACTATCGGCGCCACCATCGGCACCCACGTGGGCCCCGGCGCTGTAGCCGTAGCCTTCTTCCGCCCCGCCAACTAGCTTTCCGGTCAAAACCACCACAAAGGGGACAGGTACCTTTGTGGTGGTTTATGCTGGGTTCGGTTGAAAGGAGCACGCAATGGCGTCTGAGGGCTTTTTTGAACGGGTGTACGAGGTGGTCGAGCAGATCCCCGAGGGGATGGTCGCCACGTATGGTCAGGTGGCGCTGCTTGCCGGTCGACCACGAAGTGCGCGGTATGTGGGGTATGCCCTGCATAGCAATCCGCGCCCCGGCGAGATTCCCTGTCACCGCGTGGTGTTTGCCGACGGGCGCATATGCGAGGGTTTTGCTTTTGGCGGTCCCGATGCTCAACGTGAGCTTTTGCTAGGGGAGGGTGTGGCGTTTAAGGACGACATGCACGTCGACCTGGCCGTCTGTCGTTGGCCTGCCGGACTCTAACAGCTCTGCCGTGGCCAGAACCACCACAAAGGTGCCTGTGAACTGCGCCCCGAAACTTGGACTGAATAAATAGCGACTACGCCGCAAGGGCCTGGTTCCGGAACTCCTCCGGCGTCAGGCCCTTCAATCTTACCTGCCTGCGCCGCGCGTTCCAATGGGCTATGTACTCTTCCAGGTCGCGCTTGAAGTCCCCGAAGCTGCCCCACTCCCTGCCGCGGTAGAACTCGTCCTTCACGTGGCCGAAGAGCTGCTCGGTGGCGGCGTTGTCGATGCAGTTCCCCTTGCGCGACATGCTCTGGGTGATGCCCGCCCCCTCCAGCCTGGAGGTGTAGGACTCGTGCTGGTACTGCCAGCCCATGTCCGAGTGCATGGTCGGCGCCGCCCCGTCGGGCAGGGCCTCGAGGAGCCGGTCGAGCATCCTGTGCTGCTGGGCGAGGTCCGGTGAGGTCGATATGTCGCTCGCCACGATCTCCTTCGTGCAGAAGTCGAGCACCGGGGCCCAGTAGGCCTTGGCGCCGGCCACCTTGAACTCGGTGACGTCGGTGCCGAGCTTCTGCCACGGCCCCTCGGCGCCGAAGTCCCTCGCGATGACGTTCTCGAACGTGCTCCCCACGAGCCCCCTGTAGGAGCTGTACCGGCGACGAGAGCCCCGGCGGCGTATCCCGCACCGGATGCCCATCTCGCGCATCATCTTGAGCACGGTCTTGTCGGCCACGACCGCGCCCAGCTCGGCGCGCAGGCACATGGCTATCTGCCGGTGCCCGCAGCCGTTGGCGGTGCGCGAGAATATCTCGGCCGCGGCGTTGCGCAGCTCGGGCCTGGTCGGCCTCCGCGGGTGCGCCAGCGCGTAGTAGTAGGTCGACCTCCTGAGCCCCGAGCACTCCAGCAGGTGGCGCAGGGAGTGCCCCTCCGCGCGCAGCGCCCTCACCGCCTCGGCCGCCGCCCTGGTCAGAGCCCGTCCCGCTCGACCAGGGCGCGCAATTTTTTTAGGTAGGCGACCTCGGCCTCGAGCCTGCGGCAGCGCTCCTCGAGCTCCTGCTCGCGGGTGCGGCCCCGGGGTTTCGACCTCGACCCCCTCGGCCTGCCCTTCGGGCGGGGCCGCAGCGCCTCGGCGCCGCCCTCGCGGTAGAGCCTGCACCAGCGCTCCAGCGGGGACTTCGACCTGATCCCGAACTCGGCCATGGCGTCGGCCTTCGCCATCCCGCCGTCGACCACGGCCGACGCCGCGGCGACCCTCTGCTCGAATGTGTAACTGGATTGTTTCCCGCCCATGGACAGCAGCGCCTCGCTTCCGAACGCCCGGTATACCCACTGCCATTCTCTCACGGTCTCGCGGGGGACGGACAGGGCCTCGGCCGCCGGCTTGCAGCCGACGCCGGCGTCGAAGAGCTCGACGGCCCGCCTCCTGGACTCCAGGTCGTGCTTCACCCTGAGGTCTATACTCATGGAAAACCTCCCATTTCCCGATGTCCAAGAAATGGGAGGCAGTTCACTGTCCCCTTTGTGGTGGTTTTCTGTTGCAGGTTTACCGGGGCTAACTTATGGAGAAGCTATGGCGGCGAATATTGATGCTGCAAAGTAAACCACGGTGAACTATATTGTATTCAGCAACGGAGCAGGCAATAGGCGATGAAAAAGCCTGCCCTGTTGAGTTTGATTCGCATTCCTCCCCTCTGTGCGATTCAACGGTGTACTTCGGGAACAGGCCCGCTGGCAACTAACTGCCGGCGGGCCTGTTCCTGTTTGTCGGGGGAGTGCGATGGGCGGAGCCGAACAGGTCGGGCATCAAAAAAGGCGGACGCCGTAGCGCCCGCCCTAAAGCAATCGAAAGCTCAAGCCAGCAGATCGGTCTAGTACACCATGCCCATGGCGTCCTGAACCTCTGCCAGGGTCTGATCGGCGATCTCGTTGGCGCGACGGTTGCCCTCGTGCAGGACGTCCTTTACATAGTCCAGATCGTTCTCGTAGCGCTGACGGCGCTCGCGGATCGGCGCGAAGTACTCGTTGACGGCCTCGGTCACGTACTTCTTGAGCTGGCCGGAGCCGCCCATGCCGATCTCCTCGGCAATCTCGACCTCGGAGCGACCGGTGCAGATGGCGGCGGTCGAAAGCAGGCCGGACACGCCGGGGCGGTTCTCGGGATCGAACGTGATCATGCGCTCGGAGTCGGTCTGGCTCTTCTTGATGCGTTTGGCCGTCTCCTCGGCGGTCATCGAAATATTGATGGCGTTGCCGTAGCTCTTGCTCATCTTGCGACCGTCCAGGCCCGGCAGCAGCGGGGTCTCGGACAGCAGCGCCTCGACCTCGGGGAACACCTTGCCGTAGCGGTTGTTAAAGCGGCGGGCGATGGTGCGGGTGAGCTCGATGTGCGGCAGCTGGTCGCGACCGACCGGCACCACGTTGCCCTTGCAGAACAGGATGTCGCAGGCCTGGTGCACCGGGTAGGTGAGCAGGAGGCCGGTAAGCTCGTGGCCCGAGGCCTCCATCTCGGCCTTGACCGTGGGGTTGCGCGCCAGCTCGGCCTCGGACACCAGCGACAGGAACGGCAGCATGAGCTGGTTGGCGGCGGGCACGGCGGAGTGCGCGTAGATCATGGTCTTGTCGGGGTCGATGCCGCAGGCAAGGTAGTCCATGACCATGTTGTACACGTTGTCCTGGATGTGCTCGGTGGTGTCGCGGTCAGTGATGACCTGGTAGTCGGCGATGAGCACGTTGGTCTTGGCGCCCATGTCCTGCAGCTCAACACGGCCCTTGAGGGTACCGAAGTAGTGGCCCAGGTGCAGACGGCCGGTGGGGCGGTCGCCGGTGAGCATGGTGAACTTCTCGGGCGTCTTGGTCAGGCCCTCGCGAATGGCGTTGCTCTTTTGCAGCGCGACTTCGTAGCTGTTCTCGTTTGGCATGATTGCTCCTAACGTATGTTCATGGGTCAAGATGATAACGCGTTTATTGGAGGGGCGGGACGTAAGTAGGCGAGGGGCGGGAGAGGGGTGGCTTGTGCGGTGGGTGCGGCGCGGCCGCGCTTGGCCAACGGTGCCTTGGCACATCCTTGGCAGCTTGCCCTAGAGCTTGTGGTGGTGCTCTTCTTTGCGCTCCTCGGCTGCCTGCTCCTCCTGCTTAAAAGCGGGGTCGTCGGGGGTGACGAGCTCGTCCTCGTGCGTGCGCTTGTTGTAATGGTGGCGCAGCACGGGCTCAAACAGATGCAGATGCTTGGCAAAGGCCGCCGAGCCAATGGCGAGCACGGTAAAGATGAGCACACGCATGGGCACCTCGACCTGGTTAATCGCGGCGGCGCCGGCCGAAAGCATGATGCACCAGGCATAGATGAGCAGCACGGCCTGTTTTTGGTTGTAGCCTTCTTGGATCAGGCGGTGGTGGATGTGGCCCTTGTCGGCCTGCCCGATGCTAATGTGGGCGCGCTTGCGGCGCACAATGGCGCTAAACGTGTCGATGATGGGCACGCCGGCAACGATGAGCGGGATGATAAGCGAGGTGAGTGCGGCGGTGCGGCTCACGTTGAGCAGCGAGATGGAGCCCAGCGCAAAGCCCAGAAGCAGGGACCCCGAGTCGCCCAAGAAGATGCTTGCGGGGTTGAAGTTGTAGCGCAAAAAGGCCAGACAGGCGCCAAAGAGCGCAATGGAGAGCGCGGCGGCGTCGATGCGGCCCGAGAGAACGGCCATCGAAAACATGGTGAACGACGCGATGCCGCAGATGCCCGTGGCCAAGCCGTCGAGGCCGTCGATGAGGTTAATGATGTTGGTGAATGCCACCAGATAGATTACGGTGATGGGGTAGGCGAGCCATCCGAGCATGATCTCGCCGGGGGCAAACGGGTTGACGATGACGCCGATTTTTAGGCCGCCGATACAGGCGATAAGCGCGGCGAGGACTTGTCCGGCCAGCTTTTGCTTGGGCGTGAGCTGGAAGACGTCGTCGATAGCGCCGGTCGCAAAGATGACGGTAAAGGAGAGCGCCAGCATGGGGTAGCTGATGTGCAGACGGGGGTGGGGCACCAAAACGGGCGGCCAACCCAGGTACCAGGTGCCTAGGATTTGCACAGTGCAGGCGACGACCAGGCCCAAAAACACCGCCGTTCCGCCCAAACGCGGGATGGGCTTGGTGTTGATGCGGCGCTTAGAAGGATAGTCGACGGCATCGAGCTTGATTGCCAAGCGCTTGACCAGGGGCACCGCGAGGAAGGTCGTGATAAAGGCCGCCGCTGCCACGCATAGGTACGGTATGTAGCTCGGGGATGAAGCCATGAATCTAAAAACCGCCAAGCGTCGAAGGAAAAGGTCAGAAGAACGCCATGCGCAAAGGGCATAGCCGAACCATAATACTCGACCAAGGGGGGTACATGGAATTGCACGCAGCGATAATCACGCGCTTACCAGATATTGGGATGTTGTCGATGGCTTGTCGGGATGCCGGCGGGGATCCATATGGACTGTAATGGTGATTTTCGGCAAAAGAAAACCACCCCCCACGTTACGAAAATGAACCCACCTAAAACAGGTGGGTGCCCTCATCGACTGTTCCAGCGTCCTTAACAACGAAGGATACCTGTACTAGGTACGACTGTGTGGGCTCCCTAAATAAACGCGACGGTTCACCCAGTTGCTCCGCGGGGGGCGGAATACCTACATCATAAAGCGGCACTTTATCGATTCCAGTCTTGACATTACAAAAATCGTGTCGGACGATTACGGCGCCTTGGGCTCGAGCCGTCTGTGGGGTTGATCCCTTTACGTTTGAGCTGCTGAATCGTTGTTTTGGAGCATGGTTTTATGCCGACGTCGTTGACCGAACTTTTTTCGCCCGCCTGCCATTTGTGTCCGCGCCGTTGCGGTGCGGTGCGCGATGAGGGCGCGCACGGCGTCTGCGGTGCTAACGACACGCTCAAGGTGGCCCGCGCCGCGCTTCATATGTGGGAGGAGCCGCCTATCTCGGGCGAGGCCGGTTCGGGCACGATCTTCTTTAGCGGCTGCTCGCTCAAATGTATCTACTGCCAGAACCACGAGATCTCGACCGGCAATTTTGGCCTTGAGATTTCGCCTGAGCGCCTGGTCGAGATTATGCTGGAACTGCAGGACCAGGGTGCCAACAACATCAATTTGGTGACGGCGACGCACTATGCGCACCTGTTGCCTGCCGCGATTGCCGCGGCACGGGCGCGCGGACTGGTTATCCCAATCGTCTACAACACGAGTGGTTACGAGCGCGCGAGTGCCGTGGCGGCGCTGGGCGACCTGGTCGATGTGTGGCTCACCGACTTTAAATATGCCGATGCCGGGCTTGCGCAGTCGCTCTCCCATATAAAGGATTACCCGCGTGTGGCCGTGTCGGGTCTGGCCCAGATGGCGCGCGAGATCGAGCGCCGCGGGGGAGAGTTGGTGGACGAGGACGGGCTTATGAAGCGTGGCATGATCGTGCGTCACCTGGTGCTTCCGGGGCATGCAGACGATTCGTGTCGCGTGCTGGACCTGGTGTGGCAGACGGTGGGCGACGTGCCGATCTCGGTTATGAACCAGTACACGCCCAATGCGCTCATGCGCGAGCAGGGCGGCGACCTGGCACGCGCCGTGACGCGTGAGGAGTACGAGCAGGTGCTCGACCATGCCGACGACCTGGGTTTTACGACGATGTTCTGGCAAGAGGGCGGCGCGGTAGACGAGAGCTTCACCCCGGCCTTCGACACCACCGGTGTTCTTACCAGCGCAAAGTAGTGCGTTCATCGATGATTTTTCTGGGACGGGGATAAAAAATCATCGAGAGGATCGCCTGTTCGAAAAGTTGCCAAAATAGCCGCGCCCCAAAAAGACTGGTTATTGGGCGTTGACAGTTGGCGAGCCGTAGGTAAAATATCGACTTGTCCTGGGGACGTAGCTCAGTTGGGAGAGCGCTGCCGTCGCATGGCAGAGGCCGAGGGTTCGACTCCCTTCGTCTCCACCCTTGGATTTGATAAGCCGCTGACATTGTGTCGGCGGCTTTTTTTAAAAGAAAGGGCTATACCATGGCCGAGCTTGAGTCCCAACCATTGTCCGACGAGGAGCGCGCTGAGTTGGAAGAGCTCCGCGCTGAGAAGGCCCGCCGCGAGGCTCGGGAAGAGGCCCGTCGCGAGCGTGAGGAGCTGGCTGCCCTGCGCGCCGAGCGTGCGAAGGCCGAGGAGGTCGCCTCGAACGCCGCATCCGAGCGCAAGCCCGCGCCCGCACCCAAGCCCGCTGCTGCGAAGCCTGCACCTGCCGCGCCCAAACCTCAGCCTAAAAAGGCCGCTCGTCCCAAGTCCGTCGAGCCCAAGCCGAGCCGTGACGAGATGACCTTTGCCCAGCGCATGGTTACCTCCAAGGAACCTACGGGCGAGAACGAGATCCCTGGCATGGCGCCGGCTCAAAAAATCATCATTGTCCTTGCCCTCATCGCGTTTGTCATCTTTATGGGCTACACGATCCTGACCAGCATGGGCCTGCTCTAACCTATTTGCATCGGGCGTTATGTCCGCATCCTCTGCTCTCGTCTAACCCTCAAATTCTGTACCACACATCCGAAAGGTCGCCCCATGGCTTTGACCGACATCTCGCATCCCACCGACATTGCAATGCTCACCGATCTGTACGAGCTCACTATGGCCCAGGGCCTGTGGGAGAGCGGCAAGGCCAATGAGCAGGGTTGTTTTACCGCGTTTTACCGCGACCATCCCTTTGGCAGCGCCTATGCCGTCATGTGCGGCACCGCCGAGCTGCCCGAGCTGGTCGAGAACCTGCGCTTTACGCCCGAGGATATCGACTACCTCGCATCGCTTGAGGCCCCGGCCGGCGGCGCGATGTTTAAGTCCGCATTCCTCGACTACCTGCGCGATTTTCGTGCGCATGTAAACATCGACGCCGTGCCCGAGGGCGAGCTCGTCTTTCCGCGCGAGCCCATGGTGCGCGTCACCGGCCCCGCGCTGGAGTGCCAGCTGCTCGAGACGGCGCTGCTCAACATCGTCGGGTTCCAGACGCTTGTCGCCACCAAGACGGCGCGCGTGGTGCTCGCCGCCGACGGTCGCCCCGTGTCGGAGTTTGGCCTGCGCCGAGCCCAGGGTCCCGATGGCGGCCTGGCCGTTGCGCGCGCGAGCTACGTTGCCGGCTGCTCCTCTACGTCCAATGTGCTCGCCGGCCGCCGCTACGGTATTCCCGTCTTTGGCACGCATGCGCACAGCTGGGTGATGAGCTTCGATTCCGAGCTCGAGGCCTTCCGCGCCTTTGCCAAGTCGAGCCCCAAGAACTGTACGCTGCTCATCGACACCTATGACGTGCGCGAGGGCTGTGAACATGCCATTACGGTTGCCAAGGAGATGGAAGCGGTGGGCGAGCGCCTGTCGGCCATTCGCATCGACTCTGGCGACCTCGCCAAGCTCTCCAAGTATGTGCGCGGCCGTTTTGATGCCGAGGGCCTGCCCTATGTGGGGATCTCGGTTTCTAACGATCTGGATGAGTACACGATTCAGTCGCTGCTCGACCAGGGCGCGCCCATCGACAGCTTTGGCGTGGGTACCAAGCTCGCGACCTGCTATGACCAGCCGGCGCTGGGCGGCGTGTACAAGCTTTCCGCCCGCCGTGCGAGCGAGGCAGATCCATGGACGCCGGTGGTCAAGCTCTCCGAGCAGCCCTACAAGCGCACGATCCCGGGCGTGCAACGCGTGCGCCGTTATTACGACGGCTTTGGCGGCCCGGTCTGCGACATGATCTACGACGAGGACCATCTGGCGGGGGAGGGCGCCGCGCGCGGCAATACCCTCGTGGCCGTGAATGATGCCGCCCTGGTGACTGACGTGTCCGAACTTGAGTATCGCGAGCTGCTGGTGCCGGTCGTGCGCGATGGCAGTGCGGTGGCTCCGCGTGAGAGCATCCAGGACGCGCGCGAGCGCTGTGCTTGGGCGCTCGATCATCTGGACGCAGCTTTCAAGCGCTTCCTGTACCCGCAGACCTATGTGGTGGGCATGGAGCAGGGCCTGGCTCAGGTGCGCGACGAGCTCGTACGCAAGAACATGGCCGCGGCCTCGGCTTTCCCCTGGGCAAAATGATCAGCATGCGACGGAAGATAACGGATCATTTTCTCGCTTGCCCGTTCGCCCGTTCGCTGAACAGTTGATTGGTTTGACGTATGACGACTTCTTATAAAACGATGGTGGTAAAGATCGGTTCGTCCACGGTGGTGGGTGCCGATGGCAAGGTCAACCGCGCCTTTATCGGCGGACTTGCCGATCAGGCCGCAGCGCTGCGCAAGTTCGGCTGGCGTCTGGTCGTGGTGAGCTCGGGCGCTATCGCCTGTGGCTATCCCGTGCTGGGCTTCGAACGCAAGCCGGTCGGTGACCTGCCGAGATTACAGGCTTGCGCCTCGGCCGGTCAGTGCATCATCTCGTCGGCCTACGACGAGGAGTTCCATGCGCGCGACCTGCTCACCTCGCTCGTACTGCTCACGCGCCACGACACGGCCCGCCGCACGTCCTACCTGCATGCGCGCGACGCCCTGCTGCGCCTCGTGGAGCTTGGCGTGGTGCCGGTCGTCAACGAGAACGATACCGTTACCGTCGATGAGATTAAGTTTGGCGACAACGACACACTGGCGGCGCTTGTGAGCTGCCTGGTTTCTGCCGATCTGTGCGTGACGCTCTCGGACATCGATGGTCTCTATACTGCCAATCCGCATGAGGACCCCACGGCCGAGTTTGTTCCTGTCGTGCATAAGATCGATGCCAAGATTATTGCCTCGGCGGGCGATTCTTCCACATCGGTGGGAACGGGCGGCATGATTACCAAGATCCGCGCGAGCCGCATCCTGATGACGGCGGGCATTCAGAGCGTGATTTGCTCGGGCGAGGAGCCCGATGCGCTCGTGCGCCTCGCCCGCGGCGAGAGCGTGGGCACGCTGTTCGATCCGCCGGCGGAGCGTCTGGACATCGCACCCCGCAAGCTGTGGATCGCACTGGGCGACAAGGCGCATGGCTCGGTGACGGTCGATGATGGTGCTGCGAAGGCGCTGGTTAGCCGTGGCTCTTCCTTGCTTGCGGTGGGTATTCGCGAGGTCGATGGCCAGTTTGCCGAGGGCGATGTGCTCGATGTGTGCGATCCGAGCGGTATGGTCGTCGCCCGCGGTATCGCCGAGGCCGATTCGGACGTGCTGGAGCTTGCTGCCGGCCGCCGCCAGGACCAGATCGCCAGCAACCGCCTGCTCGCTAACCTGGCCGAGAAGCCGGCGATACACAGGGATAACTTGATCGTATTTGCATAAAGAAAGACAGCGCTGCGGATCGTTTCCCGCAGCGCTGTCTTTCTCGTGCCGGCACTTGGGGACGTTTCTTTTGTGCCGGCAGGTGGGGACACTCCTTTGCTAGAAGATCCGGCGCAGGTCTCCGCGGTTGAGGGCTTCGTCGAAGAGGTGCTTGAACACCACGCTGCCGTGCAGACCGTCGTGCTCGAACTCGTTGGTCACCCAGGCATGCGAGTTGCCCACGCGGCTGAGCGTATCGAGCTGCAGGCCCGAATCGACGTACATGTCGTCGAAATACACCGCGGCCTGGAGCGGCACCTCGTTGCAGGCCAGGCGCTGCGGGTCGTAGATCTTGTCCCAGCTGGTGTCTTCCATCAGCAGGTCCATGGCGGGCTTAAAGGGCATAAGCTCGGGCATCTGCTCGAACATCCACGGGAACATGGCCTCGCCGGTAAACATGAGCGGGCGCGCGAGGGTGTCGAACTCGGCACGATGGGCCTTCTCCTCTGCTGCGGCCCAGCGAATGGGCATGGTGTCGCCGTCGGCGTAGATAAACTCCTGCAGTGTCCAGTACAGCAGGTTCGTGCGTGTGTTGGTGCGCTCGAAGGCGCGCATCAAAAAGCTGTCGGATACCGAGGAGCCGCAGCTCAGCGTACCGTCGCCAGTAACAAAAGCGTGATCGATAGTCCAATGCATGCGCTCAAAGCTCGGCTTCATGCCAAAGTCGCTGCCCATGAGCTGTAGGCGCTCGACCGTCATCGGCGAGCCGTCGGGCAGCACGGGCTTCTGGGCCTCGAGCGCATCGGCCAGGGCTGCCACGCGCTCGACGTCAGCGGGATAGCGGTCATAATACTGCTGCGTCTTGGCGGCCATGCGCGGGAAGGTGTGCGCGTAGACCTCGCTTGCGCTCGCCGGTACGTGGGGGATGCCGCCGCAGGTAAAGCTCGCCGCCACGCCCTCGGGGAAGAGCGACAGGTAGCTCAGCGTCAAAAAACCGCCGTAGCTTTGGCCGAGCGTGACCCACGGCTTGCCGCCAAAGCCCACTAGGCGCAGGTACTCAAAATCGCGCACGATGGAGCTGGCGAGGTGGCGCTTGAGGAAGTCCGCCTGCGAGCGTGCTGTATCGGCGCCGGCGGCCGTTGCGCGATCACCCAGTGCCTTGATCGTGCGTCCGTCCACGCAGCTACTGCGTCCGGTGCCGCGCTGGTCGGGAAGGACCACGCGGAAGTGCTTGACGGCCTCCTCGATCCAGCCGTCGCTTGTGGGCGACAGCGGACGTGGGCTCTCGCCGCCGGGGCCGCCCTGCAAAAACAGGAGCAGCGGCAGATCGTCGTTGATGCGGTCGGGCGCGCAAACCACGCGGTAGAAGAGCTTGATGCTCTCGGGCGCGCCGGCGATGGGTGCCGGCATAGCGCCGCGGCGCATGGTGCTGCCGACGGCCAGGAGCATCGGCTCCAGGCCGCGCCAGTCAAGGGGGACGTCGATGCTGTGGTCCTCGACGTAAAGGCCGGGGACGTGGTACGAAGTGATGAGGGCCATGTGAGCCTTCCGTTCGTTGCGGTGTTTCGGGTTGACCAATTCTACCGCCGCGGGCGAGGCCATGCGCAAATCGGCTACCATGGTTGCAAACTTCTAGGAGAAAGGGCCGTCCATGTCGGTCGATATAGCCACGTATGTCCACGATCTTGCCGTTGCCGCCAAGGCAGCGTCGGCCTCGCTTGCCACGGCGAGCGATGAGCAGCGTCAGGAGGCCGTGCGCGCCATGGCCGCAGCACTGCGCAACGGTGTCGACTCCATCGTCGCCGCTAACGAGCTCGATATGTCCGCCGCGCGCGATGCGGGTACCTCGGCCGGACTGCTCGATCGCCTGCTGCTGACGCCCGAGCGCGTCGAGGGCATGGCCGCCGGCCTGGAAAAGCTCGCCGAGCTGCCCGATCCCGTGGGCCGCGTGCTCGACCACCGCGTGCTTGCAAGTGGCGTGGACCTGACCCGTGTGAGTGTGCCGCTGGGCCTGGTCGCTATGGTCTACGAGGCGCGCCCCAACGTGACGGCCGACGCCGCAGGCATCTGCATCCGTACCGGCAACGCCTGCATTCTACGCGGCGGCTCGCTGGCCTATCACTCGTGTGCCATGATCGCCGAGCTGCTGGCCGATGCGCTCGAGGCCAAGGGCTTCCCGCGCGAGGCCGTGTCGATGATCGAGTCCACCGACCGCGAGGCCACCGGCGAGCTCATGAAGCTCCGCAGTATTGTCGACGTACTCATTCCGCGCGGAGGTGCAGGCCTGATCCAGCGCTGCGTGCGCGAGTCGCTTGTGCCGGTGATCGAGACGGGCACGGGCAACTGCCACATCTACGTGCATGAATCCGCCGACTTTGATAAGGCGCTCAACATTATCGTTAATGCCAAGACCCAGCGCGTAGGCGTGTGCAATGCCGCCGAGTCGCTGCTGGTCGACCGTGCTGTGGCCGATGCGTTTTTGCCCGCGGTCGTGACCGTGCTGCATGACCACGGCGTGCTGATTCACGGCGACGAGGCAACCTGCGCCGCATGCGCCGATGCCGGGCTTGTGGAGGGCGATGACTACGTCGCCGCGACTGAGGAGGACTGGGGTCGCGAGTACCTGGCGCTCGAGATGAGCGTGAAGGTCATGGCAAACGAGGACGAGGCCATCGCACACATCAACCGCTACGGCACGATGCACTCCGAGGCCATCGTTGCCGAGGATACGGATGCTTGCGAGCGCTTCCTCGATGCTGTCGATGCCTCGGCCGTGTACTCCAACGCCAGCACTCGCTTCACTGACGGCGGCGAGTTTGGCCTGGGTGCCGAGATCGGCATCTCGACCCAAAAACTCCACGCCCGTGGCCCCTTTGCCGCCGAGGCCCTCACCACCTACAAATACAAGCTCCGCGGCACCGGCCAGGTCCGCCCCTAGCGACCGCGCAAGAAAAACCGCCACAAAGGTGCCTGTCCCCTTTGTGGCGGTTTTAGCTGGCGCGGGCGGTTAGGCCTGGAAGGTATCGCGATCGGGCGCGAAGGACTGCATGGCCGCGATGGTGCGGTCAAAGAGCTCGGGGAGCTCCCAACCCAGCATCTCGGCGCCCTGCGAAATCACGTCGCGCGAGCAGCCGGCGGCAAAGCGCTTGTCCTTGAACTTCTTCTTGAGCGACTTGGTCGTAAAGTCCATGACGCTCTTGCTCGGACGCATGATCACGGCAGCACCGATCAGGCCGGTGAGCTCGTCGCAAGCAAACAGGATCTTCTCCATCTGCAGCTCGGGCTTGGGCAGCGAGGTATTGAAATCGGACGTGTGCGTCTGGATGGCGCGAATGAGCTCGGGAGACGCACCTTCGCCCTCAAGAATCTCGGCAGCATAGATGGTGTGGTTCATGGGGTCGTCCTCATGCTCCTCCCAATCCAGGTCGTGCAGCAGACCGACGATGCCCCAAAACTCCTCGTTCTCGGGGTCGAACTCGCGCGCAAAGTAGCGCATAGTGCCCTCGACCGTCTCACCATGGGTGATGTGGAACGGGTCCTTGTTGTGCTCGTTGAGCAGTTCGAACGCGCGGTCGCGGGTGATTCCGGCGGTAAGCGGTTCTGCCATAAGAGACTCCTTGTGCTCGTGGGTATCGCTAAGAATGAATACTACTAGAACAAGAAAACCACCACAAAGGTGCTTGTCCCCTTTGTGGTGGTTTTTGGCGCGGGTGGGTTAGTTGAGGGCGGCTTGGGCTAGGCGAGCTTCGGCGTCCTCCTCGGTGACGCCCAAGGCCACGGCGAACTCCTCGATGGAGCGGCGCTTGGCCTCCTTGAGTACGCGCATGTAGTAGGAGCTGGGTTTTTTATCAGCTTCCTCGGCCTGGCGAATGCGGTGCATCATGGTTTTTGCCACGCGGACCGTCTCGGGCGCGCCCAGCTTGAGCTGCTGCTTAAAGTGTGTCTCCTCAAGCGAGCTGTTGCGCTCGGTAAAGGTGTCGCACTCCAGCTCGTCATAGTGGCTCAGCAAGTGCTCGGCATCTTGCTGCGAGATGGCGGCGTGCAAACGGTCGGCCTGCGCCACGGGGTACATGAGGATCGTCTGCGCATGTCCCTGCTTGGTCTCGAGCAGCAGCATGGGCTGCGGTGTGTCGTCCCTAAAACCGACGACGGTGCAGACTCCCTGGCCCGGATGAATGACGTGTTGACCGATTGAGAACATGCTACCTCCAACTTATACGAATTTACGTATGTTAAGAATACCACGCTGACGTGCGCAAACCATTACTTTATACTGGAAAAGCACACAACTCCGATAGGTAAGAGTATTCGATAACAGACGCAGCTCATTCACACCTTTATGCATTTTCAACGCCTGCATAATCTGCAGGCAGACCGGCATCTTTGAGTGACTCCATACAAGCTGTAGTCATTTTTGTGCATATGCAATATCTATTAGCTTTACCCTGCGACAGTGCCCGTCGCTTGTGATAGAGTGCTACAAACTCTGGCTTTTGCCCCACGAGTGACCAAGAGCTCGGGGGCTTTAACACAAGGAGGATCTATGCCCGAGAAGATTGAAGAGCTGGTACGCGCTGCGCTTGCTGCGGCCCAGGAGGCCGGCGACCTTTCCGCATTTGAACTTGACGATTGCGCTATCGAGCGACCGGCTGACACTTCTCATGGCGAGTGGACCTCTACCATGGCCCTGAAGTCCGCCAAGCTGGCCCACTGCGCCCCGCGCAAGATCGCCGAGGCCATCGTTGCCCATATGCCCGAGGACCCCGCGATCGAGAAGGTCGAGATCGCAGGCCCCGGCTTCATCAACTTCTACCTCTCCGTTGCCGTCAAGAATGCCATCTTTGGCGAGGCTCGCGAGAAGGGTATGGACTTCGCTAAGTCCAACGTCGGTGGTGGCCTGAAGACCCAGGTCGAGTTCGTTTCCGCCAACCCCGTCGGCCCCATGCACATCGGCCACGGCCGCTGGGCCGCGCTGGGCGACTCGCTCTGCCGCGTTATGGACCACGCCGGTTACGACATCCAGCGTGAGTTCTACATCAACGACCACGGCTCTCAGATGAACACCTTCGGCAACTCCATCAGCACGCGCTATATGCAGCTTGCCGACATCATCGCCAAGCAGGGCGTGGATATCGACGAGGCTCACAAGCTGCTGATCGCCGACCGCGACGCCTTTGTTGCCGACGAGAACGACGAGCACCCCGAGACCCATCCGTATCAGGACAACTTTGCCGAGACCCTGGGCAAGGATTCCTACGGCGGCGACTACATCATCGATGAGGCCGCCGAGTTCTGGCGCACCGACGGCGATAAGTGGGTCAACGCCGATCCGCAGGAGCGCATGGAGAGCTTCCGCGAGCGCGGCTATGTAAAGATGGTCGACAACATGCGCGACCTTTGCCATGCCGTCAATTGCGACTTCGATCGTTGGTTCTCCGAGCGCTCGCTGTATGTGAAGGACACCGAGGGCGAGACCGCCGGCACCTCCGCCGTCGACCGCGCTTTTGAGAAGCTCGACAAGATGGGCTACCTCTACACCAAGGACGGCGCCCTGTGGTTCCGCTCCACCGACCTGGGCGATGACAAGGACCGCGTTCTGATCAAGTCCGACGGCGAGTACACCTACTTCGCCTCCGACGTTGCCTATCACTGGGATAAGTTCCAGCGCGTCGACCACGTCATCGACATCTGGGGCGCCGACCACCACGGCTACATCGAGCGCGTCCGCTGCGTCTGCGATGCCTTGGGTTACCCCGGCAAGTTTGAGGTTCTGCTGGGCCAGCTCGTCAACCTGCTGCGCAACGGCAAGCCCGTCCGTATGTCCAAGCGTAAGGGCACCATGGTGACCCTGCAGGAGCTCGTCGACGAGGTCGGCTCCGACGCTGCCCGTTACACCCTCATCTCCAAGAGCTCCAACCAGATGGTCGACTTCGATATTGAGGCCGTCAAGAAGCGCGACAACTCCAACCCGGTGTACTACGTGCAGTACGCTCACGCCCGCGTGTGCTCCATCCTGCGCCGTGCCGCTGACGTTACGCCCGAGCAGGCTGACGAGATGGGCATGAAGGCCGTCGCCGCCAAGGCCATCGGTGAGAACGTCGATTACTCGCTGCTGACCGACCCGACCGAGCTCGCCCTTTCGCGCAAGCTCAACGAGCTCACCGACCTCATCGCCAGCTGCGCTCGCGACCGCGCCCCGTTCCGTCTGACGCACTTTGCTGAGGAACTCGCCGGCGACTTCCACAGCTTCTACGCTGCCTGTCAGGTGCTGCCGAGCGAGGGCCGTCCCGTCGACCCCGAGCTTTCGCGTGCCCGTCTGGCCGCTTGCGATGCCGTCCGCGTGACGCTCGCCCTGGTGCTCACCCTTGTTGGTGTCTCCGCTCCCGAGCAGATGTAATCTGCGAGTCATTTGACCGCGCAAGTTTGGTTTAACTGAGCCTTGAAAGCCCGATCTCCCACGGAGGTCGGGCTTTTTGCAAACGCCGACGTATTGACGAATTTGGAACTGCTGGAAATACGAAACTATGCCGGTTTACTACGATGAAATGAGAAATTCCAACTACGCCGGCTTTTCGCAAAAAAGTGCAAGGCATCTACCTGCGGTTTTAGTTCAACAAGTTTCGGAGTGATCGCGGTTGAGCGATTCATCGTAGTAAACCGCCACAGTTTTGGCGGAGGCAGTCAGATTTGTGGGTGTTAAACCAAAGATTGTCCCTTTTGACTAGTCGTTTAAGAACGTCCTCAATGACTAAGTTGCAGGTGGTTGCGGTTGTGTTACACTAACGCTGCGTATATGACGCAAATATCTCGATACAGATCAATGATGTCCGTCGGTATTTGACGGAGCTAGACTGTTTAGCCGCCCTGAAGGTTTATGCAGGGAGCATGTGATCACAGGGCTTGAAAAGAAAGTTGAGCAAACACTGTGTCTGATCAACAGCAAGAAAACGAAATAACGACGACGCAGACCGCTCCCGCTGCACCGGTTGCGTCGGACCAGGTTGCGGCGCCCGCGCAAGCCTCGGCTCCTGAGACGCCTAAGGCTGCTTCGACGCCTACGCCTGCAGCGGCTGAGAAGGCCGTGTCTGCAACTGGTGAGGAGGCTGCTCCGGCAAAGCCCAAGCGTACGCGCCGCACGATCAAGCCTGCCGCTGACGGCGAGGAGGTCACCAAGCCCAAGCGCCGTGCCACGCGCACGACGCGCGCCAAGCGCACCGTTGCAGCTGACTCCTCGGCGCCGATTTCCGATGAGGTCGCGCAGGCACGTGCGTTGGCGCAGATTAGCGAGGCTCAGGTGGTGCGCGCCCGCCGTCGTGCTGCCGAGCGCGAGGCCGCGGCTCTGACCGAGCTTGCAGCTCCGTCTGTGCCCGAGACGCCTGCCGCCACCGAGACCCCTGCCGCCGACCAGCCGACCGAGAAGCCGGCACCGCGCACGCGCCGTCGCACGGCTGCTAAGGCTGAGCAGGTTGCCGATCAGGTAACTCCCGAGCTCACTGAGGCTTCGGTCCGTTCCGCGGCAGGGGAGGGCGCATCGCCTGCTGAGCACGCTGCGCCTGTCGAGGCCAGCGAAGTTCCCGTTGTCGACCCGGCTTTGCGCCCGCACCGTCGCGGCCGCAAGCCCAAGGCCTTCGTCGAGGCGGAGAAGGCTGCAGCCGCAGCCGCCGCCGCTCGGGATGCTGCGGCGACCGCCGAGTCTGCAACCGCTGCCGATGCGCCCGTCCAGGATGCTACGACTTCCGAGGCCGTTTCTGCCGATGTCGAGCCCGCCGACGTCCGTCCCGGTCGCAGCCGTCGCACTGCTGCTAAGCGCACGTCCAAGGCTAAGGCTGCCAAGAAGGGTACGTCCGAGGATTCCGACGAGACGACCGCCGATGCATCGACTGATGCCGCCGAGCCCCAAGATGTCGAACAGCCTGCGTCCGAGAAGCCCAAGCGCGGTCGTAAGAAGTCCGCTAAGGCCAAGGCGTCCGAGCATCAGGCTGATGTCGAAGCGCAGGTCGATTCTGGCGCCGAGGCCAATGAAGCCGCTGCGGTCAATGCCGACGCCGCCACAACCGATGGTGCCGCGCCCGCCGAGGCCGAAGACGGCACTCGTTCCAACCGTCGCCAGCACAAGCGCAACGAGGAGCGCAACGATCGCAAGGACGAACGCAACAACGACCGTCGCAACCGTCAGCGCGATCGCAAACAGCGCAACAAGGAGCGCAACGCCGCCCCCACCGAGCCCACGCTTTCGCGTGAGGAGCTCGCTGCCATGAAGGTCGCCGAACTGCGCGAGAAGGCCAAGGAGTTCGAGATCGAGACGACCGGCAAGAAGAAAGCCGAGCTCGTCGAGGAGATCTACGTCACCGCCGCGAAGGCCGAGGGCTTCCGCGACATCAAGGGCATTCTGCAGATTCGCCCGGACAGCTCCGGCATCATCCACGCCCATGGCTATATGAAGTCCAACGACGACGCCTTCGTGCCCGCCTACCTCATCCGCTCCGCGCGCCTGCGCACGGGCGACGTTATCGAGGGCTCGCTGCGTCCTTCGCGCGGCGGCGACAAGCGCGCCGGCCTCGCCAAAATCACGACCGTCAACGGTCTGGACCCCGAGCAGATTCGCAACCGTCCCAAGTTCGGCGACCTCACCCCGGTCTATCCCAATGAGCCGCTGCGCATGGAGCACGGCAAGGACTCCATTACCGGTCGCGCCATCGACATCGTGTCGCCGATCGGCAAGGGTCAGCGTGGCCTGATCGTGTCCCCGCCCAAGGCCGGCAAGACCACGATCCTCAAGAAGATCTGCCAGTCTATCTCGATTAACAACCCCGAGGTGCACCTCATCTGCCTGCTCGTCGACGAGCGCCCCGAAGAGGTCACCGATATGCAGCGTTCCATCAAGGGCGAGGTTGTGGCGTCGACCTTCGATATGCCCGCCGATAACCACACTCGCGTGGCAGAGCTTGTCATCGAGCACGCCAAGCGCATCGTGGAGCTGGGCGGCGATGTTGTGGTGGTGCTCGACTCCATCACGCGTCTTGCCCGCGCCTACAACTTGGCGGCGCCCGCCTCGGGCCGCATCCTTTCGGGCGGCGTCGATTCGGCGGCACTGTATCCTCCCAAGCGCTTCCTGGGTGCAGCCCGTAATATCGAGAACGGTGGCTCGCTCACCATCCTGGCCTCTGCCCTCATCGACACCGGTTCCAAGATGGACGAGGTCATCTTTGAGGAGTTCAAGGGCACCGGCAACATGGAGCTTAAGCTCGATCGCGAACTGGCCGACCGCCGCATCTTCCCGGCTATCGACCCCGTTGCCTCCGGTACGCGTAACGAGGACCTGTTGGTCGACGAGCAGATGCGTCCGTTTGTCTTTGGTCTGCGTCGCATTCTTGCCGGCATGAACAACACCGAGCGCGCAGCCGCGTCGTTCATTAAGGGTCTTAAAGGCACCAACACCAACCAGGAGTTCCTGGTGCGTTCGGCCAAAAAGCACAGCGACTACGAGCAGACGTTCTAGGCTGTCATCCACGCGCAGCGATAGCCATCAATGCGATAAAGGGTCGGGGCTTGCGCCTCGGCCCTTTTCCATATCGCGTATCCGCGCTTATTTTTGACCATAAGACTGGCAAGCAGCAGGTTTCCCGTTTCAATCCGACATCGTCGCTTGCAATCGACTGGGCGGTTTCGCATAATAGCTTTTAAGCTTCGCGACGGATAACGCAGATGAAACGAACCATATACCGTTGCTTTGGGGCATAGCCCCGCTTCATCTTCTCTCGCGCAGCCAACTGAATGATGCGATTTGGGTGCTGGAAGATGGGGAGAGCTCATGGCTTCTTCTGATGCAACACAACGAGCAGTCCTTGCCGGACTTTCGTGCGGGATCGGCCTTGCCGCTCCCGTGGTTATGTATGCCGCGACGCTACCGTTTTCGTCGGTGAACGAGACGGTCGTGGCGGGTGCGGTTCCCTTCGCCATGGGCGCGGTGGCGGGCGTGGGTATCTATGCCGCCTCGCTGGGTATCTCCGAGTACCATGCGCAGCGTGAAGAGCGTCTGTTCCAGCCCGATGCCATGGGCGGTGCCGCCAATCTCAATCAGCATCAAAGCGAGTTCAAGACCGCCTCGATTCCAGCTCAGCAGCAGGATGCGACTCCTTATGCTACCGCTTCTGCTTCTCAGGCTCAGTCGGAGCAGTCTACCTCGGCATTCCTTTCCGGCCTGACTGGTGCGTTCCAGCGCCGTCATACCGATGATGGTGTCCCTACCATCGCTCGAGCCGCAGATGCTATGGACGAGGACGAGGCTTGGTCCATGATCGACAGTATGCTCGACGACGATTCGCCGGTGAGCTGCGACCCTGCACACTCGCGCGACGTCTATCAAGTCGCCATCGACGAGCTCACCAACGGCGGGCAGACCGGCTCCTTCAATCGCGACGACATCGCCGCCGCGGCGCGTGCCGTATCGGGCTCCCAGGCCGCCCCTGCGGGCAGCACGGCGGCTTTCGTGGCGCTCGTCGCCAACGCGGCAGCCAATAACGCCTACAACGCTACCTCGGCGGACGCGAACGCTTCTGCCGACAATTCGTACGTTGATGAAGCCATGACTGCGGACGAGGAGGCCGTTGCCGCCCGCCGTGCCGCCGAAAGCTCGCTGTGGGGCGCTCCTGCCCAGCAGCAGGCGGCTGAGGCTGCGCCGTACAATGCAAACCTCGCCAGCATGCCTATCATCTCCGGTGCCGCGGACATCGATCTCGATGACCTCGATGAGCCTGCGGCCATCACCGCATCGATTGATGCCCAAGATCGCATCGACACCGGCGACCTTCCGGACGCCTCGCTCGAGGTTGATGTTCCCATGGCCGATTACTCGGGCCACGAGGGCATGTGGGCCGCCGCCACCGCGATTCTGGATGAGATTGACGAGCCTGCTCCTGTTGCAGCCCCCGCTCCCGTCGCTGCCCCTCAGCCTGCTGCCCCCGCCTATGTCGGCCGTCACAGTGCTGTGTTCCCCGAGGATACTGCCCGTATCTCGCGCGAGAGCATCGAGCGGGCCGAGGCTATTGCCGCCGGCATTATGGAAAACCGTCGTCACGAGCGCGTCAATCAGATCCTCGAGGAAGAGATCGAGCGCCTGCAGTCCTCAACCGCCAAGCGTACGGGCCGTGCCTATCTGAGCGTTATCGAGGGCGGTACCGCCAGCTTCGCGCCGCTCCGCGCGGAGGCATAACTTCTGCATGGTTAAGATCAATCGAAAATGGGCGGTCGTGACCTGCCTGATGGCGCTCTTGATCTGGGGCAATTCGCTGGTTCCCGGCTCGGGGTCGGGCTCGCTGAGCCTAACGGTCATGGAAGCTATTCGCTGTTTCCTGCACGGCGTGGGACTTCCATATGAATGGGTGACCAACTTTGTTGTTCGCAAGTGCGCGCATTTTACCGAGTATATGGTGCTCGGCATCCTGGCAACGCACGCCTTTGATTTTGAGGGCCGGCGCACCTTTGACGTGCTGCTGCCCACGGCGGTGTTCCTGCTGCTGATTCCCTCGATCGACGAGACGATTCAGCTCTTTGTGCCGGGACGCGCCGGCATGATTACCGATGTGATGATCGACTGCTGTGGAGCGGCAACGGGCGTTGTGCTCCGATATCTCTTACGGTCGCTGATGTGCGCCAAAAAGGCCGCCTAGGACGTATTGTTTGGTCCTAGGCGGCCTTTTTTATTTGAGGGCTTATATGAGGCGTGGTGGCGTCGTTCCGTAGGCCGGATTTGCCGGGCGCGCCACGCCCTGTGGGTGCGTCTGCTACTGAAGCGCCTGTGCGCCCAGGGCCAGGCAACCCATGATGCCCTGCTTGCCCTCGAGGCTGTTGTTGACGATGTAGTTATCGATGTCGTTGACCTCGGGCGTGACGATATAGCCGTTGAGCATCTCGGCGCACTTCTTGCGCGCGAGCGGCACGATGGGGGTGTGGTCGGCCACGCCGCCGCCGATGATGATCTTTTGCGGCGCGTAGCACAGCGTGTAGGTCATGAGCGCCTGTGCCAGATAGCCGGCGAGCAGGTCCATGGCCTCCGGGTCATCGGCCATGTCTCCGGCGCTCTTGCCATCCCAGCGCTTTTTAACGCCGGGGCCGGCGATGAGGCCCTCGAGGCAGTTGTCGTGGAAGGGGCAGGCGCTATGCTCGCCGATGGTGTCGCGCGGGTCGCGCGTGACCAGGATGTGGCCGGCCTCGGGATGCATCATGCCGTGCACGAGCTTACCGCCCGAGAGCACGCCGGCGCCCACGCCGGTGCCGATGGTCAGGTAGACCACATCGGTAAGGCCCTTGGCGCAACCAAACGTGACCTCGCCTAGGCAGGCGACGTTGACGTCGGTATCGTAGCCGCAGGGGATATTGAGCTCGTTTTGGATAGTGCCCAGCAGGTCAAAGTAGCGCCATGCAGTTTTGGGCGTCTCCAGGATCTTGCCGTATTGGGGCGAAGCGGGGTTGACTGCGGTGGGGCCAAATGCGCCGATGCCCAGCGCGGCGATGCCCTTGTCGGCAAACCATGCGTTGACGGCCTCAACGGTCTCCTGCGGGGTCGTGGTCGCGATCTGCTCGCGCTCTAGGACCGTACCGTCCGCATAGCCCGTGGCGCAGACCATCTTGGTGCCACCGGCCTCGAGCGCTCCGATAAGCTGCTGCTCTGCCATAGTATTCCTCTCTCTGGGACGAGTTGCTCCGTGACTAAAGTATAGAGCTCTAAACCATTTAAGAAAGCGCTATAGAAAGAAGCCTCGCAACGCGGCGGGCGGTGCGAGGCTTCTTTGGTTGCTTTAGTTGCCGGGCCGTCCTTACCCGCGCGGCTTTATTTTATCACGTAGCGACTTGAGGTTCTCCAGCGCCGCGTTAAGCGTCTCGTCTCGCTTGGCAAAGTGGAAACGAATCAGGTGGTTGACGGGCTCGCGGAAGAAGCTCGAGCCGGGCACGGCGCCCACACCCACCTTAGACGCGAGGTCCTCGCAGAATTCGAGGTCGCTGTCATAGCCAAACTCAGAGATGTCCATCATGACGTAGTAGGCGCCCTGCGGCACGTTATGCTCAAGACCGATTCTGTCGAGTCCCTGGCAGAACAGGTCGCGTTTGGCGGTATAGAGGTCGAGGACCTCATCGTAATAGCTGTCGTCGAAATTGAGGGCGGTGACGACGGCTTCCTGCAGGGGGGCGGCGGCGCCTACGGTGAGGAAGTCGTGGACCTTCTTGATGCGCTCGGTGATTTCGGCAGGGGCGATAGTGTAGCCCAGACGCCAGCCGGTGATGGAGTACGTCTTAGACAGCGAGCTGCAGCTGATGGTGCGCTCAAACATGCCGGGCAGCGTGGCCATATAGACGTGCTCGTGGGGCGCGTAGACGATGTGCTCGTATACCTCGTCGGTGATGCAGTAGGTGTCGTACTTTTTGCAGAGGTCGGCGATAAAGGTGAGCTCATCGCGTGTAAAGACCTTGCCGCAGGGGTTGGAAGGGTTGCACAGGACGATGGCCTTGGGGTCGTTGTCGCGGAAGGCCGCCTCGAGTGTCTCGCGGTCAAAGTCGAATGTGGGCGGGTTGAGCGGCACGTAGATGGGCTCGGCCCCCGAAAGGATCGTGTCGGCGCCGTAGTTCTCGTAGAACGGCGAGAAGATGACGACCTTGTCGCCGGGGTTGGTGACCGTCATCATGGCGGCCATCATGGCCTCGGTGGAGCCGCAGGTGACTACGATATTCTCGTTGGGGTTCACCGGTATGCCCATAAAGTACTCCTGTTTGGCGGCGAGCGCCTCGCGCATGGCCTGGGAGCCCCAGGTGATGGAGTACTGGTGATAGAGCGGCTTGGGATCGGCGGCGATGGTGCTGAGGCTATCGAGCAGCTGCGCCGGGGGATCGAAGTCGGGGAAGCCCTGCGAGAGATTGACAGCGCCGTACTTATTGGAGATGCGTGTCATGCGGCGGATGACGGAATCGGTAAACGTTGCCGTGCGGTTGGAGAGTTCTTTCATGCCGGTCCTTTCGAGCATTTGCAGTGGGGCAAGTTTACTCCTATGAAACCGGTGGGATTTGCTCGAAATGGATCCGAAAAACTCTTTTCAAAATTCTTGAAAATTGGGGCTTGCATCGCGTGGCGTTCCTTGCAATAATAGTCGAGCGCGAAGCGCACAGGACACGGTGGGTGTAGCTCAGTTGGCTAGAGCGACGGGTTGTGGTCCCGTAGGTCGAGGGTTCGAGTCCCTTTACCCACCCCAGTTCTTGCTTCGTGTTGATATCGGGTCGTTAGCTCAGTTGGTAGAGCAGGGGACTCTTAATCCCAAGGTCCAGGGTTCGACCCCCTGACGGCCCACCCAAAGATTGTTAAAGCGACCGGCCCAGGCTGGTCGCTTTTTTGTTGACCTCGCATGGGGTCGAACCCGAAAGGGCGCGGCGCCGCGAAGTCTGCACCGTGATTCCCTTAGGGAAAACACGGCTAAAGCCCCGTAGGCGTGTTCTCCTTAGAGGAATCATGCTCACAGGGCTCGATGCATGTTGAAAAGTTGTGATCAAACTCAAAGTGAGAATCGATTTAGTCTGCTCGATAGTGCGATCCGAGACTTTCGGTCCGCTTACGCATGGCTTTGACCATTTCCTGTGCTAGTTGAATCTGCGATTGCAGGCGGGCGAGGGCTGCGACTTCGCTGTCCTGGGCTTTCTGTGTGCTCAAGGTCGTTGCCTCTGTCTTCAAGCCCTCAAGCTCGTGTAGTGCCTCGGATAGGCCTGTTTCGGTCCTGTTGATCATGCAATAGGTGCTCATCGTGTGCCTAAGGCCGTGTGTCAGGCGTTCGGCATCTGTTGTGGCAATGCCGTAGTGGGGGAGGGCGATATCCGCCTTCAGGGCTGTCTCAGGCTCTTTCTGCGCTGTGAGGGCTGCCGATGCGCCCGCGATACGTCCGAATACGATGCCGTTGGCGCTTGACAAGCCACCAATGCGGTCGGCGCCGTGCATGCCGCCTGTCGCCTCGCCGCAAGCGTAGAGGCCCTCAACGCCCGTGTGCGCGGTCTTATCGATCTTGATGCCGCCGTTAGCGGCGTGGGCATACATCGCAACGCGCATCTCGTCAGTCGGGGCGATGCCGTACTCGTCTTGCAGCCAGGTGGCAAAGGTCTGCACAAACTCTGGGACATCCTCGCGGGGGAAGTCGTAGTGGAGTGCCAGGCCTTCGACACCTGCCTGATCGATGACGAGATCGATAGCGCGGGAGGCCAAGCGTGACGTGAAGGGACCATATCCAGAGCGCTGCTCGAGCAGGTCGTTCAGCTTGTCGTCGGCAATATCTGCCGGCTGGTCTACATGTACGTAGCGCCAGGTCTTCTCGTTAAAGACAAGGTTGCGCTTGGGCTCGATGAAGCCGGGCATCATCTGCATGAACTCTATATTAGTAAGCGATGCGCCGTGCGCCAGTGCGATGGCCTGTGATGAGCTGAGCACGTCGGCGGAAGTGAGGCTTCGCTCGAACAGGCCACCCGTGCCACCGGCTGCGATGATCGTGGCTTTGGTGGCACAGGGCACGATTCGATCTTCGGTGAGGTTGTAGAGCACGGTTCCGGTGATTCTGCCGTTCGTGTCCTCAATAAGGTCGATAAGCTCATGGCGGGGGAGCAGGCGAATGCCGAGCGACTCGATCCAGGTCGTCAGAGCGTCCTCAAGGGGCTTGCGGGTGAGACCGCGCCACATGCGCGTCTTGTGATCAAAGCAGGGGATAAATTGCTTTTGTTGAGCACTCTCAGCGTTTTGCGGACGCTTGAGTTCAACGCCCAGGTCTTGCTCGAGCCATTCAATTGCTTGGGGAATGCCGTGGACAAACGTCTGGACAAGCTCGGGGTCGGCGACACCGCCGCCGACGGTCTGGATGGTGTCGATGAGGTCTTGTTCGTCGTCTTCGTTAACGGGTCCGATAAGCCCCAGGCCCCAGGTTCCGGGGAAGAAGCTCGATCCACTCATAGTCTTGCCGGCGCTTGCCACAGTGACGGTTGCACCCGTGCGTGCCGCTTCGATGGCGGCGCAAAGGCCCGCAATGCCAGATCCAATTACCAGTACATCAGTCGATTTCATCGGATTCCTTTCTCGTCCGGCGCATTGTCGCACGGGTGATCGGCAATGGGGCCGCAAAGACTCGGCAAATCGGTAAAGGGCAAATATGGCAGGTGGGCGTCATGGACGCTCTGACGCTCTATCTCTTCACATCTCGTATTTCTCCCCAACTGATATATCGGCATTAGCCACCCTGCGACAGCGCAAACAAAAAGAGCCGCCACCTCGAAAGGTAGCGGCTCCAAAGCTCAACTATATGAGCATCGCGCGGGCGCGATTAGGCCTTGAGGGCCTCCTCAACGGCGACAGCGCAGGCGACGGTGGCACCGACCATGGGGTTGTTGCCCATGCCGATGAGACCCATCATGTCGACGTGCGCAGGCACGGAGGAAGAACCGGCGAACTGGGCGTCGGAGTGCATGCGGCCCATGGTGTCGGTCATGCCGTAAGAGGCAGGGCCGGCGCCCATGTTGTCCGGGTGCAGGGTACGGCCAGTGCCGCCACCAGAAGCGACGGAGAAGTACTTCTTGCCAGCCTCGATGCGCTCCTTCTTGTAGGTGCCAGCGACGGGGTGCTGGAAGCGCGTGGGGTTAGTGGAGTTACCGGTGATCGAGATGTCGACGTTCTCGTGCCACATGATGGCAACGCCCTCGCGGACGTCGTCGGAGCCGTAGCAGTTAACGGCAGCGCGGGGACCATCGGAGTAGGGGATGGTCTCGACGACCTTGAGCTCGCCCGTGTAGTAGTCGAACTGGGTCTTCACATAGGTGAAGCCGTTGATGCGGGCGATGATCTGGGCGGCGTCCTTGCCCAGACCGTTGAGGATGACGCGCAGCGGCTTCTTACGAGCCTTGTTGGCGTTCAGAGCCAGGCCGATGGCGCCCTCAGCGGCAGCGAAGGACTCGTGGCCGGCCAGGAAGGCGAAGCACTCGGTGTCGTCGGAGAGCAGCATTGCGCCCAGGTTGCCGTGACCCAGACCGACCTTGCGGTCCTCGGCGACGGAGCCGGGAACGGTGAAGGCCTGGATGCCCTCGCCGATGATGGCGGCAGCCTCAGAAGCGGACTTGGCGCCACGCTTGACAGCGAGAGCGCAACCGAGGGTGTAGGCCCACTCGGCGTTCTGGAAGGCGATGGACTGGGTGTTGTTGACGATCTCACGCGGGTTGAAGCCCTTGTCGGTGCAGATCTGCAGAGCTTCCTCGAGGGAGGCGATGCCGTTGTCGGCGAGGCACTTGTTGATCTTGTCAGCGCGGCGCTCGTAACCTTCGAACGTAACAGTCATAGTTATTTCCCTCCCTTTCTACTCGTGAACCGGGAACACGCTGGCGACGGAGTGAGTCTCCTCGTCGGTGCGCGGGTCGATGTACTTGGCAGCGTTCTCCCACTGACCATAGTGGCCCATAGCGCCAGCGATGGCCTCCTCGGGGGTCTTGCCGGCCTTGACGGCGTCGGTGAACTTGCCGAGGTTCAGGAACTCGAATGCGATGATCTCGTTCTTGTCGTTGAGAGCCATGCGGGTGACATAGCCCTGAGCGAGCTCGAGGTAACGAGCGCCCTTGGCCTTGGTGCCGAACATGGTGCCGACCTGAGAGCGAAGGCCCTTGCCGAGGTCGTCGAGGGAGGCGCCCACGGGCAGGCCGCCCTCGGAGAACGCGGTCTGGCTGCGGCCGTAAACGATCTGCAGGAAGATCTCGCGCATAGCAACGTTGATGGCGTCGCAGACGAGGTCGGTGTTGAGGGCCTCGAGGATGGTCTTACCGGGAAGGATCTCGGAAGCCATGGCGGCAGAGTGGGTCATGCCCGAGCAACCGATGGTCTCAACGAGGGCCTCCTCGATGATGCCGTCCTTGACGTTCAGCGTGAGCTTGCAGGCGCCCTGCTGAGGTGCGCACCAACCCACACCGTGCGTAAGACCGGAGATGTCGGAAATCTCCTTAGCCTGGACCCACTTGCCCTCCTCGGGGATGGGTGCGGGGCCGTGGTATGCACCCTTGGCAACGGGGCACATGTTCTCCACTTCCTGTGAGTACTGCATGCCTCTCCTCTCTATCGTGTTGGCGTCCCGTCTGGGGGTCGTGGCTGGCGATTGCCGGGCGACCCTTCGAAAGGGACATGACATGCAGCCCCTATAATACCGCGAAATGCACGGAATATTCGGCGAACGGCTCAGTTTTCGTAGCGAGAAGTCCGGAAGTTTTAATTGAAACGGTTTAACTCTATGTTCTGTGGTCGTGAACTTCCGTAGAGGGGGTCCGTTTTGGGCAAGCTTTTGGTCGGCTCTTGTAAGCGTTGCAGGGGTTGACCTGTTGCAACGGTGCCGTTCGCCGCCTGTTTACTGCCTTTGGCCGCGCGAGTGTATTGTTTTGCGTGAATGTTTTGATGGCACGCTTCAATCGTGCTGTATTGGATGGCAAGCAGATCCCGGCGAAGGGAGCGCTATGCAGCGCGTTTGGAGAACGGTTACCGGCTTTTACCATGTCTGTGCTCGCGGTGCGGGCAAGCAGCTCATCTTTGAGGGCGATGAAGACCGGTGGGAGTTTTTGGAGCTGATGCGCGAGTGCTGCCGCGAGGAGGGCGTGACGGTTATCGCCTGGTGCCTTATGGGCAATCACGTGCATTTGGTGCTTGCAGATTACGAGGACGCGATGAGTGCGGCGATGCACCGGCTGCTTTTGACGTACGCGCGGCGGTTCAATAAACGCACGGGGCGCACAGGGCATCTGTTCCAGAACCGTTTTGACCGGCGCTCGCTCGATACCGACTGGCAGGTGATGGAGGCTATTCGCTCCGTACACGCCGATCCGCAGGAGGCTGGCATCAGCTTAATCGAGCGTTATCCCTGGAGCAGCTTTGCCGAGCATTTGCGCGCTTACGACGGTGACGCGGCTGATGTCGCGAGGGGATTTTCTGATCCTTCTTGCGTGCTTGAGCTTTTTGGTTCTGCCGAGGGCTTTATTGCCCATTCGCTTTCGACGCCCGACGGCTGCGATCCAGCGCTGTGCGATATGAAAGAGACGGAATGGGAACGCCACGCCTTTGCCGACAAGATGGCGAAGAGCCTGGGCGTGCCGCTCAACGGACTCAAGACCGTTGCGCCCTCGCAGCGAGACAGAATCATTTTCGCTCTGCACGATGGTGGCTACACGGTGCGCGAGATCGAACGGTATACGGGAATCAGCAAGAGTACCGTATCTCGTATCGTGCGCGCTTATGCGCGGGTGAAGGCTCAGGCTGAGCTCTCGGAATAGAAAATGGCCGAACCACTCTTGTCAAGCGATTCGGCCAACAAAAATCTTAAGATTTAGGACAAGTACTACTGATTATTTTGCCCCTCGAGCATGCCGTCGAGGGTGCGCCAGGCGAGCTCGGCGCATTTGACGCGGGCGGGCATGTGCGAGATGTCTTGGAGCTGGGCGGCTTCGTCCAGGTCTTCCAGGTCCTCCTCGGAGAGCTGCTCGCCGCGGATCATGGCGAGGAAGAGCTCTGCCAGGCGGCGAGCTTCCTCGACGGTCTCGCCGGTGATGAGGTCGGCCATGATGTCGGCGCTGGCCTGGCTGATGGCGCAGCCGTGGCCGGTAAAGGAGGCCTCTTCGATCACGTTGTTCTCGACACGTAGTTGCAAGGTGAGCTCGTCGCCGCAGCTGGGGTTAATGCCCTCGTGCTCGTGCGTGGGGGCATCCATCTCGTACTTGTAGTCGGGATGCGAGTTATGCTCCATAAATGTGGTGGAGGTGTACAGATTACCCATTGAACGTGCTCCAAACGTGATGCAGGCCGGCGATGAACTTGTCGATGTCGGCCTTGTCGTTGTAGAAGGCCACGCTAGCGCGGCAGCAGGCAAGGTTCTCGACGCCCAGCCAGGTGAGCAGCGGCTGCGCGCAGTGGTGGCCGGCGCGGATGCAGACGCCGTCCATGTCCATGATGCTCGCGACGTCGTGCGGGTGAATTCCCTTGACGTTAAAGCTCACAACGCCGTGGTGGTTGTCCCAGTAGATGGAACCGATGATTTGGACAAAGTCGAGCTGCATGAGTTCGCCCATCAGATAGTGGACGAGTGCCTGCTCGCGGGCCTGGATGTTCTCGTAACCCACCGTGTTGACCAGGTAGTCGAGTGCCGCACCCGTGGCGAAGATGCCGGCGGCGTCCTGCGTGCCGGCTTCGAATTTCTCGGGGACGGGCGCCCAGACGGCGTCCTGCTCGGTGACCGAATCGATCATTTCGCCGCCGGTGAGCATGGGCGGCATGGCGTTGAGCAGGTCCATCTTGCCCCACAGCACGCCGATGCCCATGGAGCCCATGGCCTTGTGTGCGCTAAAGGCAAAGAAGTCGGCTCCCAGGTCGGCCACATCGACCGGCATGTGCGGCAGCGACTGCGCGCCGTCGACGACCAGATAGCCGCCGTACTTGTGGACGAGCTTGCCGAGGTTCTTGACCGGGTTCTCGACGCCCAGCACGTTAGAAACCTGACCCACGGCCAGAATCTTGGTCTTGGGACCCACCTTGGCAAGAACCTCCTCGGTGGTGAGCTGGCCGGTCTTGGTAGGGTAGAGGTAGACGAGCTTGGCGCCGGTCTCGCGGCAGACCTGCTGCCACGGAATCAGGTTGGAGTGGTGCTCCATGATGGTGATGACGACCTCGTCACCGGGCTCGAGCACCGTGGGTGCAAAGCTCTTGGCGACCAGGTTGAGCGACTCGCTCGTGTTGCGGGTGAAGACGACCTCGTTGGCCTGGGCGGCGCCGATGAGGTCGGCGATCTGCTGGCGGACCTTCGCGATGGCATCGGTGGCCTCGACGGACAGCGAGTACAGGCCGCGCAGGGGGTTGGCGTTCATACGCTGGTAGAAGTCGCGCTCGGCGTCGAGCACGCAGGCGGGGCGCTGCGCGGTGGCGGCGCTATCGAGGAAGGCGATCTCGGGGTGCTGCTGGAACAGCGGGAACTGGCCCTTGTAGGGGTTGGTCTCGATGTCCACGGTGGGCCAGCCGCGCGAAGCCTCGTCGCTGGCGTCGAGCTCCATGGGCTCGGGGGCAGTACAGGTGTCGCATTTAACGTGCTCGGTGTCGATCATGCGAGCTCCTCTTCAAAGTTGTCGATCAGGTTGTTGCCTAGGCGGACGACGGCGGCGCGGGTGCGCTCGTCGGTGGTGGAAAGTGCGGCGTCCTCCAGCTTGGCGCGGATGAACAGGTCCTCGGCGGCGTTTTGGTCAAGGCCGCGGCAGGCGAGGTAGAACAGCTGCTCGTCGCGGACGTGACCGATGGTGGCGCCGTGGTTGCCGGCGACGTCGTCCTCGTCGCAGAGAATGACGGGAACGGTCTTGTTGTCGACGCCCTTGTTGGCCAAAAGCACCGTCTCGCGCTCGGTGCCGGTTGCACCCTTGCAGCCGTGCACGAGGTCGATGGTGCCGCGGTAGACCTTCTTGGACGTGCCGGTCAGCACGCCGTTGGCGTCGATCTCGCACTCGGTCTTGCGACCGCGGTGGCGCAGCTCGTAGTTAAAGTCGCGCACCTGCTCTCGGGCGCCCAAGTAATCAGTATCGATGGTGACCTTGGCGGTATCGCCCAGCAGGTCGCCGGCAAGGCCGGTGGCGCTGGCGCCGGCACCCAGAACGGTGTGCTGCACGTTGACGCGCGCGCCCTCGTCCAGGAACAGGCCGGTGTCGTCGAGCGCGATCCAGCTATCGTCGAGCGTCTGCGTGCAGGTCACGTTGGCGGTGGCGTACTCGTGGGCGCACACACGTAGCACGGAGCCCACGACGCCTTGGCCGGCAACGGGGGAGTCCAGGGCTATGCGCAGGTCGAGCGTTGCCTGCGGACGGGCGACGACATCGATGGCGGCGATGGCCGCGGCAGCGTCGACGCCACTCACGCGCACGGTAACCGTGGCGTGCTTGTATGCGGGCACATCGATGACGACGCGCTTGGTGGCGTGGTCGGCCAGGTAGGTGTAGGCAGCCTCGCCCATGCCAGTCTCGAAGGCCTCGGCAGGGGAGAGCTCCTCCTCGAGCTTGATGGCGCCGGCCTGGTAGATGGAGGTGGCGGGCACGTCGAGCTCGGTCTCGGGCGTGATGCGGGCGCGGTCGGCGGCGTCGCCGGGGGCGGAGGCGCGGCGCTCGGGGAAGCGCTCGGCCATGGTGTCCATGGCGGCTTCGAACGCGTCTGCCACGCCAGTAAACTGCTCGTCCAAGCCCTCGACCTCAACGGCCTCGGTGGGAGCGGCGGCAAGCTCGTCAGAGAGCTCGAGCTTGGTCTGATTCATCTTCAGCCAGCCCCAAGTGGCAGCCGGCATCGCATTGACCTGCTCAAGGGTGGTAGCAGCGGTGTTCGTGGTCTGTTTCATTATCCGATCGCTCCTTCCATCTCGAGCTTGATCAGGTTGTTCATCTCGACGGCGTACTCAAGCGGCAGCTCCTTGGAGACCGGGTTGGCAAAGCCGTTGACGATCATGGTGCGGGCCTCTTCCTCCGAGATGCCGCGGCTCATCAGGTAGAACACCTTATCGTCGCCGATGCGGCCGATGGTGGCCTCGTGGCCGATGTCGACGTTCTTGGCGCGGATGTCCATGGCGGGGATGGTGTCGGAGCGGCTCTGGTCATCGAGCATGAGCGACTGGCAGCTTACGGTTGCCTTGGAACCCTCGGCCTTAGGCGTGGCCACGATGGAGCTGCGGAAGGTCTGGATGCCGCCGCTCTTGGAGATGCCCTTGGTCTCTACGGTCGCCGAGGTCTCGGGCGCGTTGAGCACGACCTTGCAGCCGGTATCGAGGTTCTGGCCGGCGCCGGCAAAGGTGATGCCGGTAAAGCTCGAGCGGGCGCGGCGGCCGTTGAGCACGCTCATAGGGTAGAGGTAACCCACGTGGCTGCCGAAGGAGCCACTGATCCACTCGATGTCGCCGTCTTCGTCCACGCGCGCACGCTTGGTGTTGAGGTTGTACATGTTCTTGGACCAGTTTTCGATGGTCGAGTAGCGCAGGTGTGCGCGCTTGCCCACAAAGAGCTCCACAGCGCCGGCGTGGAGGTTGGCCACGTTGTACTTGGGTGCGGAGCAGCCCTCGATAAAGTGCAGGTCGGCGTCGTCCTCGACGATGATGAGCGTGTGCTCAAACTGGCCGGCGCCCTTAGCGTTGAGGCGGAAGTAGCTCTGCAGCGGGAAGTCGAGCTTGGTGCCCTTGGGCACGTAGACAAACGAGCCGCCCGACCACACAGCGCCGTGCAGGGCCGCAAACTTGTGGTCGGTGGGCGGGATGAGCGTCATAAACTTCTCGTGGATGAGCGGCTCCCACTGCGGGTCGTGCAGGGCCTCCTCGATGCCGGAGTAGACGATGCCCATCTTGGACGCGGTGTCCTGCATGTTGTGGTAGACGAGCTCGGAGTCGTACTGCGCGCCGACGCCCGCCAAGTAGCTGCGCTCGGCCTCGGGGATGCCCAAGCGCTCAAAGGTGCTCTTGATGTCGTCGGGCACCGACTCCCAGTCGTGCTTTTGGTCGGTGTTGGGCTTGACGTAGGTGACGATGTTGTCCATGTCCAGGCCCTCGATGGAGGGGCCCCACGTCGGGTCGGGAAAACGATTGAAGATCTCGAGGGACTTTAAGCGCAGGTCGAGCATCCACTGCGGCTCGTCCTTCTTGGCGCTGATCTCGCGCACGATGTCGGGCGTGATGCCGGCGTCGAGGCGCTCGAATCCCTCCTCGCCATAGGTGAAGTCGTAGAGGCTGCGGTCGATGTCCGCGACCTCGGTGCGGTTCTTGGTCATTGCGTCGCCCCTTTACGCCTGCTGCTCGGCAACGGCGGACTCGGCCTGGGCGCGCTGCTCGGCGGCCTCGCGCTCGAAGGTCTCAAAGCCGTTCTTGTCGATCCAGGGGATCAGCGAGGCGTCGTCCTCGCGTACGATGTGGCCCTTGACCATAACGTGGACGCGGTCGACATCCAGGTGCTCCAGGATACGCGTGTTGTGCGTGATGATGAGCATGGAGCCGTCGCAGCTCTTGCGGTAGGCGTCCATGCCGTGGCTGACGGTGGAAAGGGCGTCGACGTCCAGGCCGGAGTCGGTTTCGTCCAGGATGGCGAGCTTGGGCTGCAGCAGCAGAAGCTGGAGCATCTCGACCTTCTTTTTCTCGCCGCCCGAGAAGCCCACGCCCAGCTCACGGTTGAGGTAGGCGGTGTCCATGTTGAGCTCGGCCGCGAGCTCCTTGACGCGACGGCGGAACTCCTTGCCCTTCATCTCCAGGCCGGGGCGGCCAGCGATGCTGGCACGCAAAAAGCTCGACAGCGGCACGCCCGGGATCTCGACCGGGGCCTGGAAGCTCAGAAACAGGCCGGCGCGCGAACGCTTGTCGGTGGTGAGCTCGGTGATGTCCTGGCCGTCAAAGACGATGCGGCCGTCGTTGACGGTATAGACGGAGTCGCCCATGACCAGGTGGCCGAGGGTGGACTTGCCGGCGCCGTTGGGGCCCATCAGCACGTGGGTCTCACCGGCGGCGACGTTGAGGTTGACATTGTGGAGGATGGTCTTCTCGTCCACGGAGGCGGTGAGACCATCGATGGAAAGCAGCGGATTTGCGCTCATGCTGTCCCTCTCTGTATATGGTGTACTCATAGGTGTACTAAACCCTAGGAATCTTCTCGGAATAAAGTTACTATGGGTTCGGCGTTAGTCAAGGGAAAACCCGACTAATCCACTCGACTTTTCTAGATGTGGGACAAAATAACAAGGTTTGTTTGTCCCACTTACTTAAGATTTGGGACAAACAGACCTGGTTATGTTGTCCCAGATGCGATGGGAGGGTAGGTATGCTCATTTCTTCCAAGGGCCGCTATGCCCTCCGGCTGATGATCTATATCGCGGCGCTGGGCGACGCCGAGGGCAAGATTGCCTTGCGCGAGGTTGCCGACCGTGAGCATATCTCACAAAAGTATTTGGAGCAGCTGGTTCGTCCGCTTATGAAAGCGGGCCTGCTTAAGAGCGTGCGCGGCAAGGGCGGCGGCTACATGATGGCCAAGGATCCAGCCGAGGTGCGTGCCGGCGACATCCTGCGCGCCGTCGAGGGCAGCACGGCGCCCGTGGCGTGCGACGGCATCGACAACAGCTGCACCCGCAGCGATTTGTGCTCGACCGTCAAGTTCTGGCGCGGCCTGGACGACGTGATCGAAAAGTACGTCGACGGCGTGACGTTGGCCGACCTGGCCGCCGTCCCCGAAATCAACTTTGACATTAAGCTGTAGGGGCTGGCTTTCGTGAAGTCGTACGAAGCCTTTGATTCGCGGTTGGCACTGCTAGAGACAGCTCGATTCCAAGATTTCGATAACGACTATGTTGTCTCCGGATGTGCGTATATCTATGAGCAGGTTTTCGGTCTCTCAATTACGCTCCTTAAACGTCTGCTCGAGTATGAGGGCGCCACGCTTGCTGCATCGGGGTCTCCTCGTGCCATCTTGAAGGAAGCCTACCGATTCTACGACTTTATTGATGAGGCGGCCTGGCTAGACATGCTCAGAGACCGCAATACGAACGTCCATATCTACGACAACAAGCTCGCTCAAGATTTGATTCAGCGCATCTTGAACGTCTATATCCCCGCTTTCTGTCAGTTGAGGGACGGGCTGATGGAGCGATACGGCGAGCTTCTGATGGCGCCCGACGACCAGTTTGTCTAATTCCTTAAGATTTCGCGGAGGGTTGTTGCCGTTTACCGAGGGGTTGTTGTGCAACAACGGGCGAGCTGCAATACTTACTTTTATCTTTGCAAACTGAACTTTAACTACACCAATGCAGGGAGGATCTTATGCAGCCCAAGCATTCTGCTATTGTCGCGGGCCTGACGCTGGCGCTTTCGTTTGGCGCCGTTACCGCGCCCGCGCCCGCCGCTGCCGAGGAGCCCACGCCGGGCGTTGCCTCGGATGCCACCGATATCGATAAGGGCCTTTACACCCAGCAGTCCTTCTCGGGCGTGCTGAGGTCGGTCCAGGGCGTTTCGTTTGTCAACGTGACTCCCGAGATAAAGTACTTTACCAAGTACGAGAGCCATGGCAACTACAACCAGGGCTTTTCGTACGGTGACGGCTATAACGCGCTGGGTTATTACCAGTTCGACCGTCGTTGGTCGCTCATTCCGTTTATGAAGCAGGCCTACAACTACAACCCCGAAAAATACAGCATGCTCAAGGATGCGATTGATCGCGGCGGCGAGATTTCCAACGCGAGGAATGCCATGTACGAGAACGGCCAACTTACCGAGCTGGGCCGTATTGCGCAGGAGGCCTTCCAGGGCGCTTATAACACCGATCCTGTCGAGTTCTCGGCGCTTCAGGACGCTTATGCGTACAACTCGTACTATGCGGTGACCGAGGCGTGGCTCAAGAGCGCTCTTGGCATTGACATCTCCGGCCGCGCCGATTGCGTCAAGGGCATGGTGTGGAGCATCACCAACATGTGCGGCACCGGTGGTTGCAGGGATTTCTTCCGTTGGGCAAATCTTTCCAACGATATGTCCGACCGCGAGTTTGTGACGGCGCTCTCCAATAGCGTGGTCAACAACGTGGCGACCAAGTATTCGAGCCAGCCCCAGTATCATGAAGGCTGGAAGAACCGCTACTGCAACGAGCTGAAGGACTGCTTGGCTTATATCGCCGAGGACGAGGCCGCTGCCGCTGCGACGCCCGTGCAGCCCGAGCCTACACCGGCGCCCTCGCCGACACCTGATTCGAATGACGACTCGAGTGACGATGCCAACGATGACAGGATGGATGCGCCCTCGACCGATGCTGACGGTAATGGCTCTGCTGGTGGCACTACCAACGACGGCTCTACCTCGAACGGCTCCAATTCGAACGGCTCTGCTGCGGGCGATTCGTCTTCAAGCTCTGCCGGCAATACGGACAGCGACGCTTCTGGTTCGACCGACGCTGACACCTCTAACTCATCCACCGGCTCGAGCGATTCGTCCGTTGACAACGGCTCTGGCTCTGACGCAACCCCTGATTCCGATGCTTCCAAGGACGACTCGAATAAGGCGCCGGACGCTCCCGTTGCTTCGCCGGACAAGAAGCCTTCTTTCTCCGAGCAGCTTGGTTCTACGCTGGGTTCTTCGCTGATGGCTGGCGTCAATAACGGCTCGGCCCAGAACAAGGACAACTCTGATCAGGCTTCCACGGAAAAGACTGAAGCCGCAAAGGGCGACTCCAAGGATAAGGCTTCCGAGAAGGTTGAATCCGATAAGGGTTCTAGCTCTGATGAGAAGGACGACAAGTCCGCTCAGAAGAAGGACGAGGACAAGAAGTCTGAATCTGAGGAGAAGGACAAGAACAAGGACAAGACCGAGGACGGAAAGCAGCAGGGCGAGGACAGCAGTAAGGGCAACACCGACAACCAGAACCAAGAGCAAAATGACTCCAAGACGGTGACCACTACAACCACCACTACAACGACTAAGACTTCGGGCGGTAACATGCCCAAGACGGGCGACCTTATCGTTATGGCGAGCCTTGCCAGCGCGAGCTTGGCCACGCTGGGCGCTACGTCTATCGTAAGTGGTAAGCATAAGCTCGATCAGCAGAAGAAGGCTTCTGGGGAGGACGACTCGGGGGAGTAGGCTCTCAGTTGCCAGATAACTAAATAGTCGGGACGGGGTCCGGTGCGAATGTATCGGGCCCCGTTTTGTTGTGCAACGATTAATTGTGCCCCCTCACACCTCTTGTTACTACCGTTGCCCGATATGTTTGCGCGGCGACATCGGTACATGCGATGCGGTCATTACAATTGGCATCGTGCTGCGATTTAGGGGGAACGTTTTGGTGTCTGAACAGGCAAATGTTGATTGTGCTGCTGGCTTTGGCGTGCGTTTGATCGGCTGTGCCGACGATGCGGCTTTGCCCATTGGCATGCACGACTATGCGGAGGCTCTTGGTTGCTGCACGCTGGTCGACAAGACCATGTTTATTGCCGATGTGTTGGACTGCGACGCGTCCGTTGTGGTGTGCTGTCGACCCGAGGGTTTTGGCAAAAGCATGAACTTGTCGACGCTCAGGGCTTTTCTGGAGCGTCCAGCGGTTGGTCGCGCTGATCAGCGTTTGTTTGCCAATGCTCAGATTTGGGATGCAGACGGTGGGCGCTATCGGGATGAATATGCTTGCTATCCGGTGATATCGCTGGACTTTTCTGGCGCTGCGAGGCGTGGTGCCGCTATTGCCGACGTCGTGCGCGATGCCCTTTCGGGCGAGTGCGCTCGCTTGTTGGCGCTCTTGGAGGCTCCTGATTTAGCTCGAGATAAGGTGCGTCACATCGAACGTGTTGCGCGTGGCGTGGCGAGCGCGGACGAGGTTGACTCGGTGCTCGGTGTGCTCATTGAGCTGCTGGAGATGGCCTGCGATGAGCAGGTTGTATTGCTCGTTGATGGGTACGATGCGGCGTGGTCTCGCCGTGCGAGCGCGAGGGACGCTTCCGACGCCGATCCGGCAGGGCTATTCGATCGCGTGCTGTTCGACGCCATTGCCACTGCGCGCGATTCGTTGCGGCTGACGTGTCTGATGGGGGAGTGTCCCGGTCCTGCCGAAGCGGCGCTTTCTTCGCGCAGTTGTTCGTATTGTCTGTCGACGCCGCTTTCGACGTGGTGTGACCGTTGGTTCGGCTTTTCGGATGCCGAGGTCCAGGCTCTGTTGAATCATGCTGGGCGCGAGGAATACCTTGATGATGCGCGTGAATGGCTCGAGGGATATCGGTTTGGCAGGGTCTATTGTTCGAGTCCGGCGCGCGTGATCGGTTTTCTGGACCGAGGCTGCACGGCGCCTGTGCGCGCCGATCTGTATAGGTATGCGGATTGCCTGAGTAGGGTAGTTGCCGGGTGGAATCTCGACCGCCTTTCGGTCTTGTTTGATTTGCTCGAGGCCCATGGGTGCGCTGAGGTCCCGCTTTGTTTGGGCACTGCAGAGCCAGATGTCTCGCCTGACGATGGCATGTGGACAGCGCTGTATCTGTCCGGTTTTCTCACGACGGATATGACTGAGGAGCCAGAGCATGGCAATCGCCTCCGTGCTTTGCGATTGCCCAATAACGAGCTTAGACAGGCCTTGCGTCTAGTGATTATTGAGTGGTTTGAGTGCGCTGCCGAAGACATTCGAGACGTCGATGCGTTTCGCGACGGGCTGTGCCGTGGGAACGAGGATACCGTGAGGCGGGCGCTAAGCCGCATCCTGGGGGATGCGGGAATCGGTGAGACCGACCCAGATAAGCCGCTGCCATATCATCTGCTCTTGCAGGGGCTCTGCTTTGGCTTACCGGGCTATGCCAATCCTGCCTCGAGGCGAAAGTGTGGTGCGGGTCGCTGGGACATCCAGGTTTTCCCTACGGGTGCTGTGTTCGACGTAGCAGATACGATTGGCATGCTGGACGAGCGCCCGCTGATAACGATTAACTTGATGTATGACCCCGATGTGGATGCGCTGGGACTGGAATTGCTGGCCGTGCAGTCGCTACTCGACATAGAGCGCGACGGCATCGACGAAATCCGTGTGCCGCGCCCCGGCGTGGGTCGCATGCGCTGGGGGTTCGGTTTTGATGGGCAGCATGTGGCTACGGTGTGCCAGCGGCTTTAAGCGCCGAGGTGTTTCCGGCTTCCGTTACTCGGTGTCCTTCATGGGCGGCATGGGCTTCCAGTCGGGGTCCTTGATGATCTTGCGGGCGTCCTTCATGCCACGGCGCAGCGCCGGAATACCGGTCTTAAAGCACTTGTCAACGGCTGCCAGGCGAATGAACTCCTTGCAGAAGGTCGCGGCGTTGCCCAGACGGAACAGCACGGGGTGATAGTCGCCGTAGATTTGCATGTAGCGGGCCAGATAACCGCGGTTGCGCATGATGTAGTAGCGGTTGGTGTCGCTCGTGGAGTTGAGCTGGCGCTTGCCGGCGATGTCCCAGTTAGAGACGGCGCGGGCGCGCTTGAGCACCACGTCGGCCACAACGGCGGCGGGGAAGTGCTGGCTGGCTACGTAGCCGTAGCAGGCATCGTCGCCGTAGATAAAGAAGCGCGCGTCGGGCAGGCCGATTTTGTCGACCACGCGTCGCGAGAACATGCCGCCCTCAAAGCACAGCTGGTTCATGGCGCGGTAGCCCTCGGGACCCAGATCCCACTTGGCGATGGGGTTAGGGATGCCGAGCGAAAGGATGAGCTGGTACTGCCAAAAGAAGGCGCCGCCGTCAAAGTCCAGGCGCGAACCCTGGATGACATCGTAGCGGTCGGTCCACTTGGCAAGACGCTCGATGCCTTCGGGGATGACGAGCACATCGTCGTCCATCACCCAGAACCACTGAGCGCCCAGGTCGTAGGCGCATTTAGTGCCGGCGGAGAAGCCGCCCGCACCGCCGCCGTTTTTGAGCTGCGGGGCGTAGATGACACGGTCGGTGCCGCCCTGCCCGGCGGCCTGCTCGGTGTCGATGCCCCACAGGTTGGCCAGGCGCTCGTTGAATGCGGTGCACATGGCCTCGGTCTCGCGCGAATTCTCGTTATCGACAATCACGATGCGCCAGGGCGTTGCCGTGAGCTCGGTCATGGAGTCGAACAAGTTGGCCAGGAGTTCCTGGCGCTTGTACGTAACGACGACGATGGCGAGCTTGTCGATGGGAGCGGGAAGGGTTGAAGGCATGGGGCAATATATCCTTTCACGCGCGGCGGGCGAGTGCTGCGCGGAAGCTATCGAATACGTCCTTGGGACTGTCCTATTGTAAAGGCTCGGCGCACCTTAGCGGCAAGCTTTGAATAAAACGCAGGAACCTGCCATGGGCCCGCCGCATGACGTGGGGCTGCTTTGCCCGCAAGAGGCTCCATAGATTATATAAACGCCCGCTGGCGCGCTGACCCTTTGATACCATGAAACGACAGGTATTTCCTAAGGAGCACATTTGTCTACTAACGCCTCTGGCAGCCCTGTTCTGTCGCTGCTTATTCCCATTTACAATGTTCAGCGCTACCTGCGCGAGTGCCTCGATTCCGCCCTGGCGCAGACGCTCAGGGATATTGAGATCGTCTGCATTAACGACGGGTCGACCGACAACTCGCCGGCGATTATCCGCGAGTATATGGAGCGCGATAGGCGCGTCAAGATGATCGACAAGGCCAACAGCGGCTACGGCGACTCGATGAACCACGGTCTGGAGATGGCGCGTGGCAAGTACGTTGGCATCTTGGAGTCCGATGACTTTATGGCGCCCGACGCACTCGAAAAGCTTGTCTCGGCCGCCGATAGCAATAATGCCGACTTTGCGAAGGCGAACTTTGATTTCTACTGGTCTAAGCCCGAGGAGCGCCGTTCGCTGCACGAGATGTTTAAGGCCAAGGACTGCGGTAAGCCGGTGCACCCGAGCGACACGACGCAGTTCTTTAAGCAGAAACCGTCGATTTGGTCGGCTGTGTACCGTCGCGATTTTCTTGAGCGCAACGGCATCAAGTTCTTGCCGACTCCGGGAGCATCCTTTCAGGACACGTCGTTTGCCTTTAAGGTGATTGCCTGCGCCGACAAGGCCGTTTACCTGCACGATGCCGTGCTTTCGTATCGTCAGGACAACGAGAACTCCTCGGTCAATTCTTCGGCTAAGGTCTTTTGCGTCAATACCGAGTATGCCGAGATTGAGCGTTGGATTCGTGAGGATTATGCCCGCGACCACGTAAGCGGCGATGTCGCGCGCATGCTCAAGTTCAATCAGCTCATTAAGTACGATTCGTACATGTGGAACTACGTGCGCCTGGCGCCTAAGTTCTATAAGGAGTTCCTGGTTCAGATGGCCAAGGAGTTCCAAGCGGCCTTGGACGCCGGGGACTTTTCGCTTGACGACCTCAAGCCGTGGAAGCGCGCAAATCTCGCTGCCATCCTCAAAGATCCTGAGGGCTGGGTTGACGAGCATCCGAGTTTTGCGACGGATGGTGCCTTGGGGCGCGCTAAGTATTACGCCTCGGTTGGAGGCCCAGGCGTGGTCGCTGCCTTCCTCATCGAATCGCTGAGGGGATAGGTCGACATGGGAGAGACTTTGACCCCCAAAGCGACCATTGTCGTTCCCGTCTACAATTCGTCGCGCTCCATTCAGCGATGCCTCGATTCGCTGTTGGCCCAGTCCGAGCGCTCGATTCAGGTTGTCTGCGTCAACGACGGTTCGACTGATGATTCGTTGAACGCGTTGCGTCAGATCGCGCAGGCCGACGATCGCGTACTGGTGATTGACCAGGAAAACGCGGGCGTCTCGTGTGCTCGAAATGCGGGTATCGATGCCGCCGAGGGCGAGACCGTCTTTTTTGTGGACGCCGACGATTACATCGATGCCCAGACGGTCGAGCGCGTGCTGCATGCCATGGAGTCTGCGGATGCCGAGGCCGCCGTTTTTGGCGGCGCCTGTGAACCTGCCGATGCTGCCCCCAAACGCGTCCAGCAACTCATGAGCCCCAAAGCTGGTACCTTCGGCGCCCGTGATCCCCAACTGCTGTTCCATTCGAATACGCAGCCCTATGCCTGCCGTGCGGCTTTTTCGCGCGAGCTGCTCAATCGCGAAGGCATTCGCTTCGCCCCCGGTTTGGCTTTGGGCGAGGACGTCGTCTTCCAATTTGCGGCTTATGCGCTTGCCCACAGGACCGTCGTCATGCCGGACAAGTTCTACCACTACGTGATGGAGAGCGAATCGGCGACGCACGAGTTCAACAGTGTCGAGGCTCGCGCCAAAAAGCTCGATGCCCATATGAGAATGCTCGAGGAGGTCTTGGAGGACTGGGCGGGCTACGGTCTTATGGACCTGTGTCCCGGCGAGCTGATCACCTGGTTCCTGGACCTTATCGTGTTTGATTTGGCGCGCTTGGATTCCGATGACTTCCATCGCGTGGCGGCTCGCGTCAACATGGACCTCACGACGTTTTTGGGAACGGAGTGGGCGGATATGCCTGCTAAGGGCGCCGTTCGCCGTGTTGCCCAGAAGCTCGTTGCGGCGACCTCGGGCGTTTCGATGGCAGACGCCACGCTGTTCTATCTTTCGACTCGCGGTCTCAAAGCCTGCCTGGAGCGCTTTATATAATTCCAAGCGCTGCCGCCCGCCGCAACCCGGCTGCTAAAATAACCCTGTTACACGCTATTCAACAGGAGGTTCTCTTGCAGAACTCTGATACCCCTAAAGTTTCGCTGCTTGTTCCCATTTGCAATGTCGAACGCTACCTGCGCGAGTGCCTCGATTCTGCCGTGACTCAGACGCTCAAGGACATCGAGATCATCTGCATTAACGACGGGTCGACCGACAGCTCGCCGGCGATTATCCGCGAGTACATGGAGCGCGACTCCCGTGTCAAGATGATCGACAAAGCCAACAGCGGCTACGGCGACTCGATGAACCGCGGCCTGGAGATGGCGCGCGGTGAGTACGTGGGCATCCTTGAGTCCGACGACTTTATGTTTGAGGATTCGCTCCAAAAGCTGGTCGCCAAGGCCGATGCTGAGCATGCCGATGTGGTGAAGGGCGACTTTTACCTGTATTGGTCCACGCCCAGCGAGCGCCGTGAGCTGTTTGGGATCATCGACGAGCATATGACGGGCGCCGCGTATCGCCCTGTCGATCGCCCGGGCATCTTCTACCGCAAACCTTCCATTTGGTCGGCTATCTATCGGCGCGAGTTCCTCAACGACAATCAGATTCGGTTCCTTCCCACGCCGGGTGCCTCGTATCAGGACGCAGGCTTTAACTTTAAGGTTTGGGCTTGCGCCGAGCGTGCCGCGTTTATTGCGGACCCCATTTTGTGCTATCGCCAGGATAACGAGAAGAGCTCCGTTAATTCGCCCAACAAGGTATTTTGCGTGTGCGACGAATACGCCGAGATGCAGCGCTTTTTGGATGAACGCCCCGAGCTTAAGGCTCAGCTTCAGGGTATTTTAATGCGCATGAAGGTCGATACGTACCGTTGGAATGATGAGCGCCTGGTCGATGAACTGCGCGAGCAGTTTTGGAAGAAAGCCTCGTCCGAGCTCAAGGCCGACTGGGATGCCGGTCGCTTTGATCTGTCGCTGTTTGATCCGCGTGGCGAGACCGACTTGCGCCTGATGGTCAAGTCGCCCCGCGCCTATATCGATTCGCGCTTTGATTTTAAGAAGCCGGGCAAGCTCAATACGTTTAAGCACTACTTTAAGATCGGCGGCCTGCCGCTGGTCTGGCGCGTGCTGACGTATCAGCGCACTTACGGTGACAACCCGCACCCTGATGACGTTCCGGCCGCACAGTAGGAGCGCGTGATTATGGTTACCCCCAAGATTTCCGTTGTCGTTCCCATCTACAAGGTGGAGGATTGCCTGGCATGGTGCCTGGACTCCCTACTCGCGCAGGATATGCCCGGTTGGGAAGGTGTGCTGGTTAACGATGGCTCGCCGGATGGGTCGCGCGACATCGCCGCTGCCTATTGCGAAAAGGACGCGCGCTTTACGCTGATTGATAAACCCAACGGTGGTTTGTCGAGCGCCCGTAACGCGGGTATCGCTGCGTCCTCGGCTCCTATCGTCGCGTTTTTGGATTCCGACGACCGCTTTACGCCCGATGCATGCCGTGTGATCGTCGATGCCTTTGAGCGCGAGGATTGCGACGTGTTGACCTTTGGCGCGAATCCGTATCCGCTCGAGGCAGGGTATCCGTGGCTTAACTATGTGCTGAGCCCGCGCGATGTGTCGTTTGAAGGCTATAACTCTGACCTGCTGTTTAAGGAAGCATCTCGCCCCTTTGCATGGCGCACCGCCTGCAAGCGTGAGTTTTTGCTGGGTAACGGGATCGTGTTCGACGAAACCGTCAAGTATGGCGAGGACCAGGTCTTCGATTTTGCCGTGTACGGTCGTTCGCGTAAGACCGCGCTTATCTCGAACAAGCTGTATGACTATCGTGTCGCGCGCAAGGGCTCGCTTATGGACACTATGCGCTATGACGACGAGACGCGACTGCTGGAGCACGTGAAGATTTACTCCGCGGTGATGGCTGACTGGCAGCGCGACGGTCTCGATGTACAGCATGCCGAGGACCTGGCGTACTTCCTCTGCGATCTGGTGCTGTACGATGCGCTCAGGTTGCTGGGTTCGGACTGCGGCAAGGTGTTTGCTGCCGTTGCCACGGCGCTTAACGGTTCTGCCGTGGACAACGATGCTGCGCTCGCACAATGTGCTCCTTCGGTTGCCGCCATGGTGCGCGCGGCACTTATCGGTAAGGCCCCTGCTGCTCGTTTGTGCAAAAAGCTCATGTTCGATTACGACGTCTTGAGGTTTGGGCGCCTGGGTGCCTGCAAACGCATGGCAGCGAACGCCCTGGGAAAGCGAGAAGTGTAGATGAGTATCAAGCGTTTGGCACTTTGCCGCAGCCAGGGCCGTCTGTTTGTGCTGCTTCGTTTTGCCGGTCAGGATGTCGCCGCGCTTATTGAGCGGGAGGGTTCTCAAGCGTTTGTCCATGCGACGACGAGCGGTTCTCGTGTGCCGTCGCTGGTGCTCCCGGTCGATCATGGCCGTGTGCTGGCGCTTTGCCCTTCCGTTTCCGGTTACGAGCGCGAGCTCGCCGTCATGGTACTTCCGTTTTTGGATGGCTCGTCGATGGATGTCGTTTTTGCATCCGGTGGTCAAAGGTTGGGCTCTATTCGCCTCGATAGCCGCGTGGCCAAGCTGGAATCCAAGATTAACTACAAAGCAAAGCCTGCGCTGTGCGCGCTTGTTCGCGATGCACAGCGCAGCGAGTGCTGCGGTCGCTATGAGATCGATGCCGTTCGTTATTTACCGGCAGACGCCGGCGCGGTGTGGCGCTATGAGGTTACCTGGGCGGGAGACCCCCAGTGCGCACCCGAGTTCCAGATCTTCGATACGCATATGAATGCCATCGATGTCACCGTGCATGTGTTTGAGTCGCAGGTCGATGTGCCGCAGCGCAACGGTTGCCGCGTCAATAAAACGTTTCTGAGCGTTGAGATGCCTCAGGATATACGAGATTTTGTCGCGATTGTGAGCGATCCCACAGAGCAGATCCAGAGCGGGTTTTGCGCCATGGATGGTCGCCTGTACAACGGCATGGTCGACGACAGCTGGAACCGTATGAAGGACGCGCGTGCAGACGACGCAGCTTATCGACGTTGGTTTGAGCAGCATCGCGCAAAGCCGGGCGATCTGGCGTGCCAGCGTGTTGCTTCGGCGGCCTTTGCCTATAGGCCGCTCGTGAGCATTGTGGTGCCGTGCTGCAAGACTGATCGGGTTTACCTGCGCGAGCTGCTGGACTCGGTGCTAGCCCAGAGCTATGACAACTGGGAATTGCTGCTTATGGACGCCTCGCCCGAATGGGATGCGGTGGCCAATCTTGCGGCAAGTGCCAACGACGAGCGCGTTCGTCGCATTGGGCTGCCCGGCAACGGCGGCATTGTGGTCAACACCAACGCAGGTATCGAGCAAGCGACGGGCGACTACATCGCGTTCTTGGACCATGACGACATTCTGGAACCGGACGCGTTATTCCACTATGTTGCCGCGCTGAACAAGGCTGTCGAGGGCGTGCGTCCCCAGGTCCTGTTCTGCGACGAGGACATGTTCCAGAAAACGGGGGAGTGGGGCCAGCCGGTCTTTAAGACGCGGCTCAACGTCGACCTGCTCTATAGCCATAACTGCGTGACGCATTTCCTGATGGCGGAGAAGGCGCTCATCGATCACATTGGCATGTCGCCAGAAGACGTCGCGGGTGCCCAGGATTACGACTTGACGCTTCGCTGTCTTGCAGCCGGCGCGCGCTTTGAACACGTTGCGCATGTGCTGTATCACTGGCGCGTGCATCCGGGATCGACCGCCGACGGTTCTGCTGATAGCAAGCCGTATGCTATTGAAGCCGGGCGCCTGGCTCTGCAGCGCCACTTTGACTCACTGGGTGTTCATGGAACGGTCGAGGAGTCCGAGACACCGTTTGTCTACCGCATGCGCTATTCGCTGCCAGAGCCTGCGCCGTTGGTGAGCATTGTGATTCCCACCAAGGACCACGTCGAGACGCTCGACGCCTGCGTGATGTCGATCGCACGGAAGGCCACGTATGCCAACTACGAGATCGTCTTGGTGGAGAACAACAGCGAAGACCCGGAGACGTTTGCGTATTATGAAACCCTGCCGGCGCGCGTAGCCGCTGCGTCTGATGGCAAGGGTGCAGCGCGCGTTGAGTGGTGGCCGGGCGAGTTTAATTACTCCCAGATCATCAACTTTGGCGTTGAGCATGCCAAGGGCGACTATCTGCTGCTGTTGAACAACGATACCGAGGTCATAAGCCCCGGCTTTATTGAAGAGATGATGGGCTATCTGCAGCGTCCCGATGCGGGCGTGGTGGGGGCCAAGCTCTATTTTGCCGATCATTTGGTACAGCATGCCGGCATTTTGGTTGGCGTGCGCGGTGCGCTTGCCCATGCCAACCAGGACTTCTCGGCAAAGCGCGAGGGATACCTTGCCCGTGCTGTACGTCCGGGCAACTTTAGCGCCGTAACGGGCGCCTGCCAGATGGTTCGTCGCGACGTGTTTGAGCAGGTCGGAGGCTACAACGAGGAGTTCGCCGTCGGCTTTAACGACGCGGACTTTTGCCTACGCGTGTGGGGGGCGGGCTACCGCACCGTCTTTACGCCTTATGCCGAGCTGTTCCACTACGAGTTCACCTCGCGCGGCAGGGAAGAGGCCAACGAGGAAAAGCTGCGCCGCTGGAAGCGCGAGCAGGCGCTGTTCATGCAACGCTGGCCAGAGTTCTTCCTCGACGGCGATCCGTGGTTGGGGCCGAACTTATCCGCTGAGAGCGAGTATTTCTCGGTCTAAGGCAATGGTTTTAGGAAGTCCTAAATTTTCTTTTGGTATGAGCTTGGAAGAAAACAGCGTTGGACTACTTACTAAGATAAATAACGAAAGCTCGATACTTTCGCGATAAGTTTATACAAGCTTATACAGCTCGATATTATCCGATATAGTCTGCGATAATTATTTAAACGATGATTGGCTGTTAATCGATTCCCTAGAAAGGCAAACAAGTGAGCGCCACAGCATTCCATAATCCGTTTCGTCCCACTGCCGGCGCTGAGCCTCCGCGCATAATTGGCCGTGACGATATCGCTCTTGAGTTTACCGAGAGCTTGAATGCGGGAATTGGTGCACCTGCGAGGCTCATGCGCATTGCTGGACCGAGGGGCTCCGGAAAAACTGTTTTGCTCTGCGATCTTAGGGATCGTGCTCGAGAGCTTGGATGGAAGACCGCTATTGTCTCTGCTGGCCCTGACCTATTGCTGGACTTGCGGGATCAGGTTGCTGATTCTTCCCTTGCGGCCAATGCTTCGGTCGGCGTAAACGCCGGCTTTGTTTCCGCGAAAGTTGACGTTGCGCCCAAAGAGCCGAGCCTTAGAAAGTTACTGAGTTCGGCAGCGAAGTCATCCAAGGGTCTTTTTATTGCCATCGATGAAGTTCAGGACGCTCCGATTGACGATATGCGTGTCATTGCGTCTACGGTTCAGCTTTTGATAGGGGAAAAAGTAGATATCGCACTTGCCTTTGCCGGGTTACCCGCCGGTGTTATGGATCTTATTAACGGCAAGGCGCTTACGTTCTTGCGTCGTGCCCTCCCCGAAGATCTGGCGCCTATCAACCAGGTGGAGGTAGCGCTCTCTATGGGCGATAGCTTTGTCGCTACTGGCTTGACCATAGAGAACAATCTCCTGTCGAGAGCCGCTAAGGCCACTAAGGGCTATGCCTATCTGGTGCAGCTGGTCGGTTATTCCATTTGGCAGCGCGCCAACTTGCATCGTGTCAAAAGTGCCATTGTGAGCGAGCGCGACGTCACTGAAGGCATTGCGCTGGCAGAGGCTCGTTTTCACGATGTTGTTCACGAGCCCGCGATTTCGGGACTGGGGCTCAACGATTTCAAATACCTTTTGGCCATGTGCGAGGATAAACAACAGTCCAAATCATCCGAGATTGCTAAGCGCATGGGTAAAAAGACCAATGAGATCAGCTCTATTAGGGCCAAATTGCTACAAAGAGAGGTTATTCAGGCACCACAGAGGGGTTACGTTCAGTTTGCCGTGCCGGACCTAGATATCTATCTACGAGAGAACGCCGAGGAGATTCTCGAACGGTTCTAGGTCGAGTGAGGGCGACGTCATATTCTTTAAGACTGCTATCAGCGTCGATTGCCATATCGGGGGAGGCGGGCTACCGCACCATCTTTACGCCCTATGCCGAGCTGTACCACTACGAGTTTACCTCGCGCGGTAGGGAAGAGGCCAACGAGGAAAAGCTGCGCCGATGGAAGCGCGAGCAAGCACTGTTCATGCAACGCTGACCGGAGTTCTTCCTTGATGGCGACCCCTGGCTCGGGCCAAACCTATCTGCCGAGAGCGAGTATTTCTCGGTCTAGTTCGAAGTGATGCCAAGATCCGGCAAAGTATCCTCAAGAGCCGCAAGGGCGGTGGGATTCAAATATTCCTCGTTCAAGTGGCTCTTGTCATAGTGAAAACGTGTGTCTCGTGAGCATTCGACGAGTTCTGCGGTAAAGAACTTCTCCCAGCTAAAGAACCTTGAGCTTTCGATGTGTTCAGCGGGATTAAGCAGCATCTCCTTAATGTGTTTGCTGTTGAATAATCCCGAATTCAACACGAGCCATTCAAACGATTCCGGCAGGAATAGCTTGATGTTCTTTCGGCGCAATAGCGCAGTTGCTTCCGCAATTTCAGGTCCAAAGGCGGCACCGTCGGCGATTACAAGGATCTCGTTTTCCGGTGCGTCCATAATGCAGTTGCAGATATTTGATTTCCCGCCTGCGCTGATACACCGAATGTCGCTCTTTTTGCATAGCAAACTGAAGAACTCGTAGCCCGAATTTGAGTCTTCAACGATGACAAGCTCTGGCCTCTCACCTCTAAATTTACTATCACCGTAAATGCGATATGTAGAGGTGTAGACACGAGAATATACGGGATACTTCGTCGTGGTCCGGTTGGTGTTCTTTAGACCGTAAATTTCATCAACGCTATAGGGCAGTTGATGTAACGACTCTCTGGCAACGATTACGAAATAGTTCGAGCTATGCTTCGCTTCATGGGCAAATTCTTCTGTTCGAACAAAAGCGTTGCCTTCATCAATAAAAACGATGCTGTTGGAAATCTCCTGGAGATCTCTGCGCCAATACTTTCCAGTTATTGTCTTGCAGGGCACTTTGCAACTAACTGTTACGCCGCTTTGTGCTCCTAATTCTTCGTGAGCGGCCACCATATCGAGCAACGTCGTTTTGCCTGTAGCACTGTTGCCTTGAATGATAGTCAGGTTTCTATTGATGGTCAGTTTAAACTGAACTCGGTTGTTTTGAATAACTACCCCGTATGATCCGCGCATCAGGAATTCTCCCTAAGGCATTTTCCAGCTATGGGGACAAGGTCGAACATCGTGTGGACTACATCGCCCGTGTTTGCAATGGTCGCCGTGAATTTGCCGTTTCCAAAATCCAGCAAATGATAGAGATTGATTGTTAGATCCTTTTGAGCAGCGATTCTTAAAATCCAGTAAGCACAATTGTCACCACAGTTAGAGGCGTTATATACGTTTTGCGGCATGAAGTACATAAGCAGCAGTGTTTTGGTGCCGCTCGAGAGCTTCTCAGGAGGGATGATGCCGAGGATCTTAGTGTCGATTGCGTTGGGCCCCACCACGGTGCCCTTATCGATGGATTTGATGATCCTTTGAGCAAAGACATCTTGAAACCACTGGGGCGAATAGACGTTATTGAAGTAAACCGACGTATTGTAGATAACGTTTTCCATATCACCATAGTGAATTGTTAACACGTTGGTCCCTTCGGGTTGCAGGTTTGGTGTTCGGTGAAATTGATTATATCGCAGCATACGAGGGGGCATTATTGGCCTGTTGTGTATGTGATTAATGCCCATGGCGTGTTTTATCGGAAGTGTTTAGTTCGATTGTCTTGTACTTGAGTTGCTTTAAAAGCCTGCGTTCTAGATAAAACTTTTTGTGCCTTGCTCCGTGTGGCGGCGCGTAAACGCTGTGCTGTGCTTGGGCAGGTAAAAGTCCAAGACGATTAGATATCCGAGAAGATATCGAGCCCGCGCCGGGGAGAAAAGGTGAGTCCGCGCCGGGGGACTTTAATTCCGGCGACAATTAGGTTTCCACGAGGATACCGCGGCTGACAGCCAGCAGAAAACCGCCTTATACGATTCTTCCGCTTGCCGCGTGCTTAAAGGATTTACGTCGAATTTAATTTCGCGGGCGGTGAGCCTGTTTATAGACAATGTCACGAACTATAGACGGGTGCCTTGGGGGTATTGCAGCTTGGCTCCCGTCCCCCCAATCTAGTAGACTTGGAAACCGTTGCTAGATTAGGGGGATTTTCCATGAGACGCTCCACGAAACGAATTTCCGGTGCCGCCGCCGCGCTGGCGGTCGCGGCCGCCCTGGCCCTGTGCGGGCCCGCGGCCTACGCC
>JAXKEA010000019.1:0-31770 GCA_036551635.1 Collinsella sp.
GACGGCCGAAGAGGCGTCAGCAGGTCAGTGGGTCATCGTCCCGGCGTTCAGCATCAGGGTAGCGCTGCGGCGCGGAAATCGCGCGCTGTTGACGCGCCCCCGCAGCGCCCGCTTCCCCCAAGGACAATTATCAGTGCAGGTAGAAGGCCTGTCGATTTTCGAAAAGGCGGTCATGGTTGGCCCCATCGAGTTAAACGTAGTAGATGGCCCCATTTCGTGGCGGACCATCAAACGAACGCCGATGCTTGTGCTGTAGCCGCTCCGATCATACGTAAGTTGCGGTGGAATAGTTCCTAGATTCAGCCATTTGCGGGCTAAGCAGGAACTATTTCACCGCAACTGAATTTCAGGCCAGGCACCCGCAGCAAGAAGACGAATAACCTCGGCGAGTATGTAAACGCAGGGCCCTCCGACCCCGCCCGACGATTTCGATTGGCGACCTTTGACGGAGTCAAGGGAGGAGCCAAATCGAAATACGTCGGGCGGGGTCGGAGGGTCCGATGGGATGGATTTCGGCCGAGGCTATTCGTCGCCGAAGCTGATGCCCAACGCCTTGGCCTCGCGCACCAGATCGCTCTGGGGGTCGACATACTTGAGCTTGCCGGCAACATCCTCGAGCGGCATGTGACACATCTTGCCGTCACGCAGGGCAATCATGTAGCCAAACTCGCCGCGCAGGCAGCCAAGCGCGGCCTCGACGCCGCACTGGGTCGCAAAGATGCGGTCCTGAGCGTCGGGCTGGCCGCCGCGCTGCGTGTGACCGGGGATAGCGACGCGGGTCTCGCGACCGGTCTTGGCCTCGATCTCCTTGGCGATGTCGTAGACGATCGACGGGCTCGTGCGCTCGGCGAGCTTCTTCTTGTACTCCTTCTTGGACAGCGCCGCGTCTTCCTTGGAGATGGCGCCCTCGGCAACGGCTACGATGGTAAAGCGGCTGCCGGTCTCCATGCGATGCTCGATGGTCTTGATGACCTGGTCCATGTCGTAGGGGATCTCGGGAATCAGGATGACGTCCGCGCCACCCGCAACGCCGGCGTACAGCGGGATCCAGCCAACCTTGTGGCCCATGATCTCGATGACGAACACGCGGCCGTGGCTCGAAGCGGTGGTGTGGATGTCATCGATGCACTTGGTGGCGACGTCGATGGCGCTCGTAAAGCCAAACGTCATCTCGGTGCCCCAGGTGTCGTTATCGATGGTCTTGGGCAGAGCGATAACGTTGAGGCCCTCTTCGCGCAGGCGGTTGGCGGTCTTGGTGGAGCCGTTGCCGCCCAGCATAAACAGGCAGTCGAGCTGCAGCTTGTGATAGGTGTGGACCATTGCCGGCACCTTCTCGACGCCGTCGGCCTCGGGAGTGTCCAGACGCTTGAACGGCGTGCGGCTCGTGCCCAGGATGGTGCCGCCGCGGGTGAGGATGCCGCTAAAATCGGCGGGCGTCATGACGCGGAACCTGCTGTAGATAAGGCCCTGGTAGCCGTCCTCAAAACCGTAGATCTCGATAGGTTCTTCGCTATTGGTCATAAGCGTTTTGACGATGCCGCGCATGGTGGCGTTGAGCGCCTGGCAGTCGCCGCCACTAGTAAGAAGACCGATCCTAAGCATGGTGAATCCTTCCGGGCAAGTTATAACATGCGCATAAGTTTACCCCCGCACACTGTTGATACGGGGGTAAAACGTGTTAGCTCAAGCGTATGGAAATGTAAGCAACGTCAGGGAACGTAAGGTCGACGGGCCTGGCTCCTTACAGTGCGAAGGCATCGACGTTGCCCCAGTGGCGGCGCAGCGTAATGGCGGCGGCGGGTTCGGTATTGTCAAAGACGACCGACCATTGCGTGTTGCTGGTGATGTCTTCCGGATTGGGCTCTTGCGCTGCGGCACGCAGGGCCTTCCAAGCGACTGCCTCGTCTTGGGCACCGGCGTGGGCGTCAAGGACATCGGCGATTGCGACGGCGCGCTCTTTACCATGGCCCAGCTCGTCATTCTTTTGGTTGGGCAGCACTTCGTCGCCATAGCAAGCGTAGAAGTTCGTAACCTGGCGTACAGGAGTCGCTTTGAAAGCACGGTTCGGATCGCGCGGATCCCACTCTACTACGCGCGCGTCACCGGCGGCGTCGTTGATAAAGAAGTGGTAATCGCGTCCTGCCATGGCGTGCATGTCGTAGGCGGAAAGCAGGTCGACAGCTTCTTGCGTGGTGGCGGCACGGTCGAGCACCAGACGGATGGCGAGCGAGGTATTGATGACGGGGCGTTGCGCGTCCTGGTCACAGGGCTTGGAATCCAGGGTGAGTACGGCAATGGACACGCCGCATTCGTTAACACCGTCGAGCTGGCCAAACGGGTCCATGAGTGCGGCGGCCCGTCCGGCGACGGAGTCAAGCGGAGTGTTATCGCCCAGGTTGTTAAGGGCGGCAAACCCGATGGAAGCATAGCCGCCGCGTGGGTGATTGCGCACCAGCAGCGCCGAGGTGTCGTCCTTAAAGTCGTAATTGCGACCGGTGCGCACGCGGCCTTCGGCATCTACGGCGACAAAAGCGCTGCAGGCAAACTGGGGCGCCTGGACATGTGCCGGCACACCGGGCAGCACCTGCGCCACCACGGCATCGATGTAGGCCTGGTCGTCGCGCACGCCAGCGGCGATGATGCGATCAAGATCGTAGTCGTAGGCGATGTCGATTGCGTACAGGTCATAGCCATCCGCGTAGCCGGTCAAGCGTTTGAGCGACGCGGCGGACTTGATTTGCTTGTGATAAACGATACCGGTGGCAGCGGCAAGGCCGACGGCGACTCCCGCGACACCGCAGGCGATGGCAATGTTACGTGGCTTCATGACGACTCCTCTCGTCCTGTTAGCGCAATTGTCGCAAAAGGAACGCGGGCATGATGGCTCAAGTTGGTGAGCGGCGCGGAATTAAGCACGGAATGAAGAGTGCGGCGCTGGCGTGGCGGGGTATGCTGGAGGGGACCATCAACCCAGCGAAAGGGGAGAGCATGACGGATCAGGAAACGCCCGAGCGCGCGCATGTGACGGCCGACGATATCGAGGCCGCCAACGACCTTATCGACTTTATCGAGGCATGCCCCAGCATGTTCCATACGGCGGCAACCATTATGGCCGAGCTCGACGAGGCGGGTTTCACCTATCTGCCCGAGAATGCGGCGTGGGACATCGAGCCGGGCGGGCGTTATTACACGCAGCGCAATACCTCGAGCGTCATCGCCTTTAAGGTGGGCGAGGACCTGGCCGCGACGTGGGGCGAGGACGGCGTTGCGGGTGACTATCATTTTCAGCTCACGGCGTCGCACAGCGATTCGCCGACATTTAAGGTCAAGGCTGTGCCCGAACTCGACGGCGCGGGCGAGACGCTGCGCCTGAACACCGAGGCATACGGCGGCATGATCGACTACACCTGGTTCGACCGCCCGCTGGCGCTCGCAGGCCGCGTGCTGGTGCGCGAGGGCGACCGTATCGAGAGCCGCCTGCTTGCCACCGAGCGCGAGGTCGCTATCATTCCGAGTCTTGCCATCCACATGAACCGCGGCGTTAACGAGGGCTTTGCTCCCAACCGAGCCGTCGACCTGTGCCCGCTCATCAGCGCCGGCGAACTCAAGCAGGGAGATTTTGATGCCCTGATTGCCGATGAGCTGGACGTTGAGCCCGAGCAGATCCTGGGCCGCGACCTGTTCCTGGTCAATCGTCAGGATGCGCGCATTTGGGGCTGGGCCGACGAGTTTATCTCGACACCCAAGCTCGACGACCTGGCCTGCGCTTATACCTCGCTACAGGCATTTTTGGGCGCTGAGAACGCGCACGACGTCTCGGTCTTCTGCTGCTTCGATAACGAGGAGGTTGGCTCCGAGACCAAGCAGGGTGCCATGTCGACGTTCTTGGCCGACGCGCTGCGCCGCATTAACGGCTCGCTGGGCTTCGATGACGAGTCGTATCATCGCGCGCTTGCCGCCTCGATGCTCGTGAGCTGCGACAACGCGCATGCCGTGCACCCCAACCACGCCGAGAAGTGCGATGCTCGCAATCAGGTTGTGCTCAACGGCGGCATCGTCATCAAGGAAGCCGCCAACCAGCACTACTGCACCGATGCCTTTAGCCGCGCGGTGTTCCAGGCCATCTGCGATGACGCCGACGTGCCCACGCAGGCCTTCGCCAACAAGAGCGACATGGCCGGCGGCTCCACGCTCGGCAATCTGTCCAATATGCAGGCGAGCATGCATGCCGTGGACGTGGGCCTGCCGCAGCTTGCCATGCACTCGAGCTACGAGACCGGCGGCGTGCGCGACGTGATGTACGCCATCCGCGCCCTCACCGCCTTCTACGAGCGCGACCTAACCATCAACGGTGCCGAAAGCGTGGAGCTCTAAAAACCTGCCAAAAAGGGATGTTGATTTCGGCAGGTTTTATCTGGACAAATGCAAAGGATGAAACCGAACTAGATTGGTGATGCGTAGCCGCCGAGGTGCAATGTGCCTCGGCGGCTTTTTGTGCACGGAGCACGGCTAATACTAATTTATTGCTATACATGCTTTACGTATCTACCATAGTGTTTTAGGATAATTCTGAAGTATTGAGGAGGGGTCATGACCACAACAGCCGCTCAGATCAACGTACGTCTCGATGCCGATCTTAAAAGGAGCGGCGACGCTGCTCTCTCCAGGGCCGGTATGACGCCGAGCCAAGCGGTGCGAGCGCTCTGGCAGCTTGCAGCGTCGCTGGCCGATCGCCCTGGCGCGCTCGAGGATATCCTGCTGCCCAGTCGTGCCCGGGCAGAACAGCGCGAGCGCGAAAAGGCCGCCAAACGTAAACTCGAGCTCATGGATCAGGGGTCGAGGCTGTTCGCTGCCGCTTGCCGTGAGTCGGGAATCGATATGGTCAGGGCTCAGCCATCGGACGACGAAGAGCTCAAACGGAATGCCTATGCGGATCGCTATGGCGAGGAGATGAGCTGGCTCTATGAGTGAGGCTCCAAGGCGTATCTTGGTTGACACCAACGTGTGGCTCGATTATTTCATTCCCTCACGACGTGGTCGTTCGGTGGCGATTGAGTTTTTACGCGATGCATGCACGGCGCAGGTGGATTTGCTGTATGCGGCGACATCGTCCAAAGATCTGTTCTATTTGATTTCGAGCGAACATAAGGCGTGGTATCGGCGCGAGCATGGCTCACTATCCCAAGATGCCGCCGTGGCGGCGACATCACTTGCATGGGATTGCCTCGACGTGTTATCGCAACTTGCCACGCCGGTACCCTGCGACCTGAGTGACATATGGATGGCGAGCAAGCAGCGTAATCTCCATAGCGATTACGAAGACGATTTAATCATCGCTGCGGCAATGCGCGCAAAGGCAGATCTACTGGTCACCAACGATGCCAAACTCTGTTCACACGCACCAGTCGCAGCAATGAGCGTAGAAGACGCAAAGAATTACTTAGCAACGCTCTAACAATTTGAAGACCTCACAGGCTGAGCAAAAGTCAGCGAGAGCCCGCCGAGACACCGCAGACCGAATGAAAGTCAGCGAGAGCCCGCCAGAGTGAGCAAGGTGCCTTGAAAGAGGAGGGCATTGACCTTCTGGCCATGCCCGACGATTGAACGTCAGATTGCCGCTCTGGCGGGCTCGCAGCGTCGAGTAGTTCCGGCGTTTGGCAAAACGCCGGAACAATTAGTGTTCGATCCAGCAGCGAAGCGTCTCGCCAGCTTGCAAGTGGCGCAGGTTTTCCGCGGCGATGTCTACGACATTGTTGAGCGTGGCTGCCAGGTGGAACCATCCGGAGACGTGTGGTGTGACGAGCATGTTGGGCGCATCCCACAGGGGGCTTGCCTCAGGCAGCGGCTCGGGGTCGGTGACGTCGACCGCGGCACCGGCAAGGTGTCCGGACTCCAGAGCGGCAACCAGATCGTCGGCAACAACAAGGTCACCGCGGCCGCCATTGGCAAAGAAGGCGCCCGGCTTCATCGCGGCGAAGAACTCGGCGTTCGCCAGGCCGCGAGTCTCGGGTGTGCTGGGCATAAAGGCTGCGACGATGTCAGCCTCGGCCAGGCGCTCGGGCAGGGCGTCCATGCCGTCCATGTCCTCAAACACAATGGGGTAGACGAGCGGATGGCGCTTGATGCCGCGGACGTGCGCGCCCATGCTGCGGCAGAGCGTGGCAAAGTGGCCGCCGATATCGCCCGCGCCCAGCACCAGCACGTTGGCGTTTTTGAGCGAGGTGACCGGGCCCAAGTCCTCCCAGCGATGCTCGCGCTGCAGGTCCTGGTAGCCGGGCAGGCGCTTCATCATAGACAGCACCATGGCAAACATATGCTCGCTCACGGCCTGACCGTAGGCGCCGATTGAGCAAGACAGCTTGGCTTCAGCCGGCACGGTGCCGGCGGCGAGGTAGTCGTCATAGCCGGCGGTCTGCAATTGCAACAGCTGGAGATGCTCGCATGCCGTGAGCATGTCAGGGTCGATGTTGCCCAGGATCACGTCGGCATCGGCGACCTGCTCGCGCGTGGCGGCGTCGGAGCTCGTGTAGATAAAGTCCTCGCCCGGAGCGCTCGACTCAAGAATTGCGCGATGGCGGTCGTTGACGGGCAACAAAACCAGGATGTTCACAAGCAGTCCTCTCCGCTCGACCTGCCAAAAGGGGACAGGTTTATTTTTGACAGGTTTTATCAGGCAAAACGTTCAAATAAAAACGCCGGATGCAAGACGAGCGTGCCCGTCAGCATCCGGCGCATCCACGGCTACCAGCTCAGCAGCTCGTAACCGTCCTCGGTCACCACAAGCTGTACCTCGCATTGGGCCGAGTCGCTGCCGTCCTTGGTGCGCACGCACCAGCCATCGCCCTTGCTGATCTTGATGTCGGGCGCTCCGGCATTGACCATGGGCTCGATGGTAAAGACCATGCCCGGAGCCATGATGGTGTCCACATCGGGTGCCTCGGTGGTAAAGCCCACAAACGGGTCCTCGTGGAACTCCTTACCGATGCCGTGTCCGCCGTACTCGCGCACCACGCTAAAGCCGGCGTCCTCGACCGTCTTTTGCACGGCCTCGGCCATCACGGACAGTGGCAGCCATGGCTTGACGGCTGCCAGACCCGCCTCCACGCTGGCGCGGGTGACGTCGACCAGGCGCTGGCGCTCGGCCGAGACCTCGCCGATGCAGAACATGCGGCTCGAGTCGCTAAAGTAGCCGTCTAGGATCGTGGAGCAGTCCACGTTGATGATGTCGCCCTCGTGCAGCACGTCCGTATCACAGGGAATGCCGTGGCAGACGACGTCGTTGATCGAGGTGCACACGCTCTTTGGGTAGCCCTCGTAGTGGAGGTCGGCCGGTGTGCCACCGTGCTCGACGGTGTAGTCGTAGATCATCTGGTCGATCTGGTTGGTGGTCATGCCCGCGGCGATGTGCTCGCCTACGTAGTCGAGCACGCCCACGTTGATGGCGGCGGAGCGCTTGATGCCCTCGATGTCGGCGGGCGTCTTGTAGAGCGTGCGGGGCAGAACCTCCCAGCCCTCCTCCCACAGGCGCTCGAGGCGCTCGTCGAAGGCGCTGTGACATTTCTTATATTTTTTGCCGCTGCCGCACCAGCAAGCGTCGTTGCGGCCGGGTACGGGTCCGTTGTCAAACATGGCTAACTTCCTTTCATTCGCAGCTAGTATAGCCCACTCACGCGTCCATAAAAGTTGCGGTGATATAGTTCCGATTTAAGCGGTTTAACAGCATAAATAGGAACTATATCACCGCAACTGATGGAGCGGGATGGCGGGCACTAGCTGCTGCGTGGTTTTGCTAGTAGCTCACCTGGCAGGGAATGCCGAGGGCGCGCACGCGTGCGGCAATGGCGTCGAGTACCTCAGGTGCTGCTTTGGCAAGGCCAGCGACCGGCGTCTCGCGTGCGACGGTGTAGATGGTCGCCTCCTGCGGGCGAATGCGCTCGAGCGCCGCGAGCCAAGGACCAACGTACTCCTCACCGGTGTTGTCGATGAGCCTGCCCTGATACTCGCCGGTCAAAAAGATCGTCTGGATAATGACATGACCGTCAAAGCTTGCGAACGTCTCGATCTGGTGCTCCACATCGTAGGGGCCAACAGGCTGGTCGAGCAGCTGGATAAACGCCGGGTCGACGGTATCGAGCTTGAGGATATTGTCGTCGACCATCATGAGCGCATCGTGCACCTGGGGACGGTCGGCGCGTGTGCCGTTGGAGAGCACGGCAATCTTGGTGTTTGGGGCCAGCTGGTTGCGAAGCGCGACGGCACCGGCGATGGTCTGCGGAAACTCCGGCGCGGCGGTGGGCTCGCCATTGCCGGCAAACGTGATTACATCGGGCAGCTCACCCTCGATTACCATCTCGTGCAGCTTGGCCTCGAGTGCGTCGAGCACCACGGCAGCCGTGTTATACGGCTCGTGGCAGGGGCGCTCGGCGTTGAGGCCGTTCTCGCAGTAGATGCAGTCGAACGTGCAGATCTTGCCGCTCGCCGGCATCATGTTGACACCGAGCGAAAGGCCCAGGCGACGGCTGCGAACGGGCCCAAAGATGGGGCTGGCATTTAGAAACGTAGACATAGGTAAAAGCTCCTCAAGACAATTAACCTTAAGCATAGCATCGGCTCCAACGTATGGTCCGGGCTTGTGCTTTGCAGGTTTCGTTTTTAACTCTGCCTTCGATGCCGCGTCATGAAAGGTATCGGGTCGGGTACAGTTAATCTGTTAACAAAACGCAAGACGATGGGGCACAACATGGATTTTACGGTCGAGAATGCGGGCACTACGATCGCCTGCCGCGAGTATGCCGGCCCGGTTGTATCGTCCGATGCACCCGCCTTGGTGTGCGTGCACGGCGCCTGCGTCGACGGTGTCTTTTTTGACGGTATCGCCCGCGAGCTCGCCTGCGACTATCGCGTCATTGCCTACGACCGCCGCGGTTGCGGCGAGAGTGGCGACGCTGCAGACGGACGCTACGACCTCGCCGCCCAAGCTGCCGACCTGCAGGCCGTTATCGAGCATATTGGCGCTCCGGCAAACGTGCTCGCGCACAGTGCCGGTACGCTGGTGGCGCTGGAGCTTCTCCGTGCAAACCCCGCCATAATCTCGCGTGCGATTCTGCATGAACCCGCCGTGACGGATGAGGGTGCCGGCCTGGGCGCGGCCCCGGTTTTGCTCGAGATGATCGCCGCGGGAAAGGTCTCGAGGGCATTGAGGGCCTTCCTGGGCGCCATCGGCGATTCGGACCCTGAGGCCCCCAAGTTAACCGAGGCAGAAGCCAAACATGCCCTGCGCAACGGCCGCAGTTTCATGGCGAACGAATACGGGATTACTATGACCTGCGTCCCCGATTGGGATAGCGTTCGCGCGTCGAAAACGGTGGCCGCCGTGCTTTTGGGCGAGCTTTCGATTGGCACGTCCCGCGAGGCGGGTACGAGGATGGCGGCTGAGCTTTTGGATTGCCCCCTCGTAACGATTCCCGGCGCGCACAACGGCCTGCGCGATCGCCCGGCAGCGGCTGCCCAGACTGTCCGTGGCATCCTGGGGTTCTAGCAGCTGCAAAAAAACAAAACAGGCTTCATCCGCAAACGTTTCGGCCGTGTTAACAAACGTGCTCAAAACCTTACGTTTGCGGCTCCAATTGCGCCGTCTGCCAACTCATAAAAATGTAACGGCATTCACGTGCTTACCTGCATCGGCAAGGTGTTACCCTTGTAACATTTGGAACCCACCGCTACTATGCGAAGCTATCGAAAGGGCCCCATATGCTCAATAATCACGAGGTCAATCTAACCGACGAGGAGGCTGCCGCTGAGGTCGCCCGCGTCGCGAAGACCTACCCCGTGGTGCGTTTGCTGTCGGCCGATCAGATTAAGAGCGAGCCTAACTGCCTGCTCGCCGGCGATCGCTGCCCTTGTCTGCGTCAATCGAGTCTTGAGGCTTTGGCAGACTCCGATGAGGTGTCGGAGCAACTGCTCAACGATGGTGTTGAGTACCGCGCTCGCCTACGCCCTCTAAAGGTCGAGGGTGAGCCTCGTGTCTTGCTGATGGTGCGTCCGATCGATGAACAAGAGGCTGCAGAAGAGGACCTTGTCTACACCGACGTGCTGACGAGTGTGCGCAATCGCCGATATTACGAGGAAAAGCTCCGTAGCGTCCGCATGAAGGCCGGCGTTGCGGTGATCGACCTTGATGATTTTAGGGTCTTCAACGATACGTGTGGCCGTCATGCCGGCGACCTTGCGCTCGGTGCCGTGGCGACAGCCATACGCAGCGGTATTCGTTCGACTGACGAACTTGTGCGCTATGGCTGCGACAAGTTTGTGGTCGTCATGCCCGATATTCCCTCCGATGACTTCGCCCGTCGCTTGCATCAGGTATCCGAAGCCGTTCATTCCACGATTATTCCGGGCCATGAGTACGTGAGCTTGACGGCATGTGTTGGTGGCGTTCGCATTCATGGCGAGACGGTCGATGAGGGCGTTGGCCGCGCTGTCCAGTTATTGAGCCGCGCTAAGGCAAAAGCCGGTACGGTCGTGACCGATGCCGATTCCATCGAGGCCTTCCAAAGCGAAAAGCCTTTGGTGCTTATTGTCGATGACTCCGAGATGAACCGAGCCATTCTCAGCGAGATGCTCAAGGACGAGTATTGCATCCTCGAGGCCGACCACGGTCGTGCGGCGCTCGACATGGTCGACCGCTATGGCGATGAGTTGTCGCTCGTGCTGCTGGATATTGTCATGCCGGGCGTAAGCGGCTTTGAGGTGCTGGCCGATCTGTCGCGCCGATCGGTTAGTGACAATCTGCCCGTCATCATGATTTCGAGCGAAGATTCCGATGATATGGTTCTGCGCGCGTACGAGCTGGGCGCCTCGGACTATATCAACCGCCCGTTTGACTCCCGTGTCGTGCGCCGCCGTGTAAGCAACACCATCCGCCTATACGCCAAACAGCGCCGCCTGACGAATCTGCTGTCCCAGCAGTACAACGAGCGCGTCAAGAACAGTCGCATGCTCATCGACATCATGGCCGGCGTCATGGAGCTTCGCAACGGCGAGAGCGGCAGGCACGTTACGAACATCGAGAAGCTGACCGAGCTGCTGCTTGGCTGTCTGGTCCGGCGTAGCGACACGATCTCCCTCGACAATGAGGAACGCTCCACGATCGCCCTGGCTTCGGCGCTGCACGATATCGGCAAGATGTCGATTGACGATGCGATTCTCAACAAGCCCGGACGCCTTACGCCCGAGGAGTTCGAGATTATGAAGACGCATACCACGATCGGCGCCGACATGCTGCTTGAGCTGGGCCGCCATCACGTCGGTAATGCGCTTATGGAATATGCGTACCAGATCGCGCGTTGGCACCACGAGCGCTGGGACGGCAAGGGTTATCCCGATGGCCTTAAGGGCGACGAAATTCCCATTGCCGCACAGGTGGTTTCGGTGGCCGACGTGTACGATGCCCTGACGAGCGTGCGCGTGTACAAGGACGCTATCCCGCACGAGGAAGCGATCCAGATGATCCTGGATGGTAAGTGCGGCACCTTTAACCCGCTGCTGCTCGATTGCCTGCTCGAGGCGCAAGACCAAATTGCCGAGACGTTGGCACGCCCCGCCGATGTCGTCGCGTTTCCCACGATTTAGTTTGACCAAAGGAGTTTTTAATCCATGATTTCCATGCGTGAGGCGTATGAGAAGATCGGCGCTAATTATGATGGCGCGTGTGCTCGGCTGATGGGCGGGGAAATGCTTGCCCGCTTTGCCCTCAAGTTTTTGGATGACGAGAGTATGGACAAGCTGGAGGCCGCCATGGCGGCGGGAGACGCCGAAGGTGCGTTTATGGCAGCGCACACGCTCAAGGGCGTGAGCCAGAACCTGGGATTTGATAATCTGTACGAGCCGGCGGTCGTGGTGACCGAGGCGTTGCGCGGCGCCGATGCCGTTGACGGCGCTCGCGAGGGAATGCATGCGTTGCAGCAGCAATATGTGGCTACGATGTCGGCCCTGCGCGAGGCGGCCGAATAAGAGCTTGCGGGCCTTGGGCTGCGTGCCGGCAGCATATAGGTAATAGGGCGCCCCGTCGGACCATGTGGCCGGCGGGGCGCCCTTGTCTGTTGTGCTGTCCGTGAACTAGCGAGCCTGCTTGACCTTTGCCGCTGCCTCGACAAACGACTTCCACAGGTTAAAGTCGGTCTCGAGTGTCTGCCAGGTGTACTCGGGATGCCATTGCACGCCCAGGCAGAAAGGCTGGCCTTCGACTTCGATGCACTCGGGAACGCCATCGGTTGCCTTGGCGACCAAGCGCGTGCTTTTACCCAGACGATCGACGCAGCAGTGGTGTGCAGAGTTGGTCTGGATCAGCCTGTGCCCGCCAACCGCGCGCTCCAGCAGCGAGCTCGGCACGACCTCGACGGGATGCACGGGGTCGTTGAGCCCGTGGGTATGGCGCCACTGCGTGCGGCCCTCGCGCGCACCCAGGCTCGGCACGTCCATGCACAGGGTGCCGCCAGTGGCGACATTGAGCAACTGCGTGCCGCGGCAGGTGGTAAAGAGCGGCTTTTTGGCGCGGAGCACCTCGCCGACCAGCTTAAACTCAAAGCTATCGCGGATCTCGCAGCAGAGGGTGGGGTCGTAGGGTCGATCATCGCCCCAGCGCTTGGGGTTGACGTCCGGGCCGCCGGGAATGGCGATGCCGTCGGCGATATCGACGTAATGACGGATAACCTCAATGTCTTCGGTAATAGACATCTGCAGCGGCAGGCCACCGGCGGCAAGGATGGCATCGACAAAGACACTTGCGATTTCCTCGTTGGGGGAGAGCGTCTCGCTCAAAAACGGTTTTGCCTCTTCCCAACGCGGCGCGACGAGGATGAGTGGGCGGTCGGCGGGGGCGACGTCGACGTACGGGGTGTAGGACGATGAGGTGCGAGTTCCAATCATAGGTGTTGCTTTCGAATCTGAAGGTGGCAGGGCACATGGGAGACGTGAGACAACACTTCCGATGGATTTGTCCCACGGGGTGGCTGGTTAGTGGCCCTTGATGGAGTTGAGGAAGTCCTGGGCGCGCTTGGTCTGGGGATGGTCGAAGAACTCGTCGGGCGTGCCGGTTTCCACGATCTGGCCGTCGGCCATAAACACGACGCGGTCGGCCACGCGGCGGGCAAAGTTCATCTCGTGCGTGATGACGATCATCGTCATGCCCTGCTGGGCCAGGCGAACCATGACCTCGAGCACCTCATTGATCATCTCGGGGTCCAGCGCACTCGTGGGCTCGTCAAAAAGCATGGCCTTGGGCTGCATGGCAAGCGAGCGGGCGATGGCCACGCGCTGCTGTTGGCCACCCGAAAGCTGTGCGGGCACCTTGTCGGCCTGCTCGGCCACGCCCACGCGGCTCAGCAGGTCCATGGCGCGCTCGCGAGCCTCCTCCTTGGACACGCCCAGCACGTCGACCGGCCCCAGCATGACGTTCTGCAGTACGGTCATATGTGCAAAAAGGTTGAACTGCTGAAACACCATGCCCAGCTCGGCACGCATGCGGGCAAGGTCCTTGCCTTCCTGCGGCAGGGGCTCGCCCTCGATGAGGATCTCGCCCGAGTCGATGGTCTCCAGGCGGTTGATGGTGCGGCACATGGTCGATTTGCCTGAACCCGAGGGGCCAATCACAACAACGACCTCGCCGCGGTCGACCGACAGGTTGATGTCGTTGAGAACGTGCAGGTCGCCATAGTGCTTATCGACGTGCTTGAGCTCAATCAGCGGCTGATTGCCGGTAGAAGAAGTGCTCTGTGCCATGGTGCTCGGCTCCTTATGACTCGAAATGGTAAAGCGTTAGCGGATGATGGTCGCGCCGGTCTTGTGCGAAACGTAGACAGCAGCCTTGTTGATCGCGACGTTGATGAGGATGTAGATGACCGCGATTACCAGGTAGACCGACACGAGGGCGTCGTAGTTGGTAATGAGCACGCGGGCGTTTTGCATGAGGTCGGGATAGCTCACCACATAGGCGACGGTAGTGTCTTTGACTACGACCACAAGCTGCGAAATCAACGACGGAATGATAAACCGAATGGCCTGCGGCAACACGATTTTAAAGGTGATTTTAGCCTTGGAGAGACCAAGCGCCTGGGCGGCCTCGACCTGGCCGCGCGGCACGGCGTTGACGCCGGCACGGAAGATCTCGGCAAGCACGCCGGCTGCAGCGAGCGCGACGGGAAGCGTGAGCATCCAAAACGACGGCAGCGCGATCTTGTACTGGGGCAGCACCAAAAAGAAGAAGTAGATGAACAGAAGGCTCGGCACACCGCGGAAGAAATCGGTGAGCACGCGGCAGACCAGCTGTAGCGGCTTGATGCCGCTGGTGCGGCCGAGCATAAGGGCTAAGCCCAGTACCAGCGCAATGACACCGGCAGTGAGTGCGACTTTAACGGTGCCCTCAAAGCCGGCAAGCAGGAACTTCCAGGTGGTGAGGTGCGTAAAGAAATACCAATAGTGAACCGAAAGCTGGCCGGTCACATAAAAGCGCTGCAGTACCAGGACGACGAGCGCGGCGACGGCAACAAGCGAGATGGCGGTGCCGATGCGAATCTTGGCGCGCATCTTGGGGCCGGGAGCCTCGTAGAGCGCATCGCGCATGGTAAGCGCAGGGGAGGAGTGCTTGCTCATCGGAGGATCCTCACCTTCTTATCGATGTAGTTGCCAATGTGGCTCACCACAAAGGCCGTGCCCAGGTAGCCGAGCGCCGAGATAAAGAACGCGGCGACGCCGCCGAGCGAGCGCGTGTTGATGTAGCTCACCACGCCGGTGAGCTCCTGCGGTTTAAGCGGCACCTGACTGCCCAAGGCGGTGGTGAGCATGACGGCGATAAAGAGGTTCGTCATGGGCAGCACGCTCGAACGCAGCGCCTGCGGAATCACGATTTTGGCGAGGATACGGTTAAAGCTCATGCCCAGCGAGCGGGCGGCTTCCACCTGGCCGACGCCTACGGTGTTGATGCCGCTCATAAAGTTCTCGGAGCCAAAGGCCGAGCCCAAGAGGACCGTGGCGACGATAACGCAGGTGCGGTAGGGCAGGACGACCTTGAGCGGCGGCAGTGCGTAGACGACGATGATAAGCAGCGCGATGCCGGGGATGTTACGGAAGACCTGGACATACAGGTCGCCAAAGATGCGCAGCGGCTTGAGCGGCGACACACGCATCACGGTGACGGCGACGGCCAGCACCATGGCGATGGCAAACGACTCAAGCGTCATGCCCCAGGTTGCGAGCAGCGCGTCGATATAGTTCTGGCCATAGAGCGACCAGAGTTCGGAGAGACTCATGCGGACCTCCCGCCGATAAGGAAAGGGGCTCCCGTGTGTACGGAAGCCCCGACAACTCAGTGAGGAAACAGTTTACCGCAATAAAGCGCATCATGCGTTTCCGTATGGTTTCGTTGCGGCCGTTACCAGGCTTGCTGCCTAGGCGCCGATCTCGGGCAGCTCGGGAACGTTGGTGTCGCCCGTACGGTCGCCGATGCAGATCTGCCACAGCTCGGTCCAGGTACCATCGTCTTCGATCTTCTTGAGGAAGTCGTTGACAAAGGCGACGCCGTCGGAATCGAGCGGCAGACCGATGCCATAGGGCTCCTTGCTGCCGAAGGGCTTGCCGGCGATCTTGTACTTGCCGGGCTCGCGGACCAGGGCGCTCTGCTGCATGTTGTTATCGATGACGTAGGCGTCAACACGGCCCTGCTGGAGTGCCTGGCGGGCCTCCTCGTCGGTCTTGAACTCCTGCTGGCTGGCCTTGGGGACAAACTCCTCCAGGATGGCGGGGCCGTTGGAGCCGGACTGGACGGCGACGTTCTTATCGGCCAGGTCGTCGACGCTCTTGATGTCGTCGTTATCGGCGAGCACCAGGATGGCCTGCTGCGTGTAGTAGTAGGGGCCGGCGAAGGAGACGAGCTTCTTGCGCTCGTCAGTGATGGTGTAGGTGGCAAAGACGGCGTCGACCTGGCCGTTCTGCAGGACGGACTCGCGTGTGTCCGAGGTCACCTGGGTGATCTCGACCTTGTTCTCGCCCAGAATGTAGTTGGACAGGAGCTGTGCGATACCGGCGTCGAAGCCGCGGGTCTGACCGTCTTTCTCGTTGAGGAGGGAGAAGAGCGTGGAGGTCTGAACGCCACCGATCTTAAAGACGCCGGCGTCCTTGACGGCCGTGGCCCAGGTGCTGGCGGCGATGGCGTCGTCGTCGGCTTTGGGGCCGTTGTCGACGAGCTTGTCGAATGCCTTGGCATCGAGCGTAGCGGAAACCTCGGTATCCTCGGAGCCCTTGGAGGAGCCGGCGGCGGAACCCTTGTCGGCCTCGGCGCTGGTGTCGGAGCAGCCGGCAAGACCAAGGCCGGCGACGGTTGCGAAGGTAGCGGCGACAAAGCCGCGGCGGTCGAGAACGACCTGCTGGGAGAGGTTCTTGCTCATGGTAGAACACCTTTCTCAATAAAATCCCTAGCGGTTGAGTAGAGTTATACCCTATCGCGCTCAAATGGGTCAACACGAAATAACTCAGAAACATACTTACCTTATGGGTTATTGTACCTACTAAAAAGGGACAGGTTTATTTTGGCAGGTTTTATCTGGGAAAACTCCGAATATTGCAGCTGAGATAGCGCTTTGCAGACGGCACGGTCGCTCGCAGCGGTCGCTATAATGGCGGCAACGAAAACCACCACAAAGGTGCCTGTCCCCTTTGTGGTGGTTTTCTCTAGTGCTGATTGAGTAGTCTTACGGCTTCGGCGGCCATGTTCTCGACCGTCATGCCGTTCTGTGCGAGCAATTCGTTGGGGTCGTAGCGGTCGGGGAAGCCCTTGGCGATGCCGAAGGTGCGGGTACGCATGGGCGTGCAGGCCAGGTAGCACGCCACGCGCTCGCCCCAGCCGCCGTCCAAGATGCCGTCCTCGAGGGTGACGACAACACGATGCTCGGCAGCAAGGCTATCGAGGAACTCGCGGTCGAGTTCGGTTGCAAAGCGCGGGTTGACGAGCGTGGCCTCGATGCCGTACTCGGCGGCCAAGCGGTTTGCCACGTGCTCGCCCAGCTCAAAGAAATCGCCGAGTGCGAGCACGGCAACGTCGCGGCCCTGACGCACCACGTTGTAGCGAACGGCACTGTACTCGGTGTCTTCGGCGGGCGCCAGATCGGGACGGCTCACCAGGCCAATACCAGGTACACGAATCGCCACGGGATGCTCGCGGTGGTCGAGCGACCAGCTCAGCATGGACAGATATTCCTCCATGCAGGCCGGCGCTAGGTAGCGCATGTTGGGAAGAGCGCCCAGCATGGAAATATCAAAGAACGAGAGGTGCGTCTCGGACGTGGTGCCAAAGATCGATGCGCCAAACACCAGGATGGTTGCAGGGGCGTCGTTGAGGCACAGGTCGTGCCAGAGCTCGTCGTAGGCGCGCTGCAAAAACGTGCCGTACACACCAAAGACTGGCTTGGCGCCCGAGCGTGCAAGCGCGGTGGCAAAGGTCACAGCGTGCTCCTCGGCAATGCCCACGTCGACAAACTGCTTGCCGGCGGCAGCGCGAAGCTCGGGCGTAAAACCCATGATGTAGGGCGTGGCGGCCGTGATGCCCACGACCTGCGGATCGCGCTCGATGGCGGCGCTGAGCGCCTCGCCCGTAATGTCGGCATAGGTGCGCGGCGCAGGCTCGCTCGGATGGCCCGGGCAGAGCTTGCGGCCGGTCGCCATGTCAAAGGGGCCTACGTGATGCCAGCGCTCGGGGTCGTTTTGGGCTGGCTCAAAGCCCTTGCCCTTGGCGGTCGAGGCGTGCAGCACGATGGGGTGGTCGATGTCGCGCAGCTCCTGCAGCGCGTCGACGAGGGCCAACACATCGTTACCGGCGTCCAGATAGCGGTAGTCGAGCCCCATCGCGCGGAAAACGTTGCGCTCACAGGTACCGTTACTGGCGCGCAGCTCGGCCAAATTGCGATACAGGCCACCGTGGTTTTCGGCGATGGACTGGTCGTTGTCATTGACGATGATGATTAGGTTGCTATCGAGTTCGGCGGCATTGTTAAAGCCCTCAAACGCCAGGCCGCCCGAAAGCGAGCCGTCGCCAATAACGGTAATGACGTTGTACGCATCGCCCGCCAGGTCGCGCGCGTGGGCAAGGCCGCAGCCCAAGCTCACCGAGGTCGAGGTGTGACCCATGGCGAACAGGTCGTGCTCGGACTCGTCGGGATTGGCAAAGCCAGAAGCCTCACCATAACGCTCCGGATCGATATAAGTGTACGCGCGCCCCGTCAGCGCCTTGTGGGCGTAGGTCTGGTGCGAAACGTCAAAGACAATCTTGTCGATGGGGGAGTTAAACACGCGATGAAGCGCAACCGTAAGCTCAACGACGCCCAAGTTGGGGGCAACGTGCCCGCCGACGGCGGCGGAGCTTTCGAGGATTGCCTGACGGATCTCGCCGCAGAGCAGCGGAAGCTCGGCGCGGTCGAGAGCCTTGACGTCCTCGGGCGTTGTCGTTTGCGTAAGCAGCATCGTTGTGGGTTACTCCATGCGAATCGAGCGCCGGCGCTCCCTCGGCCGGCACAATTGCACAAAACAGTCTCGCACATTTTGGCGTTTGATATGTGACGGCGGCGCGGTAATTCGACAACTGGTGGGGCAAAACGTTTTGTCCGATGCCATACTGATAGATTCGATGATGATTTTTTCAATACGTGCAGGCCGTGGCTTGCCGCCGTGAGCCGCTGGAAGGAGGCAGCATGTCCGATGCCGTTCGTGCCGAGAAAATCGCGCACGAGGTCGACGATGCCGCCCGCCAGCTCGCCCAGGCGGGCCGCTTGGACCTGACGCGCGAGTTTATCCAGCATGGCGACGTGACGGTCTATGCACATGTGACCTCGGTGGCACGGGCAAGTCTGTCCTTTGCCGAGCACTTGGGCCGTGCTGGCATTTCGATCGACCGTGCCTCGCTGCTGCGCGGGGCCTTGCTGCACGACTACTTTCTCTATGACTGGCACGACCCCGACCCGAGCCATCGGCTGCATGGCTTTCGCCACCCGTTTTTTGCCCTGGCGCGTGCCGAGGAAGATTTTGAGCTGACGCCGCGCGAGCGGAATATTATCGTGCGGCATATGTTTCCACTGGTGCCGGTGCCGCCGGCGTGTCGTGAGGCATGGATTGTGTGCCTGGCAGACAAATGGTGCGCGCTGCGCGAGACAGTTGCCGGCCGTCTGCCGCGCAAGGACGAGGTTGACGATGGCGCGAATAGCGAATCGAGCGAAAAGAGGAGAGGGTAGACGGTGGAAACCGCGATCGATATGGCGTTTGGCGGCGCGACGCTTGCCGCCTGCCCGCTCTCGGCACTGGTGCTCTCGTTTGCCTTTTACGGGTTTTGCGGTTGGGCATGGGAGTCGACAGTATGCGCCATGCTCAACCAAGGACGCTTCGCCAACAGCGGATTTTTGCTGGGGCCGTGTTGCCCTATCTATGGTGTGGGCGGCATAGCCTGCTGGCTTTTGCTGCGCGGAATTCCGGATGCCTCGAGCCAGTTTGTCGCCGCGGCGCTTGTGTGCAGCGTAATTGAGTACGGTGTGGGCCTCCTATTGGAAAAGACAACAGGCGCTCGCTTTTGGGACTATTCGCACCTGCCGTTTAACCTGCACGGGCGTATCTGCCTGTACTGGGCCTGCGCGTTTGGCTTGGGTGCGTTGTGCATTTGCCGCGTAGTGGAACCGGCGGTGTTGGGCTTGCTTGGCCATTTGCCGGTGCTGATTGTGCGGCTGTCCGCCTTTATCGTCGCGGTCGCGATGATGGTCGATGCAGTGTGCTCGTTGGCCAGTTGGCGCCGCCTGTCCGATCAACTGGAGCGTGTGCGTGCCGACCTTGCCGACCGCATCAATGAGTCGCTTGCCGATGCGTCTGACTCCATGCTCGAACGTATTCCCGATTCGACGATTGACTCGGTGGCACAGACGCATATCCGCAGTCGTGCCGTTAACGCGTGGCTGGCCGAGCTGGGCGACGCGGCGCTCGATGCCCTGCGCGAGAAGGCCTCGATGCCGACGTTTATCTCGGATGGTGCTCGCGGCCTGGCGCTCGCTGCCCGCCGCGTGGCCGATGCCGCGCCGAACGTGCCCCATCCATCACTCGCCCGTCTCCGTGCCGGCAGGCGCGCGAACCGTCCGGTGCCGAGTGTGTCGCTCAGTCGTCGCGACCTGCGCTTCTTCAATGCCTTCCCGCGTCTGCGCATCAATCGCTACGAAGGTGTCATTCGAGCTACCGACCTCCGCGACCGAGCCCGCGAGCTGTTCCGACGCTAGCCGGGATGGGAGCGCTCGCGGCTTCCTTGCTCGCGTATTTCCCGTTCGTTTCGCGCCCGTTGCCGCGCCGTTTCCAAGATTGCGGCGCCGTTTCCATTCGACAACGCAGCGTTTAACAACGCCGTATCTGGTCTACACCAGTTGCTCCTCGGTCGCATTATGGGCGCCGACAACGTTCATGCGATCAAGGGGGAGCGAATGTACGATACGGGATCGACAACGTTTATGCTCATCTGCACCATGCTCGTGTTTTTAATGACACCGGGTCTGGCGTTTTTCTATGGCGGCCTCTCGAGGCGCAAAAATGTCATCAACACCATGCTCATGTGCTTTGGCGCCATTGGCCTGGTCGGCGTGCTGTGGATTGTTGCCGGCTGGTCGCTGGCCTACGGCGGCGACGGTTCCAGCCCGTTTATTGGAGGCCTTGACCAGCTGCTGTGCTTGCCGGTGCTCAACCAGGTGCTGCAGGCGGCTGAGGGCACCGCGTCGGACGGTGCCGTCTACCCTCAGATCATCAACATCGCCTTCCAGATGGCATTTGCTATGATTACGGCTGCTATCGTCACGGGCAGCCTGGCCGGCCGCGTTAAGTTTGGTGCCATGGCGGCCTTCCTAGGTATTTGGCTGCTCGTGGTCTATGCGCCGCTTGCCCACATGGTGTGGGGCGGCGAGGGCTCCTTTATCGGCGACATCATCGGTGCGCTCGACTTTGCCGGCGGCGACGTGGTGCACATCTCGTCCGGTCTGACGGGCCTGATTCTCTGCCTGATGCTCGGCCGTCGTCGCGGCTTTGGCATGGTGAGCTACCGTCCGCATAACGTGCCGTTTGTGGCGCTGGGCGCCGGCCTGCTTTGGTTTGGCTGGTTTGGCTTTAACGGCGGCAGCGAGTTTAAGGCCGACGCCGTGGCGGCGCTCGCCATCCTCAACACCGTGACGGCCAGCGCGGCGGGCATGGTCTCGTGGCTTGCCGTCGAGCGCGTGCACGCCGGTCGCCCCACGCTGGTGGGTGCCAGCACCGGTCTGGTTGCGGGCCTCGTGGTGGTCACGCCGGGCGCGGGCTTTGTCGAGCCGTGGGCGGCGCTGGTCATGGGCCTGATTGTATCGCCCGTCTGCTACCTGGCCATCAGCCATCTTAAGACCAAGTTCGGCTACGACGATGCGCTCGACGCGTTCGGCTGCCACGGCATCGGTGGCATCTTGGGCGGCGTGCTCACGGGCCTGTTCTGCGTGCCGGAGCTTTCGTGGACCGGCAAGGGTGGCTTGTTTTACACGGGCGACATGTCGCTGCTCATCTCGCAGATTTTGGGCATTGTGGTGACGGTCGCTATTGTACTGGTGCTCGATTTGGTGATTGCCGCGGTGGTCAAGATGCTGTTCCACGGCAGCCTGCGTGTGGACGAGGCCGACGAGGCGCTGGGCCTGGATGTGAGTCAACACGGCGAGAGCGCATATCCCTCGTTCTCCGGACTCGATTAGCAGCACGGCTTTCCCAGGCACCCGACCTTGCCCCTCAAACCGTCGCTTGCGTACCGAAGTACGCGGCGCTCCTCTTTCGGGGCAATCTCGGGCACCTGGAAAACCCGTGCCATGTGAATGAGCGGTTCATTTCTATATTAAAGAGAGGAATTCACTATGAAGAAGATTACGGCGGTCGTTCGTGCCGAGAAGCTTGAGGTTCTCAAAGATGCGTTGTTTGCTGCCGATGTTCGTGGCATGACTATCAATCAGGTGCAGGGCTGCGGCGCGCAGCATGGCTGGAAGGAATACGTGCGCGGCAACGAGTTGCTTGTCAACACGATCCCTAAGGTGCAGTTCACGCTCATTTGTGCCGACGAGCACGTCGACGGAATTGTCGACATCATCTGCAACGCCGCTCGCACCGGTGCCGTTGGAGACGGCAAGATTTGGGTCGAGCCGGTCGAGGAGGTTATCCGCATCCGTACCTGCGAACACGGCCCCGCCGCGGTGTAGGGCCGACCGTTTGCCATCCGCAACGTTAAAATATCGCAATAAGGAATAAGACTTGCGTTGCGGATGGGCGGATTATGGGTCGCAATAAATATCCCGAAGAGACGGTCGCGAAGATTCTCGACGCGGCGCTGGAGCTATTCTGCGCACAGGGTTATGAGGGAACGAGCATCCAGGATATCGTTGACCGTCTCGATGGCATGACCAAGGGCGCTATCTATCATCACTTCAAGAGCAAAGAAGAGATTTTCAACGCCGCGTTTGATCGAGCGATGGCTCCGATTGTTGAACGCCGCCGCGCGACGCTCGGTGCTGGCAATATGACGGGCGCCCAAAAGCTCAAGCGACTTTATGCGCCTGAGTCTGTCGTACCACAAATTGAGCTTTGGGCGCGCATACATCCTGCGGCGGATCCGGTAAAGAGTTCGCGTCTGCTGGCGATGCAGTATCAGAGTTCGTTTGACGAGTCGGCCGATGGATATCTCTTGCCGGTAATCGAGGAAGGCGTCGCCGACGGCTCCATTGCGTGCGAATGCCCGCGCGAAGCAGCAGAGGCCGTATCGTTGCTAGCGAATCTTTGGCTGCTGCCATTGTTCCGTCCGCTCGAGCCCAAGGAGCGAATGGTCGCTCGCGCGCAATGTTTGACGCAGATGGCGGCCGCAGTGGGTCTCGATTTGGGGGAAGAAGTGCTTCAAACAACGTGCCAAATTTGGGACGTTTGGAACCGTGTCGGGTGGTAATATACATACTAACGGTATATATATTGATGTAAGAGGGTGGCTACGGTCGCCCTTTTCGAGCCGTTAAATACATACCAATAGTATGTATAGGAGGCAAAGCTCTATGGACGGGATGAGAGACTTCGATGCCGTATCAGCATCAAAGACAGCGCTGCCTATAAGACTCGTCGGTCTTCTCGTTGCGCAGCTGTGCGTGTATTCGACGTTGTCGGCGCTGTGCTTTGCGTGCCCGCTTTACTTGCTCGACCGCAGTGGTTCGTCAACGCTATATGGTGCCGTCGCGGCTATAGCGTTTATACCGGGCGTGCTTGCGACTCCGGCTGGCGGAGTATTAGCTGATCGAGAGGGGCATCGCGGCGTTCTAGCAGCTCTCGGTATTGCTTTAATGGTTGCAGCGATGCTATTTGTTCCCATGAAGTGCTCGTTGCCCCTTGCGGCTGTTGTGGCGGTGATGCTGTGCGTCCAATACGCCGTTCAATCTATTCTGAAGCCGATACTTCAAATTGAGACGCTGCACATGGTCGGCAAGGAAAAGGTCGAGCGGGCCACCGCGTTAGTGTCGCAGACGACCATGGCGAGCAATATTCTAGGTCCCGTGGTTGGAACAGCCGTCTACGGATGCTTTGGAATCGACGTCCTTTGCGCGATCGCGGCGGTGGCGTTTGCAATGTCGACGCTGCTGTTTTGGGCCACACTCAAACAAAATGTCCCCTCTGAAATGACGGGGGGTAGCTCGACTCGTATGGCATGTCAAAGCGATTTTATGTCAGCGATTCGGTGCCTGCTCCAAAACACCTCGTTGCTCGCCGTGATTTTGCTTGCGGCTGTTTTGAATCTTGCGTTGGTTGGGTTAACGATTGGTGCACCCGTTATTGTTACCAGGCATCTCGGCATGCAATCTTCCTGCATTGGGATTATTGAGGCAGCTATGGGGCTGGGCGGTCTTGCAGGCGGCGGTTTGGTCGGTATTAGGCCGAATCGTTTTTCCTTCAATGACATATGTCGATACGTTGCGATGATCTGTTTTGGAGTCGTGCCGATTACTGTCACGCTGCTGAGCGGCGCTGGCCAAATTGTGTTTGCTGCGCTTGCGGTCGGTTCGGCATGGGTCATGGTGTGGGCGAGTATTGCGTCGGTCGAAATCGTTGCATTCGTTCAGCGGGCGGCGCCGGCGGAACTCTGCGGAAAGGTGCTTTCGGTCGTATATATGGCTCTTTCCTGCGCAACGCCTATTGGCCAATTGACATACGGATTTGCATATGATCGATGGGCGCCGGCGGCTGTGTTCGCAGCTATGCTGGTGGTACTGGTGCTGACGACGGTGCTGTTTTATCGCTTGAAAAGTCGCTCACCACAAACAATGTGACGTTCGCAGTGCAGCGGTTTAACAGAAACGATTGCTGCGGCGTGGAACGCCCATACGAGAACGAGCCTCTCCTTCGCCTACAATATCGTGCAGACGAAGGAAAGGCATGCCCATGATCAAGATGTTTGCGAGCGACTTAGACGGAACGCTGCTCAACGCCCTGCACGAGGCAGATGGGACCATCCGCCATGCCATTCGCGAGCTGACCGAGGCTGGCTTGCATGTGGTTCCCGCGACCGGGCGCTCGACGCTGCCGATTGGTGAGCATGGCTTTACGGGCCTGGCGCTTGACGCCTGCTGCTCCAATGGATCAATCGTGCGCGACAGCCATGGCGAGGTGCTCAAGACCTGGACCATCGACCCACAGATCACCGAGGAGCTGCTCAAGGAGTTTCCGGATATTTGCTTCGACTGCTCCACGCCCGATGGCATGTTCTCGAGCGGCTCGTTCGAGATGCATCAGGCGGGCTTTAAAAAGGACAGTCCTATCAAGCGCATCGTGATGCGCGGCATGCGTGCGCGTGGCGGCTATCACGAGGAGCAGTATTTCGACCAGTCGATCGGCGACATCTTGCGCCACGATGTGTGCAAGATCAACTGCCGCGTGACCTCGCCCGAGCTGGAGCGCGACCTAAAGGCGTATTTGGCCGAGCGCTCGGACCGCGTGGTCAACGCACCGTTCGATCCGGTGATGTTCGAGATCACGGACGTGGCGTGCAACAAGGGCGAGAGCGTGGCCTGGCTGGCGGGCTACTACGGTATTGCCGAGGACGAGGTCGCGGTCTATGGCGATGGCGGCAACGATATCGCCATGCTCAAGCGTTTCCGTCACAGCTACGCGACCAAAAACGCTAGCGATGCAGCTAAAGCCGCCGCGAGCGCAACTATCGGCAGCTGCATGATCCACGCCGTCCCCAAACACATGCTCGCCACCATGCACAAGCAAAACTCCCGCACCATCATCGAATAATGTGACAAAGGGACAGCCCTTTTGTCACAGGGGTCTGTGTGCTTGGAATACGAACATATATTCGTATATATAACTAGGCTCTGGTAGAATCGGTATCGTTGACGGCAGTTCCATGTGCCGGGCAGCGCCCTCCATCTGATGGGAGGTGATGCCCATGACCGATCTGATTGATTTCGTGAGACTTCTGACCGCTTTGGTCTCGTTCTTCACGGCGCTTGTCGGCCTTTCCGAGGCACTCAAGCAGCGTTCGAAGCGCAACAGAAGGGGTCGCCGCCGCTAAGGCATTGACCCCCTAATGCAAACAACGGCGCTGCCCAGCTAGCTACAACTTGGGCTGCCGTCGACACTATTCTACCCACGAATGACTTTTTGGACAATCGGTACTGCCGCTTCAAAAGCCAGGCACAACTGGCACAACCTAGGCGGTCGCTGAATGTGACATGGGAACTGTCCCTTCGCCACATCCCAAATATTGCCTTTACGTGTTGATACACACGGTGTGCAATAATACTCGCACTGTGCAATAGCGCACAGGCTGAGTAACAAGGAGGACGCTTGTCCCAGCTCGAGAAATGCGATCGCCGGTCCCTTCGCTCGCAGCGTGCCCTTCGCCAGGCACTTGCCAGCGAGCTTGCCGAAAGCGGCGACCTTTCGCGCATTAATGTCGCGTCGCTCACCGAGCGCGCTGGCCTTACGCGCCGTACGTTCTATTCGCACTACCGCGATATCCCCGACTTTATCAATCAAATCGAGGATGGCTTGCTGACCGAGATCCGTGAGCGTATTGAGCTCATCACCGCAGCTCAGCTGCCCGATCTCTATCACAACATCGATGAGCTCGAGCCGGCGCCCGGTTCGGTTGAGCTGCTGCGTTATCTTGCGGCCAACCGCGACTTAATCGGTGCGCTGCTGGGTCCGGGCGGCGACCAGGCCTTCATTAAAAGGATCATCGACACCGCGCGTGAGGCTGTGGTGCCGCGTGCGCAGACGGGCATTTTGGGCCTGGCGCTGGGCACGTTCTTTGACTACTACGTCACCTACGTCGTGAGTGCCGAGGTCGGCATGATTCAGCGCTGGTTTGAGCGTGGGCTCACCGAATCGCCCGAGGCCATGGCGCGCATTATGACGGTGCTCGCTTTTGTGCGCCCTGGTGACCTGTATGGCCAACCCATCGATATCAACGTACCGGAATACGGCATGAAGCTATTGAACCTGCAGCTCGAGGACGCGGCCGACACCGCCGCAGCCGTCGAGTCCAACAACTAAGAGGAGAGACAATGAGCAAACTCGTCGAGGGCATTAAGGACCGTATGGTCACTGCCGCGCGTGAGGCTGCGCCCGCCGTGGTGGATGCCGCGCAGAAGGCCGCGACCGCAGCTGCCGAGAAAGTTGCCGAGGCAGTTGCCGATGCCAAGAACGCGGCAGGGGAGACGTCCGTCGCTAGCGAGCCCGCCACCGCCGCTGAGCCCGTAGCCGCCGGCCAGGCCCCCGAAGGCGCGATCTTCAACCCCGAGAACGCTCGCGGCAGCCTGCATCTGGGCATCGACGTGGGCTCCACCACCGTTAAGCTCGCCGTGCTCAACGACGACAACCAGATCGTCTACGCCAAGTACCAGCGCCACCACACCGACGTCCGCGCCTGCGCCCGCGACCTGTTCGAGGGCGCTGCGACCGTGCTGCCGACGGCCCAGATGACCTGCGCCATTACCGGCTCGGGCGGCCTGCTGCTGTCCCAGTGGCTCGACCTGGAGTTTGTCCAGGAGGTCATCGCCAGCAAGCGCGCTGTCGAGACTCTTATCCCGGCCACCGACGTTGCCATCGAGCTGGGCGGCGAGGACGCCAAGATCATCTATTTCGACAACGGCATCGAGCAGCGCATGAACGGCACCTGCGCCGGCGGCACGGGCGCGTTCATCGACCAGATGGCAACCCTGCTGCACACCGACGCGAGCGGCCTCAACGAGCTCGCGGCCAACGCCACCACCATCTATCCCATCGCCAGCCGCTGCGGCGTTTTTGCCAAGACCGACGTGCAGCCGCTGCTCAACGAGGGCGCCCGCCCCGAGGACGTGGCTGCCTCCATCTTCCAGGCTGTCGTGACCCAGACCATCTCGGGTCTGGCGTGCGGCCGTCCCATCCGCGGCAACGTCGCCTTCCTGGGCGGCCCGCTGCAGTACCTCTCCGAGCTGCGCCACCGCTTCTACCTCACGCTCAACCTGGACGAGGAGCACCGTATCGTGCCCCAAAACGCTCACCTGTTTGTGGCGAGTGGCGCCGCCATGGCGCACGAGTCCAACAAGCTCAGCACGTTCCCGCAGCTCATCGAGGCCATCGACAGCTTGGGCGACACACAGGGTGCCGAGGTCGAGCGCCTGGATCCGCTCTTTGCCACCGACGAGGACTTTGCCGAGTTCAAAACCCGCCACGACCAGGAAGTCGTCCCCAAGGGCAAGCTCGACGGCTACACCGGCCGCGTGTTCATCGGTATCGACGCCGGCTCCACCACCATGAAGGCCGCGCTCGTGGGCGAGGACGGTCAGCTGCTGCACACCTGGTACGGCAACAACAACGGCGACATCCTAGGCACGGCCAAGGTCATCATGGCCGATTTCTACAACCACATTCCCGCCGGCTGCACCATCGGCCACGTGACCACCACGGGCTACGGTGAGGCGCTGCTCATCGAGGCCCTCAAGGCCGATTCCGGCGAGATTGAGACCGTTGCGCACCTGCGCGGCGCCAAGGCGTTCCTGCCCGGCGTCGAGTTCATTCTGGACATTGGCGGCCAGGACATGAAGTGCCTGCGCGTCAAGGACGGCGTTATCGAGCACATCATGCTCAACGAGGCCTGCTCGTCGGGTTGCGGCAGCTTTATCGAGAGCTTCGCCGTGTCTATGAACATGGACGTGCGCGCATTTGCCGACGCTGCCATCCATGCCAAGGCCCCGGTTGATTTGGGCAGCCGCTGCACGGTCTTTATGAACTCGCGCGTCAAGCAGGCGCAAAAGGAAGGCGCCACGGTGGGCGACATCGCGGCCGGCCTGTCCTATTCCGTCATCAAGAATGCCCTCTTCAAGGTCATTAAGCTGCGCGACCCCAAGGAGATCGGCAGCCAGGTGATCGTCCAGGGCGGCACCTTTATGTCCGATGCCACGCTGCGCGCGTTTGAGCAGCTCACCGGCGTTCATGCCGTGCGTCCCGACATTGCCGGCTGCATGGGCGCCTACGGTGCGGCCCTGCTCGCCCGCGATCGCGCCGGTGCCGACGGCACTTCGACCATTCTTTCGGCCGAGGACATCGCGCACCTCACCGTGACGCAAAAGCATGTCCGCTGCGGCCGTTGCTCTAACAACTGCCAGCTTACCGTCAACGACTTTGGCGGCGGCAGGCGCTTCATTACCGGCAACCGCTGCGAGAAGGGCGCTGGCCACAAAAAGCAGAAGACTGAGGCCCCCAACCTCTTCAAAAAGAAAAACGAGCTGCTCTTTAACCGCGAGATCCTGAGCCCCGACGAGGCCCCGCGCGGCACCGTCGGCATCCCGCGCGCGCTCAACATGTACGAGAACTACCCCTTCTGGCATGCGTTCTTTACGCGCCTGGGCTTTAGCGTGCAGCTGTCCGACCAGTCGAGCAAAAAGACTTACCAGGCGGGCATCGAGTCCATGCCGTCCGAGAGCGTGTGCTATCCGGCCAAGATGAGCCACGGCCACGTGATGAACCTCATCGACCGCGATGTCGACTTCATTTGGATGCCGTGCGTGCGCTGGGAGCGCAAGGAGGATCCGACCGCCGGCAACTGTTACAACTGCCCCATTGTCATGAGCTACCCCACGGCGCTGGCGCTCAATATCGACGAGATTCGCGAGCAGAACATCGAGTTCCTGTACCCGTTTGTGCCCTATCACGACAAGACCGAGCTCAAGCGCCGTCTGTACCAGGTGCTCGCCGTCGACCGTGTGGCCGATGCTGAGGCCGGTCGCGGTCGTGTGCGTGGACCCAAGATCACGCGTTCCGAGGTCGATGCCGCCGTCAACGCCGCCTACGAGGCCGATGCGCGTTTCCACGAGGACATCCAGACCATGGGCGAGGAGGCTCTTAAGTGGGTCGAGGACCACGGCGGCCACGGCATTGTGCTCGCCGGCCGTCCCTACCATAACGACCCCGAGATCAACCACGCCCTGCCCGAGCTTATCTCGAGCTTTGGCTTTGCGGTCTTTACCGAGGATTCGCTCGCGCACCTGGTAAAGCCCGAGCGTCCGATTCGCGTCGTCGACCAGTGGATGTACCACAGCCGCCTGTACGCCGTCGCCCGCTTTGTGACGATGCGCAACGACCTGGACCTGATCCAGCTCAACTCCTTCGGCTGCGGTCTCGATGCCCTGACTACCGACCAGGTGCAGGAAATCCTTGAGGCCAGCGGCAAGATCTACACCGTGCTCAAGATTGACGAGGTGTCCAACTTGGGCGCCGCGCGTATCCGTATTCGCTCGCTCATGGCAGCGCTCAAGGACCAGGAGGCCGAGCGCTTGGCCGAGGCCACGGCCGCGGGCGAGGCCTACGAGCAGGGCGATGCCGCGCCGGTGGCGCCCTCCACGGATGCCCCCGCGTTCGCGAGCCGCAAGTACACGTTCGAGGCGCAGCGCAAGAGTGCTTCGACCGCATGGCCCAAGGTGCCCTTTACCGAGCAGATGCGCGAGGAGGGCTACACCATCCTGTGCCCGCAGATGGCGCCGATCCACTTTGACCTGGTCAAAGAGGTGTTCCGCGGTGCTGGCTATAACTTGGAACTGCTGCCCTCGACTGACCACGATGCCGTCGAGGCCGGCCTGCGCTACGTGAACAACGATATTTGCTATCCGTCGATCCTGGTGACGGGCCAGATCATGGAGGCCATCGAGAGCGGTCGGTACGACCTGTCCAAGACGGCCGTGGTCATCAGCCAGACCGGCGGCGGCTGCCGTGCCACCAACTACATCGCGCTCATCCGCAAGGCCCTGCGCGAGAGCGGCCACCCCGAGATTCCGGTGATCTCGCTTTCGGCCGTGGCGCTCGGCGAGGACAACCCCGGCTTTAAGATTACGCCGGCGCTGCTTAAACAGGCAGTCTACGCGGTGCTCTTTGGCGACGTGATGATGCAGATGCTCTACCGTTGCCGCCCGTACGAGGCCACGCCCGGTGCCGCCAACGCGCTCTACGAGGAGTACATGGCGCGCGCCCGCAAGCTGGCGCCTAAGTTCAACAGGCACAACTACACCAAGCTTGCGCGTGAGGCCATCCGCGCGTTCGACACCATGCCGCTCGTGGGCGAGGGCACCAAGCCGCGCGTGGGCGTGGTTGGCGAGATCTTGGTCAAGTTCCATCCCACGGCCAACAACCACGTTGTCGATGTCATTGAGCGCGAGGGCTGTGAGGCTGTGGTGCCGGGACTGCTTGACTTCTTCCTGTACTCCATGAGCAATGCCGAGCTGCAGAAGGACGAGCTGGGTAGCTCTGCTACCACGCGCGCTGGTATGCAGGCGCTCATCAAGCTCGTGGACTGGATGCGCACGCCGGTGGAGGAGATGCTCGAAAAGTCCCGCCGCTTTGAGGCGCCCGAGCGCATCGGCACCATGGCGGACAAGGCCCGTACGGTGCTTTCGGTGTGCAACAACATGGGCGAGGGGTGGCTGCTCACGGCCGAGATGCTCGATCTGATTGACCACGGTGCGCCCAACATCATCTGCACGCAGCCCTTCGCGTGCCTGCCCAACCACGTGGTGGGCAAGGCCGTGATCAAGGAGCTGCGCCGTCAGCACCCCGAGAGCAACATCGTCGCGGTGGACTACGACCCCGGCGCATCCGAGGTCAACCAGCTCAACCGCATTAAGCTCATGATCAGCGTGGCCAAGGAGAACATGCGCGCCGGTAAGGGCTTTAAGCTTGAGAAGGTGGCGCCGCTCGCGATGGACGAGGTCACCGGCCAGATGCGTGCCCATGACGGCTGCGTGTGCTGCGGCTCGGTCGACGAGAGTGCCGTGGCGTCGGTCGCTGAGCGCCTGGGACGCGGCATTAAGAAGTAGTTGGCCTACTATGTGCTAGATATGAGACAAACGGGTGGTAGCCGTACCGGCTACCACCCGTTTTTGCTGGACATATGTTGCGCAAATCGTTTTGTCGCAGCCTTCTGTGCACTCGAATTTCGGAAGTGCGGGGAAAAACGCGAACCTCCCGAGCACACCGCCTTTTTAGACTCTCGCGACCTGCACTGATAATTGTCCTCGGGGGAAGCGGGCACTGCGGGGCGCGGCAACGGCGCGCGATTTCCGCGCCGCAGCGCTACCCTGATGCTGAACGCCGGGACGATGACCCACTGACCTGCTGACGCCTCTTCGGCCGTCCTCAAATCCGACCTGTCTCGCCCCGGCATCCGCGTCCCGGAGTCCTGCCATGACC
>JAXKEA010000020.1:0-98057 GCA_036551635.1 Collinsella sp.
AAGTTTCCTGCTCTACAGTCCTGCTCACGACGGAGGCCACATTAAGTGGCCTCCTGTTCGTGCGGAACTCGCGATAAACTTAGCCCGTGCCGGGGCCGCTGAGACCAGACCTGACAATTAGGGACAGGTTTATTTGGTCGGTTTTATCTGGGGCAATGCCGCACATGCGATTATCTAAAGATCTGAATTCAGATAACCGAATAGACTGTCTGACAAAATCGCAACCCGCACCAACCAGCCCTTTTGCTATTCCCGGCGGGGGCCGCGGGTAAAGTTTATCGCGAGTTCCGCACGAGCCGGAGAGCACTTAATGTGCTCTCCGTGCGAGCAGGACTGTAGAGCAGGAAACTTTACCCGCGGCCCCCGCCGGGAATAGCAAAAGGGCGACCCCTGTCCGAAGTCGCCCTTGTTGAGCTGCTTATATGCGGCTGTTACTCGGCGTCGTGGTGACGGCGGGGCTTGCGGCCTCCGTTGTCACCGGGACGGCGCGGACGGTCGCTGCGCTCGGAGCGCTCGCGACGCGGACGCTCACGGCGCTGGAAGTGCTCGCCGTCGCCCTCGGAGGCACCCTCAGCGCGAGCCGGGGCCTCGGGCTTATCCAGACGATCGAGCGAGATCTTGCCGCGATCGTCGACCTCGATGACGACGACCTTGACCTCGTCGCCCACGTTGAGGACGTCCTCGACCTTCTCCACGCGGCCCTTGGCGACGCGGGAGATGTGCAGCAGGCCGTCCTTACCGGGCAGCAGGTTGACGAAGGCGCCGAAGGGCTGGATGGAGACCACGCGACCGGTGTACTCCTCGCCCGGCTCGGGAACCTTGATGATGAGCTTGATGCGCTCGACAGCCTGGTCCACGGACTCGCCGGTGCCGCCGACAAAGACGGTGCCGTCCTCCTGGATGTCGACCGAAGCGCCGGTCTCATCCTGGATACCGCGGATGACCTTACCGCCGGAACCGATGACGTCGCGGATCTTGTCGGTCGGAACCTGGATGGAGACGATGCGCGGAGCGGTGCTGCGCGTGGTGTGGCGCGGCTCGGGGATCACATCGAGCATCTTCTGCAGGATGAAGGCGCGACCCTCCTTGGCCTGCTGCAGAGCGCGGGCCAGGATGTCGAAGGTGAGGCCGGTGGCCTTGTTGTCCATCTGCAGGGCGGTGATGCCCTCGGTGGTGCCGGTGACCTTAAAGTCCATGTCGCCCAGGAAGTCCTCGAGACCCTGGATGTCGGACAGGACCACGGTCTTGCCCTCCTCCTGGATCAGGCCCATGGCGATACCGGAGACCGGGCGCTTAATGGGCACGCCGCCGTCCATAAGGGCGAGCGTGGAGCCGCAGGTCGAAGCCATCGAAGAGGAGCCGTTGGACTCCATGACCTCGGAGACCACACGGATGGCGTAGGGGAACTCGTTCTCGTCGGGGAGCACCGGAAGCAGAGCGCGCTCGGCCAGGTTGCCGTGACCGATCTCGCGGCGCTTGGGGCTGCCCATGCGGCCGGTCTCGCCGGTGCAGAACGGCGGGAAGTTGTAGTGGTGCATATAGCGCTTGCCCTCGGTGGGCTCGATGGTATCCAGACGCTGGCCCTCGTTGAGCATGCCGAGCGACAGGACGGAGAGCACCTGGGTCTGGCCACGCTGGAACAGGCCGGAGCCGTGAACGAGCGGCAGGTAGTTGTCCTTCACCATGATGGGACGGATCTCGTCGGCGGCACGGCCGTCGACGCGCTCACCGGTCTCGACGACCATGGTGCGCATGGCCTTCTTCTCGAGCTTCTTGAGCGCCACGGGGATCTCGCGCTCCCAAGCGGCCTGCTCCTCCTCGGTAAACTCGGCACGGATGGACTCCTTCAGAGCCTCGACCTTGCCGATACGGGAGAGCTTGTCGGCGTCGCGAAGGGCGGCTGCCATCTCGTCGTAGTGGGCGAAGATGCGCTCCTGGACCTCCTCGACGGGCTGGTCGAGCGGGTACTCCTTCTTGACGATGGGGCCGTTGACCTGCTCCCACTCGGCAACGAACTCGTCCTGAGCCTGGCAGAAAGCAGCAAGGGCCTCCTGGCCAAACTTCATGGCGGCGAGCATGTCGTCCTCGGAGATCTCCTCGGCGCCGGCCTCGACCATCGAGATGAAGTCGGCAGAGCCGCCCAGCTCCAGGTCCAGATCGGAGTTCTCGCGCTCCTCGTAGGTGGGGTTGACGATAAACTCGCCGGTCTCCACGTTACGGCCGATGCGCACGCAGGCAAGCGGACCCTCGAAGGGCACGCCGCCGAGCGTCATGGCCAGAGAAGCACCCATGACGTTGATGACGTCGAAGGGGTTGACCTGGTCGGCGACGAGCGAGGTGGCGACGATGTGCACCTCGTTGCGGAAGCCATCCGGGAAGCTCGGGCGAATCGGACGGTCGATCATGCGCGCGGTGAGCGTAGCCTTCTCACTGGGACGGCCCTCACGCTTGAGGTAGCCACCCGGGATGCGGCCGGCGGCGTACATCTTCTCGTTGAAGTCGACGGTCAGCGGGAAGAAGTCGTAGTTCTTACGCTCCTTGGAGACGACCACGGTGTCGAGCATCGTGGTGTCACCCTGCTTGACCAGGCAGGCGCCGGTGGCCTGCTTGGCAAGCTCGCCCGACTCAAAGGTGTAGGTCTTGCCGTACAGCTCAAAGGTCTTGGATACGAGTGTCATTGTTCTCCTTTACCCCGCAGACCCCTTGCCTGCGGGCTTCTCATGTGACGCGGGCCCCCTGCCCCCGCCACGCTTCAGAGCGTGATTGTTCGCGCCCTTACACAAAAAGAGCGCCCCGCTGCGCAGGACGCTCTTAGCATGTACAAATCCTACTGGATGTTGTCGCGGATGCCCAGAGCCTTGATGAGCTCACGGTACTCGACGATGTCGTTCTTCTTGATGTAGGAGAGAAGACGACGACGACGGCCGACGAGCATGAGCAGGCCACGACGGGTGTGGAAGTCCTTCTGGTGGGACTTCATGTGCTCGGTCAGCTCCTTGATGCGCTCGGACAGGATGGCGACCTGAACCTTGGGGTTGCCGGTGTCGACCGGGGTGTTACCGAACTGGGCAGTCAGCTCCGCCTTGCGCTCTTTGGAAACAGTCATTGTTTCACCTTTCGTTTTACGTCGCCCGCGGGCGACTCGATTCGCCTCGGACTGGGAAGCCGCCGGTGGAGCGAGCATCCAAGATCGAGGTACCAACAGTTCGGTATGTTACCACAAGCAGCCCGCGCCTGCGCATCATCACCGACCCAACATGAATTCCATCGCACGGAGGCGCTGATCGGTGTGCGTCGCCGCCCACACATGCGAAAGCCCGAGCAAGAACGCCGCCGTATGCGGGTCGATTCGCTCGACCATGAGCGCATCGAAGGTCATGGACATGAGGGCGCGCAGCCATGCGACCTCACCGGTCGACACCAACTCGGCGCCCGGAACGCTCGACGCGCATGAGCCGCACATGAGGCCGCCCGCCTGGGGCGAAAAATACGACAGCATCGGGTCTCCGCACAGCACGCATGCCGAAAAATCGGGTCGGTAGCCAACGTGCGACAGCAATTTAAAGACAAAGGCCGCCACGAGCAGGTCCATATGTGCCGAGTCGAGCCCGCTGCCGACAAGTGTGAGCACCCGCTGCGTGATGGCAAAGGTAAACGGGTCCTCGGCGTCCTCGAATGAGCACACGCGCGCCACCTCGGCAATCGCGCTTGCGGCGCAAGTCGTCTCGTAATCGGGCGCGGCGCCGAGCGGCGCCTCCATGAGCTCAGCCTGAGAAACCACGTCGAGCGACCGACCATGCGCGAGCAGCATATCGACGGTGCAGAACAGCTCGCAGCGCGCCGCCAAGCGCCCGCCGGGTTTGCGCGCGCCCTTTGCCACGGCACGAACCTGCCGACCCCGCTCGTCAAGCATCGTCAAGATCAGGTCGGTCTCTTTAAGCTTCGTCTTGTCGAGGACGAGCACCTTGGTGCGATATGTCCGGGAGCCTGCCATGCGCGCCGCGCGCCCTTAGTCCTCGGCATTGTAGCCAAAGCGGCGAATCTGGGCCTCGTCGTCACGCCAGCCAGCCTTGACCTTCACGTCCAGCTCCAAAAAGACCTGCGTGCCAAAGATGCGCTCAAGATCGCGACGGGCGTCGATACCGATATGCTTGATCATCTCGCCGCCCTTGCCGATGATGATGCCCTTTTGGCCCTCGCGCTCGACGTAAATGGTGGCGTGCACGCGCAACACCTTCTTGGTCTGCTCGAGCGCATCGCAGATCACGCCGACAGAGTGCGGGATCTCATCGTGAGTGCGACGCAAAACCTTCTCGCGCACGAACTCGGCAACGAGCGTCTCATCGGAAGCGTCGGTACCCATATCCTCGGGGAACCAACGCGGACCCTCAGGCAAAAAGTGCGCAACGGTCTCGATGAAGGCATCGACGTTAAAGTTCTTGACCGACGACGTCACGATCTCGTCGTCATATTCCATAAGCTCGTGGGCGGCCTTAAGCTGCTCCATGACCTGTGCGGGGTCGGCTTCATCGGCCTTGGTGAGCACCAGGACCTTCTTGGAACGGGCATTCTTGACACGCTCGGCAACCCAGGCGTCTCCCCTGCCGATCGGTTTGGTGGCATCAATCAAAAACGCGACAACATCGACATCGTTCAGCTCGAACAGCGCACTTTTATTGAGCTCGGACCCTAGACCGTCCTTGGGCTTGTGGATACCCGGGGTATCGACAAAGACCAGCTGGTAGCCGGGGCGGTTGACGACGGCGCGCATGCGGCGGCGAGTCGTCTGGGCCACCGGCGAGGTGATGGCGACCTTTTTGCCATAGCAGGCGTTGAGCAGCGTTGACTTACCGGCGTTGGGGCGGCCGACCAAGGCCACGAAGCCACTGCGAAAACCGGGCTCAACGTCGCCAAAGCCCGCGAGGCTGTCGTCCTCGTCGCACAGGGCGTCGAGTTCCTCGTCGCTCATGCCCTCAAACGGGTCGAACTCCTCGACTTCCTCATAGGCCTCGGTCGCCTTAGCATCCGGGGACTCGTCGTCCAAAATTTCATCGATAGGCTGCATAATGTCGGACATGGGAATCCCTTTCTAAATAAAGCCGAGCGCGTGGGCAAATACCAGCAAGCCCACAATCGCGGCAGTGATTGAAAGTACGTATACCGAGGCGGCGGCGATGTCCTTGGCGCGTTTTGCCAGCGGATGGAGCTCCTGGGTCGCCAGATCGACAATGGCCTCCATGGCGGTATTGCAAAGCTCGCCGTGAATCACCAGGCCGCAGCAGATGATAATCGTTGCCCACTCGGCAATGTCGAGCCCCACGATGCAGCCGGCAATGACGGTGCACACGCCCGCTACGAGCATGACCTTAATGTTGCGCTCGGTCTTGACGGCGGTGACGAAGCCCTCCATGGCGTAGGAGAACGACTTTAAAAAGGACGGATGGTCCTTGTTCGATCCGGGAATCATAAACGGCTCCTAGTCGTGGGCATGATTGGTGATGGGGCCGACGTGAACGAGTTTGGGGTCCTCGCCGCGCTCGAGCGCCAGATCGCGCAGGATAGCGTCCTCGCGGGCCTCCATGACCTCGGCCTCCTCGTCCTCGATATGGTCATACCCCAGCAGATGCAGCATGCCGTGTACGAGCATCAGGCGGCACTCGTCGGCAGGGCTATTGCCAAAGCCGGGGGCCTGACGGGCAATGACCTGCGGGGCCAAGATGATATCGCCGAGCTCGAGCGTCTCGTCAGCGGGAATATCCTCGTCAAAGGCCGAGTCGCATTCAAACGAGAGCACATCGGTGGTGCGGTCGATGCCACGCCACTCGTGGTTGAGCTCGTACATCTCGTCCTCGTCGACATACGAAAGGGAAATCTCGACTTCACGTTCAACGCGCTCGGCGGCAAGCACAACCTCGCAGATGTGCTCCACTTCCTGCGCGTCGAGCAGCGTATCGAGCTCGGCATCGTTGCTGATCAATACACTCAACGGGACTCCTTTCGGTCGCGCGAGCGCTGCTCACGCACGTCATCATAAGCATCGTATGCCTCGACGATACGACCCACCAAGGCATGGCGCACCACATCGGCGCGCTCCAGGTGTGCAAACGCCACATCGTCGACACGGCCCAAAATCTTCTCGACATCCGCCAAGCCACCACGACGACCCACCAGGTCGCGCTGGCTGAGGTCGCCGGTAATCACGAACTTGGAGTTGAATCCAAGGCGTGTCAGGAACATCTTCATCTGCTCGGGCGTGGTATTTTGCGCCTCGTCGAGCACCACGAAAGCATCGCTCAGCGTACGACCGCGCATATAGGCAAGCGGGGCGATCTCGATCACGCCGCGCTCCATAAGCTCATCGGTGCGCTCACGATCCATCATGTCAAAAAGGGCATCGTAGAGCGGGCGCATGTACGGATCGATCTTTTCCTCGAGGGTGCCGGGCAAAAAGCCCAGGTTCTCCCCCGCCTCGACAACCGGACGCGTCAAGATCAAACGGCCCACCTCATGGCGCTTGAGCGCGGCAACGGCGAGCGCCATGGCCAGATAGGTCTTACCGGTACCGGCAGGACCCAGGCCAAACGTGATGGTATGCGAGCGGATGGCATCCACATAGCGCTTTTGCCCGAGCGTCTTGGGGCGAATGACGCGGCCGCGATACGAAAGCAGCACGTCATCGCGAAGCGACGTAGCCTCGTGCTCACCGTCGCGCAAGACGGCCAGGCAGCGAGAGACATCGTCAGCAGACAGCGTGCGCCCGGCGGCCGCCTCGCGAAAAGCATGTTCGAAAAAGCGAGCCACGAGCTCGACCTCATCCGGGTCGCCGCTCACGGAGATGCTATCGCCACGGGCGACCACGTGAGCGCGAACCAAGCTCTCGAGCGCACGAAGGACGCCGTCGCCGGCGCCCAAAACACGCGAGGGATCAACTCCCTCGGGAACGGTAAGTCTAATCTTCGAGGCTTCCATGGACCTCCCTGCGCGCATGGACCAAGCCGGAATCATCGACTCCGATGATAGCAACATCGAGCAGGCACGGGGCTGTAAGTCCACAGGTATCGTCAAGACGGGCATGATGGAACGAACCGAGCGTTAAATTGTCACCGTACTCAAGCACGGCACGCTCGACAGTGCCCACGCGACGACGAGCATCGGCAATAGCGAGCTCCTGCGCCGCGTCTCGCATACGGCGGCTGCGCTCGGCCATAACCTCGGGCGGCACCTGGTCGGGCATGTCGGCAGCAAGGGTACCGGGACGCTTGCTGTAGCGGAACACGTGCATACGCGAGAACCCCACGCGGCGGCACAGCGCCAGCGACTCCTCGAACTCCTCGTCCGTCTCACCAGGAAAACCGACGATGACATCGCACGAAAGAGACGCCTGGGGCAAGTTGGCGCGAATCATGCGCACCGTGTCCTCAAAGGCCTCGGCACTATAGGGACGACCCATGCGATGCAGGGTCGCCGTACAGCCGGACTGCACGGGCAGGTGCAAAAACGGGGCGATACGCTGCGGATAGCGCGCCATAACCTTAAGCAGGCGCTCAGAGATATCCATGGGTTCGACCGAGGAAATGCGCACATGCGCAATAGTCGTGCGCTCCATGATGGCCTCGAGCAGCTCATCGATTTCGACATGCTCGTCGGTCGCGCTCTTGCCATCGTAGGCACCCAGGTTCACACCGGTCAGCACCACCTCGGGCACGCCGGCCTCCTGGGCTTCACGCACCTGTTCGAGAACGGACTCGACGGGCACGGAACGCTCGGGACCGCGGGCCTTCCACACGATGCAATAGGTGCAGCGGTGGTTGCAGCCATCCTGGATCTTCACGCCCAGCCGCGAACGACCGAGCGCATCAACCACGTCACCATCGCTGCAGGCGGGAACGCTATCGGACTCAACGCCCAGCACATCGCAGACACGTTCGGCGACATCGATCTTAGACGGCTCGGCAATCACGCGATCCGAAAGCTCCAACAGCTCCTCGGGATGTAAATTGACCACGCATCCGGTCACGACTACATAGGGCTCGTTTGGATGGGCCAGCGCATGACGGACGGCCTTACGGGTCTTGGCCTCGGCCTCGCCCGTAACGGCACAGGTGTTAATGACGATCAGATCGGCATCCTGGGGCTCCACCATAGCAAAGCCCAGGCGCATAAGATCGGCAGTGATACGGTCAGACTCAACCCGGTTGACACGGCAGCCGAGGTTGACGACGGAAATATGGGGTGCGAGCACGCGGGCTCCTTAATCGAGGATATCGTCGAGGGCACTCTTGATACGGTCGGTCACCGACTTCTTACCGGAAGCGACGTCATCGCCCATCTCATCGGCAAAAGCACGGAGCAGCTCGCGTTGCTTATTGGAAAGATTGGTGGGAACGACCACGCGCAGTTGCACGATCAGGCGGCCACGCGAACCGCCACCGCCAATGCGCGGCATGCCGTAATTATTGACGCTCACGGTGTCGCCGTACTGGGCGCCGGCGGGAACCGTCACCTTAACGACCTCGTCGGGCATAATGCCCTCGACCTCGATCTCGCAGCCGAGCGCAGCCTGCGCAATCGAGATATCGCTCACCAGGTACAGGTCGTCACCGTTGCGCTTAAAGCGCTCATGGTCGGCGACGCGCACGTTGACAATCAGGTCGCCCGAGGGCTCGCCGCGAAGGCCGGCCTCGCCAAAGCCGCTCAGACGCAGCTGGCGACCGGTCGAAACGCCGGCGGGAATATCGATGTCGATCTTTTCGTGCGAAGGCGTGCGGCCCTGACCGTCGCAGGTCTCGCAGGGATGGTCGATAACCGTGCCCTCGCCATGGCAGTCGGGGCAAGGCGAGGAAGACTGAACCTGGCCCAAAAACGATCGCTGAACCGTCGTGACGTAGCCCGTACCGTGGCAGCGACTGCACTGCTTTTCCTGTGCACCCTCGGCCCTACCGGTACCGTTGCAGTCCTCGCAAGGAGCAAGGCGATCATAGCTGATCGTCTTTTTGCAGCCGAGTGCCGCCTCCTCGAGCGTCACCGAAAGCGAGATGGCCATGTCACGTCCGCGACGACGCTCACGACGGCTGCGGGCGCCACCACCGGCGCCACCGCCAAAGAACGACGAGAACAGGTCGTCCATGCCCATGCCACCAAAGATATCGTTGATGTCGACATAGCCCGAACCACCAGGACCGTCGGCAGTGCCGTAACGGTCGTAGTTAGCACGCTTCTGCTCATCGGAAAGAACGGAATAGGCCTCGTTGAGCTCCTTGAACTTGGCCTCGGCCTCGGGGTCGTCCGAAACATCCGGATGTACGGTACGGGCCTTCTTTAGAAACGCACGCTTAATCGTCCGCGCGTCGGCATCCCTGTCGACGCCAAGCACCTCGTAGTAATCCCTATTTTCCGACACAACCGAATCCTTCCGACTTTCATTATTGTCACAGTGCGTCCTATACCCAAGCAGGGCCGACCGCAAACAGAGGGTTTGATGTTATTGCATTTGGTACGGCGAAAGCATGGCCCGTTGCGAGCAGCTCGCGAACCAAACCGACACGAGCGCGAACATGAAGCCATTGGCAAAACCGTTGGCAAACTGCATCGCGCCGCGCTTCCACCACAGCAGGCTGCGGTGCAGCACGCCGTCCGAGAGCACCATGAACAGGCCCATGGCAAACGGAATAAAGCACATCACGGCAAAGGCCGAGAACACGCCCGAGATGGCCGATAGCACCAAAAACGGCGCCACGATGCCCATCAGGTAAAAACCGGTACGGGCCTTGCCTTCCAGGCGCTCGGCCTCAACATGGGCGCGACCGACCAGATCACCGCCAGAGGCGCCGTTGGTGCCGGCGTGACCCATGCCGCCAATACGGACCTCGTCGCCATCGTGCGTGCCGGCGGGAAACTCAATCGTCCGCTCGGAGGTCACACGGGTCCGCCCGCTGCCGCCGCAATCGGGACAGGGGTCGGCGACGACCTTACCGGAGCCACCGCACTCAGGGCAGACCGACTGGAACGTGCCGGCACCAAACAGAAAGGACAGGTCGACATCGATGTGACCGCGACCGCCGCAGCTCGGACAGGTATGGGCATGCTCAGACGAAACGGAGCCCGAACCGCCGCAGTTGTTACAGGTATCGAAGCGCGTGTAGCGGACGGTCTTGCGGGCACCGCCCTTGGCCTCCTTGGCGTCGAGTTTGATATCGACGACCACGTTGGCGCCGTTCTCGGGATTGTAGGCAGCCTGCCCGCGACGCGGCTGGCCCCAGGCGCCACCAAAGGGAAAACCGCCCTCAAAGGGATTGCCATAGCCCGCGCTGCCGGCGTAGCCGCCGCCATAGGGCGAAGCCGTAGGAGCGCCGGCGAAGGGGTTGCCCGAACGCATGGCGTCGTAGCGCGAACGCTTCTGCTCGTCCGAAAGCACGGCGTAGGCCTCGGAAACCTCTTTAAACTTTTCCTCGGCATCCGGCTCTTTGTTGACGTCCGGATGGAGCTTGCGGGCCTTTTGCTGAAAGGCCTTTTGAATATCACGTGAGGTGGCGTCCTTGGAGACACCCAGAATCTCGTAGTAATCTTTTTCGTTCATCGTCGCCATGCGCGGCAACCTCCTGCTCACAGCAGCGTATATATTTCGGTAATTCTACCCGAGCGACCTAAGCTAGATCCCAAAACAGCTCGAACAGAACATTTCCATCGAGCCAGCCCAGGTGGGTCGGCGCCAGACGAGCTCGAACATGGCCCGCGATGACATCTGCCGAAGTGAAGGGTCCCTCATGGACTCCGAGCGTCTCGGGCACCCAAGTGGCAAGACCCAATTCGAGCGCGCGATCGCAGGCAGCTGCCAGCTCGCCCGTTGGGATGACGAAAGCTGCACGAACCAACAGGTCGGACGCAATACCACGCGTCATGCGACAAGCGAGCATCAGGTCTTCAGCCGCAGCCTCACGCTGCGACAGATATTCGGCCTCGAACGCCGTCGCGTCATCGTTACGTTGCACCAGACGCACGCGACACGAATCGCCTCGAGAAGACACGCCGGGGAACAAACCTGCAAGACGGTCGAAATCCTCGGCGTCGAGCATGCCCGCGGCAGAACGACCCAGGCCCAGGTAGCCCCGTCCGGTCCAGTAGGCAATGTTATGGGCACACTCATGGCCGTCGAGCGCGTAGCTCGCCACCTCATAGGGGTGATAACCGGCCGCACCCAGATGCTCACGCGCCACATCCATGCAGGCGGCCTGAAAATCCTCATCAGGCTCGAGCGACTCGTTGCGGCACGCCATGCGATAAAGGGGCGTCCCCTCCTCAAGCGTGAGCGGGTAGACCGAAACATGATGCGGAGCCGCCGCCAGCACGCCATCGAGCGTGCGCTTCCAACTCGCTGCGGTCTGCCCGGGAAGTCCGCACATAAGGTCGCACGACACGTCAAGCCCAGCGTTCTTGACCGTCGCGATGGCGGCGAGCGCCCGATCGGCATCGTGAATACGGCCGATGGCGGTAAGTTCGGTGTTATCGAGCGTTTGCACGCCCAGAGAGACGCGTGTGACACCAACCTTGGCAAGCGCAGCGGCAAGCTCGGCGGTCAGCGACTCAGGATTGGCCTCGCAGGTAAACTCAACGGGGGCGCACGACGCACGAATACGCCGCGCCAGCTCCACCAAGCGCTCCCCCGCCAGCGACGGCGTACCGCCGCCAACATAGACAGTGCGGATCTGGTCAAGGGCCCCAGCTTTGCCAAAAGCATCGAGGCGCGCGTACAACTGCTCAAAATAGGCATCGAACGCAGCGCTCAGGTCGCACGGAGCAAAACTGCGCGAGTCAAAGTCGCAATAGCGGCATTTATGAGCGCAAAACGGCACGTGGACATACAGCGCGGTAACGGCCACCCTTAAGCCTCCAGCGGATGAGGGGGCACCGATTCGCCGGCGGCAAGTGCGGCCTCGCAGGCCACCACATCGCGCTCGATCTCATCGACCAGCGCCATAAACTCCTCGTATGTGGAACAGCGCACCACATGGGCACGCCAAGCGGCAGCATGGGGCATGCCTTTTAAGTACCAGCTTGCGTACGTACGTGCACGCGACATGAGCGGCAGGAGCTCATGCGTCAGCGTTAGGTGCTCACGCAGGGCGTCTAGGCGCTCGACGGAGCTGCGCACCGGCACCGGTACGCCATCGAGCGCAAGGGCTCGAGCATCGCCAAAGACCCAGGGATTACCGTAGATACCGCGCGCGATAAACACCGCGCTGGCACCCGAGCCTTGCAGATGCACAGCAGCGTCCTCGGCCGAGAACACATCGCCCGAACCGATCACGGGAATCTCGACGGCGTCGGCCACCTCATCGACGACCGACCAATCGGCCTGCCCTGTGTAGAGCTGCGTGGCGCAACGACCATGCACCGCCACCGCGGCGGCACCGGCGCCTTCGAGCATCTGGGCAAACGTCGCGGCATTGCGGTCCTCGGCATAAAAGCCCTTGCGAATCTTGACGGTCACGGGCACGTGTGCCGCACCCACCGTGGCCTCGACGATCTTCTCCGCCAGGTCAGGCGTGCGCATGAGCGCCGAGCCTTCGCCCTTGGTAACGACCTTGCGGGCGGGGCATGCCATGTTGATATCGATGAGCGACAGGCGATCGCCCACACGCTCCTCGACGGCGGCGACGGCGCTCGCAAACTGATCGGGCTTGGAGCCAAAGAGCTGCACGCAAATCTGCTGCTCCTCGTCGGCCGGTAGCACCAGGCGCCAGGTCTTGTTGCTGGCATAGGCAAGGCCCGCCACGCTCACCATCTCGCTGTAGGCAAGGTTGGCACCGCGGCGGCGGCACATGATGCGGTAGGCAGGGTCGGTCACGCCCGCCATGGGAGCCATAAGGAACGGCTGCTCGGCATAGGCGCCCAGCAGCCGCAGACTATATTCGGAAAGCGCCATAGACCTACTCGTCCACCTTGAGAATCGCCATAAAGGCCTCCTGCGGGACCTCGACCGAGCCGATGGCCTTCATGCGCTTCTTGCCCTCTTTCTGCTTCTCGAGCAGTTTGCGCTTACGCGAGATATCGCCGCCGTAGCACTTGGCAAGCACGTCCTTGCGACGCGCTTTGACGGTGGAACGGGCAATGATCTTGTTGCCGATGGCACCCTGGATGGGCACCTCGAACAGCTGACGCGGAATAATCTCCTTGAGCTTGTCGCATAGGCCGCGGGCAAGACCGTAGGCCTTGTCCTTGTGGACGATAAACGACAGCGCGTCCACCTCGTCGCCCGAAAGCAAAATATCGAGCTTAACGAGCTCGGAGGGACGGTACTCGTTGAACTCGTAGTCGAGTGAAGCATAGCCCTTCGTACGGCTCTTGAGCTGGTCAAAGAAGTCCAAAATGAGCTCGGCGAGCGGCATATCAAAGCGCATCTCGACCGACTTGCTCGTGAGATGGATCATGTCGGTAGTAATGCCGCGGTGCTCGATAGCGAGCTGCATGACGGCACCCGTATACTCGGGCGGGCAGATGATCTTTGCCTTGAGGTGGGGCTCCTCAATGCGCTCGATGCGCGTAGCCTCGGGCAGATCCTGCGGGCTGCGGACATCAATCATCTCGCCGTCAGTCTTGTAGACGTGATAGTCGACCGATGGACTCGTGGCAATGAGGTCAAGATTGAACTCGCGCTCCAGGCGTTCCTTGACGACTTCCATGTGCAGCAGGCCCAGGAAGCCCACGCGGAAGCCAAAACCGAGCGCCACCGAGGTCTCGGGCTCCCACACCAACGACGGGTCGTTGACGTGCAGCTTATCGAGCGCGTCACGCAGGTTCTCGTAGTCCTTGTTATCGATCGGGAACAGGCCCGTATAGACCATGGGCTTGGCCTCGCGGTAGCCGGGAAGCGGCTCGGGGCAGGGATTCGACGCCCACGTGAGGGTATCGCCCACGCGAACGGCCTCGGGGTCCTTCAGGCCCGTGACCACGTATCCGACCTCGCCGACCGTCAGCGCGTCAACCGGGGTCTCGGCGGGACGCTTCACGCCCACGCCATCGACCAAAAAGTCGCCCTTTGCCTGCATCATGCGCAAGGTATCGCCCTTTTTGATGGAGCCGTCAAAGATGCGCACCGTGGCGACGACGCCACGATACTCGTCGAAGTATGAATCCAGAATGAGTGCCTTGAGCGGCGCGTTCGCATCGCCCTTGGGCGGAGAGATCAGAAAGACAATGGACTCCAGCAGATCGTGGATGCCCTCGCCGGTCTTGCCCGAGACACACACGGCATCATCGGCAGGGATCGCCAGGTCATCCTCGATCTCGGTCTTAACCTCATCGGGATGGGCCGAGGGCAGGTCGATCTTGTTGATGGCCGGCACAATGTCCAGATTGGCGTTCATGGCGAGCGTCGCGTTAGAGACGGTCTGCGCCTCGACGCCCTGCGTGGCGTCGACAACGAGCACCGCGCCCTCACAGGCTGCCAGCGAGCGCGAGACCTCATAGGTAAAGTCCACGTGGCCCGGCGTATCGATCAAATTGAACTGATACGTCTCGCCATCGTCGGCGTCATAAGACACGCGAACGGCATTGGACTTGATCGTGATGCCGCGCTCGCGCTCGATATCCATGGTGTCGAGCAGCTGCGACTCCATGTCGCGTTCGTCGACGGTATGGGTGAGCTCGAGGATGCGATCGCTGATCGTGGACTTGCCATGGTCGATGTGCGCAACGATTGAGAAGTTGCGGATGTGGGAAATGTCAATTGAAGTATTCATGCGGACTATCTTACCCGAGCGGTACAAAAAATGGAGCCTGTTCCATAAAACAGGCTCCATTTATGCGCGTAATCTGTGTGGTGTGAAATTTACAACTTAGGAGTTGATGCTGTTCACGAGCTTGGCAAGACCGGACTTGCGGTTGGAAGCCTGGTTCTTGTGGATAACATGCTTGGCGGCAGCCATGTCGAGACGCTTGGTGACGGTCTTGAGGGCAGCCTGGGCCTTCACGGCGTCGCCCTCGGCGACGGCGGACTGGACGTGCTTGGTCAGCGTCTTGAGCTCGGACTTGACAGCCTTGTTACGCATGCGAGCTGCCTCATTGGTGCGGATACGCTTCTTCTGAGACTTGATGTTTGCCACTTCTGGAGTTCCTTTCGAGTTCCTTGCAAAAAATGTATGACACCTCTGAGACACGGTGAGGTCATGCAAGCGCCTACTATAGCACGCTCCCCCTCAAAGGGATAGAACGAATTTGTCAAATAGGCAGGTATCATCACGATTTTCTCAAGATGTTCGTAATCCAGAGCAAAAGCGCGGTCTGAGAATCGGCCGAACCCTTGAGCGCGAGCTCTACATCGACCGCACCCTCAAGCGCTGCGACGAGTTCTGCCATCGAAAAGCGACGTGCCCAGGTCAGGTGATTCTTGACCTGCCAGGACTGGAGTTTGAGCGTTGCGGCCAGCTCACGACCTTGTCCGCGCGCATCGAGCGCCTTGGCGACGATAAGCTCGCGAATGCGGCCGCACAGCAATGTGTACGTCCACACGTAGCTCTTGGCGGGCATTAGATTGAAGAGCTCGAGCGAACGGCGCATGTCACGGGCCGAGACCGCATTGAGAAAGTCCCAGGGTTGAACCTCGGCCGTACGTACAATCCAGCACTCAACGTCGGCAAGCTCAATCTGGGGCGCCTCGACCATCTGGGCAAGCTTAGCCAAGTCGTTATCGAGCATGCGAGTGTTTTCACCCGAACGCGAGACGAGCTCCTCGGCGGCCGCCGTCGAGATCGACTTGCCGTGCTGCGTCGCCATCTGTTGCACGCGGCGCGGTAACTCCCAGCGCTTGGTGCCGGAGCAATCGATCACGGCCTTCTTGTCGATTTTGGCGATCGCCTTATACAGGCGCGTGTTCTTGGCAAGCGAGTCGGCGATGATGAGGCAGACCGTCGTGGGGCTGGGACTCGCCAGATAGTCGACAAGCGGCTCCGAGACCGCCTTGGCGAGTTTTGAGCAGCCATCAAGGATTACCAAGCGAAACTCGCTGCCCATCGGAAAGGTGTTAAGCGATCCGATAATGGACTCGATATCGGGGTCCTTGGTCATGTCGCGCTCGTCGAGGTTGAACTCGACCATTCCCGACTTTTCCAGACGCGCCTTCATACGCGAGACGGCGTGATCGCGCTTGACGCCGTCGGTACCGACGATCAGATATGCCGGCAGCAGACCGGTTTCGGACATTACGCTCCCCTCCCGCAGGCCTTCGTATTCGTTCCGTGCCATTCTAGCCCAGGGGCCCACCACACGCCAACGACGTCGTCACGGTCGCTGGCATCGCATCGCAAAGCCCTTTGCGGTCGGGCTGATGGTGATATCACCGTGTTCGATGGTGCATGCGAACGCACCGCCCGCTTCCTGAACGGCATCGATGCAGGCATCCGACGGATGACCGTATCGATTCCCCTTGCCGGCGCTCGCGAGGGAAAGCTCGGGTCTCAGGACGTCCAGCAACTCACCATCGACTGAAACCTTGGAGCCGTGATGCCCAAGTTTAAGGACATCGATATCCCCCACCTCCTGCACGAATTCCCGTTCTTGGTCGAGCTCGGCATCACCAGTGAGGAGCATACGCAGGCTCTTGCCTTCCTGAACATAAGAGAGTAGCAGGACAAGCGAGTCCTCATTTCCCTCGCCATCTACGGACTCGAACGGCCACATCACGCGGACACAAAATGAGCCGATGTCGACCGTATCCCCACGGCGCACCTGCCGATACTCAACGCCAGGTCGATTCAATACCTCGGCAGGAGCATCCTCCAACGCATCCGCCGCCACGGCAATCGTTCCGACCGAAAACTGTTCGAGCACGGCAGGTAGACCACCCCAGTGATCCTCATCCCAATGCGTCACAAAGACGGCATCGATATGGTGCACGTTATTGCGAACCAACGCCGCTACCACGCGCTCATCGAGCCCGCAGTCGACGAGTGCTAATGCGTCGCCCTGGCGGATAAGAATCGCATCCGCCTGGCCCACATCGAGCACCGTCACCGAAGGCGGAGCGAATCGATCCCAGTAGACGTACGGAATCGCAGCCAAGAGCACCAGGCATGAAAGCCCCACCGCCATAGGACGTGCACGGGGACGCGGCCACCAGACCAACAGAACCGCCAGCAAACACGGCACTAGGTAAATCCACATGCTATCGGGCGGCACACTCACAGATGCACCAGGCACGGCGGCAAACAGCTGCTCGAAGAACAGTGCGCAACGGGAGGCAACCATGGGCACAACGAGCGCCCAAATCCGCAACGGTTCCACGAGCGAAAAGGGAACCAGCACGATCGACACAGCGAGCAGTACGCTCACCACCGGACCGATGACTGCATTTGCCAGCGGAGCAATGAGCGAGAACGTACCGAAGGCAGGAATGGTAATGGGAAGTGTTGCCAGTTGCGAGCACAGTGTGACGGAAAGTATGTTGGCAACGCCCGATAGCACACCCAGCTCACCCAAAGCGTAGGTCGCATAGGGGCAAAAGCACAGAATGGCTAAGACGCTGGCACACGAGAGCTGAAAGCCCATCTCGAACAGCACCGTCGGCCGCAGTAGCACAAAGATGGACATGGTTACGAAGAGTGCCGATGCGCCGTGCCGGCGACGCCCCGCGCCGTTTACGACAAGCGTCGCGAACACCATGCAGCACGCGCGCACGGCCGAGGGAGACGCGCCCGTAAAGGCAGTGTAGCCCACAAGCGCCATCGCCATTATCGCCCGCTGAACACCACGTGAGCAGCGAGTCTTTTGCAATACACCCTCGATTACAAATCCCACGATAGCCAAATGGCTGCCGGAGACAGCTATAAGATGCGCCGTTCCCGTCACCGAAAACCAGTCGCCCGCCGGCTGGGCGCGCAGTTCGGCCGAACGACCGCAGACGACACCGGCTATGAGTGCACGCGCCGGGTCGGTCGCAGGCGCGATGGACGCAAGCAGCCCATTTCGCAGCCGAAGCAGCGGTCCCGGAGAGCCCTCATCGGCCGACACAATCCGAACGACTTTAACCTTGCGCACCTCGCCTCGGAGCACGCGCGATCGTCCATACGCATCGTTCTCAAAACGTGAAACGCGACCGATAACACGCACGTACGCCCCGACCTTGAGCTCGCGGTCGCACGATAGGCGAACCGTTGCCAAGTTCTTACCGTCCGCGCGTGCCTCGCAGGTATAGGAATACACGTTGTCGTTTATGGATGGATCGCCCTGCACGATAAACTCGAGGCCGCTTGCCGCTCGACCGTCGAGCGCCTTCGAGGCGCTGAGCGCACCCACAGCCCACCACGCCGAGACGACCGCTCCCGCCACGAGACCGACGGACGCGGCATACAACCACCGCTTCAAAGGGGCAAGCCGCGCACAAGATTGAGCCAGCACAACGAATACCGTCGTCGCAACGGGAATGGCCCATAGCGGCCCGACCGCCGGCGCCTGCTCCCTCAGCAGCGCATCAGCGGCCACGTTGAGCACCGAGGCGCAGCTCATGCACATGCCGGCACACAGGGCCATCGTCCACGGCATCAGGGGCCGCGGAGGCATCACATGCTCGCGCTCGGTCGCACTCATACGCAGATGCAATCTTTGATTTTGGCAAGCTTCTTCTCGCCGATTCCCGATACACGCATCAGATCGTCAACCGAGGCAAAAGCACCGTTCTTTGTCCGCTCATCGATAATCGACTGTGCCATGGAGGGACCGATGCCCGAGAGCGTCTGCAGTTCTGCCGCGCTTGCCGTATTGATATTTACTAGGCCTGTTGCGCCACTCACACCCGATGATGCGAAAGCCCCACCATCAACACCGGCTTCCGCAATGGACGTCTGCTGCTCCCCTACCGTTGGAACGTGAATCTTCTGTCCATCGACGACCTTAGATGCCCGATTGAGCCCCGTAACGTCTGCCTCAGGCGCCAGCCCGCCGGCGGCATCAATCGCCTGAGCCACCCGCGCGCCGTCTTTGAGCCTGTATACACCGGGCGACACAACAGCGCCATCGACATCGACATAAACCTCTGCCGCGGCAGAAGCCTTAGTCGAAGAGCCTTCGGATGTCTTTCCGCTCGAAGCATCGCCGGATCCCGGCTCCACTAACGAGCCCGTACCATCAGTGCGCTCAAACGACACACCGCCGGCACCGCCGCCAAGGTTCGCCATCGCCAAGCCGCTCGCCATCGCAATGACGCCCAGCATCGCCACCACCACAGCCTTATGACCGAGCAGCTTGCCCGCCCAGCGGTCCATCTTTTTGACCCGTTCGTGTTGTTCGCGCTGCGCCATAGCAAAACCTCCCAACAACATCGTGTCAGGAAAAGAGCCCTGCAACAGCCATGCTTCAAAACCGGTTTTCGCAGTCAAACCAAAAGCTGACCAAAACCTTGCACAAATCTGTCCATTTATTCAGACACACGTCAGCAAATGAACACTTAGCCGCAAAATGCCCAGATAGCAAAAGACCGACGATGCAAGAGCATCGTCGGTCTATGCACAAATTTACTCGTGATCTTGGTAAATCTCACGCGGAGCAAGCTCCGAATGTTTGCGTTTTAAGGTCTTAGGGGCCTTATACGTGTTGCTTTCGAAGTCGATGTACTCGGTCTGCTTGAGTAGGCGCTCGATCATCTCCTCGTGATCGAACAACTCCCAGGCCTCATGCACGGCATCGAGTTTAGCGTGCGTCTCGGGACGACGCGGCATAAACAGCGTGCAGCAGTCGGGAGCGGCCTCAGTCGAGATATCGAACGTACCAATCTCCTCGGCGCGCGCGATAATCTCCTGCTTGTCCGAACCGATGAGCGGACGGAACACGGGGATCTTCACGGCCTCGTTGACGGCCATGATGTTCTCAAGCGTCTGGGAAGCAACCTGACCGAGTGATTCACCGGTCACGATAGCCTTGGCGCCCTCGATATGCGCAATGCGCTCGGCAACCGAATACATAATGCGACGGTACATGATCACGCGCAGGTTGCTGGGGCAGGTCACCGAGATCTCGCGCTGGCAGTCGCCAAACGGGACAACGTACAGGCGACCGATCTGAACGCCCGGCTCAAGCGCACGGATGATGTCCTGCACCAAATACTCGCTCGTATCGGGCGTCTGCGGTCGACCGGAGAAATGTACCGGCACGCACACCGCGCCGCGACGCGCGAGCATCCAGGTCGCAACCGGAGAATCGATACCCGAGGAAAGCAGCGTCACGACCTTACCGGCAGACCCCACCGGAAGGCCACCCACGCCGCGCTCAGAGCGCGCATACACATAGACGCTACCCTGGACCACCAGCACGTGCACCATCGCGTCGGGATCGTGCATCTGGACCTTTTTATCGGGAAACGCCTCGCACAGTACCTCGCCAACCTGTCGATTGATATCAATCGAGGTGAGCTCATAGTCGGTGTTAGAGCGCTTGGCATGCACCTTAAACGACTCGAAGGGACCAAATTCGCGCAGCGCCTTCACGGCGGCGGCGCAGTACTCCTGCGGGTCGCGGTTGGTGTGGTACGCCAGGGACACGCGGGCAACGCCGGGGACGGTGCGAATGACGCGCGCCGCCTCGTCGGCCTGATGCTCGTTAAAGGTCACGAGGATATAACCGGAAATTCGAGACACGGCGTTCACGGAAAAGGCGGCCAAGGCCGCCTTGATGTTATCCATGAGGATATGCTCAAAATGTGCGCGGTTCTTGCCCTTCAGTCCAACCTCGTGATAGTGGACCAGGCAGACGCGGGCTGCCATTTAGGCTTCAGCAACCTTGTGGCCGAGCGCCTTCTCATAACGGGCCTCGTCGTAGGAGATATCGCCGTCGACGATCTCGTCCATAGCCATCGAGATGGTATCGGCACCGGAGAGTGCAATGGTGATGTCGTCGACATCCTGAACGGCGAGCACGCGGTTGTGCTGGCCACGCAGCATGCTGTTAATGTCGCAGGCACGCTTGGAGGCAAGCGAGGCGAGCAGAAAGCGGTTGTGATCGGTCTTCTCCAGAAGATCGTCAATGCAAGGCTTTACAACGGACACGGACCTCAGATCCTTTCATGCATATCGAGAACGCGAACGAGCTCATCGGTCGCGCGGTCGAGATCGTCATTCACCACGACGTCGTCGTAGCGGTCGGCAAGGGCAAGCTCATGGGCGGCGTTTGCCATACGCAGCTCGATCGTCTCGGGCGTCTCGGTACCGCGACCGACCAGACGCTCGCGGAGCACCTCGAGCGAAGGCGGCTTAATAAAAATCAGCACGGCCTCGGGGAAACGCTCCTTGACCTGCAAGGCACCCTGGACATCGATCTCCAAGATTAGAGACGAACCAGAGGCAAGCTTGGATGTGACCTCGCTCACCAAGGTGCCGTAGCAGTTACCGTGGACCTCGGCCCACTCAACAAACTCGCCGTTTGCCACGCGGCGGTCGAACTCCTCGCGCGTCAGAAAAAAGTAATTGACGCCGTCGACCTCGCCTTTGCGTGGGGCTCGCGTGGTAGCCGAAACCGTCAGGCCCAGGTTAGAGCGACGCTCGCGCACACGAGTGACGAGCGTGCCCTTGCCTGCACCTGACGGTCCAGAAATCACAAAGAGCTTTGAATCCTGAGCGCTCACTTATTTGGTCAGCTGCTCGAGGAGCTGCTCGCGCTGACGGACACCGAGGCCCTGGACGCGACGGGTAGCGGAGATGCCGAGCTCCTCCATGATCTTGGCGGCCTTGGCCTTGCCATAACCGGGCAGGGACTCGATGAGGGTGGAAACCTTCATGCGGGAAGCGATGGGGTCATCGGAGTTGAGCACGGACTCGAGGGACTTCTCGCCCTTCTTGATCTGCTCGCGAAGCTCAGCGCGGGCGTGACGTGCGGCAGCAGCCTTCTCAAGAGCCTGCTTGCGCTGCTCGTCGGTAAGCTGAGGGAGTGCCATTCGAACCTCCAAATAGTTGGGTTATATCTGATGCAATAATTGGCATTCTAGCACGTAAAACGCACTAAATGCCCAATCGACGGCACCATAGATTAGACGATACCTGCGAAAAGTGCAATATACGGAGGTCAAAGTTAAGCCCCTGACCTGCGATTCCACACAAAGGATGGGAAAGTTTTCGCAGGCACAGGGGCTAATTTGTGCTAATGAGACCCAAAAGTGGTGACTTGAGGGAATCTTTTAGGCGACGTTTTCGACCAGCTCGGCAACGATGGCGTCAAATGCGGCAACAGGGTCGTCGGCACCGGTAATGGGTCGACCCACCACGATGTGGCTCGCGCCGCGCTCGATAGCCTGAGAAGGCGTCGCCACGCGGGATTGATCACCCAGGGCGGCACCCACCGGACGCACGCCCGGAGTCACGATCAGCGCGTCGGGGCCGAGCAGCTCGCGCATGTCATGGGCCTCCATCGGCGAGCACACGATACCGTCGATGCCGTTGGCCTGGGCAAGCTTCGCCAGGCGGGCTGCCTCCTCGGCCACGGGCGAATCGACGCCGATCTCGGCCAGCGCATCCTGGTCCATGCTCGTGAGCACGGTAATGGCGACAAGCTTGGCGCGGTCCTCGCGCGCCTCCTCGGCACCCTCGCGGCAGGCAGCGAGCATAGCGCCCGAGCCCAGACCGTGGACCGAAAGCAGGTCGGCACCGGCAAGCGAGGCGGAACGGGCGGCGCCGCGCACCTGATGCGGAATGTCATGGAACTTGAGGTCGAGGAAGACCTTAAAGCCCAAGTCCTTGAACGTCTTGACGATCTCGGGGCCCTCAGCGTAATAGAGCGTCATGCCGACCTTGAGCCAAGCGGCATGACCAGAAAGCTCGTGGGCGAGCTCGAGTGCACGCTCACGGTCGCAGTCGAGGGCGACGATAACGCGGTCGCGGGCATCGGTCTCTAGCATTCGAAAGCACCTACCAGTTCGTTGATGTCCTTCACGCCCTGGGACTCCGCCCAGGCCTCGAGCTCGTGCGCGATCTTGAGCGAAGCGCACGGATCGACAAAGTTGGCCATGCCGACCGACACGCAAGTGGCGCCAGCCAAGATAAACTCGGCCGCATCTTCGCCCGTCATGACGCCGCCGACACCGTTGATGGGGATATCGACGGCCTGAGCGACCTCCCAGACCATGCGCACGGCGATGTGGTGGCACAGCGGGCCCGAAAGGCCGCCCTTGGGCTTAGCCACGCGGGACTTGCGGGTATGAACGTCGATGGCCATGCCCTGGATGGAGTTGATGACCGAAAGGCCATCGGCGCCGGCGGCCTCGAGAGCCTTGGCAATCTCGGCAACGTTAACCGGAGCCATCTTGACGAACAGCGGCTTATCGGTCACCTTGCGGCAGGCAGCCATAACGGCAGAGGCGCCCTCGGGCGAGGAGCCCATGGCGGCACCGCCGGCGGCAATATTGGGGCAGCTGACGTTGATCTCGTAGCCGGCAGCCCAGGGGCACAGCTCGACATACATCTCGAGCGCGCGGACAAACTCCTCGACGGAGTGACCGGCGACCTGGCAGATGACCTGGCAACCGTCATTGGAGAGCTGCTCGAGCCACGGACCGGACTCACGGGCAAAGGCGGCCACACCGGGGTTCTGAAGGCCCACGGAGTTGATCATGCCGCCCGGGATCTCGGCCATGCGAGGCGCGGGGTTGCCGGGCCAGGGCTCGGCAGCACAACCCTTGGTGGTGATGGCGCCCAGCTGGGAGACATCAAAGAAGTTCTGGAACTGCCATCCGTAGCCAAAGGTACCGGCTGCGGTGTTGATGGGGTTTTGCATCTTGACGCCGCCGAAATCGACGGCCATGTTCACGGTACCCACTAGAAGACCACCACCTTGGAAGCATCGAACACGGGGCCGCACATGCAGGCGCCCTTCATACCGTCGACCGTCTCGACATTGCAGGTGTTGCAGGCGCCAAAGCCACAGCTCATCATGCGCTCGAGCGACACCTCGCAGTACGCACCGGCCTCGGCGGCAGCGGCGGCGACCTTCTTCATCATGACGGCGGGGCCGCAGCTGGCGACGTAGTCGTAGCCGCCCTCGCCAAGCAGCTCGGCGGCAGGATCGGTGCAGAAACCGTGCGTGCCAAGCGAACCGTCGTCGGTGCAAACGTTGACCGTGTCGCACAGGGCGCGGAACTCATCGATGCCCACGGCCTTGGACGCGGTGCCAAAGCCCAGGCACACGTCGACGGCCACACCCTGCTCGGCAAGTTTGCCGGCAAGGCACAGCACGGGCGGAACACCGATGCCGCCCGCAACGAGCAGCGCCATCCTGGTGCCCTCGGGCACAAGCCAGCCGCGGCCGCCGGGGCCCAGCAGGTTAGAGGTGGAACCGGGGGCCATCTGCGACAGACGACGGGTGTCGTCGCCCACGACGGCGTACCACAGCTCGACGGTACCGGCCTGGGCGTCGGCGCGATAGAAGCTCAGGGGCACGCGAAGCAGCGAGGACGCATCGCCGGGCACGGCGATGTTCACAAACTGACCGGGCTTGAGCGCACTTGCAAGCTTGGGGGCCGAGATGACGAGCGAGAAGATGCCGTCGGCGATCTCCTGGTTCGATACGACCTCGAAGTCGTGCATGCGTGCAGTGGAAGGTGTGGGCATAGACGCTCCAATCCCCCATGCGGTTGCATGGTCAAAACGAACAGAAAGCGCGGCACCGCAAGGGCACCGCGCACAAAAGCGATAAGGCTATGCTAGCAGATGCAGCCGTCGGCGAGCGTCTGCTTACCGCCGACAAACACATCGGTGGCACGACCGGTAAGCGTGCGGCCAGCGAAACCGGAGTTCTCGGCGCGCGACTCGTAACCATCCTCGCCAACCGTCCAGGTTGCGGCGGGGTCGAACACGGTCAGGTCGGCAACGGAGCCCGCCTTGACCTGAACCTGGTCGAGGCCCAGGATCTCACGCGGCTTGATGGCCATGAGCTCGACCATGCGGCCAATGCTCATCTTGCCCGTGTTGACCAGCTCGGTGAGCACGAGCGACAGCGAGGTCTCGAGGCCGATCATGCCAAAGGGCGCAAGCTCGAACTCGCGGGCCTTCTCCCACGGGGTGTGGGGAGCGTGATCGGTGACGATAACGTCGACGGTGCCGTCGATGACGCCCTGACGGATGGCCTCGGCATCCTCCTCGGTGCGCAGCGGCGGATTGACCTTGAGCGAGGTGTTGTAGGTCTCGTCCAGGTCGTTCTCGGTCAGGAACATGTGGTGCGGGGTGGCCTCGCAGGTAACCTGAACGCCGGCGGCCTTACCGGCACGCACGATCTCCAGGCCATGGGCGGTGGAGATGTGCTGGATGTGCAGCTTGGCACCGGTCAGCTTGGCGATCTCGATGTCGCGGGCGATCTGGAGCTCCTCGCCGGCAGCCGGCCAGCCCTCGAGAGCCAGACGGGTCGAGACCTTGCCCTCGTTGATCTGGCCGTGGCCGACCAGGTCCTCGTCCTGGCAGTGGCTCATAAAGACCTTGCCGAACATCTTGCCGTAGTCCATGCAGCGACGGAGCATGCCCGCACCCTGCACGCCGCGACCGTCGTCGGTGAAGGCGACGGCGCCGTGGGCGACCATATCGCCCATCTCGGACATGGCCTCGCCCTTAAGACCGCGGGTCATGGCGCCCGACGGATAGACGCGGCAGTGACCGACCTCGGCAGCGCGGGACTTGACGAACTCCACGACGGTGCCGTTATCGGTGACGGGATCGGTGTTGGGCATGGCGCACACGCCGGTGAAGCCGCCCTTGGCAGCTGCGCGGGTACCGCTCTCGATGTCCTCTTTGACCTCATAGCCGGGCTCGCGAAGGTGAACGTGCATATCCACCAGGCCAGGGACGAGGTACTTGCCGGAAAGGTCGCGGACCTCGGCTCCCTCGACGGCGAGATTCTCGCCGACCTCGGCGATCTTGTCGCCGTCAATCAGGACGTCAACGACACCGTCAAGCTCGACGGACGGGTCGACGACGTGGGCATTCTTAAGAAGCAAGGCCATTATCGGCACCTCCAAGCAGCAGATACAGGATAGCCATACGCACGCAGATACCGGCGTAGACCTGCTCCAGGATGACGGAGCGTTGCGGGTGGTCGGCCATATAGGAGTCGAACTCGACGCCGCGGTTGATGGGGCCCGGGTGGCAGATGATCGCATCGGGCTTCATGAGCTTCTCGCGGTCCTTGGTCAAGCCGAAGAGCTTGTGGTACTCGCGAATGGTCGGGAACGGGGCACCTTCGAGGCGCTCCTGCTGCACGCGCAGCATGTAGACGACGTCCAGCTCGGGCAGGACGGAATCGAGGTCGCTCGTCACGTGGTCGCAGCCCAGGACCTCGGGCGCCGGCGGCAGCAGCGTGCCGGGGGCGACGGCGTAGGTCTCGCAGCCCATGATCTTAAGGGCGGGGATCAGCGAGCCGCAGACGCGGGAGTGCGCGATATCGCCGACGACGGCGACCTTCAAACCGTGGAAGTCACCCTTGTGCTCCCAGATGGTATACAGGTCGAGCAGGGCCTGCGTGGGGTGGTTGTGCTTGCCGTCGCCAGCGCAGATGACGCTCGCGGGCGAGTTCTGCGTGACGATGTAGGGCGCGCCGGCGTGCTTGTCGCGCACGACGATGCAGTCGATCTTGTAGGCGTTAAGGGTCTCGACGGTATCGACGAGGCTCTCGCCCTTGACCGTGGAGGTCGAAGAGCCGCCAAAGTTAAGGCTGTCGGCCGAAAGACGCTTCTCGGCGAGCTCGAAGGAGCTGCGGGTGCGCGTCGAGGGCTCGTTGAACATGTTGACGATGGTCTTGCCCTTGAGCGTGGGGACCTTTTTGATCGCACGCTCGTTGACCTCGGAGAACGCCTTGGCGGTCTCGAGGATGAGCTTGATGTCCTCTTCGGAGTACTCGGTAATGTCGATCAGGTGCTTATGGTTGAACGCCACGGTACTACTCACCTCCCAGCGGCGCGGAGCCCACGTGGGAACCCGGCGCGACGTCGTTAATCTCGACGGCAGTGTGGCCGTCGACTTCCTTTATATATAAGTGCACGTTCTCCTCATGCGACGAGGGAACGTTCTTGCCGACAAAGTCCGGCGAGATGGGGAGCTCACGGTGGCCGCGGTCAACGAGGACTGCCAGCTCAATACGGCTCGGACGGCCCAGATCCATGACGGCGTCGAGAGCGGCGCGAATGGTACGGCCCGTATACAGGATGTCGTCCACCAGCACGACGCGCTTGCCGTCAACGCTAAAGGGAATGTTGGTGGCGTGGATCGCGGGAGCGAAATTGGTAGCGTAGTCATCGCGGTAGAAGCTGATATCGAGGCTGCCGAGCGGAACGTCGACGCCCTCGATCTCCTTGATCTCCTCGGCGAGCTTCTTTGCCAGAAGGTCGCCGCGCGTGACGATGCCGACCAGAGCGAGGTCTTCACAGCCCTCGTTGCGCTCGAGAATCTCGTGCGCGATGCGGGTCATCGCTCGATTGACGGCGGTCTCGTCCATGATGACCGCCTTGGGGGAAGTCGTGCCCATCGATCTCCTTCCTCACATGTCTTGACTGCTGACACAGTCAAAAAAATAGATGCCCGACCGCTCAAAGCGGACCAGACACCCACAGGAAAGGCTGCTCTTTGGCAGCTATGTAATTCCATGTGGGTATCTCGTACCCCTTTAATGGTCAAGGGATAGTGTAGCCAACCTCGAGCTTAATTGCGAGCATAAATACAGAGCAATCCGTAAACGGAGCCCAATGCTCCATAAACCTATATATATTTGTGGGACGAGCTTGAAAACGCACGCACGAGCTGGCATAATCCCCTCTGCTGCACGCAAATCGGATCTACGTCCAGGGCCGTGGCGTGGGCACTATCGCCAAAAGAGGAATATCTCTGTGTAGATTACGCACAGGGAGCTGCTTCTGTGCTATAGTTCAGGCTTGTTTGTTAACGCGACATGTTCGTTTGTCGCCCAAGGAGGGTCAGTTATGTCCAAAGTTTGCGAAGTTTGCGGTAAGCACCCCGTTGCCGGTCGCTCCATCAGCCACTCTCACCGCGTCACCAACCGTAAGTTCCGCCCCAACATCCAGCGCGTCTACGTCGTCGTCGATGGTCACCGTCGCAAGATGAACGTTTGCTCCACCTGCCTCAAGTCCGGCAAGGTTGCGCGCTCCTAAATAAGGTCTTACCAACAAGTACCTCGGACTCTCCGGGTCAAAGACCTCGCGTTCACATAGAACTTACCAAAGGCGTCCTCCCCCACGGAGGGCGCCTTTTTTGCACTCATTGGGGACAGACTTACATGAGTGTTTGCAGATGTCAAAGGGATCATAGCCCAGCTGATATGCCTTGTAGCTTGATCAGCGGTACGCCTCGAGCGAGTCGAGCGCACCTTTCACGGGATTGAGACGAATATAGTCGAGCAGCTGCACCGCCTGCGTGTCTGACTCAACCGCGACCCGCGAATAGCAATTGTCAAAAAGATGCCCCGTTCTTCCCGTTTTCCGATTGAAATACTCATGTAAGTCCGTCCCCAATAAGTGGGGTGATGCAGCAGGCTGATAATTTTAGTTAAAACGCTTCAGTTTATTGAAGCGTTTTAGTGTGCCTTTTACAGGAATCTGACCGTTCGCCGATTAATTTCTTGCTATTATGCAAGACGTAGGGTAAATCTCCGATCGCAAGGAGACACAAATGGTGAAAAAGTCACCGGAAAACACTACTCCCGCAATTGTGGACAACGTAGAGGCGCTTGAGGCTAAGCTCGCTCAGATGCGAGAGGCCCAGGCGCTTTTTGCTACGTACACGCAGGAGCAGGTCGACAAGATCTTCTATGAGGCCGCCATGGCTGCCAACAAGGCTCGTATCCCGTTGGCGAAGATGGCCATCGAGGAGACCGGCCGCGGCGTTCTTGAGGACAAGGTCATCAAGAACCACTACGCCGCAGAGTACATCTACAACGCTTACAAGAACACCAAGACCTGTGGTGTCCTGGAGCGCGACGAGGCTTACGGCATCACCAAGATCGCCGAGCCCATCGGCATCGTGGGCGCCGTCATCCCGACGACCAACCCCACTTCTACCGCGATCTTCAAGACGCTGATCAGCCTGAAGACCCGCAACGCCATCATCATCTCCCCGCACCCGGCTGCCGCCAAGTGCACCATCGCCGCTGCCAAGCTCGTGCTTGACGCCGCCGTCAAGGCCGGTGCCCCCGAGGGCATCATCGGCTGGGTTGATGTCCCCTCCATCGAGCTGACCAACATGGTCATGCGCGACGTCGACATCATCCTCGCCACCGGTGGCCCGGGCATGGTCAAGGCCGCTTACTCCTCGGGCAAGCCTGCCCTGGGCGTTGGCGCCGGTAACACCCCGGTCGTCATCGACGACACCGCCGACGTGCTGCTCGCCGTCAACTCCATCATCCACTCCAAGACCTTCGACAACGGCATGATCTGCGCTTCCGAGCAGTCCGTGACCGTCATCGACACCATCTATGACCAGGTCAAGGCCGAGTTCCAGAAGCGCGGTTGCTACTTCGTCAAGCAGGGTGCCGAGATGGAGGCCCTGCGTGCTGCCATGTTCAAGAACGGCGCCCTCGATCACCGCATCCCCGGCATGGCTGCCGCCAAGATCGCCGAGCTCGCCGGCATCGAGGTTCCCGCCAAGACCAAGATCCTGATCGCCGAGGTCACCTCTACCGACCCCGCCAAGGAGGAGTTCTCCCACGAGAAGCTCTCCCCGGTCCTGGCCATGTACCACGCCAAGGACTTCCAGGAGGCCGTCGACAAGGCCGAGCACCTGGTGCTCGCCGGTGGCCCGGGCCACACCGCCTCTCTGTACGTGCACCCCGCCCAGGCCGAGAAGATCAGCCTGTTCGAGCACGTCATGAAGGCCTGCCGTATCGTCATCAACACCCCGTCTTCGCACGGCGGCATCGGTGACCTGTACAACTTTGGCATGAAGCCGTCTCTGACCCTGGGCTGCGGCTCCTGGGGCGGCAACTCCGTCTCCGAGAACGTTGGGGTGAAGCACTTGATCAACGTTAAGACTGTGGCCGAGCGCCGTGAGAACATGCTGTGGTTCCGCGCTCCCGAGAAGGTCTACTTTAAGAAGGGTTCCACGCCCGTCGCCCTCGACGAGCTGGGCAACGTCATGGGCAAGAAGCGCGCCTTCATCGTCACCGACCAGTTCCTCTTCAAGAATGGCAACACCCGCGCCATCGAGGCCAAGCTCGACGAGATGGGCATCGCCCACGACTGCTTCTACGACGTCGAGCCCGATCCGTCGCTGCAGTGCGCACGTCGCGGCGCCAAGCAGATGGCTCTCTTTGAGCCGGACGTCATCATCGCCGTCGGCGGTGGCTCCGCTATGGACGCCGGCAAGATCATGTGGATGATGTACGAGCACCCCGAGTGCAAGTTTGAGGACATGGCCATGGACTTCATGGACATCCGCAAGCGTATCTTCACCTTCCCCGAGATGGGCAAGAAGGCCTACTTCGTCGCCGTCCCGACCTCTTCGGGTACCGGCTCCGAGTGCACGCCGTTCGCCATCATCACCGACAAGGAGACCGGCATCAAGTGGCCGCTCGCCGACTACGCGCTGCTCCCCAACATGGCTATCGTCGACGCCGACAACTGCATGACCGCCCCGCGCGGCCTGACCGCTGCCTCCGGCATCGACGTCATGACCCACGCCATCGAGTCCTACGTCTCCATCATGGCTTCCGACTACACCAAGGGCCTCTCCGAGCGCGCTGCCAAGCTCGTCTTCGAGAACCTGCCCTCCAGCTTCACGAACGGCGCCAAGGACCCGCATGCCCGCGAGGAGATGCACAACGCCTCCTGCATGGCCGGTATGGCCTTCGCCAACGCCTTCTTGGGCCTCAACCACTCCATGGCCCACAAGCTCGGCGCTTTCCATCACCTGCCCCACGGCCTCGCAAACGCCGTCATCCTGACCCGCGTTATGCGCTACAACGCCGCCGAGGCCCCCGTCAAGATGGGCACGTTCTCCCAGTATCCTTACCCCAACGCGCTGCACAACTACGCCGAGATGGCCAAGTACTGCGGCATCGAGGGCAAGGACGACAAGGAGGTCTTCGAGAACTTCATCACGAAGCTCGAGGAGCTCAAGGACTTCATCGGCGTCAAGAAGACCATCGCCGACTACGGTGTTGACGAGCAGTACTTCCTCGACACCCTCGACGAGATGACCGAGCAGGCATTCAACGACCAGTGCACCGGCGCTAACCCGCGCTACCCGCTCATGAGCGAGATCAAGGAGCTCTACCTGGACGCCTACTACGGCCGCGAGCCCCAGGACTACGCCGTCTGCTAGTTTTAGCACGGTTATTTGCGGCGGGGGTGCACGGGTGTACGCACGCCCCCGCCGTTGCTTCTATCGCATCGTTGAAAGGATGCAATCATGCTGCTCCCCGATTCCAAGACCGAGCTCGTCCGTCGCGGCAACAAGGTCGTTTACGACCTGGGCGACAAGATCGTCAAGGTCTTTAACGAGACCAAGCCCGTCTCCGACGTGTTCAACGAGGCTTTGAATCTTGCCCGCATCAATGAGTGCGGCATCCGCAGCCCCAAGGCTCTCGAGGTTTCACAGCTCGAGAACGCCAACGGCTGGGCGCTCGTGACCGAGAAGGTTCCGGGCACCACCCTTGCCGAGAAGATGACTGCCGAGCCCCAGCGCTTTGGTGAGTACCTCGAGATGTTCGTTGACCTCCAGATCGAGATCCACGGCTACACCTCCCCGCTGCTCAACCGTCAGCGCGACAAGTTCGCCCGCATGATCGACAGCCTCGATCAGCTCAATGCCACCACGCGCTACAACCTTCAGGAGCGTCTGGACGGCATGACCAAGGAGTTCAAGGTCTGCCACGGCGACTTCAACCCCTCCAACGTCATCGTCGGCGACGACGGCCAGCTCTATGTGTGCGACTGGGCACACGCCACCCAGGGCTCCCCTGCTGCCGACGTTGCCACCACCTACCTGCTCTTTGCCCTCAACAGCAAGGACCAGGCCGAGGCCTACCTGGAGCTCTACTGCGACCGTGCCGACATGCCCATGCAGGTCGTGGGTCATTGGACGAGCATCGTCGCCGCTTCCGAGCTCGCTCGTAAGCGCAACGTGAACGATGAGTTCCTGAAGAACTGGATCGACGTCGTCGATTATCAGTAATATCTGAGCGATTCATTTCGCATCGGAGGCACAAAGGAAAACCCCGCAGTTCGAATGGGCTGTGGGGTTTTCCTTTAAGCTATAAAAGATTCTTAGACGCAAAAGCGGCCCTGCACCTCCCCCTCGAGAGACGCAGGGCCGCTTCGTAAGCGCACTCAACGCAGCGGGCTCGATTAACGGCGTGCTGCCTTCACAAGCTCGGCAACCTTGGCGACAACCTCATCGATCGCCACATCCTCGCGCTCGCCCGTAGCACGGTCCTTGAGCTCAACGGTACCGTTCTTGAGGCCGCGCTTACCAAGAATCACCTGATACGGGAAGCCCATAAGGTCGTTGTCGGCAAACTTAAAGCCGGGACGCTCGTCACGGTCATCGACGACAACCTCGATACCCTCGGCGCACAGAGCCTTGACGATTTGATCGCAAACGGTAGCGCACTCCTCCTTCTTGGGATCGAGCGGAATCACCGCGATCTCGTACGGGGCAACGGAGACCGGCCAAACAATACCGTGCTCGTCGTTGTGCTGCTCCACGATGGCAGCGAGCGAGCGGGACACACCAACGCCGTAGCAGCCCATGATAAGCGGCTTCTCCTTGCCGTCCTCGTCCATAAAGGTGGCACCCATGGCCTCGGAATACTTGGTGCCCAGCTGGAAGACCTGGGAGACCTCGATACCGCGGGCAGCGGAAAGCGGCTTGCCACAGTGCGGGCAGGGATCGCCGGCAACGACGGTTACCAGGTCGGCCCACTCATCGACGGTAAAGTCGCGCTCGGGGCAGGCGCCGGTAAAGTGATAATCGACCTCGTTGGCACCACAGGCCCACTGTTTGGACTCGCGCAGGCTCTCGTCGCAGACCAGACGAATGCCCTCGGGCAGGTTAACCGGTCCGATAAAGCCCTTATGCAGACCGTAGGTCTGGAGCTCCTCGTCAGTCATCATGCGATAGCCCTTGCCAAAGACGTGCTCGGCCTTGCAGTCGTTGAGCTCATGATCGCCCGGAACGATGGCCACAACCGGCTTGCCCTCGGCGTCGATCAACGCCAGGGACTTGCGCGTGCCGTTCTCGGGGAACCCAAAGAACTTGGCAACGGCCTCGATGGTGCCCATGCCCGGAGTCTCGACCTTGGTGAGCGTGCCGTCGCCGGGACCCTCGGTCACAACGACCTTGGTGCTTGCAGCCTCGTCATCGGCAGCAAAGCCGCAATCGTCGCAGTAGACCAGCGAAGCCTCGCCGGCCTCTGCCAGCGCCATGTACTCGACGGAGGTGTCACCGCCGATCTCGCCGGAATCGGCAACGACGGGCAGAGCCTTGATGTAGCAGCGTTCGCAGATATTGGCGTACGCCTGCTTCATCTTGTCGTACTCCTCCTGCAGGCTCTCCTGCGTGGCGGAGAAGCTGTAGGCGTCCTTCATGATGAACTCGCGACCGCGCATCAGGCCAAAGCGGGGACGGAACTCGTCGCGGAACTTATCCTGGATGTGATAGAGATTCACCGGCAGCTGCTTGTAGGAACGCAGTTCATTGCGCACCAAGGCGGTCACGGTCTCCTCGTGCGTGGGGCCGAGCACGAACTCGCGGCCGTGGCGGTCATCAAAGCGCACGAGCTCCTTGCCGTAGGCATCGATACGGCCGGACTCGCGCCACAGCTCGGCATCGACCATGATGGGCATCATGAGCTCCTGGGCGCCGGCAGCGTCCATCTCGTCACGCACGATGTTCTCGATCTTGCGAATCGAGCGCCACGCGAGCGGCAGATAGGAATAGAGACCGGCAGCCTCCTTGCGGATCATACCGGCACGGAGCAGCAGGCGATGGCTCGCAAGCTCGGCGTCGGCCGGATCCTCTTTGAGCGTCGGAGCATACAGCTTAGACATATACATTGCTCGGGTCATTTATTTCTCCTCAATAAGCTTGTCGACCTCGGCCATAAGCGCGTCGACAATTTGGTCCTCAGCTACTTTACCAATGATCTGGCCGTGCGAAAAGAGCAGGCCCTGACCTCGTCCGCAGGCAACGCCCAAGTCGGCGTCAGAGGCCTCGCCGGGGCCATTGACCGCGCATCCCATCACGGCGATAGAAAGCGGCGCGGAGTAGTTCTTAAGCCGCTCGGTGACCTCCTCGGCGATAGGTATGAGGTTGACCTGGCAGCGAGCGCACGTGGGGCACGAGACGATCTCGGGGCCGCGGCGGCGAAGGCCGAGCGACTGCAGGATACCCCAGGCGACCGGCGGTTCCTCGACCGGATCGGCCGTAAGCGAGACGCGCACGGTGTCGCCAATGCCCTCGGAAAGCAGAATACCCAGGCCCACAGAGCTCTTAATGGTGCCCTGGAGCTTGGTACCCGCCTCGGTTACGCCCAGGTGAAGCGGAACGTGGGGAATCTCACGCGACAGGGCTCGATAGGTATCGAGCGTCGTTTGCACGCTATGGGCCTTGGCCGAAAGCACAATGTTCGTAAAGCCGCGGTCCTCAAAGTGCTTGACGAAGCGCTCGCTCGACATCACGAGCTTTTCGGGCTGCGTAAGGTCGTCGCGCTCGGCGATATCCTGCTCAAGCGAACCGGCATTGACGCCGATACGAATCGCGCACCCAGCGGCGCCCGCGGCATCGATCACGGCATCGACCTTGGCCCAATCGCCAATGTTGCCGGGATTGATGCGGAGCTTGGCAGCACCGGCCTCCACAGCGCCAATGGCCAGCTTGTGGTTAAAGTGAATATCGGCGACGATCGGCACCGGAGACTCAGCACAGATGGTGCGGAAACCCTCAAGCGCGGCCTCGGTGGGCACGCTCACGCGCACGATATCGCAGCCAGCCTGCACCAACGCGCACACTTGCGCAAGCGTTGCCTGGGCATCAGCGGTATCGGTGCAGGTCATGGACTGAACCACCACCGGCGCGCCGCCACCGATCTGCACACCGCCCACATGCACGGGGCGCGTCAACTCGCGAGGCAAAGGATGGGATAAAGACAATCCAAACACTCCCCTACAGGATAAATCGAAGGACGTCGGAACGAAGCATATAGACAAACAGCAGCGCAAAGAGCGCGATGCCCACATAGCTCACAATCGTCTGGACCTTGAGCGGAAGCTCGCGGCCAGCAATCTTTTGAATGATCTCGATGACCAGCTTGCCGCCATCGAGTGGTGGGATGGGCAGCAGGTTCATAAAGCCAAGCGAGAACGAAATGAGGGCGGCAAACGAAAGGAACGTGGCAGGGCCGGCAGCAGCAGCCTGTGAGGACATAACGCTAATGCCCACGATTGAAGAAGACTGATCGAGAATCTCCATCGTATGCTGCGGCTGGAGCAGGCGCATCACACCCTCCGCTGTCTGCACGACATAGGAGAACGAAAGGCGAGCCGACGTGATGGGGTCTAAACGGACCACCTGCGTAGAGGCATACACACCTAGGCGCTCGTCCTCTTTGAGCGCAACCGCGGTCGAATGCTGCTTGCCGTCACGCTCGTACTCGATGGCGATATCGTCCTTTCCGGCAGCCTTGCCGATGGCATCGTAAACGTCCATCCAGGTAGAGCACGATACTCCGTCAACCGAAAGGATCGCGTCGCCGCCCTCGATACCCGCCTTGGCGGCAATAGACCCCTCGTCAACCTGACCGATCACGTTGGTATCCATCGGCACGGTGACACCCGCAATAGAGTAGATGCTCATAAGCAGCAAAAAGCCCGTCAGGATATTGACGAGAATGCCCGCGAGCAGCATAAAGGCGCGCTTGAGAAAACCCTGGCCCAGATAGGTATGCGAACGCTCTTGCGCCAAGAAATCAGCCTCGCCGCACGGCAGCTCCCACACATCGCCCTCGGTAGTCGCATGCTCTCGATCGAAACGGCGGCCGTCAAAGGTGGTGTAACCCGCCGCGTCTCGCGGCAGCGTCTGATACTTGGTGGAATAGTAGCTCGGCGAGGGCTTCTCCCCTTCCTCATACCAAGGCGCGATAGAGCCCCAACCCAAGAGCAAGGCGCATGCCTCGAGCACAACCTCCTCGGATAGCTCGAGCTCGACAGCAAGGTCGGCCACGGTCACGCGACCATGACGATAGATAGCCGCGAGCACGCGATCGGCGCAGGAGACATCGGTCGGATCCATACCGCAGATGGCAGCGTAGCCACCCAGCAGCAGCGGGGTCACGCCAAACTTGGTTCCAATGCGACGCGACGTGTAATGGATGTCAAAGCGGCACGGCAGGCCCAAAAAGAACTCGGTCACACGGACGCCGCAGGCACGCGCCGCCAAAAAGTGGCCGCCCTCGTGCAAAAACACGAGGACGGAAAGCATCAGCAGGCCCCAAAAGACCGATGAGAGAACGCTCAGAACAGTATCCATAAAACGAAAAAGCAATCCTTATGGGTTAGGAACGGGTTGCGGCGAGCACCTGCGCAGCCTTTTCACGCGCCCACGCATCGATGTCGCGAAGCTGCTCAAACGAATCGACCGCCTGCATATCGTGGGCATCCATGCAGGATTCCACAATGCGATCGATATCGGTAAAGCTACAGCCATCGTGCAGGAAGGCATCGACGGCGACCTCGTTGGCGGCATTGAGCACGCACGGCATGGTGCCACCCGTCTTGCCGGCACGTTCGGCCAGTGCCAGACAGCGGAAGGTATCCATGTCGGCAGCATCAAACGTGAGCTGCCCCAGCTCGCGGAAATCGATACGAGGCGCCGGGGTATCCCAACGCTCGGGATACGAGAACGCGAACTGGATGGGAATACGCATGTCGGAAGCACCGAGATGCGCCATCACGGAGCCGTCGGCAAACTCGACCATAGAGTGAATCTTGGACTGACGCTGCACGACCACGTTAATGAAATCGAGGTCGCAGTTAAACAGATGCATGGCCTCAATGCGCTCTAGGCCCTTGTTCATGAGGGTGGCGGAGTCGATGGTGATCTTGGCACCCATGGCCCACGTGGGATGTGCGAGGGCATCGGCACGCGTCACGCGATCTAGCTCGTCGCGCGTGCGGCCAAAGAACGGACCGCCCGAGCAGGTGAGCCAAATACAATGAGCCTCGCGCGGGTTCTCCCCCAGATAGCACTGGTAGATGGCGGAGTGCTCAGAGTCGACTGGAATAAGCTGGCCCGGTTGCGCCAACGGCATAAGCAAGTCGCCACCGACGACGAGGGACTCCTTGTTGGCAAGGGCAAGGCGCTTATTTGAGGTCAAGGCCGCATGGCTCGCCTCGAGACCGGCGGCGCCCACAATAGCGACGAGCACGCAGTCGACATCGTCGCGGCGCGCGAGCTCGCAAACCGCCTGCGCGCCAACACCGAGCTTCGTTCCCTCGGGCAACTCCTGCAGCACGGCGTCATCGCCATGAGCGACATCGGCCACGGCAACCGCCGGAACCGAGAACTCGCGGGCAGCGGCAACAAGCTCGGAGGTACTGGAGTTAACGGACAGCGCCGTCACCCGCAGGCGATCGGAAAGCTGGCGGCACACATCGAGCGCCTGGGTGCCGATGGAGCCCGTACAACCCAGGATGGCAACACGGAGGCGTCCATCGGGGCCATACGTCGTCTGGAAGGACATTACAGCACGCCTCCGATCATCAGCATCAGCTGCGCGGTGATGCAACCGAAGATAAGCGAATCGCTACGGTCGAGCATGCCGCCATGGCCCGGGATAAGGTTGCCGGAATCCTTGACGCCCACACCGCGCTTGATACGCGACTCGATGAGGTCGCCGATAACGCCCAGGACGGACACGACCACGCCGCACAGCAGCGCATAGGGCAGGCTGAGCTTGTAGAAGTGCGTCGCCCACAGGATGAGCCAAATCAAAACCGAGCCCAGGATGCCGCCGACAAACCCCTCCCAGCTCTTTTTGGGAGAGATCTTGGGAACCATCTTGTGCTTACCGATACGGCTGCCCACGATGTAGGCAAACGAATCGGAGACCCAAAGGGACGCGCAAACGCCCACCGAAAGCAGGGCGCCGGCAAAACCGGGCACGGCATCGCGCAGCAGCACGATAGCCGACAGCATAAAGCCAGTGTAGATGGGACCCATGAGCGTCACGGCCACATCAGAGATGCGGGTACGCGGCGACCAGACATACCAAATACCCACAGCGAGCATCAGGGCAAAAAGCAGGGCATTCAGCAGCATCGAATCGCCCAACGCCGACAGCGGAAAGAGTACGGCGGCAGCGATACCCATGCGCTCGTTAGCCATCTTGCCATCGAGCCTCGTCATACGGAAAAACTCATAGCAGCACAGACCGCTCATGACAGAAACAAAGATGGCCGTGGGCACAATACCCAAAACCAAGCACAAGATAAAGACAACGGCGTAGACGATACCGGCAGCGGCACGGGTAATAAAGCCCGCCAGCCACGAACCGGTGCCGCTCTTCGCTGCAGGCGCTCCCGCAGTGGCAGCTTTGCGCGCAGGCGTCTTGGGAGAAGATGCCTTGGGACGATCGGACACGATTAAGCCTCCTCGGTCTTGCTCAGTCCACCAAACCTACGGTCACGGCCCTGATAGGCCAAAATGGCGTCGACAAGGCCCCAACGATCAAAGTCGGGCCAATAGGTATCGGTGACGTAGAACTCGGAATAAGCCACCTGCCACAGCAGATAGTTCGAAAGGCGCAGCTCACCAGAGGTGCGAATCACAAGCTCAGGATCGGGAAGACCGGCGGTATAAAGGTGAGAAGCCACCATGTCGTCATCAATTGCGGCAGGATCAATCTTACCGGCGGCAACGTCGAGCGCGATCTGACGGACAGCGCGGGTAATCTCGGCACGCGCGCCGTAGTTGACGGCAAGCGCCAGCGTCATACCGGTGTGATCGGCGCACTCGGCAAGACCGCGTTCAAAAACGTCGCGGGTCTTCTTGGGCAGCGCGGAAATATCACCCAAAAAGACAACGCGCACGTTTTCGCGCTTCAGAAGCGGCAACTCGTCGATGAACGTCTTGGCAAACAGGTGCATCAAGACGTTGACCTCATGCTGCGGGCGGTTCCAGTTTTCGGTAGAAAACGCATAGGCCGAAAGCACGTCGACGCCCAGGCGCACGCAGGAGGTAATGATCTCGCGCAGCGAGACGATACCCGCCTTGTGGCCCTCAGTGCGCGCAAGACCGCGCGACGTGGCCCAACGACCGTTGCCGTCCATGATGCACGAGATATGGTGCGGAATGTTATTGAGGTCAAGGTCGGAAAAACCGACGCCCGCAGGGGCGTCGGCAAAGTACTCGACCAGTTTATGCTCGTCGTATTGCACCTTAGATCTCCATGACCTCGGCTTCTTTTTCCTTCAGAAGCTCCTCGACCTTGGCGACATACTCATCGGTGTGCTTCTGGACCTTGGCCTGCTCGCGACGGACATCGTCCTCGGTGAGCTCCTCATCGCGCTCGAGCTTGTTGTTGAAGTCGCGACGGATGTTACGGATAGACACCTTGGCCTGCTCGGCGTACTCGCGGCACTCCTTGACGAGCTCGCGACGGCGCTCCTCGGTGGGAGCCGGGAACGGAAGACGAACGACGGTGCCATCGGAGTTGGGGGTAATACCCAGATCGGAAGCGCCGATGGCCTTGACGATAGCATTGATGAGTGCCTTGTCCCACGGCTCGATGAGCAGCATGTGGGCCTCGGGGGTCTTGACGGCGGCAACCTGCGTGACCGGCGTGGGAACACCGTAATAATCGACGGTGATGTCGGACAGAATGTTGGCATTGGCGCGGCCGGTACGGACCTTGGAGAAGTTATGCTTGAGGGACTCGAGCGACTTGTCCATATGGGCGGTGATGTTCTCTGCCATGCTTAATCCTCCTGATAGACGAGCGTGCCGACGGGCTCACCCGAAAGCGCGCGCTTGACGGTGTCCTCACCATCGATGTTGAGGACCAAAATCGGCATACGGTTGTCCTGGCACAGTGCCGTAGCCGTGGAATCCATAACCTGCAGACCGCGGACGAGAACCTCGTGATAGGTAATCTTGTCAAAACGGACGGCGTCGGCGCACTTGACGGGATCCTTGTCGTAGATGCCGTCAACCTTGGTGGCTTTAATCAGAATCTCGGCGCCGATCTCGCACGCACGAAGAGCCGCGGCGGTGTCGGTCGTAAAGTACGGATTGCCCGAACCGGCGGCAAAAATAACGACGTTGCCCTTGGAAAGGTGGTTGATGGCGCGACGGCGAATATAGGGCTCGCAGATCTCGTTCATCTGGATAGCGCTCATCACGCGGCAGGGAACATCGTTATGCTCGAAGGCATCCTGCAGGGCGAGCGCGTTCATAACGGTTGCCAGCATGCCCATGTAGTCGGCCTGAGCACGCTCCATGCCACCGGCAGCGCCTGCCATGCCGCGGAAAATATTGCCACCGCCGACAACGACGCCGACCTCATGGCCAACGGCGAGCAGCTCCTTGACCTGCTTAGCAAGATGGTCGGTAACCTTGGGGTCGATGCCATATTGGCCGTCGCCCATCAGCGCTTCGCCGGAAAGCTTAAGAAGCACGCGTTTATATCGGATGTCGGACAAAGCGATCCTCCTTTAGATTGAACTCTCAACATTCTATCAAAGGCTCTAAGAAGAGCCATGAAAAAGCAGGCTGTGAGTAAAACCCACAGCCTGCTCATTACCAGCTACAAGAGCTTATTTACTCGCCACGGACCAGACGGTCAAAGGCAACGACGGTAATGGTGTCGCCGAGCTCCTTGGAGACCTGCTCAGCGTACTTCTTGATGGTGAGGGAGCTGTCCTTGATGAACTCCTGCTCGGTGAGCACGGACTGCTTGTAGAACTTCTCCAGACGGCCGACAGCCATCTTCTCCTGGATAGCCTCGGGCTTACCGGACTCGGCAGCCTGAGCCATGTAGATCTGCTTCTCGTGCTCGACGGTCTCGGCCGGAACCTGATCGCGGGTAGCACAGATCGGGGCGACGGCGGCAACCTGAAGGGCAACGTCGTGAGCGAAGGTCTTGAAGGACTCAGCCTGAGCGGTCTCGGCCTTCTCGAAGGCGAACTCGACGAGGACGCCGATCTTACCACCCATGTGGATGTAAGAAGCGAGCGCGCCGTTCTCAGCCTTGCGAGCAGCGAAGCGGGAGATCTTCATGTTCTCGCCCATGATGTGAATCATCTCGGTGAGCTCGGAGGAAACGGTCTCCTCGCCCATCGGCTTCTCGAGCAGAGCGTCGACGTCAGCAGGCTCGGTGGTAGCGACAACCTCAGCGACCTTGGAAGCAAAGCCGGTGAACTTGGCGTTGGAGCCAACGAAGTCGGTCTCGCAGGAGAGCTCGAGCAGAGCGCCGGTCTTGCCATCCTCGGAGACGAACGCGGCGACAGCGCCCTCGTTGGTCTCACGGCCAGCCTTCTTGGCAGCCTTGGCAAGGCCGTTCTTACGCAGAACGTCGACAGCGGCGTCCATGTCGCCGTCAGCCTCGACGAGAGCCTTCTTGCACTCCATCATCGGGGAGTCGGTCATCTCGCGGAGCTGCTTAACCATAGCGGCGGTAATCTGGGCCATTGTGGTTCCTTTCAAAGAGATGAAAAAGAATTAACTAAGACTGATTTACTCGGCCTTGGGCTCAGCGGCCATCTCGGCCTCGGAGACCTGCTCCTTGCCGGAGCCAGCGAGGCAGGCGTCAGCCATGAGCTCGCACATAAGGGTGACAGCGGAGATAGCGTCATCGTTGCAGGGGATGCCGTACTCGACCTCGTCGGGATCGGAGTTGGTGTCGATCAGGGCGACGACGGGGATGTTCAGGCGCTGGGCCTCCTTGATGGCGTTCTCCTCGCGCTTGGTGTCGATGACGAAGAGAGCCTGGGGCAGACCCTTCATGTCGCGGGCGCCACCGAGGTTGGTCTGGAGCTTAGTGAGCTCCTTGCCGAGAACAGCCTGCTCCTTCTTGGGCAGAACAGCCATGCGGCCGTCCTCGACCATAGCCTCGAGCTCCTCCATGCGGTTGATGCGGGAGCGGATGGTGACGAAGTTGGTCAGCATACCGCCGAGCCAACGCTGGTTGATGTAAGGCATGTTGGCGCGCTCAGCAGCGTTCTTGACGGCCTCCTGAGCCTGCTTCTTGGTGCCGACGAACAGCACGTTGCCACCCTTGGCGACGTTCTTGACGAAGGTGTAGGCCTGGTCGGCGTCGAGGATGGTCTGCTTGAGGTCAAGGATATAGATGCCGTTGCGCTCACCGAAGATGAACGGCTTCATCTTGGGGTTCCAGCGACGGGTCTGGTGACCGAAGTGGCAGCCGGCCTCGAGCAGGGTGCGGATATTAATCTTGGTAGCCATGTTAAACCTCCTGTGGTTTGCCTCCGCGCGGGGTCATCCTCCAAAACCAACCCGGACATGTGCTACCAAAGCCCGGGCACCACGGTATGAAGTAGCCGCGCGTGCGTGATAAAAACATGTTGCCGTGAAGCAACCCGATGAATGATAGCAGGAATGCTTCTTCCTGCCAACCCGCAATCAAAACCACACACCTGAGTGCGGCGCGGGACGTCCCAGCAACTATTCGCCGCGGGGATGGGCTTGAGCCACAGCCCGCTTAAGCCGATCGGGTGTGAGATGCGTGTAGATCTGCGTCGTGGACAGGCTCGCATGACCCAGCAGCTCTTGGACCGAGCGCAGGTCCGCACCGCCCTCGAGCAAGTCGGTCGCAAAGGTATGGCGCATCGCATGCGGGGCGATGTCGGCCGGAATGCCGGCGAGCGTCGCCAGCGTATGGAACCGCCGCCGGAGCATGGCGGCGCTCATGCGATTGCCGCGCGCCGATATAAGCAGCGGATGCGGCCCGGTGGCGGGGTCACGGCGCTTTGCCTGAGCGAGCAACACCGGCCTCCCCTCCTCAATATAGAAACGAGTCACCTCGAGCGCACGACGATACAGGGGGACGATACGTTCTTTGCTCCCCTTGCCCCACAGGCGCAGCGTGCGCTCGGACCATGAGATGGATTCCACATTGAGCGCCGCAAGCTCTGAGATGCGGGCACCCGAGGCATAGAGCAACTCGAGCATCGCCGCATCGCGCAGTCCCGCGGGTGTTGAGGTATCGGGGGCTTTGAGGAGTGCCTCCACCTGTTGAGTCGTAAGGACGCCCGGCAGGTCGCGCGGCAGCTTGGGCGATGCGATCGCCGAGACCGCATCGCCCTCGACAATCCCCTCGACAGCCATCCACCGATAGAGTGAGCGAATGGCAGACAGGTGTGCCGCAAGGGTCCGAGCCGCCACCTGGCCACGCGACAGCTCGGCCAAATAGGAACGAACGGTCCGTACGTCGGCGGCGCGAGCGTCGATGCCCTCGCGTTCGCACCACGCAGCAAAGCGCTCCAGCCTCGAGCCATAGGCCGTCACCGTGTTGGGAGAAAGTCCCTCGACGCGTGCGATATAGGCGATAAACGAGTCGACGGTGTCGTACAGGTCAAAGGCTATGACCGGTCGCCTCCAAACAGATCGGGGCGAGTGGCCAGATAGGCGTCAAGGGCCTCGAGCGCACGGTCCGCATAGGCCTGGTAGCGGTCGCGCTTGCTGCGGCGCTTACCATCCTCGAGTGGCGGCACCAGGCCAAAGTTGACATGCATGGGCTGATAGCCCACGGTGGCAGAATCGGTCGCATAGCCCACGAGCGCACCCAGGGCGCCCACGCGGGGCAACTCGACGGAATCGGCGCCGATAGCCTCTGCATAGGTGTTGAGCGCCGCGAGCAGACCGGTCGCCACGGCTTCCATGTACCCCTCGGTGCCGGTGATCTGACCGGCCAGGCGCACGCCGGTACCGGGCACGGCAAAGGTGCCATCGAGCACGTGCGGGGCGTCGACAAAGGTATTGCGGTGCATGACACCGTAGCGGAAGAACTCAGCGTTCTCCAGGCCCGGCACCATATGGAAGACGCGCTTCTGCTCGCCAAAGGTCAGGTTGGTCTGGAAGCCCACCAGGTTATAGGCGGTCTTCTCCTTGTTCTCGGCACGCAGCTGAATCGCCGCCCAAGGGCGACGTCCGGTACGCGGGTCGGTGAGGCCGACGGGCTTCATGGCGCCAAAGCGAATGGCGTCCTTGCCGGTGCGCGCAACCTCCTCGGCAGGCTGGCAGGCCTGGAACAGATCGCCGCCCTCAAAGTCTTTGAGCACCACGCGGTCGGCCGTGGTGAGCGCCTCGATAAAGGCCTCGTACTCCTCCTTGTTGAGCGGAGCGTTGAGATAGTCGCCGCTCCCCTGCTCCTCGTAGCGCGACTGCGAAAACAGCACGTCCATATCGAGCGTGGAGGCATCGACGATCGGCGCCGCGGCATCGAAGAACGCAAGGGCGTCGCCACCGACGAGCTTCATGACCTCTTCGCTCAGCGCCGGTGAACACAGCGGGCCCGCGGCAATGACCACGTGGCCCTCGGGGATCTGGGTGACCTCGCCGTGAACGACCTCGATATTGGGGCGGGCGGCAACCTCAGCCTCGACGAGCTCGGAGAATGTAACACGGTCGACCGCCAGGGCGCCACCAGCGGGAACAGCAGCGCGATGGGCGCAGTCGAGCAGGACTGAACCCATGCGCTCAAGCTCGGCCTTCAGCAAACCAGCCGCGGAATCCGGACGGGTCGACTTAAACGAATTGGAGCAGACGAGCTCTGCCAGGTGATCGGTATGGTGAGCCGGGGAGCTCACCTGGGGGCGCATCTCGCACAGCTTTACGGCAAACCCGCGGTCTGCCAGCTGGATCGCGCATTCCGAACCCGCCAGACCGCCACCGATAACCGTCACCTGATCGAACTGCATCTGCAAACACCTTTCTAATTGACACGTTTTCCATTGTGACCGAAGGGCGTCTGGGCGTGAAGGGCAAACTTGGAGGGCGCATACCTTCCATCCATCATGCGCTCGATAAGGCCCTCGAGTTCAAGCGAACCCAAGAGTTTGAGTACGCCGACAGCATCGAGTGAGACGAGCGCCGCGATGTCGTCGACCTTGAGCGGCGAGGCGATGAGCGCATGCATCACGGTCTGCTGTGTTGGATTCAGGTCGGCAATGCCGGGAGCATCGGGGCGCGAGTAGCGCAGGGTGCCGTATATGCGAGAGATAGCCATCTCGATGGACTCCTCGTCGACAATGCAGCAGGCACCGTTCGCAATGAGGTAATTCGTGCCACGCGACTCGGGCGATAGGATCGACCCCGGCACGGCAAGAAGTTCGCGCCCCAAATCCATAGCAGCCTCGGCTGTAGAAAACGTCCCGGAAGGCATACCCGCCTCGGATACAAAGAGGGCTTGCGACAGGGCCGCGATCACGCGATTGCGACGCGGAAAGGCAAACTTGCGCGGACCCATGCCCCACGGAGAGATCGACACGACCGCGCCGCCCGTATCGAGCGTGCGCGTAATAAGCCCCGCGCTCGAACGCGGGTAGACCACGTCGGCGCCCGTCCCCAGCACCACGACGTGTTTGCCGCCGGCGTTGACCGCAGCCCAACCCGAGGCCTGGTCACAACCGACCGCACCGCCCGAAACTACCGTCACTCCCGCCTCAACCGCCACCTTCGCCGCAAGCTCTGCCACGGCAAGACCATACGGCGAGGCCTTTCGCGCACCGATGATGGAGAGCGCGGGCGTCGAAAGCGCCTCGGGGTTGCCGCGCACATAGAGCGTCTGAGGTACATCAGAAAGCTCCAAAACGGTCTCGGGATACAACGCGTCACCTGGATGCAGCTCAAAGGTCCCCTCAGCCATCATTGGTCCCTCCTTCCCTGGTACATCGCCGCCTCGAGCACGTGGTCCTGCGTCACCTGCTCGCTCTCGGCGACATCTGCGATCGTGCGCGCAATGCGAACAAGGCGCACGATGCCACGCCCTGTGAGATGCGTGCGCTTCGACAGGCCGAGCACACACTTCTCCGCCGCATCATCGAGCTCAAAGGTCGAAACGACGCCGTCAATGGACCGAGTCTCGTCATCCTCGGCCTCGGCATCCGCATCGTCCATGCGGGATTCGCGCCAAGCGCGAAAGGCGCGACCGCGCACAACGTAGTCACGTAACTCGGCCGACGACATGCCCTCCGCACCCTCGATAATCACTTGAGGGTCGGGACGGGTCACATCGATCATCATGTCGATACGGTCGGCCAAAGGACCGCGCAGTTTAGACCGATAGCGCTCGACCATCGCCGCCGAGCAGCGACACGGCACCTCGCGATCGCCCAAAAAGCCGCAGGGGCAGGGATTGCTCGCAGCCAGCAGCTGAAAGCGCGACGGGAAGGTAAAAGCCCCGTCGACGCGTACGATCCTCACGTAGCCGCGCTCGATGGGCTGACGCAGCGTCTGCAGCACGCCAGTGGGAAACTCGGCAAGCTCGTCCAAAAAGAGCACGCCGCCATGAGCAAGGCTGATCTCACCCGGGTGCACCGGGCGCCCGCCGCCGATAAGGCCTGCGGTCGAAATACTGTGGTGGGGACTGCGGAAGGGGCGGTGCCCCGCCAACAAGCCATCAATGTTCTCACCCAAAACCGAATGGATGCACAGTGCCTCCTGCTGATCCTCAACGGAAAGCTCGGGCAGGATGCCGGTCATACGGCGTGCGAGCATCGTCTTGCCCGATCCCGGAGACCCGATCATGAGCAAGCCGAGTTCTCCTGCCGCCGCAAGCGCCATGCCGCGTTTAGCGACTTCCTGCCCCAGCACGTCTGCATAGTCGAGCTCGGGCTCAAAGGTCGCCTCGACACCCTCGGAATCCAAGTAGTGCCGTGCGGCATCGCCCATGCCGTGAGCAAGCTGAGACAGATGGTCGATAAAGCCGCAATCTACGCCCGCGAGTGGCACATGCTGGTCGGACCTGCCGGCGATAAAAGACAGCCCCATGTCGCGAGCCAATAGCTGAAACGCCACCTCGCCCTTGACGGGAAGCACCGTACCGTCCAGACCAAGCTCACCTGCGATAAGGCAGCGATCGAGGTTGTCACGGGGAATCTGCTCATCGGCCGCTAGAACCGCGATGGCGATGGGCAGGTCAAAGCCGCTACCGGTCTTGCGGATATCGCCGGGTGCCAGGTTAACGGTAATGCCCGAGCGCGGGATCTCGAACCCGGCGGAGCGCATCGCGCAGCGAATACGACCGCGTGACTCCATCACCTCCATACTCGGAATGCCGAGCATCTGGATGCCCGGAACGCCACCGGCAAGCGAGACCTCGACCGTGACGTGAATCGCCTCGACGCCGCGGATGCAGGCCGCGTGAACGGCAAACGTCTCGAACGCCATCACGACACCTGCCAATCGAACGCGTTGTACTGGTGCTCGATCTCGGCGATATGCCCGCCGCGGATGGTGACACCCACAGCATCGAAGCGAATCGCCTTGAGCGGATAATGCTCCATGAGATAGCAGCTTGCGATGCGGCGGTAGCGGCGTTGCTTTTGGGCGTCCACGGCCTCCTCGGGAAAGACCCGCGTGGTGCAATCCAGGGCGACGCGTCTCGTCTTGACCTCGGCCATCACCACGACATCGTCGAGCTCATCGAGCAGCACCAGATCGGCCTCGCCCTCGGTGCAACGATAGCCCTGCTCCAGCAAGGTGTAGCCGCGCTCGTTAAAGTAGTCGATGGTGATCAGCTCGCCCAGCATGCCTAGCTCGCGGGGACTGAGTCCCTTGATAAACTCGGGCGTCATCGCCCCGGAGTCGAGCTCGCCGTTTTCCCAACGCTCCTTGAGCTGCTGCGTCTTGCTCTTTTTGCTTGCGGCACTCATGGGGTCTCCTTTCCCGCACACTGCATTGCCCCGATGATGAGGGCACCTTTCATGCGGGTAAGTACCGGAAGCAAACCAAAAGCTGACCAAATGCCGTCAAAAAACGGGCCGTACGCAACAATGGTGTTGCATACGGCCCGCTACCAGCAGGTTTATAAAACCCCAGAGGTCCATGTCTCCACAATTGGCCTAGAAAAGGCGCTCAGTCTGCAGAAAGTTTCCGCAAAAGCTCACGCGGTGCAGCGGACAAAGTCCATGTTTGCGAATGGCCTCGATGTGCTCGGGGCTCGCATAGCCCTTCGACTCGGCCAGATGGTACTCGGGATACTCGGCGTCGTACTCGACCATCATCTCGTCACGCGTGACCTTGGCCATGATGGACGCCGCGGCGATGCAGGCGATCTTGGCATCGCCCTTAACCACGTCGCGCTCATTGGGAACGGCGCCCAAGGGGTTGCCATCCATGAGGACGCAGTCGGGTTCAAGTCCCGTATCGGCCACCGCACCCGCAACGGCAGCGCGGATGGCGCGGGCCATACCCATCTCATCGATATCTGCAGGAGCGATATGGCAAAAGCCGATAGCAGTCGCCACCTCGGCAATCTTAACCGAGAGCAGCTCGCGGCGCGCCGGCGTGAGCTTTTTGGAATCGTTGATGCCCCAGATGCGCGGCTCCATCGGAAGGCACACGGCACACACGGTCAAGGGCCCCGCTACCGAGCCACGGCCCACCTCGTCGACACCAACGACCACCCCATCGCCGCCAAGCTCATGCATAAGCTCATACATGTCATTGACGCGCTCGCGCTCGGCAAGCTCTTTGGCATGGCGTTTGAGGGCGCGTTCGCAAGCCTTGATCACCTGCTGGCGCGGATCCTCGCGATAATGCTCCACGAGGGCGGGAATCTCCTCAAACGTAGCACTCGCCAACTCACCGGCAACCTGCGATGCCGAAACCGAGCTCGTCATGTTGGCCATACCAGGCCCTCCTTGCATGCAAATCAGATAAAAAGAAGGGCCACCCGAAGGTGACCCTTACGTCCAAACGAGTGGACAGACGCTGCGATCTTCTTAGCGCTTCTCGGGGATGCGAGCAGCCTTGCCCACCTTGTCGCGGAGGTAGTACAGCTTGGCGCGACGGACGCGACCATGACGAACGACCTCGAGCTTGGCGATCTTGGGGCTGTGAAGCGGGAAGGTACGCTCAACACCGACACCGAAGGACATCTTGCGGACGGTGAAGGTCTCGCGGGCACCGGCGCCGGCCATGCGGATGACGTCGCCCTGGAAGACCTGGATGCGCTCGCGGTCGCCTTCCTTAATGCGGTAGTGAACCTTGACGTTGTCGGCGACGCGAACCTGAGGAATGTCCTCGCGGATCTGCTGACGCTCGATTGCGCGGATGTAATCCATGTGCAATTCCTTACTCTTCTAGAGGTGCCGTACCACCTTGGCCGGCACGTAGTTGAACAAACGTATTCGAGTATACACGCGCGGGTTTCTGCTGCAAGAACAATTTTTTACGCAGACAAAAAGACAAAACCCGCACATGATAACCGCCCGTCTCACGAATGAGACGGGCGGCATGAAGGGGGGCTACGCTAGGCGTCTAAACCCAAAACGTTAGGCGGAACGCTTAGCCTCGAGCTTGGCCTGAGCGGCAGCCAGGCGTGCGAGGGGCACGCGGTAGGGCGAGCAGGACACATAGTCCACATCGGCCACGTTAAACAGGCCCTTGATGGACTTGGGGTCGCCGCCGTGCTCACCGCACACGCCAAAGTGCATGTCGGGGTTGGTGGCGCGGCCCTTCTCGACAGCCATGCGCACCAGCTCGAGTACTGCCGTTTCGATGGTCTCGAAGGGGTTGTCCTTTAAGATCTTCTTGTGCATGTACAGCGGGATGAACTTGGCCTCGGCATCGTCGCGGGAGAAGCCGAAGGTGGTCTGGGTGAGGTCGTTGGTGCCAAAGCAGAAGAAGTCTGCGTGATGGGCGATCTCGTCAGCGACCATGCAGGCGCGCGGCAGCTCGAGCATCGTGCCCACGGGAATATTGAGCTCGACGCCCTCTTCGTTGGAAACCTCGGCGATTACGCGCTCGATAACCTCGCGGGTCTGGACATGCTCGGCCGTGATGGAAACGAGCGGAACCATGATTTCGGGGCGCGGGTCGACGCCTTCCTTGATAAGGCGGGCAGCAGCCGTGGCCACAGCGCGGACCTGCATGAGCGGCAGATCGCCAAAGACGACGGACAGGCGCACGCCGCGCAGCCCGAGCATGGGGTTCGACTCGACCATGCCGTCGATACGGCGCAGGCGGGCGCGCAGGACGGCAAGCCCTTCCTCGCTGGCGTCAGCGGCTTCCTTCTTGGTGATGGCGACCTCGAGCTCGCGAGGATTATCCAGGAACTCATGAAGCGGCGGATCGAGCAGGCGGACGACCACATCGCGACCGGACATGGTCTTGAACATCGCCAGGAAGTCCTCGGTCTGAACCTTGAGCAGGTCGGCCAGGGCCTGCTGCTTCACGGCCTCATCGTCAGACAGGATAAAGCTCTGGATGATGTTCTTGCGGTCGCCCAGGAACATGTGCTCGGTGCGGCACAGGCCAATGGCCTCGGCGCCAAACTCGAGCGCGAGCGCGGCATCCTCGGGGCTGTCGGCGTTGACGCGCACATGGTTGGCATGGCCACAGGTCTCGTCCAGACGAATCTCGTCGGCCCAGGACAGGATGGTGTCCAGGTCGCCGGTGAGCTCGGCCGAAACCAGATCGACGGCGCCGTCGACGACGATACCTTGGGTGCCGTCGATGGAGATGACATCGCCCTCGTGCAGCACGAGGTCGCTGCCCTCGATGCGCACGACCTTCTCGGCGGCATCGATATGGAAGCGCTCAACGCCGCAGACGCAGGGCGTACCCATGCCGCGGGCGATAACGGCGGCATGGCTCGTCTTGCCACCGTGGCTGGTCAGGATACCCTCGGCGGCGACCATGCCCTTCAGGTCGTCGGGGTTGGTCTCCCAGCGAACCAGAATGACCTTGCGGCCCTCGTTGGCGCGCGCGACGGCATCGTCGCTCGAGAACACGACCTCGCCCACGGCGGCACCGGGGCTGGCGTTCAGACCACTGGCCAGCGCCTCGTACTTTTTGGAGGCGTCAAACTGCGGGTGCAGGAGTTGGTCGAGTTGCGCGGGGTCGATGCGGCTCACGGCCTCTTCGCGAGTGATCAGGCCTTCCTCGACCATTTCGATAGCGATGCGCAGGGCGGCGGTGGCGGTGCGCTTGCCCACGCGGGTCTGGAGCATCCAGAGCTTGCCCTGCTCGATGGTGAACTCGATATCGCACATATCGCGGTAATGGTCCTCGAGCGTCAGGAACACGCGCTCGAGCTCCTCACCTGCAGACTCGAGGCCCGGGGTGGCCTTGAGGTCGCCAATGGGCTCGGTGTTGCGGATGCCGGCGACGACGTCCTCGCCCTGGGCATTAACCAAAAAGTCACCGTAGAACTCCTTGGTGCCGTCGGCCGGATTACGCGTAAAGGCGACGCCCGTCGCAGAGGTCTCGCCCTTGTTGCCAAAGGCCATGGCCTGGACGTTGACGGCAGTACCGAGCTCGTCGGAGATGCCGTGCTGTTTGCGGTAGATGCAGGCGCGCTCGTTCATCCAGCTGCCAAAGACGGCCTGGATGGCAAGGCGCAGCTGAAGCTCAGGATCGTGCGGGAAGACGGGCTTGCCGTCGGCAACCTCGAGCTCGGGATACAGGGCGGCCTCGACGTTCTCGGAGAAGATCCCCTTGAAGGTCTCGACGAGTTCCTGCAGGTCCTCGGCCGAAAGCTCGGAATCGACGCGAATGCCGGCGACCAGGCGGGCCTGGGTCAGGGCGTTCTCGAACAGGTCGGCATCAACGCCCATGACGACGTTGGAAAACATCTGGATAAAGCGGCGGTAGCTATCCCAGGCAAAACGCGGATTTTGCGTCTGGGCGATGAGACCCTGAACGGAATCGTCGTTGAGGCCCAAGTTGAGGACCGTGTCCATCATACCGGGCATGGAGAACGGAGCGCCCGAGCGAACCGACACGAGCAGCGGATCGGAGGCGTCGCCGAGCTTTTTGCCGCAGCGGGCCTCGAGGTCAGCCTCGGCGGCAACGATCTCATCGAGTGCGCCTTCGGGCCAGACGTTGCCGGCACCGGAGTACTCGACACAGGTCTGGCAGGTAATAGTAAAGCCACCGGGAACCGGCAGGCCGATACGGCTCATCTCGGCAAGGCTTGCGCCTTTGCCGCCAAGCACGAAGTTCATGGACTTGTCGCCCTCAGTGACACAGGTGCCCTGGGCGTCGGTTCCAAAACGATAAACCCTCTTGCAATCGCTCACGATACTTCCCCTTCCATGCACTTACGCGCACGACCGTGGTAACGAATCGACCCGCCGGATGCGGGCCGTGAGGGTACTATACGGCGGGCATTGAGCGGGCTTGCGCAGAGGACGCGGGGGTTGGTAAACGTGGTAAATTTGGCGGTAAACGGTAGGTAAAGTTGGTTACCTTATGAAGATACCACTACAAGAAAATACAGGTCAGATGCAATGTTTTTGCTAAATCGCTTTACCAATTCAGACTTTTTAGCCACTTCGATGATTTTTCTGGGACGTGTCTCTATAGTTTTGTCAACCGCGTGCTTCGCGCCATTTCGGCATGACGCATCCGGGCGCCTGGCGCCCCCGCTTCCTCTTCGGTTGATTCCGCCGCCCGCTAGGCCGCGTACGGGACGGCGTCGCGCATGATCGCGTAGATGACCTTGAGCCTCTTCCTCGCGACCGCCTTCAGCGCCTTGCTGTGCCTCATCCCCCTCGCCCTGCACTCCCCGTAGTACCTCCCGAACCTGTTGTCCGTGCCGATGAGGGAGTTGCAGCTGAATATGAGCAGGTTCTTGAGCTGCCTGTTCCCGCCGTGCTGCGGCGATGTCGACCTGATGCTGCTCCCGGAGCGCCTATCGGACGGCGCCACGCCGCAATAGCTCGCGAGCTCGTCGTGCCCCCTGAACGCGGATATGTCGATCGACGTCACCAGCGCCGCGGCGGTCTTGGGGCCGATCCCGGGCACCGTGAGGAGGCACTCGTAGACCTCGTCGCCCGCCAGCGAGTCGGCCACGAGCGAGTCGAGCTCCTCGATGTCGGCGTCGAGGGAGGCTATCTCCCGGGCGAGTATCCGGACCGCGACGTCCTCGCCGGCCGGGAGCCGCCTTCCCGAGCGCGACGAGGCCAGCAGCGCCTCCCAGAGCCTCCTGGCCCCCGCGGCGGGGGCGCCCGCGCGCCTGGCGGCGCTCGAGAACCTGCGCCAGCCGGCGGCCGAGCACCCGGCGGCCCCGCCGAACTCGGCCAGCATCGACACCTGCCAGCGGCTCGACGGGTCGACCGCGCCCTCGAGCGCGGGGTCGGCCTCGAGCAGGGTCGCGCGCAGCCTGTTCTTCGCGCGGGTCCTGGCGGACGACGCGAACTCGCGCTGCGACGACAGGATCCGCAGCGAGGCGGTCCCCTCGGGCTCCTCGGGCGCTGGCCTGAGGGCGCGGGGCACGCCGAGCGCGGTGCGCGCGATCACCTCGGCGTCGATGGCGTCGGTCTTCGCGATGCCGGGGAACATCCCGCGGGCCTGCTTCTCGGCATATCCGGGCAGGTAGGCGCAGGGGTTCCCGTGCGCATGGGCGCGCGCGAGGACCAGCGCGCCGATGTTTCGCTTCTGGTCGACGACGACCAGCGCGCCGGAGCCGGCCCGCTCGAGCACCCGGTCGATGTCGTCGGGCCTGTTGGCCAGCTCGGCCCTGAAGGCGACGCCCCCTCCCGCATCGAGCGCGCACGCGCTGTGCGAGCTCTTCCCGACGTCGATCCCCAGGTAGGCCACGGGCGTCTCTGCTGCAGGCATGGTGTATCCTCTCCCTTGAGCCGGCCGTAAGCCGCGGAAGCGACACCCACATTACCCGGCCGTGGCCCGGTCCGGGCCCGGCACATCTCTATCAGTCGTTCCCCGCGGCCCCTCCCGCCCCGGCGGCAACACGTCCCGGGCCCTCTACGGGGCAGGGGCTGACGGCCGTCCGGGGCGGTCGGCCAGCGACCACCGGTACGGCTCAATCGTATAACCATGCAACGGAAAAGAGCCGCTCTTTCGGACGACTCAAACTGTAATGGGGATTAAAAAATCATTGAGTACCTAATGATTTTTTAATCCCCGTCCCAGAAAAATCATCTCAGGTACCGCTGTTGGGCTCGACGGGCGGCGCGGCGGGCGCGGGCTTCTTGGATTTCCTCCAAGTGGCTAATGATCTCGGCAGCGCTTTCCTCGATGGCCTTGCCGTCGGTACGCACCACAAAGCAGCCCAGGCGCTTCATGAGGGCACGGGCTTCCTCAAGCTCGCTGCGCACGCTCTCGGGCTCGGCATAGGAGCCGGCAACGGCACGAGCGTAGTCATCGCCCAAGCGGCTATCACGAATTTCGGAAATCACATCGACGGTCGAAATCAGGCCGAACAGGCGCATCGGGTCGACCTCGTAAATCGACTTGGGCGGCTCCATGCCATGGGCCAAAGGAACATTGGCAACCTTGTAACCTTGATAGGCCAGATACATCGACAGCGGCGTCTTGGACGTGCGCGATACGCCCAGCAGCACGATATCGGCACCCGACAGATCGTCGCAACCGCGCCCGTCATCGTGCTCAACGAAATACTCCATGGCCTCGATACGATGGAAATAGCGGTCATCGGTCTTGTGAATCACGCCCGCGACGCCCTTGGGCGGTACACCGATGAGCGACGACAGCACGGCGAGCGTCGGGCCGATCAGGTCGACCGAACGGATATGCAGCATGCCCAGGTAATCGAGCACACGAGCACGTAGCGCCGGGTCGACGATGGTATGGAACACGGCGATATCGCGATGGTCGGCATCGACGCGCGGCCCCACAAATGACTTGACCTGCTCCACAGAAGTCACCTTAGGCAGGCGCAAAACACAAAAAGCCCCTTCATCAAATTGCCCGGACGCCGCAAGCACCACCTCACAAGCGGTATCACCGAGCGAGTCGGAGATAACGATAACGGTGGGACGAGCGGTGACCGGGCAATCCATGCGGGGCTCCTTTTGCGCTTATGCGCAGGCTGGCTTACTTTTTGCGAGCAAGCTCACCGATGTTTGCGATGCCGGAGAAAACGACCTCGAAGCGGTTGAGCAGCTTAAGGCGATTATCGCGAAGCTGCTCGTCCTTGTCCATGACCATGACCTCGTCGAAGAAGCGGTCGATGGGGGCGCGCAGGGCGGCAAGGGCGGCAAATGCGGCCGGGTAATCCTCGGCAGCAAGGGCGGTGTCGACAGCGGTCTGAGCAGCCTCGGAGGCATCGGCAAGCGCGAGCTCGACCTCGCCCATCAGGGCGCGGTCGTACTCCGCGCCCAGCTCGGGCTTGGAGATGTGCGCGGCGCGGGCATAGGCGGTCGCCAGGTTATCGAACGTCTCAGCGTCGTTCTTGCGGGCCTCGTCGAGGGCGGCGCAGCGGGCGAAGAAGACGGACGGGGCGATGATGTGCACCGCGGAGACGGCGGCAACGGTATCGGCCGGGATCTTTTCGTCGCGGGCCATGCTCACCAGACGGCCGTGGAAGAAGTCGCGAACCTGCTGAGCGACCTCGGCGGCGTCGAACTCGATACCCTGCTCGCTGTAGAGCTCGAGGGCGAAGTCGATGAGCGACGTGGGGTCGATCAGCAGACGGTCGCGCAGGATGTTGATGATGCCGATGGCGGCGCGACGCAGCGCGTAGGGGTCGGAGGAGCCAGTCGGGGGCTCGCCGATGGCAAAGATACCGGCAATGGTATCGAGCTTGTCAGCACAGGCCACGATGCAGCCAGCGATGCCCTCGGGCAGCTCGTCACCGGCAAAGCGGGGACGATAGTGATCGCGGATAGCATGGGCGACCTCGTCGTTCTCCCCCATCGCGGTGGCGTAGTAACCGCCCATCACGCCCTGCTGGCTCGTGAACTCGACGACGGCGTTGGACACCAGGTCGGCCTTGCACAGGTGAGCGGCGCGAGCCGCATCGGCGGCCAGATGGGCACCCAGGTGAGCCTCGCGGGCGATGGCGAGCGCGAGCTGCTCGATGCGCTCGGACTTGGCAAGCACGCTACCGAGCTTCTCCTGGAAGGCGACCTTGGCCAGACGCTCGCGGAACTCGTCAAGGGAGATCTTCAGGTCCTCCTCATAGAAGAACTTGGCGTCGTCCAGACGGGCGCGCACGACGCGCTCGTTGCCGTCGATCACGCGCTCGGCATTCTCGGGCTTGCTGTTGGAGACGACTACGAACTCACGCGTGAGCTTGCCCTCGCCGTCATAAATCGGGAAGTAGCGCTGGTTGGTGAGCATGGACTCGCAGATGATCTCGTGCGGGACCTTGAGGAACTCCTCATCGAAGGTACCGACAAGCACCGTCGGCCACTCGCAGAGGTTAATGACCTCCTCAAAGACCTTCTTGGGCGTGTCGACATGGCAGCCGGGGCGCGCAGCCTCGACCTCGGCGATACCGGCAAGGATGGCCTCGCGACGACGCTCGGCAGAGAGCACGCCGGCGTCCTCGAGCACCTGCTCGTAGACGGCGGGGCTGGCGACCACATGGTCACCGGGGCCCAGAACGCGATGTCCGCGCGTGGTATTGCCACTCGTCACATCGGCAAACGACACGGGCACGACGTCCTCACCCAAAAGGCAGCAGATCCAACGGACCGGACGAACAAACGTAGCGTGCTCGTGGCCCCAGCGCTGGCTGCGGTAGTTGGGCCACTGCAGGCCGGCGATAGTCTTCTCGCACAGAGACGTCAGGATCGGCGTAGCCGGAGCGGAGGGAATGTTCTTCTCGGCGAACACGTACTCGCGGCCGTCGGTGTCCTCGCGACGGACCAGGTCCTCGGCAGCCACACCGCACTTGCGGGCAAAGCCCTGGGCGGCCTTGGTGGCGTTACCGTCGGCATCAAAGGCAATGTTTGCCGCGGGGCCGCGCTTGACCTCGTGAACCTCGTCGGTCGCGGTGGCGACGTCGGCAACGAGCGCAGCCAGGCGGCGCGGGCTCGAGATCACGCGGACCTCGCCGTGGGCCAGACCGGCCTCGTCGAGACCCTTGGCGATCATGGTGCCAAGCTGCTTGACGGCATTGTTCAGCGGTGCGGAGGGCATTTCTTCCGTACCGATCTCAAACAGGAAATCCTTAGCGTCTGCCATGGCTTACGCCACCTCGCCTTCCTGGTCGGCATTCTCGTTGACTCCGGCGACCTCGGCCATGTAGGCCTCGCAGCACGCCTTGGCGACGGCGCGGACGCGCAGGATGTAGTTGGCACGCTCGACCGCGGACAGCGCGCCACGGGCATCGAGCAGGTTGAAGGCGTGGCTGCACTTCATGACGCAGTCGTACGCCGGCAGCGGAAGCTTGCGCTCCAGGCAGGAGTGGCACTCGGCCTCGTAGTCGTCAAACTTCTGACGCATCATCTCGACGTTGGCGACCTCAAAGTTATAGGCACTGAACTCGCGCTCGTTCTCGAGGAACACGTCGCCATAGGTCATGGGCGTGCCGTCGGGCAGGTAGCTCCACACCAGGTCGTAGACCGAGTTGACGCCCTGGGCGTACATGGCGATACGCTCCAGGCCATAGGTGATCTCGACGGGCACGGGGTCGACCTCGATGCCGCCCACCTGCTGGAAGTACGTAAACTGCGTGACCTCCATGCCGTTGAGCCAGACCTCCCAGCCAAGACCCCAGGCGCCGAGCGTCGGGCTCTCCCAGTCGTCCTCGACAAAGCGGACGTCATGGTCGTTGGGGTCCAGGCCGATAGCGGCAAGAGACCCCAGGTAGAGCTCCTGGGCGTTGACCGGCGACGGCTTGATGAGCACCTGGAACTGATAGTAGTGCTGCATGCGGTTGGGGTTTTCGCCGTAGCGGCCGTCGGCAGGACGGCGGCAGGGCTGCGCATAGCAGGTGCGCCACTCGGCGGGACCGAGCGAGCGCAGCGTGGTCGCGGTGTGGAAGGTACCGGCACCGACCTCGGAGTCATAGGGCTGCATAATGACGCAGCCCTGCTCGCCCCAGTACTGCTGGAGGCGCAGGATGATGTCTTGGAAGGAAAGCGATGAAGCGTTCATGCCTCTAATATCCCCTCGTCGAAACGATTACACGGTTAGGTACTGTACTATAGCGGTTTTTAGTCGATAGCGCCGATGCGGTTGAGCGGCCAGTAGCGCACAAGCGCCACAGCGATCAAATCAGAGCGATCGACGGAACCAAAGTAGCGTGAGTCGGCAGAGTTTTCACGGTTGTCGCCCATCACCCACACGCACCCGTCGGGAACCGTGTAGGGATAGCTTACCTGAGCGCCGGGCGCTTGGACCGAAAGCGGCCAGCTCATGCCCGTCGTATAGTCCTCGTCGAGCGCTTGACCGTCAACGACCACCTTGCCATCCTGCAGGTCGACCGTCTGGCCGGCCGTGGCAATAACACGCTTGACAAGAACATCATGCTCGGAGGTGCCATCGGGGTTGTGAAACACCACGATATCGCCCTGCTTGACGGGCTGACCGAGCTCGAGGCTCACCTTTTGTGCCAGGATCTGGTCGCCAATCTCGATCGTGGACTCCATGGAGCCGGTGGGCACCACAAAGGGCTCGACCACAAACGAGCGAATCAAGAAGGTGGCGACCAGTGCGATCGCGATGACCGCGATCCACTCAAAAGCGCCCCTCAACGCGGAATGCTGCGATGGAACCATTCTCACTCCTCGCTCTGCGAATACGAAGCGTCAAGGATCTCTTGCGCGTAAGCGCGCTCCTCGGGCGTCAGCCGCGCCGTCTCGATCAGATCGGGACGCCAGCGGCAGGTGCGCTCGATGGCGTTCTTGCGACGCCAGGCATCGACCTTGGCGTGATCGCCGCTCACGAGCACCGGCGGCACGCCCTCGCCGTTGAACTCGGCGGGACGGGTGTACTGCGCGTACTCGAGCAGGCCTCCGTCCTCGGCGGTCGAGAACGACTCGTCCACATTGCTCATCTCGTCGCCCAGGGCGCCGGGAATCAGGCGTACGACGGCATCGGCAACGACCATGGCAGGCAGCTCGCCGCCCGTAAGCACGTAGTCGCCGATCGACAGACGCTCATCGGCATACGCATACGCACGCTCGTCGACGCCCTCGTAGCGACTGCACACAAACAACAGGCGCTCACTTTTGAGCAGGCGCTCGGCCACATGCTGCGTAAAGGGCTCGCCACAGGGGGTAAAGAACACCACAGTGGGCTTGGGACCCTCTGCGCTAATGGCCTCGATGGCCTCTGCGATAGGCTCGACCTTCATGAGCATGCCCTGCCCGCCGCCGTACGGCTCGTCATCGACGGTACGATGGCGGTCGTGCGTCCAGTCGCGCAGGTTATACGCCTTAAAATCAAAAAGGCCGGCCTTGCGGGCGCGGCCCAAAATCGACGTGGACATGACGGGCTCAAACATCTCGGGAAAGACCGAAAGGGTCTCAATCAGCATGTTGTCCTCCCTACTTGTCCATATCGATCAGGCCGTCCATCACGTGGACGGAAATTGTTCCTGTGTCGGGAAGATCGAGCACAACCTGCTCGATCACGGGAATCAGTACCTCGCCGTACCGATCACCCTCGACAACCCAAACATCGTTAGCGGGCGTCGACATGATCTCGACAATCGCGCCGAGCGAACCGAAGCGCTCGTCGACCACCTCGCGACCCATCAGGTCGGTATAGGCAGCGTCGAGCGAATCGAGCTCAAAATCGTCACGATTTGCCAGCACGTAGCATCCCGTGATACCCTCGGCGGCCGTCACGTCGTCAATGCCCTCAAACGAGACCAGATCGCCATCGCCCGTATCGGTGACGGACACGACCGTGCAAAAGCGGTCGCGCTTGAGCGCCGGCGGCGTCAGGGCGACGCGCATACCCGGCTCTAATACAGAAGGAAGCCCCCGCAGCGGCTGCGCGAGGACCTCCCCCTTCCTTCCGTGCGGCTTGACCACACGGGCGATGTTTTTGTACTGGGACCTCAAGGTCCTAGCCCAGAACCTCTACCTCGACAGAAGTGTCGAGGCGAGCGGCCAGTGCACGGGCGAGCGTGCGAATGGCCTTGATGGTACGGCCACGACGGCCGATGACCTTAGCGACGTCATCCTCGGCAACCGAAACCTCAATCGTAGAGGCGTCGTCACCATCGATGACCTCAAGGCTCACGGAATCCGGGTCGTCGACGATCTGAACAACGAGATATTCGACGAGATCGGCGATGCGATCTGAGAGCATTGCCTCACCCTCGAGCTGTGCAGCGTCAACCTCAGGCACGATTTACTCCTCGGCGCCCTCAGCGGCCTCAGCGGCAGCCTTAGCGGCCTCGGCCTCTTTGGCGAGCTGCTTCTTGGACTTCTTGACGACGGTCTCGGTCTTCTCGCCCTCGTTGGCGGCCTTGACCAGAGCGGCGACGGCGTCGGTGAGCTGAGCGCCCTTGGACTGCCAGTCGGCGATCTTCTCGAGGTCGAGGTTGATGGTCTTGGGGGCGGTCATCGGGTTGTAGCGGCCAACCTCCTCGATGATACGACCGTCACGCGGGGCGCGGGAATCGGCGACGACGACACGGTAGTACGGACGCTTCTTAGCGCCGTGACGAGCAAGGCGAATCTTGACTGCCAAAGGAAACTCCTCCAACCAAGCAGCTTTAGGCTGCAACTACAAACAAACAGTTGAACATAATACGCCATCGACGCGGGCAGGTGAAGTCCGTGAGACCAACTTCTTCGGTGTAGTCGAGGGCAAATCCATATCTTAGACAAGAATTCGGGATTTGCAAGCACATACACGCACCCCACATGAGCTGCGCGGTATACTCATGACATGGAAAGACGCGAACATACATACGGTTATGAGGATGCTGCGGGCGTCACGCCGCCGCGCTGGACGGGTCCGGCGGTGGGCCTGATGGACCTCGATGCGTTTTTTGCCAGCGTGGAAATGCTCGACCATCCCGAGTGGCGCGGCAAGCCGCTCATCGTGGGCGGAGACGCCGAATCGCGCGGCGTCGTGTCCACGTGTTCGTATGAGGCGCGCCGCTTTGGTGTGCATTCTGCCATGGCCTCGGCCGAGGCACGGCGTCTGTGCCCGCAAGCGATTTGGACGCATGGGCATTTTGATCGCTACCGCAAGGTGAGCGCGCAGGTCATGGCGATTCTCGCCGACGAGACCCCGCGCGTTGAGCGCGTGTCCATCGACGAGGCCTTTATCGATATTACGCCGGGCCGCTTTGCGCCCGAGGACCCGCTGCTGGTGGCGCGACGCATCAGTGACCGCGTGGCGGCACTGGGGGTGACGTGCTCCATTGGCGTCGGCTGCAACAAGACGGTGGCCAAGATCGCGAGTGAGCGCGACAAGCCGTTTGGCCTGACCATTGTGCGTCCCGGCACGGAGCAGCGATTTTTGGCCGCGCTGCCGGTGTCTGCCATGAGCGGCATCGGGCGCTCAGCCGAGGAGCGGCTACGCCGCATGCGCATCTACACGCTTGGCGAGCTGTCGCGTGCGCCGGAGTCCACGCTGGCCTCGATTTTTGGCGTCAACGGCGAGCGTATGCGCCAACGTGCGCTGGGTCTCGAAGTTTCCGAGGTCACAAGTCTGGATGAGGAGCGCGAGGTCAAGTCGGTCAGCAATGAACGCACCTTTGCGAAAGATTTGACTGAGCGCGGGGACATCGAAGCGGCGATTGCGCTGTTAGGCGAGTCAGTGGGACGTCGCCTGCGCCGCCAGGGGCTTACGGGCGGCACCGTGACGCTCAAGCTCAAATACTCTTACGGCAGCGGACGCACGGCACAGCGCAGGCTTCCCCATCCCACCGATGACGAGAATATCTTTGTGGCCGTAGCGCTCGAGCTGCTCGATAACATCTGGCAGGAAGGCATGCACGTGCGCCTAGCCGGCATCGGCATGAGCGACTTCAACCACCAAGGCGGCATCCAGACCGACCTGTTCTGCGAAGTCGATGACCGTGGAGCGCAGTCCAGCGACCGACGCGACCTGTCCGTCGCCATCGACGCCGTCCGAGACAAATTCGGCGACACCGCCCTATCCTTCGGCCGCCAATCCCGCTTCAACGATTAACCGCCTTTGGGCAAAAAGAAAGCCAGGCAGGTACGGAAAACCGCAACTGCCCGGCGAAATGCGCGAGGCTAGCTAAAAGCCCCGTATCAAATGAGCCACTAGAGGAGGTCGAGGGGGAGCTGGGGGGCGTCACCCCAGAGCTTTTCTAGGCGGTAGAAGTCGCGGGCTTCGGGAGTGAAGACGTGGACGACGACCGAGCCGTAGTCCATGAGCATCCAGGTCTTCTGCTCGCGGCCCTCGATGGAGAACGGATGCTCGCCGCAAGCCTCGGCGACCTTCTCCTCGATCTCGTCGACGATCGAATCGACCTGGCGGTTGTTGGTACCGGTGGCAAGCACAAAGTAGTCGCACACATCGGAAAGCTCGGTCAGGTCGAGCACCTGCACGTCCTCGCCCTTCTTGTCGTAGGCAGCCTGCGCGGCGGCGCGGGCGACATCCTCGGCGGCGATACCGCTCGCGGACAGCGAGGCGGCGGTACGGTCGGACGTGGCGGCGAAGCTCTTGTGCTCCACACCTTCAAGAATCTGCTCGTCGGTCATGGTCTCGTCGGCCATGGGATACCTCTTTCTAGACACACCCGAGCTAGCGCAGCTGGGCGTAATGGTTGTAAATCGTAATAGCCGTGGGATAAAGATAGCGCCCGGACTGGATCACATAGACCAGACCCTGCGCAAAACAGGAGAAGAACAACTCGTCGAGCGAGGACTTCCCCACCATCTTGCGCAGCGCATGGGCATAGTCGCCGTGGCGGTTGGGCTCGATGGCATCGGCCACAAAGACCACCATATCGAGCGGCGTCATGTCGCAGGCACCCACGGTGTGACGGTCGACTGCCTGGAAAACGGCCGGCGACAGCTCGGGAAAAAGCTGCGGAAGCTCATAGGCGGCAACCGGGCCATGCAAAAGCGGCGTCGCGGCGGAAGGAGAGCCGGCAACCTTGATGCCATAGTGAAGCGCGCGGGCCACGAGCTCGTCATCGGAAAGCACCTTGTCCCAGTCGTGAATTAAGCCGGCGGCAGCGGCATCAAAGCGGTCAACGCCGTAGACCTCGGCCAGATGAAGTGCGGTCTCGGCAACACCCAGCGAATGCACATAGCGCTTGCGCTTATCCTTCATACGCACATCGAGCAGCTCTTGAATGCGCTTGAGCAGCGCGCGCTCATCGCCCTCAAACTGATCCTCTACCGACAACGTAGCCCCCATCACTCAAAATCTTCTTGACCCAGATCGACATACAAACTGCGCTTGCGAATGTAGCCGAGCACAGACTCGCTCGTAAGATAGCGCACGCTCATGCCGCGGGCAACTCGCTTACGAATGTTCGTCGAGCTGATCGCCAGCGCCGGAATCTGAATATAGCGCACATCGAACGGCAGCCCCGACTCTTTGATTCGGGCACGCGCCGTATCGATATCAAAACCCGGTCGCGTCGCCGCAATAAAGGTAGCAAGCTCAGCGATTCGCTCGGCATCATGCCAAGTCACAATATCGATAATCGCGTCGGCGCCCGTAATAAAGTAGAGCTTTACCTGCGGCGGGTAAAAGTCGCGAAGGGCATGAAGCGTATCGGCCGTATAGGTTACGCCCGGACGGTCGATCTCGAACCGGCTCGCCAAAAAGGCCGGGTTCGCGGCGGTGGCGAGGACCGTCATAGCATAACGGTCCTCGGCAGGCGTCACCGGCTTGTCAAGCTTAAAGGCGGGAGAGCCCGCCGGCATAAAGAGTACAGCGTCCAAGTCGAGCGACTCGCGCGCCTGCTCGGCAGTCACCAAGTGCCCGTAATGAATCGGGTCGAATGTGCCGCCCATAATGCCAAGCCGAAACTCTTTGCCCTCTTTTATGGGCAGCTCGGGCAAACCGATTCCACCGCGCAGCGACATGGCTTACTCGCCCTCCGAGGTCTCGGCATCGTCCTCGGCATCCGCCGCATCGACAACCTCGACGCCCTCATCCGCAGCATCGGCCACGTCAATGGCCTCGACGGCAACGTCCTCGCCAGCATCCTCGAGCTCCTCGTACTCCGAGAAGTCCTCGGCGCCCTCAAAGTCAAAAGCGCGCTGGCAAATGCGGACCTCGTCGCCCGCACGGCAACCGGCCTTCTCGAGCGCGTCGTCAACACCCATACGCGCAAACTTATGCTGCAGGTAAATGACGGCTTCCTCGTTTTCCCAGTCGGTCTGGATGACCATGCGCTCGATGGCACGACCGACCACGCGGAAGGCACCGGGCTCTTCCTGGACAATGCGAAAACGCTTCTCGCGCTGCAGGCGGCGACGCTCCCACTCCTCGTCGCGCAGATCGACCGGCTCATCAGAGACCGCCAGCTCGGCGCGAAGCTTAGCCACCTGCTCGCCCACGGCAAGCATCAGCGTGTTGAGGCCGGCGCCCGTAACAGCAGACACGGCAAAGAACATATGGCCATCGTCGAGCGCCGCACGCTTAAGGTCGGCAATCTTGTCGGCCGTGCCCGGCGCATCACACTTGTTGGCAACGACGATCTGCGGACGCTCCGAAAGCTCGGCGCCATACTGCTCGAGCTCGCGGTTGATGATGCGATAGTCCTCGACCGGATCGCGATCCTCAAAACCACCCGTCATATCGACGACGTGCATGATGAGTGCCGTACGCTCAATGTGGCGCAGGAACTGGTGACCCAGGCCCTTGCCCTCGCTCGCGCCCTCGATGAGACCGGGGACGTCGGCAACGACGTAAGAATATTCGCCGGCACGCACCATGCCGAGGTTCGGCACGAGCGTGGTAAACGGGTAGTCAGCAATCTTGGGGCGGGCGGCACTCATGCGCGCAATGAGCGATGACTTACCCACCGAGGGAAAGCCCACAAGCGCGGCATCGGCCATAAGCTTCATCTCGAGCTCGATCCAGTGTTCCTCGGCAGGCTCGCCGAGCTGGGCAAAGGCCGGAGCGCGACGCACCGACGTCACAAAGTGTGTGTTGCCCAGACCGCCGGCACCGCCGGGCGCCACGACGACGCGCTCGCCGTCGTGCACCAGGTCGGCAATCTCGAACATCGGGGTCTGCGTCTCGGGATCGAGCTCGCGCACCACGGTACCCATAGGGACCTTGAGAATCAGGTCCTCGCCGCTCTTACCGTTACGACGGGCACCCTGCCCGTGCGTGCCGCGCTCGGCGCGGAAGTGATGCTTAAAGCGGTAATCGATCAGCGAAGACAGCTGAGCATCGGCCTGGATGACGACATTGCCGCCACGACCGCCGTCGCCGCCATCGGGGCCGCCCTTGGGGACAAATGCCTCGCGCCTAAACGACATGCATCCGGCTCCGCCGTCGCCGCCGCACACGTTAATGCGGCTGATATCGGTGAACTGTGACAACAGAATCGCCTCCTACAAAAAAGAGGGAGACCCTTGAATCCTAAAACTCAAGTGCCTCCCACATATGTGCTCTATGAAGGGTGAATTACGCGTTCGCGAGCGGGCGTACGCTGACCCTGTGCTTGATACCCTTGTGGAACTCAACGGTACCGTCGACCAGCGCGAACAGCGTGTCGTCCTTACCACGGCCAACGTTCTCACCCGGGTGGATGTGCGTGCCGTGCTGACGGACGAGAATCGTGCCCGTGGTTACCGTCTGGCCGGCATAGCGCTTCGTGCCAAGGCGCTGACCGCGGGAGTCACGGCCATTACGGGAGGAACCGAGTCCTTTTTTGTGTGCCATTGTGTATACCTACTCTTTCGTTACGAGTGTAATCTACTCGGCGACGGGAGCCTCGGCAACAGCCTCGGCCTCTGCCTTGACAGCCTTCTTGGCGCGGGACGTAGCCTGGACCTTCACGATCTTCAGCTTGGTGAGCTGCTGACGGTGACCCTTCAGACGACGATAGCGCTTACGCTTGTGGAACTTGAAGACCAGCTGCTTCTCGCCCTTGAACTGCTCAACGATCTGAGCGGTAACCTTGGCCTTGGCCAGCTTGTCGGGATCGGTGACGATCTTCTTACCATCGTTGAGGAAGATAACCGGCAGGGTGACCTTGTCGCCCTCATTGCCCTCGATCTTCTCGACGGTGATGACATCGTCGGTGGCGACCTTGTACTGCTTGCCGCCCGTGTTAACGATTGCGTACATGTTTACTTGCCCTTCATGCATCAGTTAGTGCAACAGCCGAATATAGTAGCAGGCGAAAATACCCCCGTCAACGAGTATGTGGAGCAAATCCACAAGTTCGCACAGGTATGGGGCTGACGAGTCGGCCCTCGTCGTCCTCGCATGCTTGATTCTGACGCTCGACATCGTAGGAGCAGATGGTCACGAGGTCTTGCATACCGGTGGAAACAATAGGTGCATCCACGCCCGGGGTCAAGCCCTGCAACAAAACATCAGCAGCAGAAAGCAAAATTTCCGGACGCATGGAGCCCTCGTTGTCGGCATGGGTGTCGAGCATGAGCACCAAATGGTCTGGGCGCTCCCCCGCCGTGAGCTCATAGCCCACGAGCGTGTGATCCAAATCCAAGCGCTTGCTCTTTTTGCCGCGCGCGTAGTCGATGCCGTGGCCCGCGCGCAGCGTGTCGATCGCACGACGCACCTCGTCGGCGCTTACGGGCGCCTCGGGATCCAAGTGCAGGTCGATGCGATACGACAGGCGCGTGAGCTGCGCCGTCAACGCCGGCGTGCGCACGTCGATGTACGCCGCCTCGATGGGCGCCAGATCGGCCGGAGACGCCGCAGCCAGGCGCCCAAACGCCTCGTCGAGCGCCACGAACTCGGTCATAAACAGGTCATACCACTCGCAGGTCGACGACGTACCCACCGGCAGCGCCGAAGAGAAGCCCACGCGCATGTGCGGAGAGAAGCCCTGCGTGACGGCATAGGGAAGTCCCGCACGGCGCACGATGCGCTCAATGGTATGGATTACTTCGAGATGGCCCAGGTACTTAAGGCGATCGCGCTTGCCATAACGAACACGAAGCCTAAAGAGCGAGGGGTTGTCGGTCAGGCGTTCACTCATGCGCGATCACCCATCAATACATTCTTGGCGTGGAGCGTGGGGCAGATCCCGCAGCCGGTGCACGACGTGCGGGTACAGTCGGGAGTCGTGACGCCCTCGAGCGAGCGACGGTACTCGCGCTCGAGGAAGCCGCGCGTGCAGCCGGGGCTCACGTGCTCCCACGGCAGGCGCCAGTCCAACTCGTAGGGCAGGTGCACGAGCTCATTGAGGTCGATGCCGTTTTTGGCAGCAGCTTCCTTCCAGTTATCGAGCGAGAAATGCTCTACCCAGGCGTCAAAGCGAGAGCCCGAGCGCCAAGCATCAATGATGACGGGCGTCATGTCACGACCGGCGCGGGAAAGCGCGGCCTCGATGAGCGAGGTCTCGGCATCGTGGTAATGCACGCGGACGGCACGGTTGCGAACGCTCGTGATGAGCAGCTTCTGGCGACGCTTGACGTCGTCGTAGTCGAGCTGCGGGCACCACTGGAACGGCGTGGCAGCCTTGGGGATAAAGACCGAAACCGAGATGGACACCGAGATCGAGCCGCGACGAGCCTTGGGCACCACGGAACGACCGAGCTCCAGCACGTGATCGGCCAGATTGGCGATGGCCACGATGTCCTCGTCGCGCTCGCCGGGAAGGCCCATCATAAAGTAGAGCTTCATGCGGTTCCAGCCGGCCTCGAAGGCCGCCTTGGCCGCACGGTCCAGGTCCTCTTCGGTCACGTTCTTGTTAATGATGTCGCGCATGCGCTGGCTGCCGGCCTCGGGCGCGAACGTCAGTCCGCCCTTCTTTTCGCCGGCGACCGACTCGGCCATATCCACGCCAAACGAATCCAGGCGCTGCGAGGGAATGGACACGCGAATGCCCGTATCTTCCAGACGGCGGTTCAGGCGACCGAGTACATCGCGGATGCAGGAGTGATCGGTGGTCGAAAGCGAGGTCAGCGACACCTCGTCATAGCCGGTCTTTTCCAGACCCTGAATCACCGACGAGACGATCTGGTCGGCCGAGCGCTCGCGCACCGGGCGATACGTCATACCGGCCTGACAAAAACGACAGCCGCGAGCGCAGCCGCGCAGGATCTCGATAGACAGGCGGTCGTGAACCAGCTGTGCATAGGGCACGCACGACTGCGACAGCGGATTCGTGGCGCCGAAATCCTCGACGACGCGCTTGTAGACCACGGTCGGCGCATCCTTGCCCTCACGCGGCACGGTGTAGCCATGCGGCGAGCAGGGCTCGTCGTGACGAACCTCATAGAGCGACGGCACGTAGTTGCCGGCAATGGATGCAAGCTGCTCGACAATCTGCACGCGCGGGACCCCTTCGTCACGCAGGCGGCGATGCAGCTGGCAGGTCTGGAGCAGCGATTCCTCGCCCTCACCGATGAGGATGGCATCGAAGAAGGCCGCGTACGGCTCGGGGTTGTACACCGAGGGGCCGCCGGCGATGATAATGGGGTCGTCCTCGGTGCGGTCAGCCGCTAACAGCGGAATACCAGCGAGGTCGAGTGCCTCGAGAAAGTTCGTCACCGCCATCTCGTGCGGCACATGCAGACCGACGATATCAAACGAAGCGACCGGCGCTGCTCCCTCGAGCGAGAGCAGCGGAATGCCCGCCTCGCGCATGGCGTCACCCATATCGGGCCACGGCACATAGCCACGCTCGCAGGAGATGCCCTCAGCCTGGTTAAGGATGTTGTAGAGGATGGCGATACCCTGGTTGGGCAGACCGACCTCGTACACATCCGGATAGATCAGGCAGCAACGGTAGTCGGCATCGGCCTTGGAAAGCGTACCCCACTCGTGATCGATATAGCGACTCGGCTTCTCGACCTTGGCGAGCAACGGCTCAATTAAATGAAAACAATCTTGGTATGCAACGCGCAACGGAAAACCCCTAAGCAGCGAGATCTGATGCGTCCTGATAGGACGCCATAGGACGGGTAGCGCCCGCGACCGTGGTCACCAGATCGCGAACGCGGGAGAACGTGGCAGTGACCACCTCGTTGGCACGGCTGTAGTCGACATCGCGCTCGTAGAGCGAAACGAGCGCACGGCCCATGCCATAGGTGCCCGCGGCAGCAGTGAGCGCCTTGACGGCAAACCCAATATGCGGCGTCTGCTTGACGAGCGCGCGGGTGACCGCGCGGATCACAAGACCGCCGGCAAGCACGCCCGCGACCTCGTAGCCGCGCTCGGGCTTAATGCCGCGTCCAAAGACGGCAGCGAGCTCAAAGAGCATGCCCACCTGCGCCAGCGCCATAACGGGATAATCGGCGCCCGGCAAAAACACCAGCGCGCCGGTCGCCATATTGGTGAGCGCGCACGAGGTGATGATACGATTGGCGGCCGCGATGCGCATGAAGGCAAAGTTCGCCGCAAAAGCCGTTTCCTTGTCGGTGCGATCGAGAATCCAGCGGGCAAGCGTCTCGAGCAGATACGTCTTATCGGTTGCCGCTACCACGCCGAGCATGGGCGTGGACTCCTCGATAAACGGCACCTCCACAGCAGACTCGGCAAGCACGCACACGGGCGCGCCGGCGATCACGAGCTCCTGCACGGCACTCTCCAAGCGGTCGGAACCACACGAGAGCACCAGCACCACATCGGTATCGGTCTTTGGAGCAATTCGCTCCTCCCCGAGACGCTCGACGCGCACAATGCCCGAGGTCGTCTGCGGCACAAAGGCGTCACGCACCGTCTCGGCCAGAAAGCGCGAGGCGGACGAATCCAGATAGACCGAGACGCGCACCGGCGTATCGGAATCCTTCTTAACGGACGCGCCCATCTTAAAAGCGCGGGTCAGCTTATCTACGGGAATTTTCATAGCAAACCCCTCCAGCGGTTACGCGGCGCCCGAACGATGCCGCCATATGGATTGTACGATACCCACCGTCAGCAGCTGAATCATCATCGAAGACGAACCGAAGCTAATAAACGGTAGCGGAATACCGGTAATCGGCATCATGCCGATGCACATGCCGATGTTTTCGAAAGTCTGAAACGCCCACATGCCAACGATGCCCACACACGAAAGACGCAAAAACAGCGACTCACACTTAAAGGCGACGCGAATCGTCGAAAAGATCAGCAGCACGTAGAGGCACAGGAGCAAAAAGGAACCGCAAAAGCCAAAGGTCTCGGACAGGAAGGCGAAGACGAAGTCGGTGTGGAACTCAGGCAGAAAGCCGCCGGCCGACTGCGTCGCATGGCCCAAACCCTTACCAAAGAAGCCGCCCGAGCCAACGGCGATAAGCGACTGCTGCAGGTTGTAGGCATCGTCCGAATCGGCATTATCGGGGTCGATAAAGACCGTCAGACGGTTCATCTGATACTGCTTGATGAGCACATCGTGGCCGAGCAACGAATCAAAAACCGAATCGAGAGCCAGAACGAGGGCCACCAGGCCCACGAGCAGGGCCAGGGTCGACAGCACCCATTCGCGGCGTGCGCCGCTCATACAAATGACGATGGCGCCCGAAACCAACACAACCAGGCCCGAGCCCAGGTCGCCCATGGCAACGACGGCCAAAAACGGAATGGACAGCATGCCGCAGAGCTTGACGTAGTCGCGAACGGTATCGATGCGACCGTTATACTGCGAGCCAAGCGTAGCAATAAAGAAGATGGTGATGAGCTTGGCAAGCTCAACCGGCTGGAACGTCAAACCGATACCGGGAATCTTGATCCAGCCCGTCATGCCCAGACCGCCCGTATAGGACAGGCCCGGAATCTTGGGCGAGAAGATCACGATCAGGTCGATGACGAGCAACGCCGTCGAGAAATTGGAAATACCGCGCAGGTCGGTACGCCAGACCAACACCGCCAGCACCGCTCCGATGCCGATTCCCAGCAGATGGCGTGAGAACGAAGCATCGGCCTTAAACTGCGAAGCCGACCAGATGATGATGGCACCGTAGGCGACGAGCGCCACAGTAGCCACGAGCACACCGATATGCACCTTTTGGCGAAACGTGCCGCGCGAGGCCGAAAGTTGCTTGTTGACGCGGTCCAGGCTGCTGCGAGAGCCGGTCTTGGTTGAACGGAACAGATCCGCCGGAGAAAAATCCATCGCAACCTCCTATCGAACCGAAGAATCGCCCGAGGCCGAAGAGGTATCGGGCTCGTCATAAATCACGCCGAGCACGTCGCGCACGACATGCATCGCGGTATCTGAGCCGCCGCCGCCCTGCTCCAGGACAGTAGCGATAACATACTTGGGGTCATCGGCCGGTGCATAGGCGCAGAACCAAGCGTATTCGTCCTCGCCGCTTTTCTCGCCCGTGCCCGACTTGCCGTATACCTGCGGCGTCAGGGTGCCAAAGTGAGCCGCCAGGGACGTCGATGCCGTGTAAATCACGTCGTGCATGCCGTTGCGAACAAGAGCCAAATCCGAATCACTGTTGATCTTGGCCTCCAGGCGCTTCTTCTTGCCCTTGCCGTTGTACTTATAGGCATCGCCGTCGCCATCGCGCGACACGGCAGACAAAAACACGTGGGGCACGTACTGTTTGCCGCCGTTGGCAAGACCCATATAGGCGCACGCCATCTGCAGGGGCGTCACCAGGATGTCGCCCTGGCCGATGGCAATGTTAGTCATATCACCGGCATTCCACTTGCGGTCCTCGGCAGAGGCGTCGGTGAAGTACGACTCTTTCCACTCGGCATCGGGAATACGGCCCGCGCCCTCACTCGGCAGATCGATACCGCAGGTCTTGCCTAGGCCCCAGCGACGAAAGACCTCCTGCAAGCCCTCGGGATGTTGCTCGTCATAAAAGAACGCCTTGCCCATGTCGTAGAAGACAGGGTCGCACGAGTTGGCGATACCCGACTGCAGCGTCATGGTGCCGTGGCCGGAATGCAACCAGCAGTACTTGCCCCACGACTTGCCCAGACCCGTCCAATAGCCCGTGCAGTTGGTCGTCTGCCCCGACGTGTAGGTTCCAAACTCAAGACCGGCCAGTGCCGAGAGCGGCTTGATGGTCGAGGCCGACATGTACTGTCCGCTAATGGCGCGGTTGAGCAGCGGGTGCGAACCCTTGTCATCATTGAGCTCGGTCCACACGTCATTTGAGACGCCGCCGATAAAGACGGACGGATCGAACTTGGGCTGGCTCGCCATGCCCAGGATCTCGCCATTGTTGGGATCGAGACACACCACAGCGCCGTTGCCGGCATTGCTGTAGCCAGTGGTCTTGGCAAGCTCGATAGCGCTCGCCAGTGCCGTCTCGCAGGCCTGTTGGATCTTAAGGTCGAGCGTGAGCTTAATGTCGGAGCCGGCCTTCGCGGGCACGGCGCCGGCCTGACCGGTCACATTGCCCGAGGCATCGACCTTGACGGTCTGCTCGCCACGAATACCCTGCAGCAGGTTTTCGTAGTAGCTCTCAACGCCCGCCTGGCCCACGATATCGCCCGACTGGTACGTAATCTTGCCAGCAGAAGCATCATCGCCAGAGGTTTTCTTATTCTGGGCCTCGAGCTGCTCGGAGGTAATGGTGCCGGTATAGCCCAAGATATGGCATGCCGTCTCGCCATATGGATACTGGCGCTCGGTACGCTCGGCAATCTTGACGCCCGGGAACTCGCCGGCATGCTCCTGAATATAGGCAACCGTGGAGCGACGGACGTCCGTCGCGATGGTATGCAGGCTCTGAGCGCCCTCTGTATTGTCCTGGATATTGCGCAGAACCGCCACGTAAGGCATTCCAAGCACGTTGGCAAGATGGCGAACCAGAACCTCATCCTCGGCAAGGTCGCGGTAGGCCACGACAGCAAGTGAGGGACGGTTCTGGACAAGCGCCACGCCATTGCGGTCGAGGATGCGACCGCGCACAGCGGGTGTTGTAACGGTGCGAGTCTGATTACTATTGGCCTGCTTCTCGTAATAGTCCGACGAGACCATCTGCATGCCCCACAGCTTGACGGCAAGCGCCGCAAACATCGCGCCCACACCCGTGGTGAGGATGGAAAAGCGGCCCTTAAAGGCGGTCGCCGCGGTATTGCCCTCGCCCTCGGTGGCGCGCGGGGCCGTTCCATGCTGCGTATCGTAGGTAAAACGGGAATCGCCACGACGCATGATGACCAGCGCGACCACGATGGCCACAACCAGCACGATACCGGCGATAATAACCGTCAACTGGGAAGACATCTACGGGCCTCCCCTATTTGAGCTTGCGGGTCTTGGGCTTAAAGCGCATACCCGTCTGGCGTCCGCCACGTGCGGAGAATCCATAGCCGGACTGCGGCACGACGCCGGACATCAAAAACGGAATGGCAACCAGGCCCGTCAGGATCGAAGACGGCAACGCATGGCCGAAGATCGCCACGACAAAGCTCGTCTCCAAACCCATAAACAGCAAGATGATGCTGTAGATCACATTAATGACGAGCGCGAAGGCGCCCACAGTGACGCCGCGCGCACTCGGGGTACCGCCCGTCTGACCGACGGCGCTGTGCACCAGGGCAAAAGAACCCACGGTCAGCAGGAGCGACATAACGCCCACCGGCACGGCAGCGGACAGGTCATAAAACAAGCCACTGCAAAAACCGCACACGACGGCACGGGTCGGGTCGCCCGAGAACACGCTTAGGCACACCAGGATAATCATGAAGTTGACGCGACCGCCCGCAATGGAGATCTGCGGTGCCAGGCCTGCCTGCAGCAGCACGCACACGATGGCGGCGATCACAAACGTGCGGGAGCTCATCCCCTGCTCGTGTAGATCCATGGACATGCCCCCTATTCGCTCGAGCCGGAATCGGTCGTCTCGGATGTGTCGGAACTGTCATCCGAGCTCTCGTCCTTCGTCTTGGTCGCAGCATCGCGCGACGTTCCCTGCGGCGTGCTGTTGGCCGTGCTCACGTCCTCATCCGAGGCCGACTGTTCGTCAGTCAGCGAGGTAATGACCAGCACTTCCTCGTTGTTCTCGGCCGTGGTCTGGGCGCGTACAACAATGGTGTAGTACACGTCGTTTGCCGATTTCTCAACCGACGAGACGGTGCCGAGCGGAAGGCCCTTGGGGAACACACCGCCAATGCCCGAGGTCACGATGATGTCGCCAACCTTAACGTCGGAGTCGACGCTCACGTACTCAAGACGCAGCGTGCCGTCAGCCTGACCCTGCAGCATGCCCTGGGCGCGCGTGTCCTGCACCATGGCGGACACACCCGAGTTCTCGTCGCCAATCAGGCGCACGGTGGACGTCTTGGCCGAGACTTCGATGATCTGGCCGATAACACCGGCAGAACTCGTCACGGGCATGTTGATGGTAAGGCCGTCGGCAGAGCCCTTGTCGATGGTAACGGTCGAGGTCCAGGCATCGCCGGAGGCACCAACGATACGAGCTGCAGTCGATTTGAGGTTGTAGGTCGATTGCAGCCCGACCAGGCCCTCCAGGCGCTCGGCAGTCTTTTGAGCCTCAGAAAGCTCGGCGACCTTAGAGGTCAGTTCCTCGTTTTGCTTCTTAAGCTCGTCAAGCGTGTCCTGCGACGCCGTAAGGTTAGAGAACACGTTGCCGATCGCATTGAAGGGAGCCGCCACAGCCGAGCCCACAAAGCGCACCGGCGAGGTAATCGTCGTTACGCCCGAACGCACGGCATGAATCGGTCCTGCCTCGCCCTCGCGGATGTAAAACGTGAGCAGCAACACCGAAATCAGGCTGAAAACAATCAACGGGCGCATACCCGTTGATTGTCGCTTGGTATTCAGATTTGTGGAGAAACCCGAAGATCGTACCAAATGGAATCCACCTTTTGGAAATTAAGCATTGGTCTGGACGAAGCCGCCATCAAACGCATTGGCCTCGAGCACGCGGGCACAGCCGTTAACGACGTTATCGAGCGCCGTGGGGCTGACGTTGACCGAAACGCCGGTCTCATCGCGCAGGCGCACGTCGAGACCGCGCAGCAGCGCGCCGCCACCAGTCAGCAAAATGCCGTAGTACATAAGGTCCGAGGCAAGATCGGGAGGCGTAGCGTCGAGTGCGTCCTTGACGGCCTTGGCCATCTCGTCGAGCGGCTTGTTGAGCGCGCGACGAATCTCCTCGCTCTCGATGCGTACGGTCTTGGGCAGACCGGTAATCACGTCGCGGCCGTTGACCTCGACGTCGAGCTCGTCCTTGAGCGGCACGGCGGAACCGACCTTGATCTTGATGTCCTCTGCCGTACGCTCGCCGATGGCCAGGTTGTAGGCATCTCGAACGTGCGTGAGGATGGCCTGATCGAACTCGTCGCCGGCAATACGGATGGACTGCGAGACGACGATGCCGCCCATAGCAATAACGGCAACCTCGGTGGTACCGCCGCCGATGTCGATGACCATGGAGCCGGTGGGTTCCTCGACGGGCAGATCGGCGCCGATAGCGGCAGCCATGGGCTCTTCGATCAGGTAGGCCTGGCGAGCGCCAGCCTGGATCGTGGCCTCAAAGACGGCACGCTTCTCGACCGACGTGACGCCGGAGGGGACGCAGACGACAACGCGCGGACGCGGGGTCCACGGATAGCGCTTCTCGGAAGCCTTGTCGATAAAGTAGCGGAGCATGGCCTCGGTAACATCGAAGTCGGCGATGACGCCGTCCTTCAGAGGACGAACGGCCACGATGTTGCCGGGCGTACGGCCGAGCATGCGCTTTGCCTCGATACCGACCGCCAGGATGCGCTCGTCGTTCTTGTCGATGGCGACAACAGAGGGCTCGCGGATGACGATGCCCTTGCCGCGCACGGAGACAAGCGTATTTGCGGTGCCGAGGTCGATCGCAAGATCGCCCGCATAGCTACCGAAGAACATATCCATCAAAGAAAACAACGCAACTCCTGATGTGTTGGATGATTGCTGGAAAACTACTAGCTCATGATACTAGCGCAAGCCCGGCACCTCACTTGCGGTGAAGCACCGGGCAAAGCTAAATCCCATAAGGTCACTACTGGTTGTCAGCAGCCGAGAAATCCATATCGAGCGAGGAAACGGCCCAGCCGATATGGTTGTCGGAGCGCACGAATTTGACGGTGTACTCCTGCTCGCCGCCCTTGGACAGCGAAGCCTTAACCTTGGCGGTCGTCTCGGTCATGGACTGATCCATGCCCTCGACGGACACGGTGGCGCCCTGCGGAATCGAGGAGATGATCATCGACTTGGCGTCCTCGGACAGGCTCGAGGCCAGGCAAGACTCGGCCTTTGCGGTGTCACCGTCGCCGGCAGCCTGGAACAGATCGGTAACGACAGACTCCTGAGACGGGAAGCCAAAGCCGCGCGTGTAGGCAAAGCCCAGACCGCCCGCGGCGATCAAAATGAGCAGAAGCAGCACGATGAAGACTTTGAGACCCGTGTGGCGATGGCGACGACGGACCTTGGCCTGCTTACGATCCTGACGGTCCTGCTGGACCATCTCGGACTCGGACAGCGTAAAGAAGCCGGTGTCCGAGGGATCGGGCATAAACTGACCGGTCGCGCCCGTAGGATCGAGTGGATCGACGGCAGGAGCGTCCATCGCGGGCGCTGGAGCCGTGGCCATAGCCGTCTGGGCAGACAGCGCGGCAAGCGAATCGTGCACGCGGGCAAGCTCATCGGCCTGCTCGGAGGTGAGCTGGTAGATGCCATCGGCAGTAGCGGCGTTAAAGGCGTCGAGTGCGTCGGAGGGACGGCCGGCGGCAGAAAGCGCCTGACCCATGCCGGCGTTGAGCGCACGCGTATCGTCACGCGGACCAGCAAAGTCGATAGCCGTGCGATAGGTCTCCACGGCATCTGCCGGACGGCCGAGCTTGATAAAGCAACGGCCGAGCTCGCCCAGAGCGGCGGCGGGAGCCGGATTGGCACCGTCGATAGCGGCCTGACGGAAGGCAGTGCCGGCATTGGCATAATCGCCCGCCTGGAACAATGCGTTGCCCAAGCCCAGATAGGCCTTGAACGGTGTGGCATAGGAGGCGTCCTGTGTTGCAGCGGAAAACGCCTGGGCGGCCGTGGTGTAGTCGCCCACCGCCGCGAGCGCCTTACCGCGATTGGTGAGCAGCGCGCCGCGCTTGCCATAGGTGCCGTCGTTGAGGGCGGCAGCGTAGGCCTCGGCGGCCTTGGCATACATGCCCAGGTGCATCAGGGCGTTACCGCGAAGATGGTCGGCCTCGCCCATAATCTCATCGGGAGTCTTTGCCGCCCCAAGCATCTGGGCTGCAGCGGAAAAATCACCCGCGCGATAAGCGGCGCGGCCCTGTTGGATCAGCTGGCTATTCAAGGAAGTCCCCTTTACTCGTGAACGATCTCGACGTGGACGATCTCGTCGCCGGCACGCAGCTGCGAGATCACATCGAGACCCTCGACCGTGGTACCAAAGACGGTGTAACCGGAATCGAGGTTATGCTGGGCGCCCAGGCAGAAGTAGAACTGCGAACCCGCGGAGTCGGGATCCATGGAGCGAGCCATGGCGAGCGCGCCGTCGACATGGCTGTTGCGCGGATTGGTGGCAAACTCGCCCTTGATGCAGTAGCCAGGGCCACCGGTACCCGGCATGCCGTCGGGGCCTTCAAGGCCGGCAGCAACATCGGCGCCGGACATATCACGGGTATTGGGGTCGCCGCCCTGGATAACAAAGCCGGGCACATAGCGATGGAACTTAAGGCCATCATAGAAGCCCATCGTGGAAAGCTCGCAGAAGTTCGCGACATGAATGGGAGCGCCCTCGCCGTCAAACTTGACCTTGATGGTACCCTTCGACGTCTCGATTACGGCGCACTCGTCGCCGGCAAGCTGATACTCGGGCGTGTAGAGCTCTTTCTTAAACCCAAACATGTGGTTCCTTCCTCGTGCGTTTAAAGCATATTTGTACGAATTGTAGCAATAAGCACGGGCTTACATCAATTGCGCACGTAGGTTATGCCGACTATGGCGAACTAATTTTAGGAACGCTGCTGCGGCTTCCAGGAACCCACATTGGCATCGTACTGGTTCAGCGCGCTGTTGCCGCTCTGCGCGATGGGCGCCAGGATCTCGCTTTGGTGGGAACTCATCGACTCGCCATCGGGAATGGCCAGCGAGATATCCCAGCTCTGGCAGATCACGTCGACGCGCTCGTACATCCACTCGGCAAGCTGCTTTAAGTGGGCGATGTCATCCGCATAGACCGTATCGTCCTGGTACTTAAGGTTGTTGAGCTCGTCTTGCGTCTTTTTAATCTGGTCGCGCAGCGCATAGGCACTCTGCGAGAGTTCCTGGCGCGTGGAGAGCGGAGAGCGGAGATAACCGTTGTTGAACGAATCGATGACCTCGCCGATCTGGTCCTCGTCACCGTACGACACGATGGTCTGATACAGGCCATCGAGCCTGGTATAGAGCTGGTCATCGGTGAGCACGGTTTCTTCCTGGACCACTTCGGCAGGATCGTCCTGTTTGGCGTCGTCCTCGGTCGCCTCGCCCTTTTGACGCGTGGGGAAGGTAGTCTGCGCAGCCTGTCCAAACTGGTCATAGAAACCGGGCATGACACCCATGGGATCGGCCGTCACAAACCAATAGGCGCCACCGCACACGACGGCAAGAACCGCGATGACGATGAGCGGCTTGGGGATATGACGCTTGTGCTTATGATAGGCATCCTCGTCGGGGTGCACTTTGCGCTTGGACTTTTGGGCATCGTCATGCAGGGAAACCGGCATCGGGATATCGACCTTGGGGATACCGAAGTCTTTATCGAAAGCCGGCAGCACGCAGGTCTCATTGGGATCGGCGGCATCCGAAAGCACGGCGGCAGCCGAAGCGGGCGCATGGGGCACCTCGGTATCGATCTGCTCTTGCGTCAAGCGCGGAAAACCGGCGGTACGGCCCGCCGCCAGGTCAGATGCGGCAGCGTCCTCGGAAAGGATGCCCGGAGCGGGGCGTCCACATTTGGGACACGTGCGATCATGCGGGGAAAGACGGGCACCGCAGCCCTCACAGAACACGAACTCGGTATGCTCGGGGCCATCGCCCGGACCCACATAGGCGTTGCAGTAGGGGCAGAACGAGGCGCCGTCCTCGATAGTCTTAAGGCAATGCGGGCAGATCACGGCATCCTCTTTTCGAAGCAATTCAAACAATCGAGGTTAGAGCATAACATCGCCACGGCCCCACAGGAGCAAGGCACCAATTCAACATCGGCAGGGCGCGTAGTTACTTCTTCTTTTTGCTTGGCATCGAGACTTTGATGCCTTGGGCGGACTTGGTCACGCGAGAGCGCTTGGCTCCGGTACTCTTCTTTTTCTTGGGCTGGGCCTGGGCCACGCCCTCGAGTGCGCGGGCCTCGGCCTCGCGAGCGGTGCGATCTTCGCGGCGCTGCGCCATGTCGGCGGCGACGCGCTTGGCAAAACGTTCGGCCGTCGAGCCCGTCGAGCTCACCTTGCCGCCACCGCGACCCAGGCGGACGCGCACACCGCGGCCAAAACCAGTTGCGGCATGACGACGACGCGGCTTGAGCGAATCCATCATCGTGGCGAGCTTAAAGAACACCGAGCAGGTAAAGACCACGATAACAGCCAAGATAACCATCTGGCCCATCGACAGGTTGGCAATAGACAGCAGCTCCGGGAATCCGATAACGCCCACCAGGATGCCGGCGACTACAAACACAAAGAGCACCACACGTAAGGGCGTGAGAGGCTGCGAGATGCGCCAGATTAGGCTGACGCTCGCCGCGCACGACGTAAGCAGGCACATCGTAGACAGCGTGAGCTGGCTAAAGCCAAACACGCGCGCCACAAAGATGTCGAGCGCCGCAGCCAAAATGACCGCAATCGACGCCGGCAGTGCACGCTTGAGTGCGTTGCTCAAAAACGCACCCTTCACACGAGCATTGTTGGGCTCCAGGCCCAACACAAAGCCCGGCGCGCCGATGCAGAAGAAGTTAATGAGCGTCATCTGGATGGGCTCGAAGGGGTACGGCGGCAGCGCGATGCACAGCGCCACCAGGCCCATCGAGAACAGCGTCTTGGTCAGGAACAGTGAGGCCGAACGCTGCAGGTTGTTGATGGAGCGACGGCCCTCGGCCACCACGGCGGGCATCGAGGCAAAATCGTTGTCGACGAGTACGATTTCGGCCACATTACGCGCGGCATCGGAGCCGGCCGCCATGGCGACGGAGCAGTCGGCCTCCTTGAGCGCCAGCACGTCGTTGACGCCGTCGCCCGTCATGGCCACGGTGTGCTCGCGGCGCTTGAGCGCCTGCACGAGCTCGCGCTTCTGCTGCGGGGTCACACGACCAAAGACATGGTAGCGGTCCACTGCGGCATCGAGCTTGGCCGGCGTATCGAGCGTCGTGGCGTCCACATAAGCGTCCGCCCCCGGCACGCCCACCACGCGCGCGATCGACGACACCGTACGCGGGTCGTCGCCGCTGATCACGTTGAGGGTCACGCCCTGCTCGTTAAAGTAGCCGATGGTCTCGGCCGCCGAGGTACGAATCTCGTCGCGGATGGTCACAAATCCCACGGGCTCGGCCTCGCCCACCATATCCCCATCGGGCGTAAAGCCGTCCACGCGCGCCACCACGAGCACGCGGCAGGTATCGGCAAGCTCGGCGACACGGTTCTCGACCTGGGCAAACGCACGATCAGAGAGCACAAATTGCGCGGCGCCCATTACGTAGGAGCCCTGCGCAAACGACGCGCCGCTCCATTTTTTAGACGACGAGAATGGAATGACCGACAGCGGCTCGGACACCTCGACCGGGCGATCGGCGTAATAGTTGAGCAGCGCCTGGCAGGTCTCGTTGGCATCGGCCGAAGTCGCACGTGCCACGTTAGCCAGCGCAAAATCGAGCACTGTGGTATCGATGGGAACAGCCGCCTCGTCCGAGTCCACGCCAAAGCCAACACCCTCAACAGGCAGCGGATACGTGCCATCGACCTCCATACGGCCCGACGTGATGGTGCCCGTCTTGTCCAGGCACAGCACGTCGACGCGAGCGAGTGTCTCGATGCAGTAGAGCTGCTGTGCCAGCACCTTGCGGCGGGCCAGGCGCACCGTGGCGATGGCGAGCACCGACGAAGTCAGCAGCACCAGGCCTTGCGGGATCATACCCAGCAGGGCGCCCACCGTGGACAGCAGCGCCGACGAAGGCACATGACCGGCCAACAGCTCGGAGAAGCACCACGAAAGCGCACTATCGCCCGGGGTTCCCGCGGCATCCCACAGCTCGCTCACACTCGAGGCAAACAACGCCAAACCGAGCGGGATCATGATGATGCTCGTAAAGCGCACGATGGCGTTCAGCGCGTTCATGATCTCGGAATTAACCTTTTTGACGTACTTGGCCTCGTTATTCATTTTGGCCACGTAGTTGTCGGCGCCGACATGGATCACGCGGGCGCGCAGCAGGCCCGAGTCGATAAAGCTGCCGCTCATGAGCTCGGAACCGGGCTGTTTCTTAATAAGGTCGCTCTCGCCCGTCAGCAGGCTCTCGTTCACGAGCGCCTCGCCCGAAACCACCACGGCGTCAGCGGGAATCTGGTCGCCACGCCCCAGGCGGATGATATCGTCGAGCACGATCTGGTCCAGGTCGAGCTCCACCTCGGCGCCGTCGCGCACCGCAATGGCCTTCTTGGAGGTCAGCAGCGTGAGCTTATCGACCATCTTCTTGGAACGCATGGACTGGATGACGCCAATAGCGGTATTGAGGAACACCACGAACAGGAACGTCAGATTCTTAAACGAACCGGTCAAAATGACCAGGAACGCCAAGATCACGTTGATCAAATTGAACAGCGTGCAGAGGTTCTCGATGATGAGCTCTTTGACCGACTTGGTCTTGAGCTCCATGTTGCGGTTGATCTTACCGGCGGCGATGCGCTCCTCAACCTCGGCGGTCGAGAGTCCGCGCTCGAAATCCGTTGCTGCCATACCACGTCCCATCACGTCGCGTCGGTATAAGAAAAACCGCCCGGACCATGCGAGGTTCGGACGGTCTTACGTTCGATGGTGCCCCATGTTGGATTCGAACCAACGGCCTTCTGCTCCGGAGGCAGACGCTCTAATCCCCTGAGCTAATAGGGCCAACGTTTGGCATTATACCCAAGTGCACCACGGGCTATCAAAATAAAAGAAAAAGCTTTGCAATTCCGAGGAAGACGCGGCGCAACGGCCCACTTTAGAAGGCAAAAGCGAGTCAGATAGTATAAACTCTCATGCACCATATATACACGGCTCGCAATGCGGGCCGTTTTTGCAAAAGTTATCCATCGAGGTGAGAGGCACACCATGATTGCAATTTTAAAGCAGAGCGCCAGCGACGAGGCCGTCAGCCATATCGTCAGCTGGATTGAGAAAAAGGGCCTGAAGACCGATGTCTCGCGCGGCGAAAACGAGACGATCATCGGCCTGGTGGGCGATACGACCAAGATCGACCCGTTCCTGCTCGAGTCCATGGATGTCGTCGAGCGCGTACAGCGCGTCTCCGAGCCGTTCAAGCGCGCCAACCGCAAGTTCCACCCCGAGGACTCCGTCATCGACTGCGGCCACGGCGTCAAGATCGGCGGCGATCAGTTCCAGGTCATCGCCGGCCCGTGCTCCGTCGAGGGCGAGAACCTCATCCGCATCGCACGCCGCGTAAAGGCCGCCGGCGCCTCGATGCTGCGCGGCGGTGCCTACAAGCCCCGCACCTCCCCCTACGCCTACCAGGGCATGGGCCCCGCCGGCCTCGACCTGCTGTGCGAGGCGTCTGCCGAGCTCGACATGCCGATCGTCACCGAGATCATGGACCCGCGCGACGTGCAGGTCTTCCTGGACAAGAAGATCGACGTCATGCAGATCGGCGCCCGCAACGCTCAGAACTTCCCTCTGCTCAAGGAGGTCGGCAAGACCAAGACTCCGATCTTGCTTAAGCGCGGCATGTCCGGCACGATCGACGAACTGCTCATGGCAGCCGAGTACATCATGAGCGAGGGCAACGACAACGTCATCCTGTGCGAGCGCGGCATCCGCACCTTCGAGACCCGCACCCGCAACACCTTCGACCTCAACGCCGTGCCGGTGCTGCACCACTTGTCGCACCTGCCTGTCGTTGCCGACCCCAGCCACGCCACCGGCTACACCCGCTACGTAGAACCCATGGCACTCGCCGCGACCGCCTGCGGTGCCAACGGCCTGGAGATCGAGGTCCACGACGAGCCGAGCCGTGCCTGGTCCGACGGCGCCCAGGCCCTCACCCCCGATCAGTTCGACGACACCATGCGCCGCATCCGAGCCATCCGCGAGGTTGTCTGCCAAGAGACCATGGAGTAGCCCATGGGTACGGTGAGAAACGCGCGCGTTAACCAGGGCGGCCCCAAGTGCGCCGGTATCGTCGGCCTTGGCCTCATCGGCGGTAGCTTTGCCCGCGGCTATGCGCAGGCGGGCGTCCGCGTGCTGGCCTGGGACCCCGATGACGATGTCATGACGGCCGCCAGCATGGGCACCGTTGCCGGCGAGCTCAACGACAAGACACTCGGCGAATGCGACATCATCGTCCTGGCTTGCTACCCCGAGGCCTGCATCGAGTGGCTCGAGACGCATGCCCAGGCCCTCGCCGACGCCACCGACACCGAGGCCATCATGGGTCCCGTGGTGATCGACACGGTGGGCGTCAAAGGCATCGTGTGCGAGCGCGCCTTTGAGCTTGCCCGCGAGCACGGCTTTTACTTTGTGGGTGCGCACCCCATGGCGGGCACGCAGTACTCGGGCTACGCTCACTCCCGTGCCGACCTGTTCCAGGGCGCCCCGCTGGTGCTCGTACCGCCCGCGGTGGACGATGCGCTCAAGCTGGAGCTTTTGGGCCAGGTGCGCGAGATGGTGCGCCCCTTGGGCTTTGGCAAGTTCAGCGTGACCAGCGCCGCCGAACACGACCGCGTCATCGCCTTCACGAGCCAGCTTGCGCACGTGGTATCCAACGCCTACGTCAAGAGCCCCACCGCCCAGGTCCACCACGGCTTTTCGGCCGGAAGCTACCGCGATCTCACCCGTGTGGCGCACCTCAATCCTCAGATGTGGTCCGAGCTTATGATCGACGACGCCGATGCGCTCGCCTTCGAGATCGACCATCTTATCGAATCGCTCGGCGCCTACAGCCGCGCCCTTAAGGACCGCGACCAGCGCTATCTGGAGAATCTCCTTGCCGAGGGCGATCGCATCAAGCGCGCGCTCGACGACGAGGCCTCCCACTAGACCACCTATCACGCCAGGTCGAAAGGACCGAAGCTTATGGCGATTACCATCGATATCGACACTGCACGCCCCTACCAAGTGCATGTTGGCACGTTTTTGCTGGAGCAGGCGGGACCGCTCGTTCGCGCCACTGCCGGCGGCACCAAGGCCGTCATCGTGACGGACACCAACGTGGGCCCGCTCTACCAGATGCCCGTTAAGCAGAGCCTGGAGGCGTCAGGCTACGAGGCGAGCATCTGCACCTTCGAGGCCGGCGAGGCCCATAAGCGCGCCGAAACCTATGTTGCCATTTTGGAGTTTGTGGCCGAGCACGAGCTTTCGCGCTCCGACGTGATCGTGGCACTCGGCGGCGGCGTCGTGGGCGACGTGGCGGGCTTTGTGGCCGCCACCTACATGCGCGGCTGCAAGTTTGTGCAGATCCCGACGAGCCTGCTCGCCATGGTGGATTCATCGGTGGGCGGCAAGACGGCCATCGACCTAGCTGCTGGCAAGAACTTGGCCGGCGCCTTTTGGCAGCCGAGCGTGGTTATCGCCGACGTGGGGTGCCTGGCCACCCTCACGCCCGAGCAGTTCGCCGACGGCTGCGGCGAGGTCGTCAAGCACGCCGTGATCGCCGACCCGGAGCTTTTCGCCGAGCTGGAGAAGACCCCGCTCACGCTGGAGCTGCTCAACCGCGATGTGGCCCGCGTAGCGCTCATCATCGCCCGCAACATCGACATCAAGCGCGCCGTGGTCGTTGCCGACGAGCGCGAGACCAACCAACGCAAGCTGCTCAACTTTGGACACAGCGCCGGACACGCCGTCGAGGCCTGCGAGCACTTTGAGCTCGGGCACGGCAACTGCGTGTCGATCGGCATGGGCATCATCACGCGCGCCGCAGCCCTGCACGGCGTCTGCGATGCCGCACTGCCCGGTCGTATTGAGGAGCTCTGCGCCCGCCACGGCCTCAAGACCCGCTGCGAGCTTTCCGCCGATGCCGTCTTTGCCGAGGCGCTCCACGACAAGAAGCGCGCGGGCGACACCATCGACCTGGTGATTCCGCACGGCATTGGCCGCTGCAGCATCGACCGCACGCCGCTTTCCACTTTCCACGAACTCATTGCCGAGGGCCTCGGCCAGAAGGGAGACGCATCCGCATGCTAGCCCGCATCACCCCGTCCCCGCTTAAGGGCACCGTTCCTGCCATCGCGTCCAAGTCGATGGCGCATCGCCTGATCATCTGCGCTGCACTTGCCAACGGCGAGACACACGTCACCTGCAACACCACCTGCGCCGACATCGAGGCCACGGTGCGTTGCCTTACGGCCCTGGGCGCTCGCATCGAGACCGTCGAGGACGGCTTCCAGGTCCACCCCACCATGAAGAGTATTGAGTTTGGCCTGCTCAAAGCACTTGCCGGCGGCACGCTCGACTGCGGCGAGAGTGGCTCCACGCTGCGCTTTATGTTGCCCGTCGCCTGCGCGCTGGGCGCAGAAGCAACTTTTGTGGGTCAGGGACGCTTAGGCGCCCGCCCGCTGTCCCCGCTCTCGGACGAGATTATCGCCGCCGGCTGCGACCTGCAGGGCCTGGGCGGTTTTCCGCTCAAGACGAGCGGACGCATGCGCCCGGGCACCTTTGTGCTGCCGGGCAACGTGAGCTCCCAGTACATCTCGGGCCTGCTGCTGGCAGCCCCGTTACTCGCCCAGCCCTCCTGTGTGCAGGTGACCGGCCTCATCGAGAGCCGCCCCTACATTAACCTGACCATCCAGGCCATGAAGGCCTTTGGCGTCGAGGTCAACGTCGAGCGTATTCCCGCCAGGGACGGCCAGCCCGAGGTCACGAACTTCCGCGTGAGCAGTGGCTCGTATCGCACGCCCGGCAACGTAGCCGTCGAGGGCGACTGGTCCAACGCTGCCTTTTGGCTGTGTGCCGGCGCCATCGGCACCGACCCCATCACCGTCGAAGGTGTGTCGCTGAGCTCTGCACAGGGCGACCGCAACGTGCTCGCCGCGCTTTCGCGCTTTGGGGCCCGCATCGTGCGCTCAACCAACGCCGCCACCGTGCAGTCCGACAAACTCGCCGGCTTTGAGATGAGCGCCCACGACATTCCCGACCTCGTGCCCGTTATCTCGGCCGTGGCCTCACTGGCACAGGGCCGCACCTTTATCCGCGATTGCGCCCGTCTGCGCATCAAGGAATCCGACCGTCTGGCCACCACCACCCGCGAGCTCACCGCGCTGGGCGCGCAGGTGCGCATTGCCGGCGATGACCTCATCATCAAGGGCGTCGATGCCTTCACCGGCGGCGAGGTCGATTCGCACAACGACCACCGCATCGCCATGATGGCCGCCATCGCCGCGAGCCGCGCCACCGGCGAGGTCGTGATCCACGGCGCCGAGGCCGTCAACAAGTCCTATCCCGATTTCTTCGACCACTACCGCCTGCTGGGCGGCAAGGTCACACTCGAGGAGGAATAGCATGTCCTCGACCTTTGGCAACGTTTTGCATCTGAGCATTTTCGGCCAGTCGCACTCCCCTGCTATCGGCTGCTCACTCGACGGCATCCCGGCGGGCATCGCCGTGGACCAGGAGAAGCTGCAGGCCTTCCTCGACCGTCGCGCCCCCGGTCGCGACGAAACCGCAACCAAGCGCCGCGAGGCCGACGCCGCCCACATCATCGCCGGTGTTGTCGATGGACATACCACCGGCGCGCCCATCGCCGCGATTATCGAGAACACCAACACGCGCTCCAAGGATTACTCCGAGCTGCGCCGCAAGCCCCGTCCCGGACATGCGGACTTCCCTGCGCGCGTGAAGTATCACAACATGCACGATGTCGCTGGTGGCGGGCATTTTTCCGGCCGCCTAACGGCCCCCTTATGCATCGCCGGCGGCATTGCGCTGCAGGCACTCGAGGCCCGCGGTATTCGGGTGATGGCTCACGTGGCGCAGATCGGCGGCATCTCCGACCTGCCGATGGACGATATGGTCTATCGCGAGGCCGACCGCAAGGCGATCCTTACGAACGATCTGCCGTGCATTGACGCCGCCGCAGCCGGCCGTATGCGCGAGGAGATCCTAGCCGCGCGCGACGAACTCGACAGCATCGGCGGCATCGTGGAGTGTGGCATCTACGGCCTGCCTGCAGGCATCGGCGACCCCATGTTCGACGGCATCGAGAACCGCATCGCGCACATCGCGTTTGGCATTCCCGCCGTAAAGGGTGTGGAGTTTGGCATGGGCTTTGCCGTGGCCGCCATGCGCGGCAGCGAGAACAACGATCCGTATCGCATCGATGCCGAGACCGGCGAGATCGAGGTCGAGTCCAATAACGCCGGCGGCATCCTGGGCGGCATTTCGACCGGCGCGCCCGTCATGTGGCGCATGGCCGTAAAGCCGACGCCCTCTATTGGCCTCGAGCAGCAGACCGTGGACATGGACGCCATGGGAAATGCCGAGCTCTCGGTCCACGGCCGTCACGATCCCTGCATCGTCCCCAGAGCCGTCCCCGTAGCCGAAGCAGCCGCCGCCCTCGCCATCTGGGACGCCCTCCTCGAGGACGCAGGCCAGTTCTAACCCGACTCACCTGAGTTGCCCATCAACTCTGTCATTACGTGAAAGGGGCCTCCATGGACCTTGCCGATATTCGCCAGACCATCGATGGCATCGACACCACGCTCCTCAACAGCTTTGTCGAGCGTATGGACATTGCCACCGAGGTCGCCAAATCAAAGATCGAGATGGGCAAGGCCGTCTTCGACCCCGCCCGCGAGCGCTCCAAACTCAACAACCTCGCCAGCCGCGCGCCCGAGCGCTACGAGGCACAGACCATCGCCCTGTTCCGTCTCCTCATGAGCATGAGCAAGGCCGAGCAGCAGCGCTACATCAACGAGCTCAACGGCATCACGGTCTCGCAAAAGGCCCACGCCACGGCCGTAGCCTCCGACACGCCCTTCCCCCAAACGGCCAGCGTTGCCTGCCAGGGCGTGGAAGGCGCCTACAGCCAAATCGCTGCGTGCAAGCTCTTCGACGTGCCCGACATCGCGTTCTTCGAGACCTTCGAGGGCGTCATGCGCGCCGTGCGCGACGGCTTCTGCGAGTTTGGCGTGTTGCCCATCGAAAACTCAACCGCCGGCTCGGTCAACGCCGTCTACGACTTGCTCGCCCAGTTCGACTTCCACATCGTGCGTTCGCTCCGGCTCAAGATCGATCACAACCTGCTCGTCAAGCCCGGCACCAAGCTCGCAGACGTGCGCGAGGTCTACAGCCATGGCCAGGCCATCGCCCAGTGCGCCGGCTTTATCGAGCGCCACGACTTGCATGCCACCAAGTACCCCAACACCGCCATGTCGGCCGAGATGGTCGCCAACTCCGAGCGTACCGATGTCGCCGCTATCGCTTCGCGCAGCTGTGCGGCGCTCTACGGCCTGGAGGTCCTGGAGCCTAATATCCAGGACTCGGACAACAACTACACGCGCTTTGTCGTCATCAGCCGCGAGCCGCGCGTCTACCCCGGCGCCAACCGCGCCTCGCTCATGATCACCACGGCCAACGAGCCGGGCGCCCTCTATCGCGTGCTCGAGCGCTTCTACGCACTCAACATCAACCTGATCAAGCTCGAGAGCCGCCCCATCCCCGGGCACGACTTTGAGTTTATGTTCTACTTTGACCTGGACTGCCCCTTTGGCAGCAAGGCCCTCGACGACCTGCTTGATTCCATCGACGACGTGTGCGAGAGCTTCACCTACTTTGGCAGCTACACGGAGGTGCTCTAGATGACCGATACCGCCGCAACCCGCCCCTACGGCGTGCTGGGCCGCGTGCTGGGCCACAGCTACACCCCGACCATCTACAAAGAGCTCGCAGGCCTGGAGTATGTGCGTTTTGAGCGTGAGCCTGAGGACCTCGCGGCCTTTATGACGGGCGACGAGTGGGAGGGCACCAACGTGACCATCCCCTACAAGCGCGCCGTCATGGAATACCTGGACGAGCTGAGTCCATTGGCCGAGCGTATGGGCAACGTCAACACCATCACGCGCCTGCCCGACGGCCGCCTGCGCGGCGACAACACCGACTACTTTGGTTTTCAGTGCCTGGTCGAGGAGCTGGGCACGGAGGTCGCCGGCAAGAAAGCCCTCGTGCTCGGGGCCACCGGCGGTGCCGGCACCACGGCAAGCATGGTGCTGGGCGATCTGGGCGCCATCGTCGTGCCCGTAGGCCGCACGAGCGAGGTCAACTACGGCAACATCGCGCAGCAGTCCGACGCCGCCCTGCTCGTCAACTGCACGCCCGCCGGCATGTTCCCCCATTGCCCCGACGCGCCTTGCACGCTCGAAGGGCTCGATGCGCTCGAAGGCGTTATCGACATTGTCTACAACCCCGCCCGCACGGGACTCATGCTCGAGACCGAGCGCCGCGGCATCCCCTGCATCGGTGGCCTGCTGATGCTCGTGGCCCAAGCGGCACAGGCCGTCGAGCACTATACCGGCCAAGTCACCCCGCGCAAGCGCATCTTAGACGTAACGGAGCGTCTGTCCCGCCGCGAACAAAACATCGCGCTGATCGGCATGCCGGGTTCGGGCAAGACCCGCGTGGGTGAGCAGATCGCCCAGCTCACGGGCCGCGAGCACATCGACTTGGATCGCGCGCTCGAGGAGCGTCTGGGCATGCCCTGTGCCGACTTTATCGTCGAGCGCGGCGAGGCGGCCTTCCGCGAACAGGAGACTGCTACGCTGGCCGACATCTCCAAGCGCAGCGGCCTGGTGCTCTCCACCGGCGGCGGCGTGGTCACACGCGACGAGAACTACCCGCTGCTGCACCAGAATAGCCAAATCGTGATGCTCAACCGTATGCTCGACGAGCTCGCCCACAAGGGCCGCCCCATCACCGCGCGCGACGGCATCGATAAGCTGGCTGAACAGCGCATGCCGCGCTACCGCGCCTGGGCCGACTACATAATCGACTCACGCGACTGCGCCGCCAACACCGCTTGCGCCGTCCTCGACACCCTCCCACCCGCTCTCTAACCAAAACCACCACAAAGGGGACAGGCACCTTTGTGGTGGTTTTCCAACCGCAAAGGAAGCAACCATGAAAGCACTCGTCATCAACGGTCCCAACCTCAACATGCTCGGCATTCGCGAGCCGGGCATCTATGGCAGCGACAACTACGACCGCTTAGTGCAGATCTGCCAGGAAGCGGGCGCCGCACAGGGCTTCGACGAGATCGAGGTTTTCCAGTCCAACCACGAGGGCAGCATCGTCGACAAGATCCAAGAGGCCTACGGCAAGGTCGACGGCATCGTCATCAACCCGGCCGCCTACACGCACACGAGCGTGGCGATCCTCGACGCCCTCAAGGCCGTCGCCATCCCTGCCGTCGAGGTCCACATCAGCGCCGTCGAGACCCGCGAGGACTTCCGCCAGGTGAGCTACGCCCGCCTGGCCTGCTTCGCCACCATCACCGGCGAGGGCCTGCAGGGCTACGCCCATGCACTAGAGCTGCTGAGGGAGCGTCTCGAAAAGTAAAATGCCAACCCCAACGAACAGTAGCGGCTTGCTCGCGCTCGGCTCCAGCAGCATACAAGACGAAAAAGCCCAGACCACCAAGCGGTCCGGGCTTAATAAACGATGGTGCTCCATGGCGGATTCGAACCGTCGACCTTGGGATTAGAAGTCCCCTGCTCTATCCAACTGAGCTAATGGAGCAAATAACCACACGCCCAAGCAAGCGCAAGCCTGTCGGGCGCAAGTAATTATAACCTAGTTGAACTGCTCGCGATACGCCTTGCAGACCTCATCGACCGGGCCGTCCATGCGAAGGTCACCCTTCTCAATCCAAACGGCACGCTGGCAGATGCGCTCAACCTGCTCCATGGAGTGCGAAACGAACAGAACCGTCACGTCGCCGCTCTGGATAAAGTGCTGGATGCGGGCCTCGCACTTCTGCTGGAAGAACACATCACCGACGGACAGCGTCTCGTCAACGATCAGAATATCGGGCTCGGTAATCGTCGCGATTGCAAAGGCGATACGCGCCACCATGCCCGAGGAGAAGTTCTTAAGCGGCATATCGACAAAGTTCTGCAGCTCTGCGAATTCGATAATGCCGTCAAAGTTGGCATCGATGAACTCCTTGGTATATCCGAGCAGGGCGCCGTTCAGATAGATGTTCTCGCGGGCGGTCAGCTCGGGGTCAAAGCCGGCACCAAGCTCAATCAGCGGCGCGATGTTACCGTGCACCTTAACGCTGCCCTCACTGGGCTCAAGCACGCCAGCAATGATCTTGAGCATCGTAGACTTGCCGGAGCCATTGGTGCCAACCAGACCGACAACTTCGCCGCGATGAATATCGAACGAGATATGCTTAAGCGCCCTAAACTCCTCAAAGAACAGCTCGTGCTTGGCAAGCTTAATGAAGTACTCCTTGAGGTTGGTCAGCGACTCGGACGCCATGTTAAAGATCATGGTGACGTCGTCGACCTCGACAGCCAGAGGCTGCTCGCTGTAATCAACAACAGATTCAGTCATCACAGCACTCCTTAGATGTAGAGGATGAACTTGCGCTCGGACTTATGGAACACGGTGTAGCCAATAGCAAGCGCAAGAACCGCCCAAGCGACGCACATACCAAACGTCAAAAGCGAGGGCGTGGTCTGGAACAGAAAGATATCGCGCATAAACTGCAGGTAGTTATACATGGGGTTCGCATAGACCAGAATGCGCACGAGATGCGGCATTTGCGCAACGAAATCGGTCGTCCAGAAAATAGGCGTGATATAAGTCCACGCCGTGATGACAACACTCCACAGATGCATGACATCGCGGAAGAAGACCGTAAGGGCAGAGAGCATCATGCCCAGGCCCATGCAGAAGCACATAAGCAGCAGCAGGCAGACCGGCAGCAGAATAAGGTGCCAAGAAGGCATAACGTGGAACCACAGCATAACGATGGCAACGGCGACCAGCGAGAAGGCAAAGTTGACCAGCGAGAAGAGCACCTTCTGCACCGGGAAGACCCAGCGGTGAACCTTGACCTTCTTGAGCAGCGGAGCTGCGTCCACGATCGACGTCAGCGCCTGGTTCGTAGACTCGGACATGACGGCAAAGGTGACGTTACCCACGATCAAGTACAGCGGGTACATCTCGGGCGTAATAGAGCCGTTGCGACCCTGGGCAAAAATCGTCGAGAACACGATGGCCATGACGATCATCATCAGCAGCGGGTTGAGCACCGACCACGCAACGCCCAAAACACTGCGACGATACTTAATCTTAAAATCCTTGGTAACCAGCTGACGAAGGATAAACGCGTCCTTCTCAAATTCGTTCTTAGCAAACGTCGCAGGCAGACTGCGAGTTTCTTGTTGCTTTGTCTGATCCGACACGGATGCAACTCCTTTACTCGTAATCGTTGACAAACGAACAGTATAGACCCGACAGACAGGCAAACGAATCGCGCAACAAAACTGGAGAACTAACCCACATCTTAGGATGCCAGGCGCAAACGGCTATACTTTCAGAGATTGAAATTCAAAGGAGCATTGAGTGAATTCTGAATCCATTGCCGTCATCATCCCCTGCTACAACGAAGCGCCTACGATCGGTAAGGTCGTCGACGACTTTCACCGCGAACTTCCGCAGGCGACGGTCTATGTCTATGACAACAACTCATCGGACGAGACTTCCCGCATCGCAGCAGAGCATGGCGCGACGGTCCACCTTGAGCCGCGCCAGGGTAAGGGCAACGTCTGCCGCCAGATGTTTCGCGACATCGATGCCGACTGCTACCTGATGGTCGACGGCGACGACACCTACCCCGCCGAGGCGGCCAAGGCCCTCTGCGAGCCTATCCTCAACGGCACGGCCGACATGACCGTGGGTGACCGCCTTTCCAACGGCACCTACGCCGAGGAGAACAAGCGTGCCTTCCACGGCTTTGGCAACAACCTGGTACGCGCCATGATCAAGTGGATCTATGGCTACAGTTTCGATGACGTCATGACCGGTTACCGCGCCATGAGCCGCCCGTTCGTCAAAACCTTCCCCGTGCTTTCCGAGGGCTTTCAGATCGAAACCGAGCTCTCGATCCACGCTGTCGACCACCGCTGGCGCATCAAAGATGTACCCATCGAGTACCGCGACCGTCCCGAGGGCTCCGAGTCCAAACTCAACACCGTCAGCGATGGCATTAAGGTCGTCGCGATGATCGGCACGCTGTTCAAGGACTACCGCCCGCTAAAGTTCTTCACCCTGGTCGCAATTCTATTCGCGCTTATCGGCCTCGCCCTGGGCATGCCCATCGTTGTCGAGTATTTCCAGACCGGCCTCGTCCCGCGCTTCCCCACCGCCATGCTCGCCGCATCGTTTATGTTCCTGTGCGGCCTGAGCCTTGCAACCGGATTCATCCTCGACTCCGTGGCAAAGGTCGAAAAAAAGCAGTGGGAAGTCGACGTGTACAGCAAATACGCTTTCGATGACTATCGCAGCGACAAAACGAACGCGAGGTAAATCGCCATGCCGCTCATCTCCATCGTCGTGCCGTGCTACAACGAGCAGGAATCGCTTCCGATCTTTCTCAAAGAGCTCGATGGCGTTGTCCACGCCATAACGCAAAAGCACCCCGAAATCTCATTCGAAGCGGTCCTCGTCGACGATGGCTCGGCAGACGCAACGCTCACCGTCATGAAAGCCGAGGCCGCGGGCTCGCATCCATATACCATTCATTGGTACTCCTTCTCGCGCAACTTTGGTAAAGAGGCGGCGCTGTTTGCCGGACTCCAGCATGCAAAGGGCGACTATGTTGCCACCATGGATGCCGACATGCAGGACCCGCCCTCGCTCCTGCCGCAAATGTACGAGCTCCTGCAAACCGAAGACTACGACAACGTCGCCACGCGCAGGACCACCCGCGAAGGCGAGCCTCCCATCAGGTCGTTCTGCGCCCGCATGTTCTACAAAATCATCAACCGTATTTCCAAGGCCGACATCGTCGACGGAGCGCGCGATTTTAGGCTCATGAAACGACCCATGGTCAACGCCATCATTTCCATGGGCGAATACAACCGATTCTCTAAGGGCATTTACGGCTGGGTCGGCTTTAAAACCAAGTGGCTCCCTTATGTAAACGTCAACCGCGTTGCCGGCGAGACCAAGTGGAGCTTTTGGTCGCTGCTCCTCTATTCAATCGATGGCATCGTCGCGTTCTCTACGGCGCCACTCTCCCTTGCCGCCCTCACGGGCATCATTTTCTGCCTCATCGCCATCCTGGGATTCATCGTTATCCTGGTCAAAACGCTTGTCTGGGGTGACCCTGTCGGCGGATGGCCCTCACTCGCCTGCCTCATTACGCTGTTTGGCGGCATGCAGCTTCTGTGCCTGGGAATCATCGGCGAGTACCTGGCAAAGGCCTATCTGGAGACCAAGCGACGCCCCATCTATATCGTTCGCGAGTCCAACGAGGATTCTGATGACACGGTCCAATAACAGCACGCTCAAGAACGTTGCGTTCTACGCTGCCTGCTTCACGTTTTCCATCACGCTCTTTGTCGCGCTCGCCATAGCGGGGCATATATATCCCTTTGGCGACAATTCGTTTCTCACCAACGACCTCAAGTACCAATACATCGACTTCTTTGCGTGGTTTCGCCGCGTCCTTTTAGGCGAAGCGAACCTTCGCTATTCCTTCTCCCAGGGACTTGGCATGAACACTTGGGGCCTCTATAGCTACTACCTCGCGAGCCCCTTCAACCTGCTCTGCGTGTTGTTTCCCCAGGACAAGCTGACGCTCTTTGTATTCGTCATCAGCGCGCTCAAGCTTGGCTGCGTCCACATCAGCAGCGCTTGGTATGTGCAAAAGCGCTTTGGCTTATCCAAGCCCGCGGCATTCCTGCTTTCCCTCTCGTTCACGTTTTGCAGCTGGACCGTCAGCAACCTGCGCAACCCGCTCTGGATTGATTGCCTGATCCTGCTTCCCGTTTGCGCCTACGGTTGCTACGAGGTCATCCGCAAGCAGCGCATAGCGCGCCTTGTCATCGCCACGGCACTTAACGTCATGTTCTGCTGGTATACGGCCTATATCAGCATTCTGTTCCTCTGCATCTTTGTACTGGTCGAATTTGTCGATTACGCTGCCGAGCAGGGCTTTAGCTGGAAGCTCATGCTCGATCGAGCACTTCGATTCGCAGGCGCCATCGTTCTCGGGCTGCTTCTGTCCGCTTGGACCTTTTTGCCGACCATCCTTGCCATGTCCAAGGGCGGCCCCGTTTTGGCCCTCGGACCGCTGCTTAAAACCAGCCTCAAATCGCTCATCAGGGGCCTTCTCCCCGGCATGTGGGTGAACAACGACAGTACACCGCAGTTCTATTGCGGCGTAATCATGATGCTGCTCGCGGTGAGCCTACTATTTAACCGCGCCGTTCCGATCAAGATGCGCATCGCGACACTTGTCGTCACGATAATCCTGGTCGCAAGCTCCGTTTTGAGTCCGCTCGAGTACATCTGGTGCGGCATGCGCGTACCCAACGGCTTCTATTCGCGCACGGCTTTCTTGCTGAGCTTCTTTGCGCTGTGGGCAGCGGGCTATGCCCTGCGGACGCTCAAGGACCACCCTAAATTGTGCCGAGCATCTCGTCCAGCAGTTATCCTGCCCCTCCTGGCGCTTACGACCATCGAGCTGTTCGCCAACGCCCATAGCATATGGAACCAGCTGTACATAGGCTATTCCGAGGACAATAACAGCGCCTACGTCGCCACCGCAACAAGAACTGTCAGTGCGATTCAGGACAACGACCCGACGTCGTTCTACCGCATTGACCGCACGACCACGCGTGCCGATAGCGCCGCCCTCAACGAAGGCTTGGCGCTCGGGTACGATCAGCTGTCCTCGTATTCGTCTGCCAACAACCCGCAGGCCATCGCGCTGCTCAACTCCCTTGGCTACAGCAGCGTGGGCGAGTTTTCGACCCGTTATGCCGAGCCGATTCTGACTGTCGACGCGCTGCTGGGGGTCAAGTACGCCATCGTCGAACAAGTGCCCGCAGGATACGTGGCAATGCCGAAGCTAGGCGGCGCGGCAAGCGCCGTGCACGAGAACCCCTATGTGCTCAGCCTTGGTATCGCGGCCTCTAAAGACATTCAAAACTGCACGCTGGAGGGTGAGAATCCCTTCGAGATGCAAAACGACCTGTATAGCAAAATCCTCGGCCACAAGGTTGAGCTCTACACCGAGATTGACGCCACGAAAACGGCGGACAGCCAGGACGCAAAGCAGTGGAGCGTCACTGTGCCGGCAGGGTCAATCGGCTATCTCTACATCAATAAAGATGCGAATGCCGGCAGCTATTGGCCCGTCGCCCTCACTATTGACCAACGAACGATTAATAACGAAGCCTGGCGATTCGATAACAATATCCGTCAGATTGCAGATGCATCGGATGCTCCAAGCTTACATACGGTATCGCTGGAGGTCGCAGAGGGCTATACCGATATGCCCCAAGACAATGAACCGGTCTTTTACGCGCTCAATCTGGAAGTTTTTAAGCAGATTATCGATGAGCTTAGGACGAGCGAGTTTATTCCGGTGGTTTTCGAGGACGGCAAGGTCGAGGGCGAGTATACCGCCGAGAATGACTGCAACTTGTTGCTGAGTGTCCCGTACGATGATGGCTGGAGCGTAACGATTAACGGAGCCGCCGCAGAACTAACGCCCGTTGCCAATAAGGCTATGTCGAGTCTGAGCGTACAGAAAGGCGCGAATAGGATCGTAATGACCTATAAGACTCCGGGCGCCCTTGCAGGGCTTGCAATGAGTCTGGCTACCGCCGCCACCCTCATTGCAGCGGGGCTATACACCAGGCATAAGAAAAGCCGCCGTTAACAAGCGGCGGCTTTTCTTTCGGAATTTGAATAGCAACTAGAGCGTCTTGAGGTACTCCCCCAGCTCTTCCTCCCAGTCGGGCATGTGGAAGCCTGCCGACTCGAGCTTGGACAGGTCGAGCGCGGAGTGAACCGGGCGCGGGGCGACGGGGCCGGCGGCACTGGCGTAGTAGTCCGCGGTGCTGACCGAGACCACCTTGTCGCCGTTGCCGTTGAATGCCTCGAAGACGGCGCGGGCGATGTCCGCCCAGCTCTTGACGGCGCCGGAGCCGGTGCAGTCGTAGGTGCCGTAGGGGGCGTGCGTCCCCAGCACGTGAAAGATGGCCTCGGCCATGTCGCGCGTGAAGGTCAGGCGGCCCAGCTGGTCGTCGACGACGGTGACCTTGTCCAGCCCGTTATCGGGGTCGGCGACGCGGTCGGACAGGCTCTTCATGGTCTTGACGAAGTTGTGCCCGTCGCCGATGACCCAGCTGGAGCGCATGATGTAGTGGCGCGGGCACCCGGCCACGGCGATGTCGCCGGCGGCCTTGGTCTGGCCGTAGACAGAGAGCGGGCTGAACGGCTCCTCCTCGGTGTGGACCTCGGCGGTGCCGTCGAAGACGTAGTCGCTGGACACGTGGACGAGCGTGATGCCGTGCTCGGCGCAGGTGCGGGCGAGAAGCGCCGGGCCGGTCGCGTTGGCCTTCCAGGCGATGGCGCGGCCCTCGGGGGTCTCGGCCCTGTCGACGGCGGTGTAGGCGCCGCAGTTGATCACGGTGCCGTAGAGCGACCAGTCATACTGCGCGTAGGCCTCGGGGTCGGACATGTCGAAGGTGTCGATGTCGCAGAAGTCGAAGCCCTTGGCGACGCCGCGCTCCTCCGCCAGCGCGCGGACCGCGTGTCCCAGCTGGCCGTTGCAGCCGGTGACGAGGGTGCGCTTCGGCGCCATCGGGACGACGTCGGCGAGCATCGGGTGGCTGAGGTCGGCCTCGGATACGGTGGCCTCGGCGAGCGGGATCGGCCACTCGATGGCGAGCTCCGGGTCGGCGAGGTTCACGAAGGTGTAGGTCTTCTTGAGCTCC
>JAXKEA010000021.1:0-26543 GCA_036551635.1 Collinsella sp.
CCGCCGGTTCGACCGGCGCGCCACGGGTCAAGATGCACTAGGCCTGGACGAAGTCCGGGCCCGCGCCTTTAGACGCGAGCCCGGGGCCCGTGGGTTATACCCTAAGAGCAAACCACCCTTTTTAAGGGTGGTTTTGATTTTAGGCAGAGGGGAAGGCTTTGGCGAGACCGGCGCGCGTCTGCGTGTCGGTCTTTTGGTAGATAGAGCTCAGGTGGCGCTGTACCATGCGCATCGAGATGCCGAGTTCCTCGGCGACCTGCTTGAGCGGGCGTTCATCCTGGGTCACGGCTATGAGCACGTCGACTTCGCGCGGGGCGAGAGCGTGGTCGGCGATGAAGGCCTGGCGTTGCTCTTCGATGGTGGGGGCGGCGAGTGCTTCTTTTGCCAGTTGCTCGCGCTCGCGCTCCTGCTCGGTTTGGGGCAGGCGAAACAGGCCGGCTGCCACGAATGCCGCGCAGGCGGCGACGAGCAAAACGAGCGCGCCGATCATAATGAGGGCAACGTTGTCCGAGGTTACGAGAGCAAGCGAGAGGCCCGATGTAGTGAATGCGCATACATTGTTGGCGGCGCGTCCCATGCCGGCCCAGAGGGCGGGCGCATGCATGCGCGGTGCCAGCTGTGTAAAGGTGGCGGTAAAGAACGTGACAAAAAAGCCCGAACTCAGATAAAAGACGACAAGGCCCAGGTTGGGATCGGCGCCGGCCTCCACGGCCAGGATGGAAATGGTCGAGAGCACGGCGATGCCGAGCATGACAAGTCCCATGTAGCGGCGCTCGGCAAGGTCAAAGATAAGACCGGCGGCAAGGCCGCTTGCCGCCAAAAAGAGGCGCGGCCAGGTTTGCACGGCAATGGTGCCGTGGGCGTTGGAGAGTGTGACCACGTTGTCGAGGGTCGAGAACAAGCAGGCAAGAATCATGACGAGCGCGATGCTCCAGCATGACTGTTTGGCGAGGGCATGAGAGGGCTCAATAAAGGGATTGATGGCGGAGTTGGAGCTCTCGGCGGCCTTTTGGGGAACGACGCTGAGGGCGGAGATGGCGATAGTCGCTGCGCCAAGGACGATGAGCTCTGCGATACCGCCGCAATTGAGCAGGTTGACGGCGAACTGCATCAGGATGCCCGCGGCATAGGCTGCTCCCGCACCGGTGGCGAGCTTGGGATCGTCTTGAAACGCCAGTGAAAAGGCGTGGTGCGCAGCGGCTCCCAGCAGGCCGAGTCCAAAGAATGCCACGCAGCCCAGAATCTCGAGCGCAAGCGGGTCCGTGGGGGATTGAGTTTGGATTAGGCCCACGATGGCGATGGGAACAGCGGCGTTGGCGGCTGCCAGTGAGTGGCCTTTGCGCTGTGCGAGCCCGAGCAGCGGCGCATATCCGATAAAGCCGATCACGCTGGCGCCGAGGATGAAGCCCTGCGCAATCACAACACGCTCGGCACCGGTGAGCAGCCCGACATTGATGTCGAATCGAAACTCGGCGGCAAGGAAGGCGAAGGTGAAGAGCGCGAGTGCCAGAAGCGCGTTGATTTTAGGCTTGCTCAGGTTCAAGGACGGTCCTTTGGATGGACGAATGATTGTGTCCTCGATTGTAGCGTCCCTGGGACGCGTGTGGCGACAACGAAATCATATTGAATTAAACCGCAGGTAGAGGCCTAGGTTCGCATCTATGAACCTAGGCGTACGGAGTCATTTGGCGCATCTTGGTGGTACGGAACCACCGCAAAGGGGACAGGCACCTTTGTGATGGTATGGTCCATCGACCGAGGAGGCCGTTATGTGCGGAAGCCACTTTGGAAAGCAAACCCAGCGCGAGCGTACCTGCTCGCTGGTTCACGGTACCTGGCGTTGTGTGGGTGCCAAAATAGCTTGCGCCGGCGCGTGCGCGCTTATGGTCGGTCAGCTGCTGCTGCCGAGCGTGGCGCTGGCGACGGAATGCGCCGATCCCGCCGCTGGGACGGATGAGGTTGCCGCAGCTCCGGTGACGCCGACGGTTGCGGGGGATACGGCTGCAACGACCGCACCAGCTGCTTCGACCGCGCCTGCAACCGATGCTGCTCCGGCGGCGCAAGCCACCGTTGAGCCTCAGCAGACGGCCCCGACTGGCGCCACCGATGAATCCAACGATGCGGCACCCGCTGAACAAAATACTCCCAGCGACAACGCCGCCACGCCGGCGAATGACGCCATCATGCCCTGCGGTGTGACAGATGTTGTTGGCGGCAGCGGCGTTAGGGTCAATACGACCGTGGTTCCCCGCTACACGGACTGCGCGCTTCCGAGCAATGTCACACTCGAAAAGGGCCAGTCGTATACCTATGATTTTCCCGATGTTGAGGGCGGCATGCCGGATGAGCCGCCCTGCGAACTTGTCGAAACCAAGTACTACCGGGCCGATGCTGTTTCGGGCACTCTGGCTGAAGTCCAGGACACATCTATGTCCGATGTGACGGCTCACTTTGAGCCTGTTGGCGATCACATGAGGCTGACGCTGACCTTTACGGGTGGCGCGGCAGGCGGCTCGTATCGACTCGCGCGCAATGAGGCTCTCTATATTGGCACGGCACTGGAGTATACCGGAACTGACTATGAAGGCAGCTCGACTATCCTCAACGAAACCAGGTACGATTATTATCTCCGCTACGCCATCAATAGCGAAATTACGCTCGTTGCGTCAGAAAACGAAGCCCTCCATAACCTGGACGTCAACGACGTGAAGACCGACTACGCGCCCGGCGAGGCGCCGCGCGCGACCGCGACGATTCCTGCCGCCGATGCCGATAAGTATGAGATCGCCTATGAGTGCTGGGAAGAGATGGATGGCAGCGACCCTGCGGAGCTCAAGCCCGTCGCCTTCTGGTATTCCGATCCCGCAGAGTACAAGCCTGGCATGAAGAAGATTGACCACTTCGAGGAGGGCAAGTTCTACATGTACTCCGTTGAGCTGAGGCTCAAGGGCGACAATACCGTGGCCGATGACTGCAATATGAACGTCAACGGCCATTGGGCGCACCACATCAAGACCGTCAACGGCGTCTTCGCCCCAAACGCTGACAATATGCTGTGCGAGCAGTCAATCGACGAATGGCGCGCCATCGACGTTATCGAGATTAATGGCGCCACGACCACCTTTAAGGCGGGCGATAAGCCGGTCTTTACGGCGAGTGTTCCGACGGGCTCCAACTCCCTTCCTCAGTGTGAGTACTGGATGGGCAGCGATGGCAGCGAAGTGAACTCTCAGAAGTTCTGGGATCAGAACATCACGAACCACATCGACGTCTTTAAGCCTGGCGTGACCTATCGCTACGGTATCTACCTCAAGCCCGCGCGCGGCTTCTACTTTACGCCCGACACCAAGCTGGTGATCAACGGCCAGGAGTGCGGCTACCAGATGGGCGAAGCGAGTGTAGTTGATCCCGAGAGCGGCTGGATCTACACCCTGTGGCTCAACACCGATCTGACCTTTACGCCTGAAGCCACGCCGACTCCCGATTCGCAGCCTACGCCGGATCCCAAGCCGACACCGCAGCCTGAGGTTAAGCCCGAGACCAAGCCCGAAGTGAAGCCCGAGACCAAACCCGCGGCCAAGCCGGCCACGACAACAGCCACGACCAAGACGGTTGAGAAAACCACGCAGGCCAAGAAGGGCGATGCTGTCCTGGCTACCACGGGGGATACCACCGCATTGACGGTCACCGCCCTGGGTATCGCCGGCGCAACCGTTGCCGCCGCCGGCATCGCCGCGACTAAGCGCCGCAAGCGCTAGGTTTTTGGTGGCAGCGTCCATTCTCGGATTTAGCAAAATCTCAATCTGTAACACCAAACTGCCCAAAACGGCCCTAGATGTTACAGATTTAGATGAACCGAATGGCCGCCAATCTAATGTCTCGATCTGTAACACCAAGCGGGGAATTTGACCTCTAACTGTTACAGATCGAGACAAACTGGCCGGCCAAGTCCAGAACCGCCACAAAGGTGCCTGTCCCCTTTGCGGTGGTTTACGCAGGTAGAACGGTAGGTTCGTATATATGAACCTACCGTTCGCTTTGTTTTTGGACGACGATTACGCTGGATGACTTTAGGTTTGCAGGAAAGGAACGACCATGAGGTGGACTACTGTTCGAGCGCTTTGCCGCCGCCTGACCGTTGCCGCGGTGACCCTCACTATGGTGACGGGCTCGTTGCCTGTGGGCGCGTTTGCTGAGGCCCTCAACACCGACGGCACTTTTGTGCAGACGGATAACGGCCAAGCAGCCGACGCCGCTCCCGCCGATTCGGCTGACGCCCAAACGTCAGGCTCGGCTTCCGCCGACCTCGCGGCCGATGCCGGCGCTGCCGACCCCACAGTGCTCGATGCCGATGACACCCCTACGCCCCCGGCCTCCGAGATTGCATCGGCGGCGGGCCTGACGGGCGCCGGGCAGACCGAGAGCACGCCCGTGGGTACGCTCGCCACCGATCTTGTCGAGGGTAAGGAACTCGCCGAGCAGCAGAAGCAAGAGGAGACCGCCGAAGCCGAAGCAACCTGGAATGAGGATCTTGGGCTCTGGATGACCTCGAAGGGCGCCACGGGCGTAAAGGACGAATACGACGATGGCTACGTGGCCGGCGAGCAGACCCCCGCGCAGTACTACTTCTCGATTGATAGCCTCACCAACGAAATTTCTATCGAGTATGGCGACGCGGGCATTACCACGTTGGAGGTGCCCTCGACCATCGACGACAAAAATGTCGTAAGCCTTACGGGTATGGGAAGCGCTGCGCTCACATCGATCACCTTCGCCCCTAATTCGCATGTCCGCTCGGTTGGAGGCTTGGGCGGCAGCAGCATCAAAGAGATCGCACTGCCCGATTCGGTCGAGGAGCTCAAGAGCTATGCATTCTACAAAAGCAAGACGCTCCAAACGGTAACCTGGCCCAACAACGCGGCCTTTACCACGATTCCCGAGCAGGCCTTTAAGGAATGTGAACAACTTGACGACAAGGTGGTGGCAACGCTGCCGCCTTCGGTCAAAACTATCGACTATCTTGCATTCGCCTATTGCGGCGTGCCACAGTTCTATGTCTCGGACACAACAGTGCTCACCTTTACGCAGATCAACGTGCCGGGCACGGTGGAGCGGATTGAGCGCTATGCCTTTGATGGGTGCTCCTTTGTGTCGTCGGTGACGATTGGCGATGGTGTCAAATCTATCGGGGCGCTCGCGTTCGCCTCTCTTGATCCTGCGATTGCCGGCAAAGAGATTGTGCTACCCAAAAGCGTGGAAATGATAGAGTGGGGAGCTTTTGAGAACACGAGATACGGAAACGAGACGAACCATAATGCCGTTGCCCTGCGCGTGATGAACCCCGATCTTCAGTTTGGTGAGGCGGGCTATCCGGGCGACTATAATGAGCGCGTGACAATCGATGGCGTAACGTATGCGATTCCCTTTAGTGAAGGCCAGACCATCTATGCCTATGCGACCGATTCGGCTGGCAACCCCTCGATGGTCAAAAAGCTTGCCGATGCCGTGGCCGATCGCAAGGACTCCGTCGATTCCTCGAAGCCTGCCTACACGTTTGAGTGGATGGGCGAGGCCGCCCAGATCACGGGCAAACTTCCCCAGGGCGCGGCGGCCGTGCTCGTGCAGGCGGGGCAGTCCACGCCGTTGCCGGTTGGCGATGACGGCAGCTTTACAGCGGACGCTCTCTCCAAGACAGCAGCCGCCCTGCGCATTTCGCTCAGCGGTTACTATGACATGGTGCTGGCGCGCCCGGGCGACCAGATGACGGGCACATGGAATATCGGAGAGATTAAGGCGGAGGACTTTACCAAGATTCCGGCTTCGCGCGCGATTGAACTTAATGTGGCCTATCTCGAACCGGTCGCAGGCCAGGATAAGACCGAACGCATTGAGCTCGATAGTCTCGATAACATCGATCTGACGGTGAAGAGCGGCGGCAAGACGCTCAAACCTGCCAAGGGCGACAAGGAAAACGACTACCGTATCCAGGGTACAGCGCTCGTGGTGTCGCAGGCCATTGCCGACGCGGACCAGGATCTGGAGATAACGCTCGAGCCCAAAGACAGCCTCAAGCTGGGTGGGGCGACGGCGACGGTGAAGCCTTCGGCCGGCAAGGTCGATATCGACTTGAAGCCTTGGGGCACGGCGACGGTCACGACCAAGGGCGACTACCAGGGAGCCAACCGCGTGCTGGTGTTCCGTACGTCCGACGGCAAGCTGGTCGCCGACGGCGTCACCTATCTGATGGGTTACGAAGACGATGGCACCACGCCTATCATGAAGGCCGAGACGCCGCGCCTTAAGGTCGGTTCGTACACCATCGTCGCCTTTAACAAGACGAGCTACGACATCCAAGCGACGAGCTATTCCACGTTTAGCCGCCTAGGGCTGACCGTGGGTAAGCATATCGCGCAAAAGCAGGTGAAGATTGAGGACGGCAAACAGCTCGACGTGACGCTCGACGTTCCCGCGTTTGACGTGGAGACGTATCGTGTCGAGCGCGGGCTGACGGCGGGCTCGGTTATCGCTGATTCGTCCGCGGTCGTTGGCGTGGAGACCGAGCTGCGCATTCATTACGAGCTCAAGGACAGCCAAGCTGCCAAGATTGAGATTCCGCTGGCCAAGGATGCCGTCGAGGATGTGTCCGCAGGCGCTCGCGAAGCCGGCGCCAGCTCCGATGCCATGTGGGCTGGCACAACTTGGGAGGGCGACAACCTCGTTCTCGATATGAGGAAGGGCATGGGCGCCGATGTGTTTGTACGCTTTAAGCCTAAGGCCGCGGGCATCTATGCCGTCTCGCCGCTTATTACGCTGGGTGAGGTGACATTGCCGCTGGGAAGCACCACACTCGAGGTTAGCGGATCGCGCATCGAGGTCGACAGCACCGACGTTCACAGCCTACTGGGCAATGTGGCCTACGTATACGCAGCGCCCGGAAAAAGCGTGCAGCTTACCGTGGGCGTGGGCGCCTCGGCCGCAAAGTACACCGGCAAGACCAATAAACTCGGCCGTGCCAAGATTGAATACGACCTGCCGCAGGATACGCTTGCCGCCGAGCGTGTGACGCTCGAAGCGCGCGTGGGCTCGACCGCTGCTGCCGCCGCTGCTGCCGAGGTAACGGCTCGCAATTATGTGCGCTATGTTCCGGGCGCTTCGGTCTGGAACTTTGATGTGACGTATCGTGGCGGTACGCAAAACTTGGTCAAGGACGGCAAGGACACCGGCAAGAGCCTGTGGACCTTCCATCATCTGCCACAAAAGAAGAACGCCTACTGGACCTTTGACATCGCGCTCGAGGTGGGAAACGAAGAGGCCGCCGACACGCTCGACCTGTACGTGGACTGCGTGGATGGCAAGACGGTGACGATTCCTCTGACTCAAAAGTCGCGCGAGGGCACCCGTGTTCGCTATGTGGCGGAGTATGTGGACGAGGGTTACCTTAAGCTGCTCGATGAGTTTAACAAGGCGAATGACTCGACCTATGTGAACTGCGGCAACTTTGAGCAGATCTTTATGCCGCAGACCTACCGCATCTCCAATGCTCAGCTTATGACCATGCTGAGTTTTGACGCCAACGCTTCGGCCAAAAAGCATTCCGCCGCGGCCGAGGAGCGCCAGCAGGAGTTCTCGAATGCTGTGCAGCAGTGGCACGAGTATATGATGGATAACTCGTTTAATGATGTCGATGAGGCCTTTAACGACGCGATTGACCAGATGGTCGCCGATGCGTTTGCCGAGGAGGACGAGGACGGTAAAGAGGACGAAGCCCAAGGTGGAGCTGCCCGTAAGGCTCGCCGCGCCCCTGCCGCCAGCGACGGCGAGGGTGATGATGCTGGCAACGACGAGGCCGCGCAGTTTGCGGCCGAGCTCAAGGCCGCGGTCGGCGGGTCGGCGGCGCTGCTGACCCAGCAGGGCGACAGCTATGGCGTCAATGTGGACAAGATGATCTTTGAGGATGCTTATGGTACCAGCGAAGATTGGTATCAGGAACTCGCGGCGGCCCAGGGCTCGAACGCTGCGGATGCGGCCGCCATCAAGGAACTCGTCGACCATGCGTCGCGAGCGGAGTTTATTGCCCAGCAGGCCGAGGATCTGGTGGGCCAGTCGATGGGTATCGGCCAGCTCAACCAATACGGAAGCTGGAATGACGCAACCGCTGCGGCGCTCAACAAGTGTGCGGGCATTAAGGCCAGCGAGTACAACGGCCAGTCGACGAGCGGGTTTAACGATTTGGGCCAGGCGCTCGGCAGCTCGCTGAGCTACAAGGCGGCTGACGACGATACCGTCAAGGGCTTTAAGGTCGCCGCGCCCGATGGCGAGCAGACGGCCTATATTGAGTCGGAGTTTATCGAGAACTCCAATAACAACAAGAACCAGGCGCTTCTGTTTAACTCGATCGCCATGCAGTGCGACATTCTGGACGACCTGTACGACAACTGGAATGTGGTCCATAGCCTCAACAACTCCAAGGTGCGCGGATGGCTCATGGCCTGGAAGCTCAACGGCGACGTGAGCGCCCATATGAAGCTCATCCGCACGATCCGTTCGCTCAAGAGCTATAAGATCGAGTGCGAGATGTTCGGACAGGTCTTTAAGACCGATGCGTGGAAGGCGGCCGGCCAGGCGTTTCCCGCGGCGACCCAGGGTATCGGCATCTTTACCGGCATTTACGGCGTGAACGATGCCAGCAAGAACTGGGAGAACGTGAATGTCCGTATGCAGAAGGTGAAGGGCGAGCGCGAGGGCTATGAGCTTCAGCATACACGCTTGCTTGCCAAGCCCGAGAAGACCGAGGACGACTGGAAGTGCATTTACGCGCTGCGCGACGCCATGGAGAAGGCACGTGCGTTTGAGGATCTGCTGTATCGACAGCTCTGCCACGATAGCACCGATGTGGCGGTGGGCTCCATTATGACAATCGCCGGCGTGCTGACGGCCGGTTCGGCGGGTACCGTGGTGGGCGCTGCCTATGATGCGGCTTCGACCAGCGTAGGTTCGGAGCGCGCGATTAAGCTGACCAATGCCGAATGCGCCTACGATGTTGCCTGCGAGCAGGTGGAGCGCGCGTGCCAGAATCGTATTACGGTCAACTGGGGCGAGCTGACCGATGCCGAGGTCTACAAGGCCAACAAGGACGGCTTGATCTCGGACGAGAAGATGCAGTCGATTTTCGAGGCGCGTTATCGCAATGTGCCTGCCAAGGCAGCACCCGACCCTGCGGGCGTGGTGTACGAGGGCCTGCTGTCCAATACGGTTGAAGGCGCGGCGGTTGAGCTGTGGAGCGCCGACGATGTGGCCGGTACCAATGCAGTGCGTTGGGATGCCGAGGAGTATGAGCAGGACAATCCGCTTGCAACGGGTGCGGACGGTGCATACAACTGGAATACGCCGACCGGCTGGTATCAGGTGCGCGTGACCAAGGACGGGTATGAGGAGGCGCGTTCGGCTTGGCTGCGCGTGCCGCCGATTCAGACTGAGGTGAACATTGGCTTGGTGTCGACGGCGGCGCCCGAGGTGGCCTTGGCCCATGCCTATACCGATTGCATCGAGGTTGAGTTTGCGCAGTATATGGATGCGAGCGACGATGCCCTGGCCGCGCTGGATGCGCAGGGGCTGGGCGACGTGACGTATACGTGGCTCGACAAACAGGACGATCCCAATGGCAAGCCGCTGTCTCGCGTGCTGCGTATTCGCTATGCCGATGCGCGTGAGGCGGGCTCGCCGGTGGCGTTTGAGCTCGATGGTGCTCGCAACTACGCCGGCACGGCCATGGCGCGCTGGGCAAGTGGCGAGCTTGTCGTGGGCGTTCGTGCCGACAAGCTCAAACTCAATGTGGAGCAGGCTGTGACTATGCTTGAGGGCGGTGACTTTGAGCTGGTGGCGCACGTGACCGATAAGGCGGGCAAGCCGTTTGCGGGCGCAAAGGTTAGTGTTGGGCTGGAGTCCTCGGCTATCTGCTCTGTCGATGCCACCCGGGCCGTGACGGGCGAGGACGGCGCGGCGACGTTTGTGCTGCATGGTGCTCTGCCCGGTTTGACGACGTTGACGGCGGCGGTGGACGGCACGGCGCTGTCCAAGCAGGTTGACGTTCGCGTGTCTGCCGAGGCAGTGCGACCGGCGCGACCGGTGGCGACGATTGGTGCGACGACGTTTGGTGCATGGTCGCCCAAGGAGAACTACATTACGGTGCCCAAGGGCACGAAGCTGGAGCTTTCGGCCGAGGATGGCGCGACGATTTGGTACACCACAAACGATACCTGCCCCTGCCGTGACGAAGGCCGTGTAAAGTACACCGAGCCCATTGCGCTCGATAGCAACATGTATGTGCGCATTGCGGCACAGCGCCCTGGCATGTCGTACAGCGAGTATTCCGAGCGTCTGAACATTACGATTACGGTGACCGATGAGGCGGCGCCTGAGCCGACGCCCGATCCCGAGCCGACGCCCGAGCCGGACCCGACGCCTGGCGACGGCGAGCAGGGCGGCGGTGCGGATGGCTCTGGCGGCACCGGGGTACCTGCGGGCGGTTCGACTTCGACGACGACCACGGTGACGACGAACAAGTCCAAGGGTAAGGGCGAGAACGGCAAGAAGTCCGGCGGCACGGAGCTCGCCAGCACGGGTGACTCCACCGCGATGACGGTCGCCGCCTTGGGCACCGCCGGCGCAACCGTTGCCGCGGCCGGCATCGCCGCGACCAAGCGTCGCAAGCGTTAGGTTTTGGCGACAACGCCCATTCTCGGCTTTTGCAAGATCTCAATCTGTAACACCAAGCTGCCCAAAACGGCTCTAGATGTTACAGATTGAGATGAACTGCTCGGCCGCCAATCTAATGTCTCGATCTGTAACACGTAGCGGGGAATTTGGTCTCTAACTGTTACAGATTGAGACAAAGCGGAGGCGGCTGGCGCAAGATCTCGATCTGTAACAACTACAAGGCTCAACGGGCTCCAGGTGTTACAGATTGAGACAAAACGACCGACCAGGTCCCAAACCACCACAAAGGCGCCTGTTTCCATCGTGGTGGTCGGGCGGCCGGTATAGAAAAAGTCCCCGCCGGGCGTATGCTCGACGGGGACTTTGCCGTTTGGTGGCTAGTGCTGTAGGTGATTACTCGCCCAGCAGGCTCTTGGTGATGGAAGCGGCGGCCTTCTTGCCGGCGCCCATCGCCAGAATGACCGTAGCGGCACCGGTGACGATGTCGCCGCCGGCCCAGATGCGGGGATCGGTGGTCTGGCCGGTCTCCTCGTCGGCGACGATGTAGCCCCACTTGTTGAGCTCCATCTTGCCGCCGATCTTCTTTGCGAAGGGGTTGGCATTGGTGCCGATAGCCGAGATCGCGACGTCGCAGGGGATCTCCTCGATGGCGCCCTCGATGGGTACCGGGCGGCGACGGCCGGACTCGTCAGGCTCGCCGAGTTCCATCTTCTGGACCTTGACGGCGCACACGGAGCCGTCCTCGCCAGCGACAAACTCGAGCGGGGAGACGAGCGGCAGAACCTCGACGCCTTCGGCCTTAGCATGGTGCAGCTCGGCGCGACGGCAGGGCATCTCGTCCTCGGTACGACGGTAGGCGATGATGGCATGCTCGGCGCCCAGGCGCTTGGCGGTACGGACGGCGTCCATAGCCACGTTGCCGCCGCCAAAGACGACGACGTTCTTGCCGTGCTTGGTGGGGGTGTCGTACTCGGGGAACTTGTTGGCCTTCATCAGGTTCACGCGGGTGAGGTACTCGTTCGCGAAGAAGACGTTGGGCAGGTTCTCGCCGGGGACGTTGAGGAACTTGGGCAGGCCAGCGCCGGTCGCCACGTAGATGGCGTCGAAGCCCTGCTCGAACAGCTCCTCGGCCGTGGCCATGTTGCCCACGACGGAGTTGTACTCAAACTTGACGCCCATGTCCTCCAAGCCGTCGATCTCGCGCTTGACGACTGCCTTGGGCAGGCGGAACTCGGGGATGCCGTAGACCAGCACGCCGCCGCCGGTGAAGAAGGCCTCAAAGACGGTGACGTCAAAGCCGTTACGGGCGAGCTCGCCGGCGCAGGTGATGCCGGACGGGCCGGAGCCGACGACGGCGACCTTCTTGCCGTTCTTGGGAGCCATCTTGGGCGTGGAGGCGAGCTCGGGGCGGTCACCCAGGAAGCGCTCGAGCTGGCCGATGGCCACGGGCTCGGACTTCTTACCACGGATGCACTTGCCCTCGCACTGGTTCTCCTGCGGGCAGACACGGCCGCAGATGGCGGGAAGCATGGAGTCCTCGCGAATGGTATCGAGAGCGCCGCCGAAGTCCTTCTCGCGGATCTGCTCGATAAAGCGGGGGATGTTGATGTTGACAGGGCAGCCCTCAACACAGAACGGCTTCTTGCAGTTGAGGCAGCGCTCGGCCTCGGCCAGCGCCATCTCCTCGGTGAAGCCCTTGTCGACGGGGCGGAAGTCGCAGGCGCGCTCGGCAGCCGGCTCCTCGTTATCGGGGGTGCGGGGCGACTTCATATCGGCAACGAAACGACCGTTAACTAGTGGCATGCGCAGCTCTTTTCCTCATAGGCCTTGAGGGACTCGCCCTCTTCGGAACGGTAAGCGGCCTGGCGGGCACGAAGGTCATCCCAGTCGACCAGGGTGGCATCAAAGTCGGGGCCGTCGACGCAAGCGAACTTGGTCACGCCGCCCACCTCGACGCGGCAGCAGCCGCACATACCGGTGCCGTCAACCATGATGGGGTTGAGCGACGCGGTGATGGGGGTGTCGTACTTCTGGGCGGTGAGGGTCGAGAACTTCATCATCGGAACGGGGCCGACGCAGAAGACCTGGCTCACGGCCTTGTCCTGCAGCAGACGCTCCAGCGGAGTGGTGACAACGCCCTGCTCGCCGTAGGAGCCGTCGTCAGTGGTGATGTGGATGTGGTCCTCGTCGAGGAGCTCGCGGAACTGGTCCTCCATGAGCAGGAGGTCCTTGGTGCGGGCGCCCATGATGGCGTGAACCTCGTGACCGGTCTCGACCAGGTGCTTGGCGACCGGGAAGGCAATTGCCAGACCGACGCCGCCGCCAATGACGGCGCAGGGGCCCTCGGCCATCTCGGTGGGAACGCCCAGCGGGCCCACGACGTCGCGCAGCGACTCGCCGGCCTCGTAGGTGGAAAGCATCTCGGTGGTCTTGCCGATCACCATGAAGATGAACTCGACCCAGCCCTCGTCACCGTTCCAGCCGGCCAGGGTAAACGGGACGCGCTCGCCCGTCTCGTTGGCGCGAACCATGAGGAACTGTCCAGCGTGCGCATGCTTGGCGATTGCGGGCGCCTCGATGCGGAACTTGAACACCTTCTCCGAGAACTGCGTCTTCTCCAGGATCTTATACATAGAACCCCTCTCTTGTTAGGGCTGCCGAACCGTGCCTCCACGGAAATGGACGGTAGCCCGAGTAAAACCGTACGCGCACAGGCGTTGTGCAGACATACGGTGCAAATTATACCCTCATGGCAATGTCGCTTACGTGTTTCTTTGGCAGGTGGGAAAAGTGACCTGCCAAAAAGGGACAGGTTTATTTTGGTCGGTTTTATCAGGCAAAACGGCAAAGGGGGCCGGCCTCGCGCTTCGTTGAGGCCGGCCCCCTTTGGGGCGTTATGCATGTATGGTGGCAGCATGTTTATTGTGATGTATCGACTGCGGCGTTTCCGCAGATAAAAGCTGCCAAAATAAACCTGTCCCTTTTTGGCAGGTTTTAGTGCTTCCCGTTGGCGGAAGCGGCGCCGTTTACGTGATCGCGGGCGTAGATTACGCCGTGGACGATGGCCAGACCGGCGGCATCTGCGGCGCGGGCGCAGGTGTCCTGGAAGTCCTCGGCCTCGCGGGCGCGCAGCTGCTTGAGCACGTAATCTGCCACGGCCATCTTGCCGGGAGGGTTGCCGATACCGGTGCGGATGCGACTAAAGTCGCGGCTGCCCATCTTGTCGATGATGGAGCGCAGGCCGTTGTGGCCGGCGTGGCCGCCGCCCACCTTAACACGTACGTCGCCGGCGGGAATGTCGAGCTCGTCGTGAATCACGAGTAGCTCCTCGGCCTTGATCTTGTACTCGCGGCAGAGCTTGGAGATGGGGCCACCCGAGGTATTCATATACGACTGCGGCTTGACCAGCACGATCTGGCGCTTGCCGTTCTCTTCCTCGGCATCGTTGATATTAATGAGCGCGACCTCGGCGCCTGCCTGGTTTTTCCAGTACGTGACGCCGGCCTGACGGGCCAGCTCGTCAATCGCCTTAAAGCCGGCGTTGTGGCGGGTCTCGGCATACTCATCGCCAGGGTTGCCAAGTCCGGCAACCATGCGAATCTTAAGCGGCTGTGCAGCTGCCATGTTTGTCCTCCGTTACGTAAATAGTTCAATCAACGACAAAGGCTACCACGCCCGCCGAAGGCGAGACTTCGTTTCAGCGAAATCCCACCAGACAAAAGCACGGCCGCGGCAGAGCGAGTCGTCGGAACAGAAGAAACCCCCGCGCGACCTTTGCGAAGCAAGGGGGAGCGCGGGGGTTTCTTCTGTTCCGACGGCGATGCGCCGGGTTACAAGGACGATGCGACTACAGCGCGAAGTCGCCGCCGACGAGCGTGGAGACGGGCTCCTCGTGGTAAACGGCGGAGATGGCCTGAGCGAACTCCTCGGCGACCGAGATGGTCTTGATTTTGCCGCCGACCTCGACGGGAATGGCGTCGGTGACGAGGCACTCGACGATCGGGGCGTCGTTCAGACGCTCGATGGCCGGACCGGAGAAGATGCCGTGGGTGGCGCAGACGTAGATGTCGCCAGCGCCCATAGCCTTGAGCTCCTTGACGTTGGCGCACAGGGTGCCAGCGGTGTCGATCATGTCGTCGTTGATGATGCAGGTCTTGCCCTTGATGTCACCGATGATGCCCATGACCTCGGCGGCGTTGTGGCGCGGACGGCCCTTGTGGGCGATGGCCAGGTCGCAGCCGAGCATGTCGGACAGCTTCTTGGCGGCCTTGGCGCGGCCCACATCGGGGGAGACGACAACCAGGTTGTCGGTGTCGAAGTGCATGTCGTTGTAGTACTGGCCAAACAGCGGCAGCGCGGACAGGTGGTTAACCGGGATATCGAAGAAGCCCTGAATCTGGCCCTGGTGCAGGTCGAGGGTGATGATGCGGTTGACGCCAGCGCGCTCGAGCAGGTTGGCGACGAGGCGGGCGGTGATGGGCTCGCGCGGGCCGGCCTTGCGGTCCTGGCGGGCATAGCCGTAGTGGGTGATGACGGCGGTGATGGAGCGGGCGGATGCGCGCTTGGCAGCGTCGGTGGCGATGAGCAGCTCCATGAGCATGTCGTTGACGTTGCCGCCGGCCACGGACTGAATCAGGAAGACGTCGGCGCCGCGGACGGTCTCGTCGTAGCGGGCGTAAATCTCACCGTTGGCGAACTGCTTTAGCGTAAGGCCCGAAAGCTCGACCCCAAGGTACTCAGCGATCTTCTGAGCGAGGGGACGGTTGGAGGAACCGGAATACACGCGGATGGACTTGCGCATATTCTCCGACTTCTCGGGATCATTAATCGGCATTACCCTTCTCCTTTATATCGAATGCCATATAGATGCCTTGTTGCATTGTAACCGCGCGACGGGGTTAATCGGGTCTTGATAACGTCTTTACCGTCAACGGACACGAACCGACCACTCATCCTGTCGCGCAGGTCACGATAGAAAAAAGGAGCCGCCCCCCATGGGAACAGCTCCTTAGATGCTTGGTAAAACGTTATACCTCGTCGTCCTCGTGCAGACGGCGGCGATAATCGGCGGCCCAGCCCTCAATATTTATCTGGCGGGCACGGCCCAGGCCGAGTGCGTCAGCCGGGACCGGCTCGGTGATGACGGAGCCGGCGGCCACAAGCGCGCCGTCGCCAATCTGGGCGGGCGCGACCATCATGGTGTCGGAGCCGATGAAGGCATCCTTGCCGATGACGGTCTTGTGCTTGTGTACGCCATCGTAGTTGCAGGTGATGGAGCCCGCGCCCACGTTGACGCCGGAGCCCATGGTGGTATCGCCGATGTAGGACAGGTGCGGCACCTTGGAGCCCTCGCCGATCGTGGACTTCTTGATCTCCACGTGCGTGCCGGCCTTGGAGCCATCGAGCATATGGGTGCCCGGGCGCAGGTAGGCGCGCGGGCCGCAGTCGACGCCGTTCTCGATGACGGCCTCGACGGCGATGGTTTCATCGATGGTGCAGCCGCTGCCGACGGTGGTGTCGGTGAGGCGGCTGTTGGGGCCGAGCTGGCACTCCTCGCCCACGGTGACGTGGCCGATCAGGTGCGTCTGCGGCCACACGACGGTGTCGCGGCCGATGACGGCATCGGGACCGATCCAGGCCTGCGTGGGATCGATGAACGTGACGCCCTCGGCCATCCAGTGCTCGTTGATGCGGTCGCGCGCGATGGCGGTGAGCTGCGCGAGCTGAATGCGGCTGTTGACGCCCAGGCCGTCGCGGTAGTCGTCGCAGTGGAAGATGGAGACTGCCTGGCCGTGGCCTTTGAGGATCTCGAGCATGTCGGGCAGGTAGTACTCGGACTGCGCGTTGTCGTTGCCGATCTCGTTAATGTGGGCGGCGAGCTGCACGCCGTCGAAGGCGTAGCAGCCGGCGTTGCACTCGAGCAGCGTGGCGGCCTGCTCGGGCGTGCAGTCCTTCTGCTCGATGATACGCTCGATCTGACCGTCGGCGCCCAGCTTGATGCGGCCGTAGCCGAAAGGATCGGGCGGGGTCATGGTCATGACGGTGCAGGCGAGCTCGCCGGTAGCGACGGTCTGCGCGAACTTGGCGACGGTGTCGGCGGTGATGAGCGGCAAGTCGCCGTTGAGCACGACGACGGGGCCTTGCGTGATGCCGCAGGCCTCGAGCGCGACCTTCACGGCGTGGCCGGTGCCCAGGCGCTCGGTCTGCTCGACGCACTCGACCTTGGTGGCGCTGTTGGCGTAGGTGCCGTCGATAAGGGCGCGCATCTCGTCGGCGTGGCTGCCGATGACGACCACGACACGGCTGCAGCCGGCCTTGATGGTAGCGTCGACGATCCACTGGACCATGGGCTTACCCAGGATCTTGTGCGAAACCTTGCAGTGGTTCGACTTCATGCGGGTGCCCTCGCCGGCAGCGAGGATAATTGCGGTTGCGTCCATGTGATCTCCTGTTACGTTATAGAGACGTGTGTTTGGAAACGATACACGGCGCAATATGATACCGCAGGCATATGTTGAGCGCGTAGCGATTGGTTTGCGGCGGTTGAGGCTTGCGCCGCCGGCATGGCGTTTGCACTGCTTGCGTGCGGCGTTGGCGGTGCTGCGGAGCTGTCGTTTGAGCGAGGGGACGGGGGTGCCCGTGGACAACATACGAGAGGAGTTTGGCGGCGAGCCCGTCGCGGCATTCTCGATGTCGCATCCGGCGGTGCCGGCGCTCTACATGGTGCTGACGTCGGGACTCACCATGTTCTCGATGCAACCGGTGCTGATCGCGCTGTCGCTTGCGGGCGGGCTGGCGTACGGGCTTGCGACGCGCGGTGCTGCGCGCACGTTGGGGGCGCTTCGCTGGCAGCTGCCGGTGATTTTGATTATCGCGGTGCTCAATCCGCTGTTTAGTGCATCGGGCTCGACGGAGCTGTTCCGTATTGGTATGCGCACGGTGTATCTGGAGAGCATGGTATATGGCCTGTGCATGGGCGGACTGTTTGTGGCGAGCGTGCTGTGGTTTGAGGCCGCGGCGTCGATGCTCGAATACGACAAGGTGCTCGCGCTGCTGGGCAATGCCGCACCGGTGATTGCGCTCATGATCTCGATGTGCATGAGGCTTATCCCACAGTTTTTGCGCCGCGGTCGCACAGTGCTGGCGGTGCAGGATGCGATTGATGTGCCGGGCCGCGCGCCCACCGATCCCGTGCGCTCGCGCTTGCGGGCGTCGAGCGTGTTGATGGGCTGGGGCATGGAAGATTCGCTGGAGCGCGCGGACGCGATGCGCTCGCGCGGGTGGGGTGCCGCGACACGTCGTACGACGTATGCGCGGTATCGACTGGGGCGCAGCGACGTTGCCGCGCTGGTCGGGCTCGCGCTGTTTGGTGCCGCCGCGGTGGCCGTGGCGGCGACCGCGACGACGCAGTATTCGTTTTATCCGCAGCTCTCGGTGCCGGCGCCGTGGCTGGGCTATGTCGTGTACGCTGCCTGGATGATGCTGCCTTGCGCATTGCACGCGATTGATGAGAGGAGGTTTGGCTGATGGCTCGGTTGGATAGGGGCCCGGTGTCGGGCGCGGCGTGCGGCCCGGATATGCCGGCGATTGAGGTGCGGAGCCTGAGCTTTGCCTACCCCGATGCTGATGCTGCGGTGCTCGAGGGGCTCGACTGGTCTGTTCCCCAAGGTGCGTTTGCGCTGCTTGTTGGCGGTACCGGATCGGGTAAGTCGACGCTGCTGTCGCTGCTCAAACCCGAGATCGCTCCGGCGGGCGAGCGCACTGGCGATGCGCGCGTGCTGGGCGAGAACGTCGCCGACATGGATGTGCGGGCATCGGCGGAGCGCGTGGGCTATGTGTTCCAGGATCCCGAGAACCAGATCGTGTGCGAAACCGTGTGGCACGAGATGGCGTTTGGCCTGGAAAACTTGGGGCTAGCGCGTGATGAGATGCGTCGTCGCGTAGCTGAGACCAGCTATTTCTTTGGGCTGGAAGATTGGCTCCACCGCGACACCGATACGCTTTCGGGCGGACGCAAACAGCTGCTGTCGCTGGCGGCTGTGCTGGCATTGCGCCCGCGCGTGCTGCTGCTCGACGAGCCCACGTCTCAGCTTGATCCGGTTGCGGAGAAGAATTTCCTGCACGCGCTGTTTCGTGTGAATCGCGAGCTGGGCTGCACGGTTGTTGTGGCGACGCATCAGCCGCGCCCAATGCTCGAATACGTGACGTGTGCGTACCGGATTGAGGACGGTCGCGTGCGCGAGGTGACGGATATGGCTTCTTTGGGACGCCGAGAATCGCTGTTTTCCGATGACATGTTGGGGTGGGGTGCCATCCGATGTACAAATAAAGGAGTATTCAGCAGACGTGAGGACAATTTGGGCTCTCTGGAGCCGCCCGGGGACGTATCGAGCGCGAAAAAAAGTTCGGAATTGGACAAATCGTCCGAATTTGTGGCGCAAACGTCGCTCGAGAACGGCTCGGAAGCCTTCTCGCGCACGGATGGAAGCAGAATACTCCAAAAAATGCACGGCGGGTCGGCTACCACCCTGTCGGAAGGCTGGTTTCGCTACGATCGAGCGTCCGGCTGGGTGTTGCGCGGGCTCGATGCTTCGTTTTCGGCTGGCGCGGTGCATGCAATCGTGGGCGGCAACGGATGCGGTAAGTCGACGATGCTCTCGGTGCTGGCGAAGACCGCCAAGCTGCAGCGCGGCCGCATGGTGCGCGAAGCGGCCTCGGCGGCGCTGCTGCCACAGAATCCCAAGGCATTGCTGGTTGCCGAGACGGTTCGCGATGAGCTGATGGAATGGGCCTCGACCTGCGGATACGACGAGGCCGCAGCACGGGAGCAGACAGCGCGCCTGGGTCTGGCGGGCTTGGAGGCGCGTCACCCGTACGATCTTTCGGGCGGTCAGTGCCAGCTGCTTGCGTTGGCAAAGCTGCTGTTGATTGGCCCCGAGCTGCTATTGCTCGATGAGCCCACCAAGGGTTTGGACCTGGCCAGCCGCCGCATCATCGCCCGTGCCCTGCGTGACCATGCGAAGGCTGGCGGCACCGTCATCATGGCTACGCACGATTTGGACTTTGCCGAGCAGGTAGCCGACGACGTCGCCATGATGTTTGACGGCGAGATTGCCTGCGTGGAGCCCCCGGCCGACTTCTTTGCCGACAACGTGTTCTATAGGGCGTAGACGGCCTCGTGGCGGCAGGCGCGGGCTTGCCGTTTGGGCATCGGGCGCCGCCGAGGGGCGCCATGGGCCCAATACGGCTATCGACAACGGATAGACGGAGGGTAAACCCTAGGGGTATAAGCGCGCCAAAACGCGTCCTATGTGAGCCATGAGCGGTCGTTCTCCTCGCGCGAACGGGACGTGGTGTTATGGCGCCGAAGAATGAAATAGGCCGTTTTGCCTGCCAAAATAATCTGTTTGTACAACTAAGGTTGAGTGAAATTGACCGTTTGGCGCATAGAATAAACCTCCTTTCCGACCGTAGTCTTTCCGGCGAAATCCGTTTTGGACTGAGAAGCGGATCGCAGGAAAGGAGTTTGCGATGCAAGCGGATACCGTACTTAAGGGGAAGGTGTTCACGTCCAATCGCGCAGAGTTTACGGCTCAGGCAGTAGCGATTAAGGATGGCGTCTTCGTCTATGTGGGTGACGAGGCGGGGGTGAGCGAGTACGTCGGTCCCGACACCAAGGTGATCGAGGCGGGCGACGGCATGTTCATGCCGGGCTTCTGCGATGCTCATATGCACTTCTCGTCTGGTGCTGGCCAGTTTGCCTACGAGATCGACATTTTGGGTCTCGAGACCGTGGACGAGTACGTGGATACCATCCGCAAATATGTGGAAGAGCATCCCGGACGCGAGTTCTATAAGGGCATGGGTTGGGACAACGCCGTGTTCGAGAACGAGGGCAAGATTCAGGCCAAGGAGCTGCTGGACGCAGTGTGCCCGGACGTGCCGATGCTTATCGGTTCCTACGACGGCCACTCCTATTGGGTCAACAGCAAGTGCCTCGAGAAGGCCGGCATCGGTCGCGGCTTTGTGAGCCAGGAGGCTGGAACCATCGTTTTGGATCCCGAGACGCAGGAGCCTACGGGTCTTGTGCGCGATTGGGCCATGAACGATGTCTTCAAGGCGATTCGTTCCTATACGGTCGAAGAGTTCAAGAGCGCCATTCTTACGTTGCAGGAGGACTTGCTTGCGGTCGGTATTACCAATATTTACGAGCCGATTCTTCGCGATGAGGTCAATGCTCAAATTGCTCTCGAGGAGCTCGACATCGAGGGTAAGCTCAAGCTCAAGGTAACCTCCGGCTTCTATTGCAAGCCCGAGCACGAGGGCCTCGACAAGATCGATCGCTGCGCCAAGGTTCGCGATTCCTATCGCGGCGAGCACTATCAGTGCAACAACATCAAGTTCGTGCTCGATGGTGTCATCGAATCTGGTACGGCTTACCTGCTGGATGACTACACCGACAAGCCTGGTTTCCGCGGCGTTCCCAACTGCGAGCCTGACGATTACAACGCCATGGTTCGCTATGCCAAGGAAAAGGGCTTCCAGGTGCATGTGCACGCTATCGGCGACGCGGCCATCTCCATGGCACTCGACGGTTTTGAGTATGCCCAGGCAACCGATCCGAAAGATGACTGGCGCCCGACCATTACGCACCTGCAGGTCATGCGCGACGAGGACATCGATCGTTTTGCCGCGCTCAAGGGTATCGCTTGCGCCAATCCCACATGGCACTTCAAGGACCCCGTGTGCTATGAGTCCCTGGAGCACGCTCAGCTTGGTGAGCGTGCCGAGTCCGAGTATCCGCTCAAGAAGTTCTGGGACCGCGGCATGGTCGTCACTTCGGCGACCGACTTCCCCGTGTCAAACCCCGATCCCATGGAGGGCTTGGAGGTCGGCGTGACTCGCTGCGCGCCCGGCGACGCTTCGGAAGAGACCGTGCTCGACCCGAACCAGCGTGTATCCGTCGAGGACATGATCTGCGCCGGCACCATCAATGGTGCGTATCAGAACTTCCTCGAGAAGCGCATCGGTTCCATCGAAGTGGGCAAGGAAGCCGACTTCGTGCTCATGGACCGCGACATCACGTCCATCGATCCCCACACCATCCACGAGGCCAAGTGCCTCATGACCGTCATCGACGGCAAGACCATGTACGAGAAGGAAGGCGAGTAATATGGCAGAAACCAGCCCTAACAAGCTCGCGCGTAACTACACGCTTATCGGTCTGTTCCTCTTTGCAGCTCCCTCGATCCTGCTGCAGCTCTGGACCGGTATCTATCAGATTTTCGACACCGCTATCGCCACCAACTTCAACAGCACGGCGACGCTTTCGGCCATTAACATCGTCTATCCTGCTCAGGCAGTGGTAGAGGCCATCGCCTTCCTGTTCTCCGGCGGTTCCGCCGCCCTTCTGGGCAAGCTTCTGGGCGAGAAGAAGACGACCGAGGCAAACAAGACCTTCACTTGCGTGCTTCTCATCTCGACCATCATCGCTACCGTTTGGGGCTTTGCCATCAGCTTTGCTGGCGACCAGGTGTGGTACTTCATGGGCGCTGACGCAGGCCTCGCTCCCGTCTGCACCACCTATTGGAACGTGCACCGCTTCTTCATGCCGCTCTACACCATCCAGCTTGGTTTCCAGATGTGGCTGCTCACTGCTGGTAAGCCCACGCATTGCATGGTGATCACCATCCTTGGTGGTCTGGTCACGCTGGGCATGGACGTTGTCTACCAGGGTACGCTTGGTCTGGGCACCACGGGTGCAGCTCTTGGCTTTGGTACCGGCTCTGCCTTTGCCGCCATCGCTTCTGCAGTCGTCATCTTCTCCAAGAGCAGTGCCCTGCATTATGACTCGCCGGCCTGTCCCGCGAAGAATGTCGCCGAGAGCTGCAAGATCGGCCTTGCCGACTTTATCTACAGTGCCGCCACCGGCTTCATGACCGCTATCTACAACATCCAGGCCATGAAGTACTTTGGGGCCGACGGCGTCGCCGTTGCCGCAATCTTCCTGTACGTGCAGTTCCTCTTTGTTGGCCCGTTCATTGGCTTTGGTAAGGGCGCTACGCCGATCATTAGCTATCAGATCGGCGAAAACAATCCCAAGAAGATTCACGGCACGTACCAGAAGTACCGTCGTCTGAGCGCTATCCTCATCGTCGTTATTGCTGTCCTGGGTATCGTTATGATGAAGCCGATCCTGTTGGTCTATGGTCAGGTCCCCGGCGACCCCGTATATACCCTCGCCTCCCAGAAGTGGATTCTCTTCGCCTCTTGCGCTGGCCTCGTCGGCATCAATATCTGCATTCAGAACATGCTCACGGCCTTCAACGACACGATGATGCCTCTCATCATCTCTACCCTGCGTTCGCTCGTTCTTCCCATCGCTTTGCTGCTGGTGCTTCCCATGGTCATGGGCGGCGACGGCGTGTGGCTGGCTCTGACCGTTGCCGAGGCCTTTACCGCTGTGGTTTCGCTCTTCTTCCTCAAAAAGGGTGCCCAGAAGTACGGCTACAACACCGATGAGGGCGTCGAGCTTCCCGAAGAGGTTCTCGAGGCTGCTCGCGCTGCGGCTGCCGAAGAGATGTAAATCAAACAATCGGATTCTGCAATAAATTGCGGGCGGTAGGGTTACTCGAGCCTTGCCGCCCGTCTCTTGCGGGTTGCGGCCGGTTCGAATATCCGCGGGGTACCGTTGCGCTATCATGAGTCATGAGTCCCATTGCGGCAAAAGGGGAGGACAAGCTCGTGGGGTTTTATATCTATCTTTACAACGTGTTCTTCCTTTGCCTCTTTGCCTGCGCCGCTTTTTTCTGCGGTGTGACAAAAGGCATGACGGAGAGCAAGCGCTTTGCGTACCTCTCTATGCTCATGGCCCTGCTGGCCCTCGAAGGAGTGGCCGATATGGGATCGTCCCTTGTGTCGGGGACGTTCTCTTCGGGAGGCAGCTTTGGCCCCCATGGTGCTTTGACCCTTTTTGGAATAGCGAAGACGCTCTCTCAGATGGGCGAGGAGATCCTCTTCTATTTGCTGGCATGTGATGTGACCAAGCGTACCGCACGATCGGCTTTGTTCCTTCTCTTCCCGGTGCTCGCTCTGGTTCGTTGCTTGGCGGGGACAGTTTATCTGGGCATCGTATCCGACATTGTATTTCTCCTTATCGATCCCTTGGTCATGATTTCGCTTTGTGCCTGGAGCCTGATTGGCTTGGCGCATTCCGCCCCCGTGGAGGATGCTGATTCTCGCGCGCTGCATCTTTTGCGTTCGCTGCTTCTTTTGTGCCTTTGCGCCTACGCCGCCTCGATTGGCGAGGACCTTATCTACGCAGCCATGTATATGCGTTCTGGCTCGGTTCCGTTTTACGTCGGCAAGATTGTTATTATGGAAGACGCTCTGTGGGCCGGTCTTGCGGTTTCCTGCATTATCTACGCACGCCACTATCAAGATGAGTTCCACGTGCGGCGAACCGAGCAGCTTGTGCGCGATCGTCTGGATTTGTATCGCTTGGAGACGGAGCAGCGCGCGGCGGAGCAGGGCGCCAGCAATATTGCCGATTTCTGTGCGCTCTACGAGCTCACGCCGCGCGAGCAAGAAGTATTGTCTCGAGTTCTGACGGGACAGGGTAATCAGCAGATAGCAAACGATTTAGTTATCTCGTTGGGAGCGGTCAAGGCTCACGTCCATAGCATCTATCGAAAACTGTCTGTCTCGCGTCGTAGCGAACTCATGGGCATGTTTTACGAGCGCTCGCGTGGTGCTGCCGCTCCTGCGGAAAAGTAATTAAAACTGGCTTTCCAGTAGAGGCGCGGTTTCTCCACGTACCGTATCACTACGAAAACTAAAGGAATATATGAATATGAATACTCGAGAAACGAGGGTCGCTGGCATAATCAATGCCCTGGTGAACCCGCTCCTGATGTGCTCCTTTTTGCCTATTATCGAAGGCAAAGCGGCACTCGATATGTCGAGTCCTACCGGTTTTTGGGGGCAGCTTGCGCTCGCTGTCGTCATCGCAGAGGCGGTGAGCTCACTACCGCAGTTTGGAAGGGTCGTTGGGGACTGGGTTGATTTCTTCGGATTCAAACCGGGTGGCCCTGCGTCAAAGATCGCGGGCACGGTGTTCGCCGCCACGCTGCTCTTTTTGATTATCGGTTTGGCTGAGATAGCGTTCCAGACCGGCTTTGGTCTCGTGGGCGAAACGACCTATTTCTCTCGTTGGGTAAAGCTTGCAACCGGCGGTTGGGCCTTTGTCGTGGTTGGCGGCTTGCTGTTCGATCCGGTTGCAGCAAAGGCCGCCCATGTTCTCGTGGGCGAAAAGGCCCCGCAGACCGAGGAAATGCTCGAGGTGGAATAGCCTGAAGGACAGGCTTGTCTAACGAATCATTCGCGATAGTTTGCCTCTCCTTTTGCGCGCATGCGATTGGCTTCAGTCGCATGCGCGTTGTTTTGTTTAACGAGTGGAATGTATCGTCGATAAACCTGTGCTGCGCGTGTGCCACAATGGGGCGCGAACGATAGAGAAAGATCGCAAGAGGAGCTCGCGTGCTTGCTCGTATATGGCGCTACATAGAGGGGCCAGTGCTTTTGTTCGTGCCGCCAGGCATGGGCATCATGCTGTATCTGGGCATTGCCCAGGCTGCTTTGTTGATGCTCGCTATGGTGGCGCTCGTGCTTGCGCTGTTCTTTGCGGGTTACGAGGCGTCGCGACCGGGCCTGCGCCAGATTATACCCACGCTGGTGTTGGCGGCACTGGCCGCGGCGGGCCGCATCTTGTTCGGCCCCATTCCCGACTTTAAACCGGTGAGCGCCATTGCCATTATTGCGGGGGCGACGCTTGGTCGCCGTAACGGCTTTATGGTCGGTGCGCTGGCGGCGTTGACCAGCAATTTCTTTTTTGGACAGGGCATGTGGACGCCGTGGCAGATGTATGCCTGGGGCCTGGTTGGCTATGTTGGCGGTGCGCTGGCGCATGCGGGTGCGTTCGACCGTGCGGATGGAACCGTGCGCATGCCGGCGCTGATGGCGTACGGCTTTGCTTCGGGTCTGCTGTACGGCGTGGTGATCAACGCGTATGACATTATCGGTTTTGTACAACCGCTCACGTGGGCGGGCGCCGTGGCGCGTCTTGCCACCGCCGTACCGTTCGATATCACGCACGGCTTCGCGACCTGCGTGTTTTTGGCCGCCCTGTACAAGCCCTGGTGTCGCCGCATCAGCCGAGTCGTCGTGAAGTACGGGCTGTAGGGCTGGTTGCGTCGGAGCGTGAATCAATACTGCCAATACTGCCGAAGCGCCATTTCAAAACTATGCCGGTTTACGGGGCTAGATTGGCGCGGGCCGACCATACCGGCTTTTTTCGAAATAGAGCAAGCCGTTTACCTGCGGTTTTATTATCTCGGAATTGTGTATGGTTGGGGGTTCGCGATTCAGCCCCGTAAACCGTCACAGTTTTGAAATGGCCGGCTGATATGACGCGCATCGTGGCCCTCAAGAGCAAAATTGATCCGTTTTCTTCCGTCTCCAGACGTCCCCGGGGAATCAGCTGAACCCGCCCGCCACGAAATCGGCCTATCTACTACGTTTGGCCCGACATCCGCAAGCACAATCGCGTTTTATGAAAAGCCGCAGGCTTTCTACCTGCACTGATAATTGTCCTTGGGGGAAGCGGGCACTGCGGGGGCGCGTCAACAGCGCGCGATTTCCGCGTCGCAGCGCTACCCTGATGCTGAACGCCGGGACGATGACCCACTGACCTGCTGACGCCTCTTCGGCCGTCCTCAAATCCGACCTGTCTCGCCCCGGCTTCCGCGACCCGGAGTCCTGCCATGACC
>JAXKEA010000022.1:0-2070 GCA_036551635.1 Collinsella sp.
ACACGCGTTTGCCATCCCCGAAGAAATATGTATAATAACTCAAGTCGCCAAAAGCGACGCTTAACGCGGATGTAGCTCAATGGTAGAGCCTCAGTCTTCCAAACTGATTACGCGGGTTCGATTCCCGTCATCCGCTCCACTATATAGGTTTGTGGCTAGGGTACTACCCACAACATTGCCCGTAACACCACCGCCCGCAACAGAACACGGCCTTGGTGAGTCGTATGTTTGCGTTCACGGAAATTGCATGTAGTATGTCTCCGTGTATGCGTAGCGGTATGTGATACTGCACACATGCGGAGCAGTGGCATACTGACGGTCGTCAGTAACTCCGGCCCCCGCGCAGCGGCGGCAAATCCGCCTCAGTTCCCAGATGGTGGGACCGGCACGCCCCGTCGAGAAGAAAAGTGCGTTATCGCAGGGTGGATGACGAGGGTGCCACTTTTCAAAAATTCCAAGGTTCTTTTCAGTGTCGGGTAAAAAATTCCCTCTACCCGGGTGTACGCATTCGTGCTTTTTGCTTAATACCGTAACGCCTTATAAGCGTAACGCCGGGTTTTGGCGTAGATAACGCCCGAGATTTTGCGCAAATTGGTTGAGGGCCTGAGATAGAGACATGGCCCGTGTCCTGTGTACGATTTTCTGTCGCCAAACAAAACAAACCGCGATTGGAAACGAGGGCACGAAGCCATGTCACAGCAGATTCTACAGGTCGACCAGGCCATGTTGGAGACCACCCTGGACCGGATGGTCCGCAAAAGCGTCGAGGAGACCCTGAACGCGATGCTCGACGCGGAGGCCGACGAGATCACCGGCGCCGCGCGCTACGAGCGCAGCGGGGAGCGGAAGGCCTACCGGGCCGGCCACTACGAGCGCGACCTGACCGTCAAGGCCGGCAAGATGAGTCTCAAGGTGCCGAAACTGAAAGGGGCGGTGTTCGAGTCGGCGGTGATCGAACGATACCGTCGGCGCGAGGAGAGCGTCGAGGAGGCGCTGATCGACATGTATTTGGCCGGCGTCTCCACCCGGCAGGTCGACGATGTCAGCCAGCTGCTGTGGGGCGACCGCATGCCCTCGCAGACCCTGAGCGACAAGCTCAAGAAGGTATACGCCGACATCGACGAATGGCGTGGCAGGCCCCTCGAACAGGATTACCCGTACCTGTTCATGGACGGCGTGTGGCACAAAAGGTGCTGGGGCGGGTCCGTGGAGAACGTGAGCATCCTGGTGGCCGTCGGCGTCGGTATGGACGGGCGGCGCGAGGTGCTTTCGGTGGCCGAGGGCATGAAGGAGGACTCGGAAAGCTGGCGCGAATTCATCAAAGGCATGCTCGCGCGCGGCCTCAAGGGCGTGAGGCTGGTGACGGGCGACCGGTGCGCCGGACTGGTGGCGGCTGTGAACGAATTGCTGCCCGGCGCCCGCTACCAGCGGTGCATGGTCCACTTCGAACGCAACATCCTCGCCAAGGTCAACCCCAAAAACAGGGACTGGGCCGCCGACGCGCTGAAGGCCATATTCTCCATGGAATCGAGGGACAAGGCGCTGGAGAAGGCGGAATCCGTCGCCAAGGACATGGAGGCGCGGAAACTGAGGGAGGCCGCCAAATGCCTCAGGGAGGGCATCGGCGAGACCACGACCTACCTGCTCGACGACTACCCCCGCGAGCATCGCCGCCGCATCCGAACGAACAACATGATCGAACGGCTGAACCGCGAGATCCGCCGGCGCACGCGCGTGGTCGGCAGCTTCCCGGACGGGCGCAGCGCGTTGATGCTCATCTGCGCGAGAGTCCGCTACGTAACTTCCAGCGAGTGGTCGACGCGACGCTACCTCGACATGTCAAGGCTCGGTGAGAACGTACAGTCAGCGAACTGATCATCGCCACGGGGACGGGCGAAGACCAAAGTGCGCAAAAACTCGGGCACTACCGTTATTTTTGTTTCTATTTTATATATGACCTCTTTGTTGCTATCATATTTTGTGCATAATACACAAAATCAAAGTGCCAATATTAGTGCTTTCCACGATTGTACTTTTACAATGAAAAGACGAAGTACCTGTGATAAATTC
>JAXKEA010000023.1:0-74251 GCA_036551635.1 Collinsella sp.
ACTGCAAGCGTTCCAGTTGGGTGCCGATGAATATTTGACGAAGCCGTGCAGAAAAGATCGACTTCTTGCCAGGGTATCCAATATTCTCAAAAGGTATGAAGGCCGTACCAATCTCATAGAGGGACCAGATTTCCTGTTAGACCAGCAGACCTACACGCTTTATATTCATAATACCTCTGTGGTGCTTCCAAAAAATCAGGGAAAACTGTTGGTCGCTCTTTTGTCCGGCGGCGATGCTCTGGTCACGACGGAGCAGCTTTGCATGGCACTATGGGGAACCACGGAATACATAGATGAAAATGCCTTGCAGGTTAACCTAACCCGGCTGAAAAAAACGATGTCCGCCCTTGAAATGAAGCAGCGAATCGTTGCAGTTCGAGGAATGGGCTACCGTTTGGAAGCGGAGGTGTCTCTATGAAGCAGCTTTGGCACATGATAGAACGGTACTACCCCTGGCTTCTGTTGCTGCTGGGCGTGGATTGCTTTTGCGCTGTCATTCTTTGGATTTCTGACATTCAGGTATTTCAAACCTTGATCGGGTTAGTAGTTCTGACGAGCATCCTTTTGTTTTCAGCGATTCTGTTTGTACTAAACAAGAGGGAGAACACCCACATGGAACTGTTCCGAGATTTCCTCAGTGATCCTACCATCTGCAATGAAGAACGGCTGCTCAGTGCCATTAGTCAGAAAGAAGGAGAATCTGTCCGATTTTTGGCTTCGGTTTTACGGGAATACAAAAACGAGAGTAACAATATGGCGGATGCCCTACGGGACTATGAAGAATACGTGGAGGGCTGGGCACATGAAGCGAAAACGCCCCTATCGTTGCTGACCATGCTCTTGGATAACCGGAACGATGAAATCTCTCCTTCCCTGCAAGCAAAGCTGGATTATGTCCGCAGTCAGCTTCAGGAGGATGTCACGCAGATGCTGTACTATGCCCGGTTGAAGAGCAGTACAAAGGATTACTGATTTGAGGATGTCAATTTGAATGACTGCTTGGGTGAAGTTCTGGAGGACTATGCCCCACTTCTTGAAGAGAAGCATTTTGTCATTCTCAACAAACTGCAATCTGAAACAGTCTATACAGACCGTAGAGGACTTCAGTTTATGTTGGGACAAATCGTTAGCAATGCCATCAAATATAGCAGCGATAGTCCCATGCTTACAATTTCCGTGATACATTCGGAGACTGCAGATATCCTTTCTGTTGAAGATAACGGCATTGGCGTAAAAAAATATAATCTGCCGTACATTTTTCAAAAGGGCTTTACCGGGGATTCTACTGACAGCAGAAAGAAGGCTACCGGTATGGGACTTTACCTGGTTAAGAAGATGGCCGACGATCTAAATCTTCATCTGGAAGCAGCTTCCCAGTGGGGAAAGAGCTTCAAGATTGTCATCTTCTTTCCTAAATTGAGATCCAACGGAGGGAAATAATATAAACAGAAAAACGCCCGCAGGATTTTCTCCTGCGGGCAGCGTGTTGTCAGCTATCCCAAGGCTTGTATTCTGTTACAGTTTTCAAATAGGTTTCGGGATCGCCGTTCAAGATAAGGTCTGCATACTCCAAAGGAGCGTTGTAGATCAAATAATCCAGCTCTGACCGCTGATACATATTGTCAGCAATCTCGTTCTCAACGACGATAGTGTCAATCGCAATCATACTGCCGTCGCTGAATTTCACTTCCACACAGCAATTATCCATATTGTAGGCACAAGATATTAAGGTTTTCATGGTATGTCCTCCATAATTCGTAATATAAAGCGAAAATCCCGTCTGACTTCCTGTTAGAAATCAGACGGGATTTGTCCGTATGCACCCCGGAAACCGTCAGCTAACAGTTGATAAGTAAATTAGTTCCTTATCACTGTTAAGCCAATGCCTGGCTGGTTATCGTCAAGTTGCGGAGACGTGTGTTCATAAGATTACGAAAAAGTCTCCACACGAGTAAAAAATCGCAGTTCACGCTTGAAATCGAACTCATTTCCCCGTAACCTATACGAACGTGATTGCATAAGCGTCACATTAGTATCTGTCGGCTCCCGAGTGTTCCTAAACGTTGTGTGCTTGTCGCACCCTTCTGTAGGTCCTAGCAATCGGGGCCCCGTAGTTCGAAAGGGGTCCACCTTTGAGTGAGATTCAGAACTCGTCCATTTTCTCTCTTGACGATGTCAACGAGGAGGAGATGAACAACCTCATCGACGGTACGATTACCGACTTTGATGAGGGCGATCTCGTTAACGGCACTGTCGTTAAGATCGAGCATGACGAGGTGCTCGTTGACATCGGATTCAAGTCCGAGGGCGTTATCCCGGTCCGCGAGCTGTCCATCCGCAAGGACGCTAACCCTGCAGACATCGTTGCACTCGGTGATCCCATCGAGGCTCTGGTACTCCAGAAGGAGGACAAGGACGGTCGTCTGGTCCTGTCCAAGAAGCGTGCCGAGTACGAGCGTGCTTGGAACCGCATCGAGGAGAAGTTCAACTCCGGCGAGAACGTCGAGGGCGAGGTTATCGAGGTTGTCAAGGGCGGCCTGATCCTCGACATCGGCCTGCGTGGCTTCCTGCCCGCCTCCCTCGTCGACCTCCGTCGCGTCAAGGACCTCACCTCCTACATGGGCACCCGCATCGAGGCCCGCGTCATCGAGATGGACCGCAACCGCAACAACGTCGTCCTCTCCCGTCGCGTCGTGCTCGAGGAGTCCCGTAAGGCCGAGCGCTCCGAGATCCTGTCCAAGCTCAAGTCTGGCATGCGTCTCCAGGGCACCGTTTCCTCCATCGTCGACTTCGGCGCCTTCGTCGACCTCGGTGGTATCGACGGCCTCATCCACATTTCCGAGCTCTCCTGGAACCACGTCAACCATCCTTCCGAGGTTGTCAAGGTCGGCCAGGAGGTCGAGGTCGAGGTTCTCGACGTCGATCTCAACCGCGAGCGCATCTCCCTGGGTCTCAAGCAGACCACCGAGGATCCGTGGCGCGCACTGGTCAAGAAGTACCCCGTCGGCGCTATCGTCGAGGGCACTGTGACCAAGCTTGTCCCGTTCGGCGCTTTCGTCGATCTGGGCGAGGGCATCGAGGGCCTGGTGCACATCTCCGAGATGGCCAACAAGCACGTCGATCAGCCTTCTCAGGTCACCCACGTGGGCGACAAGGTTCAGGTCAAGGTCATGGAGATCGACCTCGACCGTCGTCGTATCTCCCTGTCCATGAAGTCCGCTGCTGAGACTCTGGGCGTCGAGATCGAGGTTACCCCGCTGCCTTCCGAGAAGAAGGACGAGGAGACCGACGCCGAGTAAATCGGTTTGACGATCACTTGTTTTAAGGGATCCGTCCGCAATGGACGGGTCCCTTTTTTGCATTTGCACCTGAGGTGCGCGATGCTGCCCGGGCTGTCCACAGGCTATTGGGTTGTCAGTGCATGAAAAATGCCGACATCCCGCCTCGGGGAGGAGGCGGGAACACACCGAGTAGACGGAGGGGTGTGGAGCGCGGTCGCGTCTCGACTGACGACGTTGCCCATCGACAGGACCATTGTAGCGCATGGCGGTTCTTGGTTTATCGTGTCGAGCGTTTGCGTTGTGCCATTGCCTGCGGCAACGGTGTGTTACACTCTTGCACTGCTGAGTGGGCCAGACGGTCGCGCGATGTGCTGCTTGCAGCACGCGTGAGGAAAGTCCGGGCTCCAGAGGGCGGGATGCCGGCTAACGGCCGGGCGGAGTGATCCGACGGAAAGCGCCGCAGAAAAGAAGACTCCCACCTGCGCCGCAAGGCGTAAAGGGAAAAGCTGAAACGGTGGTGTAAGAGACCACCAGCGTCGTGGCAACACGGCGGCTTGGCAAGCCCCATCCGGAGCAAGCGCGAATAGGAACGCTATGGGCCGGCCCGGTCCGCGTTCGGGTAGCGTGCGTGGAACTGCACGGTAACGTGCAGACAAGATAAATGACCGTTCACGACAGAACCCGGCTTATCGGCCCACTCAGCACTTTGTTGACGCTGCGAACCCGTCAGCGCGGCAATCTGCCTTTCAAGCCTTCGGGCATGACCATAAGGTCAATGCCCTTGTCTTTCAAGGCACCTTGCTCGCGCTGACGGGTTCTCGCTGTTGGTGACGGTATCATTGGCGTTTCCGTTCTTGTTGGCGAGGTCAACGGTGCTGTCTTTGCCGTATTATTGAGGCTGTTTGTTGCTGCGCTTTATTTTGTTGAGGGGCTTTGTTGGACAGCTATTTTACTCTGCAATCGAATATTGAGGTTTCGGGCGAATTTGTGGACCGCAAGAGCCGGTTTATTGCCCAGCTGGTCCATATTGAGTCCGAGGATGAGGCGAATGCCTTTATCGAGACCGTTCGCAAACGTCATTACGACGCTCGACACAATGTTCCCGCGTGGATTTTGGTCGATGGACGCGAGCGTCAAAGCGATGACGGTGAGCCGAGCCGCACGAGCGGTATGCCGACGCTCGAGGTGTTGCGCGGCGCGGGGCTCAAAAATGTTTGCTGCGTAGTGACGCGCTATTTTGGTGGCACGCTGTTGGGGCCTGGTGGCTTGGTACGCGCCTATACCGCGGCGACGCAAGCGGCGGTGGCCGCGGCTCGGGAGGCCGGGCAGATCGTCGAGATGACGAGCGTCGTGCCTGTTGACGTGCATGTGGCCTATCCGCAGTATGAGCAGGTGCTTCGCTTGGCGCAGGATTCGGGTGCCAAGGTTTCGGATACCGATTACGCGGATGCCGTGACACTTCACTTGGTGTTTAAGGCGGGGGAGCAGGAGTCTTTTTGCGCCAGGATGCGCGAGCTTATGGCGGGGCGCGAGGAGATCGAGGTCGGTGCTCCCGTATTTGCCGAGTTCTAACGGCGACGGCCGGCGTGCTTTTGGATGGATCCCAAGCGCGCCGGCCGTCGTTTTTCTGTGCTGCCGTTTACTCGGCGAGCTGCTTTAGTACATCACAGGCGATTTCGACGGCATCGTCGATGCAGCCGGGGCAGCTGCGAAGCGGACCCTTGTCCGATCCGATGCCCTTGAGCGTGCCGCAGACGGTCGTCGTGTTCTTCTCGCCAAAACGCTTGGCGATTTCGCGCGACAGTTTGTAGGTCTGGCCTTTGGTCTTGGGGTTTTCCATGCCGTCGCTCATCACAAAGCCCATGATGGCCACGGCGCCCGAGATGGCGCCGCAGGTTTCGGTCATGCCGCCCATGCCGGCGCCAAATCCCTCGGTGAGGGTAAAGGCGGTCTGGGGGTCGAGCCCGACGGCAGGTGCGAGCGTGCAGGCGACGGCCTGGGCGCAGTTAAAGCCACGGGCGTGGTATTCGGCAGCCTGAGCCTGACAGGCGTTGATGTCGAGCTGGGCCGTATCGATTTGCTTCATCGTTGTCTCCTTGTTCACGGTGTACCCGCCTATGGTACCCGTGACGGGGCATGTAATCATCGAGAGCTTCATGTATGCCTCGTTTTTATCTATCGAACAAATGCCCAAGGCTTGAGATAAATACCCCTGATCAATTTGTCCCTTAACCTACCTTGGGGATGGGTTGTGAGGGGTGCGGGGTAGCGGTATCGTGAACCGGATAAAACGTAACCCAGGCAAGGGAGCTAGATATGAGCGAGCAGACCATCGGTACTACATGTGTTCAGGGCGGCTATCACCCGGGAGATGCCGAGCCGCGCCAGGTGCCCATTTACCAGTCCACCACGTGGAAATACGACACGTCGGAGCACATGGGCAAGCTGTTTGACCTGGAGGAGTCTGGTTACTTCTACAGCCGTCTGCAGAACCCCACGTGCGATCTGGTTGCCGCCAAGATCTGCGAGATGGAGGGCGGCACCGCTGCGATGCTCACGAGCTCGGGCATGGCTGCGAACTTCCTCGCAATCTTTAACGTGGCCGGTGCCGGCGATCACGTGGTCGCGAGCTCTGCCATCTATGGCGGTACCTACAACCTGCTCGCCCATACTATGGAGCGCATGGGTCTGACCTGCACGTTCGTTGCCCCCGACTGCACCGACGAGGAGCTCGAGGCAGCCTTTGAGCCCAATACCAAGCTCGTCTTTGGCGAGACGATCGCCAATCCCGCACTTGCCGTGCTCGATATTGAGCGCTTTGCCAAGGCCGCGCATGACCACGGCGTGCCGCTGATGGTCGATAACACCTTCCCGACGCCCGTGATGTGCCGCCCCTTTGAGTGGGGCGCCGACATCGTTACGCACTCCACCACCAAGTACATGGATGGACATGCTGCCTACCTGGGCGGCGTGATCGTCGACCACGGCCAGTTTGACTGGATGGCCCATGCGGACAAGTTCCCGGGTCTCACCACGCCCGACGAGAGCTACCACGGCGTGACCTATGCCGAGAAGTTCGGTCGTGAGGGCGCCTTCATTACCAAGGCAACCGCTCAGCTCATGCGCGACCTCGGCCCCATGCAGAACCCTCAGGCGGCCTTCTTCTTGAACAGCTCGCTCGAGAGCCTGCATGTGCGCATGCCGCGTCATTGCGAGAACGGCCTGGCCGTTGCCAAGTTCCTGCAGAGTCATCCCAAGGTACGCTTCGTGAGCTATCCGGGCCTGGAGGGCGATAAGTACTACGACATCGCTCAGAAATACATGCCCAACGGTACCTGCGGCGTTGTGAGCTTTGGCTTTAACGGTGGTCGCGCGGCGGCCGAGACCTTTATGAAGAGCCTCAAGCTCGCCCAGATCGCCACGCACGTGGCCGACGCCCGCACTTGCTGCCTGCATCCCGCTAATGCCACACATCGCCAGATGAACGATGAGGAGCTCATCGCCTGTGGCATCTCCGCCGACATGGTGCGCCTGTCGTGCGGCCTCGAGGACACGGCCGACTTGATTGCCGACCTTGAGCAGGCACTCGAGCAGTGCTAGGCTAGCTCCGTACAAGGCGCCGATGCTGGCAGAAAGCTTCGGCGACCTTTCGTTCCGATTCCGTAGGCGGGACCCCAATCGCGGCAGTTTGCAGGCGATTGGGGCCCCGTTTTTGCGTTGCGCCACTCGAAAGGATGGATATGGAGAAAACCGCAGAGCAGCTGCGCCGCGAGCACATTGCCCTAGAGGGCGACACCCATGGCAAGAACAAGTGGGCGATTCTGTTTACCGTGCTCATCATGACGTTTATGGTGTGTCTGGATTCGACCGTCGTGACCGTGGCGCTGCCCGTGATGCAAAAGGAGCTGGGCGTGGGCCTCGATCGCATTCAGCTGGTGAGTTCGGTGTACCTGCTTGCGACATGCGTGGCTATGTTGCCGTTTGGCCGTCTGGGCGACGTGCGTGGCAAGGTGAATGTGTTCCAGCTGGGCGTCATCGTCTTTTCGGTCGGTTCGCTGCTGTGCGGCCTTTCGGCCTCGCTCGAGGTTCTTATCCTGGCACGCATTGTTCAGGGCATCGGTTGCGCGGCGGCCATGGCTAACAACATGGGTATCATCACCGAGTCGTTTCCGGCGCGCGAACGAGGCCGTGCCATGGGTATTCTCGCGACCTTTGTGGCCCTCGGCATGATGTGTGGCCCCGTGCTCGGCGGCATGCTGGTGGCAAGCTTTCCCTGGGAGAGTATCTTCCTCATCAACCTGCCTATTGGCATAATCTCGTTTATCGTGGGGCTCTACACGCTGCCGCATGTTAAGCCGGAGGCCGGCGAGCGCCCCATGTCCTTGATTGAGGCTGCTCGTCGCTGCTTGGCAAATTCGGCCTTCACCATCAACCTTGCCTGCATGCTCATCGTGTTCGTTGGTATTGGCGCATCCGAGTTTATCCTGCCGTTCTATTTTCAGGACGCCCACGGCTTTGGTTCCGACATTTCCGGATTGCTCTTTTTGGCGCTGCCGATGGTGAATGCCTTTATCGGGCCGCTTTCGGGTACGGTTTCGGACCGCGTTGGCTGCGAGGGCCCCACGGCGGTCGGTCTGGGCTTGTACGTGTGCGGTCTCTTTGCGGTAAGCACGCTCGACGAGCACTCTTCTATCCCTGTGATCGTGTGTTGCGTCGCGTTTATGTCGTGCGGTACGTCGATTTTCCAGAGTCCCAATAACTCGCTGTATATGGGCTCGGCTCCGCGCGAGGCACTTGGCTTTGCAGGTAGCTTGGGCAGCTTGGCGCGCTATGCGGGCATGGCGCTGGGTATTACGGCAGGTTCGCATATCCTCTATGGGCAGATGAGCGTGGCGATGGGCGAGGCCGTGACCAGTATTGTTGCAGGCCGTCCGGATGTGTTCCTGTTCGGCTTTCGCTCGGTGTTCTACGTGCTTATGGCTGTGGCCGCTGTGGGCTTTGCGCTCGCCATGGTGCGTTTGGTGAAGATGCGCGCCCGCCATTAGTGCGTTGGGAGGCTGTCTGCCACGATTTGCGTTGTCCCAAAAAGACTGGTTTGTGGTGCGATGCGGCTTGTGGGGCGGGCGGGGGTCGGTTCGTGGTAGACTATCGAACAACGTTTATTAATCGCGCGGTATCGTTGCCGCGAGAAGGGGTTGCGCCATGCAGGAGCTTGAGGATCGTATTCGCCATGACGGCATCGTAAAGGCCGGTAACGTCCTTAAGGTTGATGCCTTCCTCAACCACCAGTGCGACGTTGAGCTGTTCGACCACATGGGCGCCGAATGGGCCCGTCTGTTCGAGGGTGTCGAGATCAACAAGATCCTGACGATTGAGGCTTCGGGTATTGGTATGGCCTGCATCGCAGCTCAGCATTTTGGCGGCGTGCCGGTGGTCTTTGCAAAGAAGGCCCAGTCCATCAACCTTGACGGCGAGCAGTATGCCACGACCATCTATTCCTTTACCAAGCAGAAGGAGTACCCGGTCATTGTCGGCAAGCGCTTTCTGTCCGAGGGCGATAAGGTCCTGATTATCGACGACTTCCTGGCCAACGGCTGCGCGCTTGAGGGCCTTATTAAGATCTGCGAGGCTGCGGGTGCCGAAGTTGCCGGCATTGGCATTGCCGTTGAGAAGGGCTTCCAGGGCGGCGGCGATAAGCTCCGTAAACGCGGCTTCCGCGTTGAGAGCCTGGCCCGTATCGCCGATATGGACTGCGAGAACGGCGAGATCACCTTCGCCTAAGCGCGCAACACAAGCGATTGGTATGCGATGTGACAAAGGGACTGTCCCTTTGTCACATTTTTTGTATGAGGGGAGGTGCTGATATGGATGAGAACAAGATGGGATGGCGTGAGTATGCGCGCTATGCCGAGATGTCGGTCGAGGAGCTGGCGCGCGATTGCGAGGTACAGGTGTTTCGCGCGACGGGTCCGGGCGGGCAGGGCGTGAACACGACGGACTCTGCGGTGCGCATGAAACATGGGCCCACGGGGATTGTCGTGACGGCGCGTGAGAGCCGCAGCCAGTTTCAGAATCGCGCGAGCTGTCTGCGTAAGCTGCGCGCTGAGCTTGAGCGTCGCGGGCGTCCACCGCGCCGACGCGTAAAGACCAAGGTGCCTCAGCGCTCTCGCCAGCGCAGGCTCAATGACAAGCACTTCAACGCGATTAAAAAAGCCAACCGACGCAAGCCGGGCGGGGAGGAATGATCTTCTCAATAAGTTGCGGTGAAATAGGGACTGTTTGGGGGTGCCAGACATGGAGGGCGCCGGCGAGGATGTCGACCTCGATGCGCGAGGCGACAACGGGCTCGCCGTCGGCCTGGATGGGGTAGTCGGGCTCCTCAAAAGTGAGCTCGGCATGGCGGCAGCGGCGCATGCGAATTGGCGGCAGTTTGGTATGGTGGCCGTCTTTGGCCGAAAGGAACACTGGCAGGGCTACCGCGCGAGGGACGGGGCCGCAGGCGTAGCAGACGTCGAGCATGCCGTCGCAGGGATCGGCATCGGGGCAGATGCGATAGCCCGAGCCATAGGTAGGACCCAGCTGAATCGCCATGATGATCGCCCTCACGCGCTCGGCGGGCGCGCCGTCAAAGCTGACTGTCATGGGGTAGTTGCGATAGCGTAGGCCAAACTGCTCAAGTCCCGAGAGGGTGTAGAGCGGCGCGCCGGTGAGACCCGTCTTTTTGCGCAGCTCGGCGGTACCAAGGCCGATGGCGGCATCGATGCCGATCGAAAGCGTCTGGTCGTAGTACTCAACGGTAGCCTCGCCGCTGCCGCTCGCAGGACTCCAAGAGCGAATGCGCCCGATGTCCTGACGCTGCAGCTCGCAGGTGAGCAGCGCGCCAAAATCCTTGCCGGAGAAATCGTCGATACCGAGCGACTGGGCAAAATCGTTGCCGGAGCCCACAGGTAGGATGGCAAGAGCGGGGCGGGCGTCCTCCTTTTGCGTCATAAGCCCGTTGACGACTTCGTGGATCACGCCGTCACCGCCAAGCGCGATAACGGTGCGATAGCCCGTTGCCTGGGCAGCCAGCTCCTTGGCGTGTCCCATTCGCTCGGTCAGCACCAGGTCAAACTGGGATGCGCGTGCAGTCATGTCCAAAAAGCGTTGCAGGCGCTCGGCAACTTCGCGTGCCGCACCCGACTGGGCGGCTGGGTTGGCGATGATGAGCGTGCGACCAAAATCAGTTGCGTGCATGGGGCGACTCCCGGCGTATGACGTGACGGTGCGGTCGCGCTCAGGTCGAATTGCCCCCGATTGTGGCTGCACGGCGAATGCTTACGTCTACTCTATCAGGTCGTTGTGGCGCTCGATAGCATCCGCTACCGTACCGCCCTCATCCACAATAAGCGAACGGCGCTTGGGTGAGATGATGCGCTGGGCGGGGTACACGCCGCGGTGCCCGCCGGTTAGGTAGCTGATAAAGGCCACGATGACAAAGAACCCGGCGGCCGTGCCGTGGAACAGGTCGATGGCCATCATGCAGGTGGTGATGGGCACGTTGAGGCCGGCACAGAACACGCCGAGCATGCCCAGCGCCGCCAGAAAGCTGGGGTCGATTCCGACGAGGCAACCGATCCAGCCGCCGAGCGCCGCACCGATGCCAAACAGGGGCGTGACCTCGCCGCCTTGGAAGCCCGCGCCCAGGGTAAGCGCTGTGACGACCAACTTGATGGCTGCGTCCGCCAGGGTGGTGTTGCCGGCAAATCCGGCGCCGGAAAGCCATGTGGAAAGGCCGGCGTAGTCCCAGGCGTCGAGGAGGGCATACGCGGCCAAAACCACGAGTGCTCCTATAAGTGCGCGAACGAGGTAATTGGTGATAAAGCGACCGTACAGGCTCTTGACGGTTCGAACCGACCACGCAAAGAGGCGTGCCGTCAGACCGAAGATGATGGCGCTGATAACAACGATGACGACCGTTTTGGGCGTCATGGCGGGAACGCTGGCGATGACATTCGCTTCGTACTCGGTACCCAGGGCGATTGATGTAAAGTAGCCGGTAAACGAGGCGACCAGGCAGTAAATGCCCGCGGTGTAGTCAATCTTGCCGATAAAGCACATCTCCATGCCAAAGAAAGCTCCGGCAAGGGGCGAACCGAATACGGCACCAAAGGCCGACGAGATGCCGGCGAGCATGAGGTCGTGGTGGTCATGCTTTTTGAGGTGGGCGAGGCTCGAGATGTTGCTGGCGATGGTGCCGCCAATCTGCACCGCGGCCCCCTCGCGACCGGCCGATCCGCCCGTTAGGTGCGTGAGCGTGGAGCACACAAACGTGAGGACGGCCATGCGCATATGGATGAGGCGTGTGCCCAGAGCGGAGTCGATGACCAGGTTGTTGCCATGCTTTGCGGCGAGACCGTGGTTCTTGTAGACCCATGCGGTGGCCATGCCCACAACGGGAAGCAAGGCGTAGACCCACGCATGGTACTCGCGATAGTCGGTCGCGATATTCAGCGAGGCCAAAAACGCCCAAGCGGCAACGCCCATGGCGAGCGAGACGATGACGACGAGTGCGAGCAACTTGGTGCTCGCGAGTAGGTTGCGGGCGTTGCGGCGCGTGTCGGCAGCCAAGAGATGCTCAGAGCGGGTGAGCTGATGCCTGCCTGCCGTGATGACGTCGTTCAGGGAGAAAAAACCGCCTTCGTCGAGCGGCTGGGAATGATCCTGCGCTTCGTTTGCGCTTTCGGGTTTGTCGTTATGAGCCATACGTTCCTCTTTTAGGTTGCAACGCAAGCATTATAAAACGCGGTAAACGCGACGAGCCGGTGGGTTGGTTTCCATTCTGTTTCGCGGCCTGCAACCGACAGGTGTATTTGCGGGTATAGGCCGAGTCGCGGTCGTGCGTCGGGGGATTATACTGAGACAAGCATAAAGATTCGGCGCCCCTGTTGTGCGCCGTGGCATTAAGAGGTGCATATGGCAGAGAAACTCATTCCGCTGGAGGACGCGCAGTCGATTGTTCTGTCGCACGTTGCTCCGACCGATCTCGTCGAGATTCCCGTGTGGCAGGCCGCCGGTCTTCCCTTGGCCGAGGACGCGGTGGCCGATATCGACATCTCGCCGTTTGCCAACAGCGCCATGGACGGGTATGCCGTGCGCGCAGCCGATCTTGCTGCGGCCGCCGGTGACACTCCGGTGACGCTCTCCGTCGTAGGACACGAGGCCGCGGGCCATGTCTTTGAGGGCACAATCGGCGCGGGCGAGACCGTCCGCATCATGACGGGCGCGCCGGTGCCCGAAGGTGCCGATGCCGTGGTGAAGTACGAGATCGTCGACGTGCTCGACGGCGATGGCAACGAGGGCTCGCACGTTCGCTTCTCGGCGCCTGCCAAGGTAGGGGAGAACGTTCGCTCTGCCGCCGAGGAGGCCCATGCCGGCGATGTTGTGATGCATGCCGGCGAGGTCGTGGCCCCGGCGGGCGCCGGCTTGCTGGCAAGCGCCGGATACGCGAGCGTGAAGGTACATGCCGCCCCGCGCGTGGGCATTATCTCGCTGGGCACGGAACTGGTCGCACCGAGTAAGGTACCGGCGCGCGGTCAGATTCGCGATTCCAACTCCTCGGCGCTGATGGCCGAGGCGCTCGATGCCGGGGCAGATCCGGTGTTCTACGGTATTGCGCCCGACGATGAGCAGGCGATTGCCGAGCTGGTGCATCGCGCCACGCGAGAGTGCGATTTTGTCATTACAAGTGGTGGCGCCTCGGCGGGCGATTACGACTACGTGACGGCGCTCGTCCGGCGCGAGGGCGAGGTGCTGTTCGATCGCATCTCGATGCGTCCGGGCAAGGCCATCACGTTTGGCTTGCTCGGGGGTAAGCCCTACCTGGGGCTTTCAGGCAATCCGGCCGCGGCGTATGTGGGCTTTGAGATGCTTGCCCGTCCGGCGATTCGCAAGATGCGCGGTTTTTCCGAGGGTGCGCGTCCCGTGCAGCAGGCGACGCTCACGCACGGCGTGAAAAAGCGCCAGGACCGACGCTTCTTCGATCGCGCCACGGTTTTGCGCGACCCCGAGACCGGTGAGCTGTTGGTGACCGAGGCCAAGACGCAGAATTCGGCGCTGCTCGGCACGATGCAGCGGTCCAACTGCCTGCTGCGTATTGACGAAGGACCGTGCGAGCTCAAGGCGGGCGACGTCGTGGGTGTCGTGCGTGTCGACCTGCCCGAGGGCACGGTGTTGTAGGAGGAAGACTATGGAGTTGAAGATTTCGATCGTGACGTGCTCGGATACGCGCGATCTTGCTCAGGACGAGGCTGGAGCCGCACTCGAGGAACTTATCAAGGCGCAGGGCTGGACGGTCGTCTCACATGTGGTCGTGCGCGACGACGCCAGCGAGATCGGTGATGCCATTGTGGAAGCTGCCGATGAGTGCCACGCCAATGTCGTGCTCACCTGTGGCGGCACGGGACTTTCGATGCGCGACGTGACGCCCGAGGCGACGCGTGCCGTCTGCGACCGCGATGTGCCGGGTATTGCAGAGGCAATCCGTGCGTACTCCATGACCAAGACGCGCCGCGCTATGCTCTCGCGCGCTATTTGCATGCAACGAGGTCATACGCTTGTCGTAAACTTTCCCGGCTCTACGAAGGCCGCCCGCGAAAGCTGGGAGGCCATAGCAGACCAGCTGGAGCATGCGGCTCAGATGACAGCGGGCGGCGGACATACCAACTAAGCGGTTTACCTGCAGCGGGGCGACCTGAATGGCTGCTCCGCTTTTGTTTTCCACCGAAGCGACGCCGAGGTGCACGGCAACTCGAAACTATATTCTCTGGCGAGAATAATTTCTCACTACCATTATTCGCGCGTAAGTATAATCTAGTAACAGAATAAAGCCTGCGGCGGGGTGCCCGGGCATAGCGTTCGAAAGGGTTGAATATGTTCGATATGGTTTCACGCCGCGGTTTTGTCTCGCTTTCTGCTGCCGCTGCCGCCGGCCTTGGCCTTGCCGGCTGCTCGGGCAACAAGACGTCCGAGCCCGCTGGCTCCGATGTCGGCTCCGCCAAGTCTTCCTCTAAGAAGAAGGCTGTCGAGCTGCAGGTCTTTGCCGCCAACTCGCTCGAGAAAGCTCTGCCCGAGGTTCAGGAGCTCTACGCCGAGCAGACCGGCACCACGTTTGCCGACACGCAGTTTAAGGCGTCTGGCGACCTTGTCGAGCAGATGCGCGCCGGTGCCGCCGTCGATGTGCTCATCACGGCCTCCAAGGGCACCATGGACGACGCCGAAGCCGCCGAGCTCGTCGACGCCGACACCCGTGAGGATATGTTCGTCAACGACCTCGTGATCATTCGCGCCGAGGGCTCCGACACCAAGGTCGAGGCCATCGCCGACGTCGCGAATCTGGACGGCAAGATCGCCATCGGCGACGCCAAGACCGTTCCCGCCGGCAAGTACGCCAACCAGGCCCTGGCCTCCGTGGGCCTCTACACCGGCACCGAGGGCGACGATGGCGAGTATGCTCCCGAGATCGCCGACAAGGTGGCCCTGGCCGACAAAGTTGGTACCGCCGCCGCCTATGTGTCCACAGGCGACTGCGTGGCCGGTTTTGTCTACAGCTCCGATATCTTCCGCTACGACGGCATCGAGGAGGCCTTCGTGTGCCCCGAGGATTCGCACAAGCCCATCGTGTACCCGGGTGCCGTTGCCGAGAGCTCCGAGCACGCCGACGAGGCCAAGGCGTTTATCGACTTTTGCCTGACCAACAAGAAGGCTCAGAAGATTTGGGCTAAGTACGGCTTTGAGCTTTCCGCGTAGTGCGGCTTGGCGCGATAATTCCATCGTTTTGTGTTTCACTCCGTCCTTGTATTCGCTTGGAGCTTTTCGTGCTTAATAGATTCCGCATCCTTGTCGCCTGTGCTTTAACCTTCACGCTTTGCTGGGTGCCGGGATTTGCGTTTGCTGGAGACGCTGAGGATGGAGCTCAGGTTGCTGCGACCGCCCATGGGCTTTCGTATGGGATCGAGGGTTTTGAGCGGTTGGCCAAGGGGACCGCTCGTGCCATGGAGGGCCAGCCTGAGGGCTACCGGTTTCCCGTTGACGAGGACGTGGACCTTGTAGTGGCGCCTGCTGCCGATCGCGTTGTGGTGTGGATATCGCCCAAGGCGGTCGAGAAGTATGGATTGGATCCGCAGGACAACGAGTGCGTATCGGGTCTCAAGGCCCTCGTCTGTGAGCTCGACAGCGTAAACTGCATGGGAGGTGCGCAGCTAGGGGACGTGGATCTTCCTTGGTATGTCACGGCGGAAACAACGTTTGACGCCGGCGGGTATACCTATGGCTTTGACGAGCGCGGTGCGGATGGGGACCGCTATGTGGTGATTGCATCGGCCTCGGGTGATGCCAAGGGCGGCGCGCGTTGGCTTGATAGCGCTCAAATGGTAGAGGCATCGTCTGTCGTGTTGCGGGATGAGCAGGGGCCCTTGACCTCTCTGACTTCCTTTTTGGGCGACATCGACTATCGTCCGTTTTGGGTGTCTATCAAAACGAGCGGCCTTGCCCTGGTGATTGCCTTTGCACTGGGCCTGTTTGCCGCATGGAAGACCATGGGTACTACGAGCCGCATCAAGGGCCTGCTCGATTCGGTCTTTACGATTCCTATGGTGCTGCCGCCTACGGTGTGCGGCTTTTTGCTCCTCATGCTGTTTGGCCGCTCGACCGGGGTGGGCCGGTGGCTCATCGCGCACGGCATCTCGATCGTCTTTACCTGGCCCGCGGCGGTCATTTCGGCCGTCGTTGTGTCGTTTCCGCTGGTCTACCGCACGGCGCTCGGAGCCTTCGAGAGCCTCGACACGCAGATGCTCGATGCGGCGCGCACACTTGGCTGGTCCGAGCGTCGCATCTTTACCAAGCTTATGATGCCGCTTGGCTGGCCCTCGATTGCCGCCGGCACGGTGCTCGCCTTCGCGCGTGCCATGGGCGAGTTTGGCTGCACCCTGTTCTTTGCGGGCAACTACACCGGCATTACCCAGACCATCCCCATCGCCATCTACTTTGAGTGGATGGGCGGCAACACGTCGGTGGCCCTCTTTTGGGTCGTGGTCGTAATTGCGTTCAGTTTCCTGGTCATCCTATTCATCAACATGTACACGGCGCATTCGCAAAAGTATCGCGAGCGCGGCCTGTCCCGCGCGGAGCGCAAGCAGGCCAAGCAGCTGGGCGGCCAGACCGATTCGCTCGACCCAGTCGGCGGAGATGCGCTGCGTATCGATCGCGAGGCGTTGGCCGAGCTTATGCGCGATGACACGGTCGCAAAGGGAGGTCGATAAGCCATGTCGCTCGTTCTGGATATCAAAAAGCGCTATCCCGGCTTTACTCTCGACATTCAGCTCGAGGCTGGCGAGGAGCGCGTGGCGCTGCTGGGTGCCTCGGGTTGTGGCAAGAGCTGTACGCTGCGCTGCATTGCCGGCGTGGAGACGCCCGACGAGGGCAAGATCGTCGTCAACGGTGTGACCTTTTTTGACTCGTCGGCGGGCATCAACCTGTCGCCCCAGGAGCGCAAATGCGCCCTGCTGTTCCAAAACTATCAGCTCTTTCCCAACATGACGGTGGCCGATAACGTATGCGCCGGTGTAAAGGATGCGGGCGACGCCGTGGCGCGCAAAAGGCTGGCCGAGCGCTATCTGGGCATTTTCGGTCTAGCCGATTTTGCCGACCGCTACCCCGCGCGACTCTCGGGCGGGCAGCAGCAACGCGTGGCGCTTGCCCGTATGGTGGCGGCGCATCCGGGCATTTTTATGTTGGACGAGCCCATGAGCGCGCTCGATTCCTATCTTAAGAGCGCGCTCGAGCAGAACATGCTCGACCTGTTCGACGTGTGCAACCGCACCGTGATCTATGTGAGCCACGACATCGATGAAGCGTGCCGCCTCTGCCAGCGCATCTGCGTGATGCACGACGGGCATGTTGAGGAGATCGGCTCCATCGAGGACGTGGTCCGTCGTCCGCAGACGCTGGCGGCGCTGCGCCTGACGGGGTGCAAGAACACAAGCCGGGCGCGCAAGATCGGGCCCGAGGAAGTTGAGGCGCTCGATTGGGGCATGACCTTTAACGTGGGTCGCGAGGTTCCCGATAATGTGGCGTACCTGGGCATTCGCGCAAGCTACTTCCATGTTGACAATCGCGCGGAGCGGGGTCGCAACAGCTATGATTTGCACGTGGCCCGAGTGAGCGATTCGCGCTTTGAGTGCCTGGTGCTGCTGGACGTGCCGCGTGCTGATGCGCCCACGCGTCTGCAGTGGAAGGTCAACAAGGTGGGCATGCCTGTCGACGAGCTGCCGCAAGCAGGCGAGACGCTGCGCATGCATTTTGATGCCAGCAGGATCCATTTGGTTTGTCGATAGCGTCGGGTAATGCTGTCGGGGATATAAGCCTCGGTGGCTTTGTTTTTGCCGTTCGCCAAATGAGGGATGACAAACTCTTATCAATCAAGATAATAATTTATTAAACGACGGCACACGACGCTGTCGTACGAATGTCAACGGTGTTCGCATGGTCGATGACCGTTGATATAGTTGACCTCAACTTGTAAGGGAGGGTGCGCACATGCCACAAACGACATACATTCGCCGCGTTGCCGCGCGTGCCCTATATATGGCTCGGAGTCGCATATGAGCAGGTATGTTCACGGCTCCGGGAGAGACGACGCACAACTAAATAGTCAACCGCAAAGCAGGTTCCCCAAAATTCCGGGTTTGAGCACGGCCGGGCAATCGCCGCCCGTCGTGCATCGATACCGCTGTTATCCGTTTTTTGGTTCGAGAGGGGAACCGTCATGGCTGAAGAATTTGATTTCCATCCGATGTGGGAGAGCCTCGGCATGAATCTTGCCGACCACGACATGCTGCTGGGCGCCGTGGGCCAGATGTACGGCGATATGTTCCTGACGCAGAACAATCGCCCCAAGTCCACGTCCTACCTGGACTTTGTGGCCACCAACATCCACAGTGGCCGTATTAAGGAGATGCTCGACAAGAAGGAGGCTGGCGAGGCCACCAAGATCGTCGGTTCGTTCTGCGTGTACGTTCCCGAGGAGATTGTACTTGCCTGTGACGGCATTCCCGTGGGTCTGTGCTCGGGTGCCGATTGGGCAACCGATAAGGTTGAGGAGCACCTGCCACGCAACACTTGTCCGCTCATCAAGAGCTTTGCCGGCTTTAAGCTGGGCGAGGTCTGCCCCTATATTGAGTCGAGTGACTTGGTGGTAGGCGAGAACACCTGCGATGGCAAGAAGAAAGCCTACGAGTTCTTTGCAACGCAAAAGAACATGTACGTCATGGATATTCCCAACGTGCACGACGAGTCGACGCTCGTGACCTGGAAGGCCGAGGTCAAGAAGCTCGCCGCCAAGATCGAGGACGAGTGCGGCGTCAAGATTACGCCCGAGCGTCTGAAGGCCGCCATCCACGCCGTCAATGAGAAGCGCCGCGCCCTGCAGCGCCTCGCTGAGACCCGCGCTGCCGACCCTGCGCCCATCAGCGGTCTCGACAGCCTGCTGACCGTTCAGGCCGCCTTTATGGACGACACACCGCGTCTGACCGGAGCCATCAACGATATGGCGGCTGAGTGCGAGCAGCGTGTCGAGGCCGGCGAGGGCGTGGCACCCAAGGGGACCAAGCGCATCCTGTACACCGGTACGCCCATGGCCGTGCCCAACTGGAAGCTGTTCAACCTTATCGAGAAGGCCGGCGGCGTTGTGGTGGGCGAGGAGTCCTGCACGGGTTCGCGCTATTACAAGGACTTGGTCGATGAGTCCGGTGAGACGGTTGACGAGATGCTCGATGCTATCGCCGAGCGCTACTTTAAGATCAACTGCGCCGTCTTTACGCCCAACGACCAGCGTATGAAGGACATTGTCCAGATGGCCAAGGACCTGCATGCCGATGGCATCGTCGACGTGGCCCTGCAGTTCTGCACGCTCTACGAGATGGAGTCCTTCGCCGTGGAGAAGGCCGCCGAGGAGGCAGGCATTCCGTTTATGCACATCACGACCGACTACGCCGGTGAGGATGCAGGCCAACTGCAAACCAGGATTGAGGCTTTCTTGGAAACCATTTAGGGCTATCCGGTCCAGCGGCTTCCCCAGGCACCCGATCTTGCCGTTCAAACCATCGCTTGCATACCAAAGTACGCGGCGCTCCTCTTTCACGGCAACCTCGGGCACCTGGGAAAGCCGTTTCCTTGGTTGGTTAAAAGGTTTGTTAAGGAGTTATATGTCGGAAAATATTGAGCAGCCGTTGCCGTCCACGTTTGAGGAGTTCAACGAGCAACGCAAGGCGGCGTTTATTCGCGTCAAGGATTATAAGCAGGCGGGTAATCGCCTGGTCGGTTTTCTGTGCAGCTACACGCCGCTCGAGATTATCGATGCCGCGGGGGCTGCGAGCGTGGCGCTGTGCGGCACGTCCGACGAGGTGATTCCCGAGGCCGAGAAGGTGCTGCCGGCAAACCTGTGCCCGCTCATCAAGTCTACGTATGGTTTTGCCTATTCGCAAAAGTGCCCGTTTACGTACTTTAGCGACATGATCATCGGCGAGACCACCTGCGACGGCAAGAAGAAGATGTACGAGCTACTCAACGAGCTCAAGCGCACGCACATTCTGCATCTTCCGCAGGGTCGCGATCGCGCCTACGAGCGTGAAGGCTGGTACGAGGAGTGCCGCCTGCTCAAGGAGGAGCTCGAGGGCTTCTACGGCATCACGATTACCGACGATGACCTGCGTGCTGCCGTCCGTCGTCGCAACCGCTTGCGTGCGGCTCAGCTCAAGATGTTTGCGCTGCAGGCCAACCAGCCGGCGGCCATGAGCGGCATCGACCTGATGAGCACTATGTTTGCCGGTACGTTCAGCTTTGATATCGAGGCCTATACGCAGCAGCTGGAGCAAAAGGTCGCCAAGCTGCGCGAGGCCTACGACGCGGGCGAGCGCCCGGTTGCGGCGGACGCCAAGCGCATTCTGATCACCGGTTGCCCGGTGGGCGGTGTGATTAACAAGATCGGCCGCACCATCGAGTCCAACGGCGGCGTGGTCGTGTGCATGGACGACTGCTCGGGTGAGCGCACGGCGGCTATGATGATCGACCCGGACGCGCCCGACATTCTGCGCGCCATCGCCGACCGCTACCTGGATATCAACTGCTCGGTCATGACGCCTAACGACGGCCGCATGGAGAACACGCTGGCCATGTGCGAGAAGTACCATGTCGATGGCGTGGTAGAGAGCGTGCTACAGGCCTGCCACACCTTCAACGTTGAGAGCGCGCGCATGCAGGAGGCCGTCGAGGGTGCGGGTATTCCGTATATGAAGATCGAGACCGACTACAGCAACGGTGACATGGGCCAGATCGAGACGCGCATCGCCGCCTTCATCGAAACCCTCTAGCTTCCTCAGGCACCGGATCTTGCCCCTCAAACTGTCGCTTGCGTACCCAAAGTACGCTGCGCTCCTCTTTCGGGGCAATCTCCGGCACCTGAGAAACCTAGAGCTAAGGCGCCTGAACGCGCCGCTACCTTTGATGTTTAGATTGGGAGAGAGCCATGATAGGGATCGGGATCGATATCGGGTCTACGGCGGCTAAGGCTGCTGTGGTCGACGGGGAGGGTTCGGTGGCGTGGACGTGCGTGCAGCCAACCGGGTTCTCCTCGGTCGATGCTTCCGAGCGGCTGCGCGAGGCACTGGCAGCGGCTGGCTACGACGTGGCTGCCGACGACGTGCGCGTGATCGCGACCGGCTACGGCCGTGTCGCCGTGCCCTATGCGCACAAGGTCGTGACCGAGATCACCTGCCACGGCACCGGTGCCGTGCGCCTGTTTGGCGATCACGGCACGGTGATTGACGTGGGCGGCCAGGACACCAAGGTCATTCAGCTTAAAAGTGGCCGCGTGGCCAAGTTCGCCATGAACGACAAGTGCGCTGCCGGTACGGGGCGCTTTTTGGAGATCATGGCCGACCGTCTGGGTATTTCCCAACAGCAGATGGCCGACCTTGCGCGTTCCGGTGAGCCCACCAAGATCAGCAGCATGTGCACGGTGTTTGCCGAAAGCGAGGTCATCAGCCTGATCGGTCGCGGTGAGCTGCGCGAGAACATTGCACGTGGCGTGATCGACAGCGTGGTCTCGCGCGTGGCGACCATGGCCGGGCAGGCCGCGGGCGCCCCGTACTACCTGACCGGTGGCCTGTGCGAGAACGCCTTCGTGGTGGAGCGGTTGGGCGAGCTGCTGGGGTCGCCGGTGACCACCTCGCCCCAGGCTCGCTTTGCCGGAGCGATTGGCGCGGCGATTCGCGCACAGGCGCTCAATTAATGCATCTGCCGCAGGCTCGCATTCATGCGTATACTGGGAGAAAATGATTGACCGATGAGAGGAGGTATCGATGGCTGACGATCAGATTAGGCTCACGTCTATGACGGCCGCGAGCGGTTGAGCCGCTAAGTTGGCTCCTGGAGCCCTCGCCCAGGTCCTGGGCGACTTGCCAAATGTGCATAACGACAACTTGCTCGTGGGGTTCGATACCTCTGACGATGCGAGCGTCTTCCGCGTAGGGGAGAACCTGGGGCTTGTGCAGTCCATCGACTTCTTCCCGCCGATGGTCGACGATCCGTTTCTGTTTGGCCAGATTGCCGCGGCCAACTCGCTGTCGGACATCTACGCCATGGGCGGGCGGCCGAGCCATGCCATGAACCTACTCTGCATACCCAGTTGTCTGGGCATCGAGGGTGCCGGTCAGATTCTGGCGGGCGGCGCCGACAAGTGCGTCGAGGCGGGTTGCTCCATCGCGGGCGGCCATACCATCAACGACGACGAGCCCAAGTATGGCCTGTCTGTGAGCGGCTTTGTCGCGCTCGACCGCATGCTCGCCAACAGCGGCGCACGCGTGGGCGATGTTCTGCTGCTGACCAAGGCGATCGGCTCGGGCATTATCACCACGGCCATTAAGGGCGAGCTCATCGAGCAGGACGAGGCCGCGGCCATGTTTGACTCGATGCGCACCCTCAACGAGGCTCCGATTCGTCTGGCCGAGGGACTTGAGCTTCACGGCTGCACCGACATTACGGGCTTTGGTCTGATCGGGCACGCGTGCGAGATGGCCGAGGGCTCGGGCGTGCAAGTTGAGCTTGCGTCGGGGGCGGTACCGCTCTTTGACCAGGTGCTCGACATGGCGCGTCTGGGCATTATCCCCGCGGGCTCCTACCGCAACCAGGACTTCTTTGGCCCGCGCGTGGCTGCCGACGAGGACCTGGAGCCGGGCATGCTGGATGCGCTGTACGATCCGCAGACGTCTGGTGGCCTGCTTATCGCGGCACCTGCTGCCGATGTGGATGAGCTTGCGCGCCGTCTGCATGCCGAGGGTCGCATCGCCGCCGTCGTCGGTCGCGTGTGCGAGCCGGTGCCAGGCGGTCCTGCCGTTCGCGTTGTGCATTAAGGAAAACCGTTTATGCGACCGCCTACTGTTCTGGGCGGTCCCTTTTGAAAGGAAAAACTATGTCTACCAAGATTGAAGTCAATGCCATGGGCGATGCCTGCCCGCTGCCCGTCGTCAAGACGCTCAAAGCTCTGAAGCAGCTCGATGGCGAGGGCACCGTCGTGACCTCGGTCGATAACGAGACCGCCGTCAAGAACATCTCCAAGATGGCGCAGGAGAAGGGTTGCACGGCCTCGGTCGAGAAGGTTTCTGACGCCGAGTGGCACGTGACCGTGGCGACCTCTGGCGCCGTTGCCGTGGCCGATCCCGAGCAGGATGGCGCTGTCTTCTGTAATGCCAGCGCCGGCAAGGGCAAACTCGTCATTTCCGTCTACACCGACTGCATGGGCCGCGGCGACGATGAGCTGGGCCACAAGCTCATGAAGGCCTTCATCTTTGCCGTGACGCAGCAGGAGGAGCTGCCCGCGACTATGCTGTTTTACAACGGCGGTGCCAAGCTCACCGTCGAGGGCTCGCCGGTGCTCGATGACCTGAAGGGCTTGGCGGAGCAGGGTGTCGAGATTCTCACCTGCGGTACCTGCCTGGACCACTTTGGCATTAAGGACCAGCTTGCGGTGGGCGAGGTCACCAACATGTACGTGATCGTGGAGAAGATGGAGCAGGCCGTGCGCGTCGTGCGCCCGTAGCGTATTGGTTGGAGTTGCCATGAGGGAGAAGCGCCCGGCGCTTGTCATCACGTTTCCCACCACGGCGGCCGCCATGGGTTGCGAGTCCCTGTGCATCGAGCGCGGTCTTCCCGGGCGGACGATTCCCGTGCCCGGGGAGGTCGCTGCCGGCTGCGGTTTGGCGTGGAAGGCGTTGCCTGTCGATGAGGAGCTGCTGCGCGGCGAACTCGCCGCGGCGGGCGTTCCCACTGAGGGCTATACCGTGATTAATATGTGGGAGGTCGTGCGATGATCTACCTGGATAACGCGGCGACGACCATGCACAAGCCGCAGACGGTCATCGATGCCGTGACGCAGGCGATGTGCTCGCTCGGCAATGCTGGGCGCGGTGCCACCTCGGGTGCGCTCGATGCGGCACGTACCATCCACGGCTGCCGCGCCAAGCTTGCGCGCTTGCTGGGCTGCCCGCGTGCTGACCATGTTTGTTTTACGCCCAACTCCACCGCGGCGCTCAACACCGTCATCAATGGCGTGGTGCGCCCCGGCGACCGTGTGGTCACAACGGTGCTCGAGCACAACTCCGTACTGCGTCCGCTCAACCGCCTGGCGGCAGAGCAGGGTGTGACGGTTGAGCATGCGGGCTGTGATACCAACGGCGTGCTCGACTACGACGAGCTCGAGCGGCTTGTCACGCCCGGTACGCGTGCTGTGGTGGTGACGCACGCCTCCAATGTGACCGGCAACGCGGTCGACATTGCGCGCGTGGCTGCCATCGCGCATGCGGCCGGCGCGCTGGTGATCGTCGATGCTTCGCAGTCTGCCGGCACGGCGAAGATTGACATGGATGCCATGGGGCTCGACGTCGTGTGCTTTACCGGTCACAAGGGGCTCATGGGTCCGCAGGGGACCGGCGGCCTGGCCGTGGCGGAGGGCATTGACGTGGCTCCGTGGGCCATGGGCGGCACGGGCGTGCACAGCTTCGATGCGCTGCAGCCGCTTGGGTGGCCCACGCGCCTTGAGGCGGGCACGCTCAACGGTCATGGCATCGCGGGACTTTCCGCTGGTCTCGACTTTATCGAGGCCCAGGGTGGGGTCGAGGCGATTGCTGCCCACGAGCGTGCGCTCGCTGATCGCTTCCTTGCCGGTGTGCGCAAGATTCCGGGGATTAAGCTCTACGGTGCCTTTGACCAGCAGGCGCGCTCTGCGATTGTGTCGCTCAACGTAGCCGATATCGACTCTGCCGAGATCTCGGATGCGCTCATGCAAGGGTGGGGGATTTCGACGCGCCCCGGCGCCCATTGCGCCCCGCTCATGCACCGTGCGCTGGGGACCGAGCGCCAGGGCGTCGTCCGCTTCTCGTTTGGGTATTTCAACACTACCGAAGAAGTCGACACGGCTATCGATGCTCTGTGCGATTTAGCCTGCTAAAGCTGCTAGACCGTTTATACTTGCGGGACGGGTGTATTTGCCCGTCCCGTTTTTGTTTCGACCCGAAAGGTGTGCCTATGGCCTCATCCGCTCCGCGCGGCCTGCGCTCCGACCATGTCGTTACCGTCGGCATTGCGCTGTTCTCGATGCTCTTTGGCGCCGGTAACCTCATCATTCCGCCGTTGCTGGTGCTCCAGGCCGGCACGGCCACACCGCTTGCCATGGTTGGCTTTTTGATTGCCGCCATCGGCCTGCCCGTCATGGGCTTTATCGCCGTGGCGCTTGCCGGAACGGCGCGCGAGCTTGCCGGCCGCGTGCACCCCAAGTTCGGTGAGTTCTTTGTCGCGGCGGTGTATCTGGCCATCGGCCCGTGCCTGGCCATTCCGCGTACGAGCTCCACGGCCTTCGAGATGCTGGTGCCGCTGCTGCCCGAGGGCGTTTCGCTTGGCACGGCTCGTCTGGTGTTTGCCGTTGGCTTCTTTGTCGTCGCGTTTGTGCTCACGCTGCGTCCGGGTGTCATAACACGCGTGCTCGGCCGCATTACGGGCCCTGCGCTCATTGCGCTCATCGTGCTGGTTGTGGGTGCTGCCGTGATCTCGCCGCTGGGACCCGCTGCCGCGCCTCAGGCTCCCTACGATGCAGGCGCTGCCGTGCAGGGCTTTTTGACCGGCTATCAGACCATGGACCTGCTCGCGTCGCTCGCCTTCGGCATCATCATCGCCGAGACCATCCACGAGCTGGGTGTTACCGATGACAAGCGCGTGGCCTTTGAGATTTCGCGTTCCGGCGTTATCGCCGGCGTGCTCATGGCCATCATCTACTGTGGCTTGGGCCTTGCCGGAATGCAGCTCGGCACCGTGATGCCCGACGCCACCAACGGCGCCGCCATCCTTGCCCGCTCTGCCTCCATGCACTTTGGCCTTGCCGGCACGGTCGTGGTCTTCGCCATCTTCTTCCTCGCCTGCATGAACGTGTGCATCGGCCTCATCAGCTGCTGCTCGCGCTACTTCTGCGAGACGTATGTGGTTAAAGGGGGAGCGGAGGCTTCCGAGGAGGCCATGCGCCGTCCCTTTGCGGTTCTCGCCTTTGTGTTCGCAGCGTTTTCGTGCGTGCTCTCCAACGTGGGCCTCGACGTGATCCTTATGTTCTCGGTGCCCATGCTTAACGCCTTGTATCCCGTCGCCATCGTGCTGGTTCTCATGGGTTTGGTACACGGCTTTTGCGACGCTCATCCGCAGGTGTGGGTCTGGGTCGGCGGTGTGGTTGCCGTGCAGAGCGTGATCACCTCGGTCCGCGATGCGTTCTTTGCGGGCGCGTGGCTACCGTTTGATGTTCTTCCGCTGGCGGATATCGGTGCCGCGTGGGCGCCGGTTGCCGTGGCGGCGTTTGTGATCGGTCTGCTCCACAGCAAGTTTGTCGCACATTCGAGGAGCTAGGGTTTCTGCGCTTGCACAGGCGGGGAGTCTCCCCTATAATTTCCTTCGCTTTGGGACACGCAAGGTTTAGACCTTAGCTGCTCAACACCTTCGGGACGTGGCGCAGTTTGGTAGCGCGCCTGCTTTGGGAGCAGGATGTCGCAGGTTCAAATCCTGTCGTCCCGACCATATCTTGCGGGCGTAGTTCAATGGCAGAACCCCAGCCTTCCAAGCTGATGACGCGGGTTCGATTCCCGTCGCCCGCTCCATAAGATAGCTTAACGGCTCTGATTCCCTTTGGGATCAGAGCCGTTTTCGTAAACGTGCCGGGGACCCCACATCCCCACCTAAGTTGCGGTGAAATACGGACTGTTTTTCGGCTTTTATGGCCCATGTAGTCCGTATTTCACCGCAACTATTTGTAAGGTTGGATTTTGATGCCGTTGGGAGGGTCGTAGCGACCGTCTACCGAGAGTGGAAATATTTTTTGAAGCTCTGACCTGCGGCGTCAAGCTTTTGGTCAGCTTTTGGCAAGGCCTGCGAACGGAAGCATGCGATAGCGTAATGGTATACTCTCCGCCGTGATGGTTATGGGGTTGGCCATGCTCGATAAAGGCAAACATTTTCCGCAGTCATATGCAAGGATGCTATTCTCGGCCGTTGGAATTCATCAAGATGGACAGCTGCTTATAACAATTGATCCTTGGGATGAACGCCGCGCGCGTGAGCTTATGCAGGAAGAGCTCATGCTTCGTCTTTACAACCACGTGTATGCGGATCCGGTCTATTGGAATAATCTTGGGGTTGAAGATCGTATCTTTCAGCTGGCATCCGCTATTGCGGTCGTTGAACCGGATGCTGTGTTCTGCGGAGCGACAGCAGCGCTGCTCTACGGCATCGGCTCGGCGTATACGCTTCTGGATAAAGTGCAAGTGCTGCTGCCACGGTCTACAAGGCGTGATACGTATGAGTTCGTTGAATACAAGCGCTGGCGCCCGGGCGAAGTGTGGCGGCTTGGTCTGTTTACACTGACGGATCCGTGTCGAACGGTTGTTGATATCGCGCGATCGAGCGCCTTTCGCTATGCGCTGGGTTATGTCGATGGCTTGGCCCGTGAGTACGATGTCGAGCGCGAAGAGCTGCGAGCATATGCGCAGGCAAATTGTCGAGGGCTGCATGGCATCGCGCGTGCTTTTGACGTTTTTGATTATATGGATGGCAGGTCAGGCAATGGCGGTGAGTCTGAGGCGAGAGCAGCGATGATTCTCGCTGGGGTTGCCGCGCCCGAGCTTCAAGTTGAGATAACGCGGCCGGGAAACGCTGGCTATTATCTAGCAGATTATGGCTGGCAGATGCCAGACGGCTCATGGACGCTGGCAGAGCTGCATGGGCTGGGCAAGTTTGAAGACGAGGCTCAAAATAATGCAGAGCGGGCGGCGGCAAAAACGTATCGAGCGGCCCTCATGCGCGACGCGAACCTTCGCGCCATGGGCCACAACATCATTCATTTCAAACTCTCGGACACCTACGACGTAGAATCGTTCGGTGCCATGATGCGCGGTTACGGCATTCCGACAACAAAACCCTACGCCGAATCCCGATAGAGAAATCGTTCGCGGTCCACCTTCAATAAGTTGCGGTGAAATACGGACTGTTGAGGCCTTTAAAGGCATGAAACAGTCCGTATTTCACCGCAACTTAGGAGGGGATGGGGTTAGTGGCGGGGGCGGTGGCGGAGCTTGTCGATGGTGGAGTCGGTGCTTCGGCTGCGGGCTTCGGCGGCGCGGTCGCGGGCGTCGGCGGCGGTTTGGCGCTGGCGGCGGTAGTCGATCATGCCTTGGATGATGGGCTTGCCAAAGCTCACGACATCATCGTTGTAGATGGCGGTTCGGGCTGAGAGGAGGCAGTCGGTAAAGTCCATATGGGTCTTGCCAAAGAGTTTGACGGCAAGGGCGACAACGGTGGGCTCGTCGACCATGACGTCATCGAGCAACCTCTTCATGGCCGCAGTAATCTCAACGCGGGGAACCTTATAGACGTCGCGCAGTGTGACCACGACGCGCGTGATGATTTCGGGGTAGACGCGAGCGGTGCGCGTGGCGATGACCTTGGCGGCGCGCGGTGACAGAACCTCGTCGTCGTCAAGCAGGTAGCGCAGGATGACGGTCTCGTCGATGATGGTGCTACTCATGGATATCTACTTCCTCGGGACCCAAAATCGAATCGTCGCTTTCTGTGGCAAGGTACTCAATCCAGGCATTGCGCTCTTCGGAGCGGCGATTGGGGTCACCATATGCTTTGAGCGATCCATAGGCGGCGGTGCCGTTCTTTGAGCGCACGGCGACCGGCTGAAAGGGGAGCTTGCGCATCAAAATGCTTTGCGCGACAAATAAGCGGACAGCCTCGGCGAGCGATGTGCCCATGGCATCGTAGAGATGCTCGGCATGCTGCTTGTCTTCCTCGCGAATGCGCACCTGCAGGATGGCTCTTTTTTGAGTCGATGACATCACTGGCCCCCTTAATGAGCGTGCAATATAGTCGGTCAAATGCGGCATGTGCCGATACTTGAGCATCTTATAACGATTACTTTATTTCACTCAAGTTGATAACCATAAACACGAATACAAGCGTAGTACATCCAAAATGAGAGCGCATAAAAATCTCTGAGGCGTACGCATGTAATACACTCACCTTTATAGCTTCTAGAGAATAATTCCAACCTGCCAAAACCCCTGCAATACACCCGTATTGCAGGGCCTATGCTCAAGTTTGCCACCTGCAACTGCGTATATTTAGCCTGTATATCGTTGGAGGAACTCTATCGAAGTGCCTGTTTCGCCGCATGCACTCGATACGCCGATGCCGGACCACGGGCGGTCCGGGGCAACGTCGACAGGGTCTCTCCGGCATGGGATTCAGGAGGGAGTGAACAACATGGGCAATAAACGAGTCGTGGCTGATTCTTCACGCTGCATTGGGTGCCAAACCTGTATGGCGGCGTGCATCGAGGCGCACGATATTCCCGGCAACATCGCCGCACCTCGCTTGCGCGTAACGCGCACCTACGAGATTTCCGCGCCGGTGGCATGTCACCACTGCGAGGACGCTCCGTGCGCCAAGGCCTGCCCTACGGGCGCCTTGTTCTTTGATCCAAAGAACCATCGCATCGGCGTCAACGAGGACAACTGCATCGGTTGCAAGAGCTGCGTCATGGCATGCCCCTTTGGCGCCGTGAGCGTGGCGACCACGCAGGTCCCGGTCTTGATGGGCGACGTGCGCGTGGGTTCGCAGACTAAGAGCTTCGTGCTCAAGTGCGACCTGTGCGTGGACCGTCCCGGCGGTCCGGCGTGTGCCGAGGCGTGCCCGACCAAGGGCCTCACCCTGGTAGACGAGGAGCGTCTGGCAGAACTGACTGCCGAGCGTGCCCGCGCCACCATCGAAAACGAGGCGTAAGCGTCGGGCGACAGGCCCAATGATTGTCAAATAAGTACCGAGTATTCGGTAGCAGAGAAAGGAAGGAGGGTGTCATGGAGAAGCATAAAGTGATCTGCCCGTACTGCGGCGCCGGTTGCCAGTTTAACCTCTTGGTCCAAAACGGCCAGGTTGTGGGCACCGAACCGCTCAACGGCATTACCAATCAGGGCGAGCTGTGCCTTAAGGGCATGAGCGGCTACGACTTCATCAACGACACCAAGATCTTGACTCCTCGCGTACTGCACCCGATGATCCGTCGCACTAAGGGCGCGGATCTTGAGCGCGTAAGCTGGGACGAGGCACTGGATTTCACCGCATCTAAGATGCAGGCCATAATTGACGAATATGGTCCTAACGCTGTCATGACCACCGGCTCTTCGCGAGGCGGCGGCAATGAGGCGAACTACGTCATGCAGAAGTTTACGCGTGCGTGCATCGGCACCCACAGCGTGGACAACTGCGCCCGTACTTGACACGGCCCTACTGTCCTCGGTCTGATGGACACGGTTGGTTCAGGTTGCATGTCATGCTCCATCCCCGGTATGGAGGATGCGGGCTGCATTTTCCTCTTCGGCTATAACCCTGCCGATTCGCACCCCATCGTCGCAAGGCGTATCGTGCGAGCCAAAGAAAAGGGTTGCAAGATCATCGTCGCCGACCCGCGCCATATCGAAACCGCGCGTATCGCCGATCTCTACCTTCCGATCAAGAACGGTTGCAATGTTGCGTTCCTCAACGCCTTTGCCAACTGTCTGGTCAACGATGGCCTCTACGACAAGGAATTCGTCGCCGAGCATACGAACGGCTTTGACGAGTGGTGGGAGACCATCAAGAACTACACTCCCGAATCCGTACAGGACATCACGGGTGTCGAGCCCGCGTTGATCCACCAAGCTGCCGAGATGTACGCCACGGCGAAGCCCTCTGCCATCATTGGCTGGGGCATGGGCGTATGCCAGCAGAAGCAGAACCTGAAGACGGTGCACACCATCGCCTCCATCGCCTGCGTTGCCGGCCAGATCGGCAAACCCAATTCCGGCCTCGCGCCCGTGCGTGGCCAGAATAACGTCCAGGGCTCCTGCGATATGGGCATGCTGCCCAACCTGTACCCTGGCTACCAGAAGGTCACCGACCCGGCAGTGCGTGCCAAGTTTGCCAAGGCTTGGGGCGTGCCCGAGGAAAAGCTCCCGCTCGAGGAGGGCTACAAGCTCACCGACCTGGGTCACCTGGTCGACGAGGGCAAGGTGCACTGCTTCTACAACTACGGCGAGGACCCGGTGCAGACCGAGCCCGATTCGGCCGGTATGCGCAAGACGCTCTCCGAGCTGGATCTGTTCATTTGCCAGGACATCTTTATGACGCAGACGACCATGCTCGCCGACGTCATCCTGCCTGCCACTTCCTGGGGCGAGCACGAGGGTGTCTTTACCGCATCCGACCGTAGCTTCCAGCACTTTGATGCGGCTGTTCCGCCCAAGGGCGAGTGCCGCCACGACTGGGAGATCTTCGCGGACCTGTCTACGCGTATGGGCTACCCCATGCACTACGACAACACCGAGCAGATCTGGAACGAGTGCATTAGCCTGTGCCCCAACTTTGTGGGCGCGACCTACGAGAAGATGGCTCCCGAGGGCGGCTACGCCCAGTGGCCCGTCAAGAGCACCGATGTGAATGACCACGGCACGCCCGACATGTTCGCTGGCGGCAAGTTCACCACCAAGGATGGCCGCGCCAACCTAATGGCGCACGACTGGGAGGCACCCTCCGAGCTTCCCGACGATGAGTACCCGCTCATCCTGTGCACCGTCCGCGAGGTCGGCCACTACAGCTGCCGCTCCATGACCGGCAACTGCAAGACGCTTGCGCTGCTCGCCGACGAGCCCGGTTTTGTCCGCATGAATCCCGCGGACGCCGAGGCACGCGGCATCAAGAATGGCGACATCGTCTCGATTCACAGCCGCCGCGGCCAGGTATACAGCCGTGCCGACGTGAGCGATCGCATCAACAAGGGCACGGTCTACATGACCTACCAGTGGTGGATCGGCAAATGCAACGAGCTGACCATTCACAAGGTCGACCCGGTCTCGCACACGCCCGAGGACAAGTTCTCCGCCTGCCAGGTCGACGCTATCGCCGACCAGGTCTGGGCCGAGGGCGAGGTCGAGCGTCAATACACCGAGCTCAAGCAGGCTCTGGTGGACGCCGCCGCCCCCCAGGACGTTGAGCCCGGCGCCGCCAAGTTCGACGACGAGACGCACGTGAACCAAATCGTGTAGTCCCGTTCTCGTTGGCTATTTGGGCCGGGCGTCCCGTACGTTCGGGAGCCCGGCCCGTTATTTTGAAAGGAAGTGGGGATGAACCGCTTCATCGACATCAACCCGGAGAGGTGCATCGGCTGCGGAACATGCCAGTCCGCCTGTGCCGACGCCCACCGGATGCAGGGTCTTCAGGATACGCCGCGCCTGGCGCTCGTGAAGACCGGCGGTATTTCGGCCGCCCTTGCCTGCCACCATTGCGAGGGTGCCCCCTGCGCCGAGGTTTGCCCGGTGAATGCCATCGAGCACGATGGCGACCGCATCCACGTGAAGGAGCAGGAGTGCATCGGGTGCAGGCTGTGCGCTATCGCGTGCCCCTTCGGAGCCATCCATCCCGATGGCACGTCTATCGCCGGCGTCGCAGGCATGTGCGACCCGACGCCTTCGTATCCTAAGTCCCTGAGCAGCCTGCTTACGTGGGCTCCTGGCCAGTACACCTGCGCTGTCAAGTGCGACCTGTGCGCATTCGATCCGGACGGCCCGCATTGTGTGGCGGCGTGCCCCACCAAGGCGCTGACCGTCATGGGTGGCGCGGCCGATCGCGAGCTCGACGAGGCCAAGCGCCTGCGCTCGATCGAAAACGGTCCGGTCGTCGACGTTACCGCTGTGGCCCAGGGCCTGTCCGAGAAAGCAGAAGGGAGCGTAAACAATGGATAGCATGACGCTGTTTATCGCATCGCTTGCCGTCTCGTGCATCGGTGCGCTCGCCTCGGTTCTGCTGATCAAGGCCGACAACGCCGCCAAGACCGCCGGCTGCCTGATCGGCGCCGTCGCGGCCGTGCTGTCGTTCATCGCGGGCCTCGAGGCCGTGCTTGGCGACGTTTCGTCCCTCAACACGGTCTTCTTTTTCCCGTTCGCCCGTCTCGAGCTCTTGCTCAACGGCCTTGCGGGCCTGATCGTGGTCCTCATCTCAATCCTCGCCTTTGCGGGCTTCATCTACGGTCTGTCCTACTTCGATGAGTACCCGGGCAAGGTCGGGCGCGCCGGTTTCTTCATGAACACCTTCGTCGCCTCGATGATGCTCGTCATCACCGCCGACAACGTGTTCTGGTTCCTGGTCGCCTTTGAGCTCATGTCCCTTACGAGCTACTTCCTTGTCGTTATCGAGGAGAACAAGAACTCCATTAGGGGCGGTTGGCTCTACTTCGTCATCGCGCACGTGGGCTTTGTCCTTATCATGGCGAGCTTCCTGCTCATGACCAACGGCGTGGGCGGTTCCTTCAGCTTCAGTGATTTCCGTACGCATGACTTTGGACCCGCCGTCTCCTCCGCGTGCTTCGTCCTCGCGTTCTTCGGATTCGGCGCAAAGGCCGGTATCATCCCGCTGCACTCCTGGCTGCCCCAGGCGCACCCCGAGGCGCCGTCCAACGTGTCCGCCCTCATGTCCGGCGGCATGATCAAGATCGGCATCCTGGGAATCCTCAAGGTCGGTCTCGACCTGCTCGCGGGTTCGGGCGTCCAGCTCTGGTGGGGCCTCATGGTCCTGGTCTTCGGATCCATCTCGTCGGTCCTGGGCGTCGTCTACGCCCTCCACGAGCACGACATTAAGCGCCTGCTGGCCTACCACTCCGTCGAGAACATCGGCATCATCTTGCTCGGTGTCGGCGCGTCCATGACGGCGCACGCCCTGGGCAACGACGTCATCGCGACGATCGCGCTCATGGCCGCCCTCTACCACACGCTCAACCACGCCATGTTCAAGGGCGAGCTGTTCCTCGGCGCGGGCTCCCTGCTCTATGCCACGGGTACGCGCAACATGGAGAAGATGGGCGGCCTGTTCCGCCGAATGCCGGTCACGGCCGTCTGCTTCCTCATCGGTGCCCTTGCCATCTCGGCTATCCCGCCGCTCAACGGCTTCGTTTCCGAGTGGTTCACCTACCAGTCCCTGTTCAACATCTCGACGCTCTCCGACCCGGTCGTCATGGTGTTCGCCGTCGCCTCCGCGGCCGCCCTCGCCATCACCGGTGCCCTGGCCGTCACGTGCTTCGTGAAGGCCTACGGCGTCTCGTTCGCGAGCAGCCCTCGTTCCCAGGAGGCCGCGAACGCCAAGGAGTCCCCGGCTCCGATGTTGTTCTCGCAGATGCTCCTCGCGGCCATCTGCCTGGTGCTGGGAATCGGCTCTCCCGTCATCGCCCCGGTTCTGGGCGACGTCGCCCAGAGCGTGCTTGCCGGCTCTGCCGTCACAGCCACCTCGGGCGTGTCTCTGGTGAACGAGATTTCCGGTGCCGCCACCTCCACCCCCGCGATCGCCATCGCGCTCGTGGTCCTCACCGGCCTCGCGTTCGTGTTGAGGTCCTGCCTCGGCACCAAGGCCCCCGCTAAGAAGACCGACCCTTGGGCGTGCGGCTACGAGCCCAACGAGCACATGCCCGTCGTCGCCACGAGCTTCGCGTCAGACGTAGAGCTCTTCATGGGCCCGCTCTACACCCTGCGCGAGGTATGCACCAAGATCTGCTGGTCCATCGCGCACGTGTTCCAGAAGCTCACCGGTGTCGCCCAGGGCGTTGAGCCCCTGCCCGACCGCTTCCTGGTCGATGCACCGAGCGAGGGTGCCGATAAGCTGGCCGGCCTCGCCTCCAAGATTGAGGGCGGCAACTACTCCGTATACATCTGCTACATCGTCGCGGCGCTCGTGGTCTTCCTCGTGCTCGCCGTGGTCATGGTCTAGAGAGGGGAGAGGATATTATGAACATCGTTCTTGCGATAGCGCAGGGCCTCGTGGTCATGCTGGTCGCGCCCTTCTTCTCCGGCCTCGCCCGTGTGATTCGCGCGAAGATGCACAATCGCCGCGGTCCGTCCATCCTTCAGGATTACCGGGACCTCGCGAAGCTCATGGCGCGTCCCGAGTCCGTGAGTTCCGACTCGAGCTTCGTGCTGCGCATCATGCCGCCGCTGTTCCTCGCGGTGTCGTTTATGCTCGCCATGGGTCTGCCCATGTTCACGCTCGAGAGCCCCATGCCCGTCTTTGGTGATGCCATTACCATCATGTACGCGCTAGCGCTGTCCCGCTTCTTCTTCGCACTGTCCGGCGTGGATTCCTCCAACGCCTACGCGGGCTTCGGCGGTATCCGCGAGCTCCTCATGAGCGTGCTCATCGAGCCGTCCATGCTCATCGCGCTGTTTACCGTCGCCATCGTGTGCGGCTCCACGGACATTGCGACCATGGGCCAGCACATCGTTACGGGCAACGTCTCGAGCGTCGTCGCCGTCATCCTCGCCGGCGTCGCCTTCGCGGCCGCCTGTTACATGGAGCTCGGCAAGCTTCCGTTCGATCAGGCCGAAGCCGAGCAGGAGCTCCAGGAGGGCCCGCTCGCCGAGCTCTCCGGCCCGTCCCTGGCCATGATGAAGCTCGCCATGGGCATGAAGCAGGTCGTGGTCGTCGCTTGGTTCACCTCCATCTTCATCCCCTGGGGAGAGCCCGCGACCATCGGCGTCACCGCTCTCGTGGGCGCCGTCGTCTTCCTCGTCAAGTGCCTGGTCGATTTCGTCGTCTGCGGCGTGCTCGAGAACTCCGTTTCCCGTTCGCGCTTCAAGGTGCTCGGTAACCAGACCTGGGCCGTCGTCGGCATCGCGGTCCTCGCGTTCGTATTCGTCGTCGTAGGCGTGTAGGGAGAAGGGAGAAACTATGTCAATCGAATCGAGCTTGTCCCTCTTTGCCATGGTGGCGATCGCCGTCCCCATGCTGGGCTCCCTGCTCATCGTCATGCTGCCGCGTCCCTACGCTAAATGGATCTGCGCCTTTGCCGGCGGCATCGCCACGGTCGCTTCCGTTGGCTTGGCCGCGACGTTTGCCGGAAACGGCATGAACGCGGTCGATGTAACCTGGGCGAGTATGGGCCAGACCTTGGTCATGGGCTTCATATTCGACCGGATGAGCACGCTGCTCGCACCCGCATTCGTCGCTATCGGCCTGCTCGTCGTCATCTATTCGTTCCCGTACATGAGCGATAAGAACAAGGAGCATCCCGACGCGCCCCGTCGCCGCTTCTACGTGTACTTCTCCACGTTCATCGGCGCCATGGCCGGTCTCGCCTACAGCTCCACCATCGTTGGTCAGCTCGTTTTCTTCGAGATCACCGGCGTGTGCTCCTGGGGCCTCATCAGCTACTACATGACGCCCACGGCCAAGAAGGCCGGTATGAAGGCGCTCATCATCACCCACATCGGCGCTCTGGGACTCTACATCGGCGCTGCCTTCCTGTTCGCCGGAACCGGCACGTTCGCGCTGAGCGCGATTTCCCAGCTCGATTCCGGTATGAAGACCGTCGTGCTGCTGCTCATCCTGTTCGCCGCTTGGGCCAAGTCCGCCCAGTTCCCGCTCTACATGTGGCTGCCCTCCGCAATGGAGGCCCCCACGCCCGTTTCCGCCTACCTCCATGGCGCGTCCATGGTGAAGGTCGGCGTGTGCGTGTTCGCCCGCGCTCTTGCGAGTGCCGGCGATATCCCCGAGATCGTCGGCTGGGTCGCCATCATCGACGCCGTCGTGACCATGCTCTTCGGCTTCCTCATGTACCTGCCCCAGAAGGATATGAAGCGCCTGCTCGCCTTCTCGACGATCGCGCAGCTCGCCTACGTGTTCTTCGGCCTGGGCCTCTCCGTGTTCGGAAGCCAGATGGCGTTTAACGGCGCCGTCGAGCACATCTTCAACCACGCGTTCACCAAGACCCTGTTCTTCCTCATCGCTGGCTCTCTCAGCTTCACGCTGGGAACCCGTATGCTGCCCAAGATCCAGGGCCTCATGAAGAAGTACCCGGTCACGGGCGTGGGCTTTGCGGTCGCCGCGACCGCTATCGCCGGCGTGCCCCCCATGAGCACGTTCTTTTCCAAGTTCCAGATCATTTCCGGTGGCTTCGCGGTTGGTGCTACCAACACGGTCATCTTTGTCCTCGTGTGCGTCATGGTCGTCGAGACCGTCGCCACCTTCGCATGGTTCCTGCGTTGGATGGGTAAGGTCCTGCCCGGTGAGCCGAGCGAGACCGTGGCCGCCGGCCAGCCCCTTCCGCGCGCCATGGCGTTCGTGTTCGTCGTCCTCATGATCATGGTCGTCGTCGCCGGTCCTCTGTCCTCTAGTTGGATGGGTTAGGAGGTAGGACATGGGTTATTCGTTAGTCAATATCCTGGGCGGTCTTCTGATCGTGACCTCCACCATGGTGGTCGTCTCGAAGACCATCCCGTCCGCCATCAAGTGGTACGCGATCCAGTCGGTTGTCCTGGTGGGCGTGCTGCTCACCCTGGGCCTCACCACCGGTGCCACCGAGCTTCTCATGTGGGCCGCGTCGGCCTTCGTCACCAAGGTGATCCTCGTTCCGTTCATTCTCAACCGTGCCTACAAGAAGATGGGTTCGCCTGCCGATAGCACGCTGACCTCCTCCATCAAGCCGGCCTGGACCATCATCCTCACCGGTCTGGAGGTGGCCGTCTGCTTCGCGGTGGTCACGCGCCTGAGCCTGCCCACCGCCGAGGTGACCACTCCGGCCCTCGCCATCAGCTTCGCGCACTTCTTCGTCGGCCTCACGTGCATCATCTCCCAGCGCAACATCCTCAAGCAGATCTTCGGGTACTGCCTTATGGAGAACGGTAGCCACGTGACGCTCGCTTTGCTCGCGCCCACGGCCCCCGAGATCATCGAGATCGGCATCGCCACCGACGCCATCTTCGCCGTCATCATCATGTCCGCCGTCGTCGTGAGGATTTGGAACGACACCAAGTCGCTCGACTCCCACGACCTGACCGAATTGAAGGGGTAGGCCATGGATGTTTCAATGCTGACGGTCGCCCTGCTCGCTTGTCCTCTCGTGTTCTCCCTGATTATGGCTGCGCTCCCCAAGACGACGTCCTACAACGTCTTCGCGGGGCTCAACACCATCTCCGTCGCGGCGACCCTTGTCCTTTCGGTCGTCACCGCGGGAACCATGCTCTCGAGCGGGCAGAATATCGACGCTTTGGGCCTGTGGCTCCATCTCGATTCGCTCTCGTCGATCTTCGTCCTTCTGGTAGGCATCATCGGGTTCATCACCGGCGTGTACTCCATCTCCTATATCAAGATCGATATCGAGGAGAAGACCATGCCGGCCGAGCGCACCAAGCAGTACTACGCGCTGTTCAGCCTGTTCGTCTTCACGATGCTGCTCGCCTGCCTGTCCAACAACATCATCCTCACCTGGGCGGCGGTCGAGGCCACTACGCTGTCGACCGTGTTCCTCGTGGGCATCTACAAGAACAAGCAGGCGCTCGAGGCGTCTTGGAAGTACGCGATGGTCTGCACCGCCGGTGTGGCCTTCGGCCTGTTCGGCACGCTGCTCATCTACGCGAACGCCGCCGATATCATGCCCAACGCGCATGAGGCCGCCTTCCTCACCTCCATCATGCCCTACGCCGACCAGTTCGACCCGATGCTCGTGCGCCTCGCGTTCGCGTTCATCGTCATCGGCTTCGGCACCAAGGCGGGCCTGTTCCCCATGCACACCTGGCTGCCCGACGCGCACTCCCAGGCTCCGAGCCCGGTCTCCGCGCTGCTCTCGGGCGTGCTGCTCAAGTGCGCCATGCTGGTGATCATCCGCTTCTACTCCCTGTCCATCATCACGGTGGGCGACACCTATCCGCGAACGCTCCTGCTCATCCTGGGCACGCTGTCCATCCTGGTGGCTGCCCTGTGCATCTTTAAGCAGGACGATATCAAGCGCCGCTTCGCGTACTCCTCCGTCGACAACGTCGGCGTGGTCGCGCTGTGCCTGGGTATCGGTGGCCCGCTCGGTATCGCCGCCTGCCTGCTGCACTGCATCTTCCACGGCTTCACGAAGGCGCTCGCCTTCTGCATGGCCGGTAACATCCAGCACATCTACCACACCCGCGACCTGAACAAGATCAAGGGCGTCGTCGAGATCGCTCCCGTCACGGCAGCGCTCACCATCATCGCCCTGCTCGCGCTCGCCGCCTTCCCGCCGTTCGCCCTGTTCATCTCCGAGTTCCTCACCTTCGTGGCCGGCGTTCAGTCCGGTCCCATCTGGGTGGTCGTGCTCGTGGCCATCGGCCTCACCGGCGTGTACTTCGCCCTTACCGGCATCGCGCTCAAGTCCATCTTCGGCAAGGCGCCCGAGGGCATGAAGCGCCACGAGGTGCCCGCCCTCATGATCATCCCCGAGATCGCCCTCGCGATCGTGGTCATGTGGTTCGGTATCGCCACCCCGGTCGCCATCACGAGCGGCGTCGAGGATGCAACGTCCGTCGTTTTGAACCAGAGCGTCGAAGAGCTCCACGAGGCTCCTCTCTACCGCATGGTGTTCAGTTCCCAGACCAAGACAAGCGAGGTGAATTAGCACCATGGCAGAACCTGAAAAGAAGGACTACGCTCGTCGCTGCGAGAGCCATGTCGAGGCTCTGCGCCGCGCCGTTCCGGGCTGCATCGAGAAGGTCGAGTGGCAATGCGAGGACCAGCTGACGATTACCGTCAAGCAGGACAAGCTGCCCGAGGCCGTCCACTACCTGTATTACGAGCGCTACGGCTGGATTCCCGTGATCATCGGCAACGATGAGCGCAGCCTGTGCGGCCGCTACGCCGTGTACTACGTCATCTCCATGGAGGGGGAGGACCCCGGCTGGGTGACCGTGCGCACCGAGGTCGATCCCGCCAAGATGACATTCCCGTCCGTGACGCCGTTCGTCCCCGCCTGCGTGTGGGGCGAGCGCGAGCTGCGCGACATGTTCGGCCTGATCCCCGAGGGTCTGCCCGATCGTCGTCGCCTGGTGCTGCCCGACGATTGGCCCAGCGGCCTGTACCCGCTGCGCAAGGACTCCATGGACTACCGTTTCCGTCCCGCTCCCGCGAGCGACATGGAAAACTACGAGTTCTTGGCCGACACCAAGGGCAAGGAGACCACGCTCGTTCCCATGGGCCCGCTGCACATTACCTCCGACGAGCCCGGCCACTTCCGCCTGTTCGTTGAGGGCGAGACGATCGTCGATGCCGACTACCGTCTGTTCTACGTGCACCGCGGCATGGAGAAGGTCGCCGAGACGCGCCTGAACTATGATGCCGTGACGTTCCTCGCCGACCGCATCTGCGGCATCTGCGGCTGCGCCCACTCGGTGGCCTACGCCGAGGCCGTCGAGCGCGCCCAGGGCATTCATGTCCCGCCGCGCGCCCAGTACATCCGCGCTATCATGCTCGAGGTCGAGCGCCTGCACTCGCATCTGCTCAACATTGGCCTGGCGTCTCACTACACGGGCTTCGACTCCGGCTTCCAGCAGTTCTTCCGCGTCCGCGAGAAGTCCATGGACCTGGCCGAGAAGCTCTCCGGTCACCGCAAGACCTACGGCCTCAACGTGATCGGCGGCGTGCGTCGCGACATTTTGGCCGAGCAGAAGCTCTCCACCCTCACGACCATCCACCAGCTGCGCTCCGAGGTTCAGGAGCTCGTCGACGTCTTGCTCTCGACGCCCAGCTTTATTGAGCGTACGAGTGGCATCGGCATCTTGGACCGCAAGATCGCACGCGACTTCTCGCCGGTCGGCCCGCTCATGCGCGGTTCGGGCTATGCCCGCGACGTGCGCTTTGATCATCCCTTCGACGGCTATGCCGATCCGGATGTCCAAAAGATGCACGCCGCTACGGCCGACACCTGCGATGCCTTCGGCCGTACCGCCGTGCGCATCCAGGAGGTCTACGATTCGATCGACATGATCGAGACCATGCTCGAGAACTGCCCGTCGGGTCCCATCCTCACCACGGATTGGGAGTACACCCCGCACAAGTACGCCATCGGCGCCACCGAGGCACCGCGCGGCGAGGATGTGCACTGGGCCATGCTCGGCAACAACCAGAAGTGCTACCGCTGGCGCGCTAAGGCAGCTACGTACAGCAACTGGCCGGTCCTGCGCTACATGTTCCGCGGCAACACCGTGGGCGACGCGGCGCTGATCGTCGGCTCGCTCGACCCGTGCTACTCCTGCACCGACCGCGTGACGGTGACCGATGTCGCCGCCAAGCGCGACCACGTGCTCGACAAGGAGCAGTTCGAGAACGTCTGGCGCGACAAGTCGCCGCTTGCGGGCGAGGGCACTATGGCCGCTCCGCTCGATGAGGAGGCGCTCTAATATGCTGAAGCTTTGGAAGGTTAACGCCAAGGCCGGCGACGCGACGGTCAAGTACCCGTTTGCGCCGTTCCCCACCAACAAGGACATACGCGGCAAGCCCGAGCACAATGCCGAGCTCTGCATTGCCTGCGGTGCCTGCGGCGTGGCGTGCCCGGCCGATGCCATTCGCATGGACACCGACCTTGCGGCCGACACCATCACCTGGTCGATCGACTACGGCCGCTGCATCTTCTGCGGCCGCTGCGAGGAAGCCTGCCCCATGGAGGCCATCAAGCTCACCGAGGAGTTTGAGCTGGCCGTCATGAGCAAGGACGACCTCACCAGCAAGAGCGTATATACGCTCGAGCACTGCTCGCGCTGCGGCAAGCCGTTTGCCCCGCATAAGGAGATCGACTACGCCAAGCGCCTGCTGCAAAAGACCGGCGGCATGGAGGCCATCCAGGCCGCCCGTACCGTCGGTATGTGCCAGGAGTGCAAGCGCGAGCTCGACGCCCTGCGCGCCGCCTCGGCCGTAAAGACCGGCAACGCGCACGGCATGGCTGCCAACGAGACGCTTGCGTCCGGTGAGCCCCAGGGCCCCGGCATGGAGTATCTGGGCGGCCACGGCGTGAACCCGGAGTATATCGACCGCGAGCTCAACCCCGATGCGCCCGAGATTCCCGCCGGACCTGCGCCGGTCGAGGGCATCATCATGGATTTTGATACGAAGGAGGAGTAACCATGGCCGAACCCACGCTTTTGCCCGAGCGGCTTCAGTACCGCCCGACCAAGATCGAGCTCGACGAGAGCATCGAGAAGGCCAAGGCGACCCTTCTTAAGAAGATTAAGCGCTCGGTGTACGTCTACCGTGTCGACTGCGGCGGCTGCAACGGCTGCGAGATCGAGATCTTCGGTTCCATCACGCCCGTCTTCGACGTCGAGCGCTTTGGCATCAAGGTCGTGCCCTCGCCCCGTCACGCCGATGTGCTGCTGTACACCGGTGCCGTGACGCGTGCCATGCGCATGCCGGCCCTGCGTGCCTTTGAGGCCGCACCCGATCCCAAGATCGTGGTGTCCTATGGCGCGTGCGGCTGCACCGGCGGCATCTTCTACGACAACTACTGCGTCTGGGGCGGCACGGACAAGATTCTGCCGGTCGATGTCTACATCCCCGGCTGCCCGCCCAGCCCCGCGCAGACCGTCTACGGCTTTGCCATGGCGCTCGGTCTGCTGGACCAAAAGCTCCATGCCGAGACCACGGTGGAGGCCGCCGGCGAGCAGGCCGATATCCTGCACCCCGGCGTGCCGTACAAGCTGCGCGTTGCCATCGAGCGCGAGGCTCGCGCCATGAGCGGCTACCGTTACGGTCGTGACCTGGCCAACGAGTTTATGGACACGCTCGAGGGTGCGCCCAAGGGCGATGTCCGCGGTGCCATGGCGCTGCTCATCGACAAGCAGGACGATCCTCGCCGCGTTGAGGTCTACTCGGCGCTGCAGGATCTGGTGCTGGCCGGAGGTCGCTAGATGGAGCTCACGGACCGCTCTGGTTACTTTGCGGGCCCCGGCATGCTCGGCGGCTCCTTTGGCGATGCCTCGCGCGCAAGCGACGAGGCCGCCGAGGGCGTCGTCGACCCCTGCCTGGGCCATGCGCCCGACCAGGTGGTCTTCTATGAGCTCACGCGTAAGTTTGTGGAGACCGAGGAAGACGTTCCCCAGGAGGCCTGCGACGTGCTGTACTACACGCTCGCCGTGGGCCACCACACCGGCGTGCTCGATTGCTTTGAGCCGCGCCTGTCGGTGCCGGTGGATGTGTTCTATTCGCTCGTCGACGCGCTGCCGGAGGGGGAGGCCAAGACCAAGTTCGAGGCCATCCGCTCCTTTGGCGAGTGCCAGCTCGACAAGGCGGCGGTGCCGTCGCTGCTCGAGGCCTGCGATGCGCTGCTCGACGAGCGCGGTTTTCGCGGGTCGGCCAAGGCCGGCATCTCGGTGTTCGACGACGACTTTGGCCTGCATGCCCAGCAGGTCGCGTTCTTAATGAAGTTTCGTGATCTGGTTGAGCGCGTGCGCGATGTGTCGGGCGTGTATCTGACGGGAAGGTTGCAGTAATGGGTCGCGTTGTGGATGGAAGTGTGAACGGCGCCCCGTTTGCGGGTATCGTGCTCACGGCGGGAAGCGTGCTGCGTGCCGACGATGCCGCCGGCCCCGTGCTCTCCAAAAAGATGGAGGACGCGCCCATCGTCGGTTGGTACACCATCGACGGCGGCCAAACGCCCGAGGATGACATCATCGAGGTCAAGCGCGAGCGTCCGCCGCGTCTGGTCTTGGTCGATGCTGCCGACATGGCGCTGCCCGTCGGCGCCATCCGCTTGCTCGACAAACGTGATGTGGCCCGCAAGTCGATGTTTACCACGCATTCGCTTCCCTTGTCGATTCTGATCGAAGAGATTGAGCAATCGTGCGATGATATCGTCTTCGTCGGAATTCAGCCGGGCGACACGGAGTTCTACAACCCCATGTCCCCGGAAGTCTTTGACGCCGTCGACGCCGTGTACGACGCCGTGGCCGCCAACGACTTTTCCCACTTTGTCCGCTTGGGGCAGGAGCTATAGCAGCGCTTGTCCCTGCTGATTAGGAAAGAAGTGATTGACATGGCAGATTCCAAGGTGGAGTACCCCGCTCCCGATTGCCTGGCGCCCGCCGCGATCGAGGCCAAGACCGAGGCCGCCGGCGTGACCAAGGCCAACCTGCCGGTCGCAAAGGCCTTTCTGTTGGCAATGTTCGCCGGTGCGTTTATTGCCTTCGGCGGCCTGTTCTTTACCGTGTTCTTGAGCGACAGCACTCTGGGCTGGGGTGCCCAGCGCGTCGTGGGCGGCCTGTGCTTTTGCCTGGGCCTGGTGCTGGTGCTGGTGTGCGGCGCCGAGCTGTTTACCGGCAACTCGCTTATGGTCTGCGCGCTCAAGAGCAAAAAGATCACCCTGGTCCAGATGCTCAAGGCCTGGGTCGTCGTGTGGGTCGGCAATTTTGCCGGTGCCCTGTTCATTGTCTTTTTGGTGTACATGGCCGGCATTTACAAGCTCAACGGCGAGGCGGTCGCCAATTCCATGGTGAGCGTCGCCGCCGGCAAGGTGACGATCGACTGGGTGACGATCTTCTTCCGTGGCATCCTGTGCAACATCTTTGTGTGCCTGGCCGTGTGGATCGGTACCGCCGGCAAGACCGTGGTCGATAAGGTCGTGGGCATTCTGCTGCCCATCGCCGCCTTTGTGGCCTGCGGTTTTGAGCACTGCGTTGCCAACATGTACTTTTTGCCCATGGGCGCCGTGATGCACGCGTGCGGCTATGGCGCCGACGTCGCCGGCGCCGATGCGCTCAACGCCGCGGGCATTGCGTTTAACCTGTCCGCTGCCACGCTGGGCAACATCGTGGGCGGCGCGGTTCTGGTCGCGCTCGGCTACTGGTTTATCTATGCCAAGAAGTCCGAGGCGTAAGGTGCCGTCTGTTTGACGTTGGGCCTCCCGCGGGGCGTTGCCGTGCGGGAGGCTTTTTGGGTCTGGGGCTCGTTGCCGGGCTGTTGGCCTGTTGTGTTTGGCTTGTGAAAGGGGTAATCGAGATGGCATCTGCTGTGGAGCGTGACGGTCGCGCCGTGGTGACCACATGCGGGGGATGCTATGCCGATTGCGCCTTTGCGGCACGCGTTGAGGACGGACGTGTGGTGGCCGAGTTGCCGGTGCCGGGGCACCCGTGCGCGGCGCGTGCCCTGTGCGCCCGCGGGCGGCATCGCCTGTCTATGCCGTTTGATGGGCGCGACCGGATTTTGCATCCCATGCGCCGCCGCCAGGATGGCTCGGGGTTCGATGTGATTTCGTGGGACGAGGCGTTCGCGCAGATTGCCGAGCGCCTTTTGGGGATTGTTGACGAGCGCGGGCCCCGTGCGCTGGGTATGACGCTCGGTGTGCCCTCGTTCGACCGCTACTGGGCGTATCGCTTTATGCATGCGCTTGGCTCGCCCAACGTGTACGGAGCCGACGGTGCTTGCGAGGTAAGCCGACTTACCGGTTGGGAGCACAGCCTGGGCTATAGTCCCGCTTCCGACCTGGCGCATACCGATTGCATCATGTATCTGGGGCGCTCCATTGTCGATTCGTCGACAATGGGGGCCGTTGATGCGCTCAACGATGCCCGTCGACGTGGGGCTAAGATTATCGTGGTTGACCCCCGCCGCAGTGGCTCGGCTGCGCTTGCCGACCGCTGGCTGCGCGTGCGCCCGGGCTGCGATCTGGCCTTGCTGCTGGGCATTGCGCATGTGCTCATTGCCGAGGACTTATACGACCACGAGTTCGTGACCCGCTATACCACGGGCTTTGACGAGCTGGCGCAGGCGGCTGCTGTTTGGACGCCTGAGTGGGCCGAGTCGATGTGCGACGTGCCAGCCGCAGAGATCGCCGCCACGGCGCGCGATCTAGCTGCCGCGGCGCCTGCTGCTGTGGTGGACGCCGGCTTTCATGGCGGCATCGGCATTGCGTATGCCAATAGCACCCAGACGGCGCGCGCTATCTGCTTGGTCGATGTGCTGCTGGGCTGCATCGGACACGCGGGCGGTGCCCTCAACCCGCCCACGCCGCTTGTGTTGGGCGACTTGGACCCTGCGCGTTTCGCGACGCCGTCGATGCCACGTGAGCCCAAGTTGGGCTCCGAGCGCTATCCACTGGTCGATCCGGTGCGCGGCCTGTGCACGACCATCGGCCAGTCGATTCTTGCCGGCGATTTGCGTGGACTCATCGTCTATGCCAGTAACCCCGGTGCGGGCTATGGCAATGCCGGGGCGTGGCTATCGATTCTGGAACAGCTTGACTTGCTCGTGACAATTGATATTCGCTGGTCCGAGACGGCGCGTGCTTCTGACTTCGTGCTGCCCGACGTGACGTATCTGGAGGCCGACCGCGGTGTGGGCACAGTCGTGGGCGCCAACGATGCGCGCGTGTTCTACCGCAACGCCGTGCTGCCCGTGCAGCATGACGACACACGTCCCGGTCGAGAGATTTTTACCGGTCTGGCGCAGGCGTGTGGCGTGGGCGAGTACTTCCAGTTTACGTCCGACGATCTGGCCGCCGCCCAGGTGGCACCGTTTGGGATCGATCTTGCCGCACTCAAGGAGCGAGGCTGGGCCGACACGGGTGTTGCGTTGCCGTCGCGTACGGGCGAGCCGGCGATTCCCCTGGATGGCGGCAAAATTGCGCTGGCAAGCGACGTATGGGAACGAGCCGGTCTGGGTCGTGTACCCAACTGGATCGCTCCCATGGTGGAGCCCGGCCCGGGGATGTTTCGCCTCATTAGCGGCAATCGACCCTTTGAGTCGCATACCTCGCGAAGGCTTGCGGCCCAAGGTGCCGCCGAGGCTGGATCGGACCTGGATGCCGTGCAGATGAATGCCGATGCTGCTGCGCGCATGGGCATCGCCGACGGCGAGATCGTCGAGCTCGTGAGCGATATGGGCCGCGACCGCGTGCGCGTGGAGACGACGCCCTATCTGCATCCGGCGTGCATCTTTACGTCGGCCGCCCCCGGTGGGCGTTCGTTTGGCTCCGATGCCGGTGGCACTCAAGGCTTGGGTGTGGGCCCGCTCGACCATACGCCGTTGCGTTGGGACCCGTTGACGGGTGCCGCGCTCACCCAGGAAAACGCCGTTCGCGTGGAAAAGATTGTCGCGCGCGGGGATAATGACGAGTAATTGACTCAGCTGATGTATTCGACTGATCCACGTTTCTTTTGAAAGGCCGCACATGAGCGATAGCCAGAACATTTCCGATGAGGTGCGCGCCCGCCTGCGCGCCATTCCTTCCGTCAACGAGCTGCTTGCCGAGTGGCCGGTAGTGAAAGCGGCGGGGGAGACCTGCGATGCTGTGGTGCATGCCGCCGTCACGGCCGAGCTCGACGAGGAGCGCGCCGCCATTCGCGCCGGTGCCGCCCCGCGCTCTAAGCGCGAGCTGGCATCGGCCATCGAGTGGCGTGCGCATCGCTCTGCACTGCCGAGCCTGCGCCCTGCCGTTAACGCCACAGGAGTGGTCATCCATACCAATTTGGGCCGCGCCCCGCTCGCGGAGTCGGCCGCCAAGGCCGTGGCCGAGGTTGCGCGCGGGTACGGCACACTCGAGTACAGCGTCGATACCTGCTCGCGCGGGTCGCGCAAGGAGCATGCCGCGCAGCTCATCCGCTCACTTACCGGTGCCGAGGACGCGCTCGTGGTCAACAACAACGCCGCCGCGGTGCTGCTGGTGCTGGCGACTCATGCCGCGGGCAAAGAGGTTATCGTCAGCCGCGGCGAGCTCGTCGAGATCGGTGGCAGCTTCCGTATTCCCGACGTCATGGCGGCCTCGGGCGCCAAACTCGTCGAGGTCGGCGCCACCAACCGCACGCATCTGGGCGACTACGAGCGTGCCATTACGCCCGAAACGGCCATGATCCTGAAGGTCCATCCTTCCAACTATCGCATCGAGGGTTTTCACGAGGAAGTGAGCTCAAGGGAGCTCGCCGCGCTGGCCCATAAGCACGGCCTGCTGTTCTATGAAGACCAGGGCTCGGGGGCGCTGTTGCCTGACGACATCCTGGTTCGCGGCGGCGAGGAGACTACGCCCGCTTCGGTGGCGTCGGGGCTCGATATCGTGTCGTGCTCGGGCGATAAGCTGCTGGGCGCCGCACAGGCGGGCATTATCATGGGCCGTCGCGATCTGGTCCAGGCCTGCGGGTCGCATCCGCTTATGCGTGCCCTGCGCCCGGGCAAGCTCGCACTGGCGGCGCTCGAGGCTACACTGCGCATCTACATGGATGGGGCGGATGTGGCCCATCGCGAGGTGCCGGTGCTAAACATGCTCACGCTTCCGCAGGCTCATCTGGAGCGCCGCGCACGCAAACTGCGCGAGCTAATGGTGGCGGGCCTCGATAAGGCGGGTTGCCCGCGCGCCGTGCAGGTGGAAATCGTCGAGGAGTCGTCGACTCCCGGCGGCGGCTCGCTTCCTACCGTCGAGCTACCCACGATGTGCGTGGCCGTCTGCCCGGTCGACGGGCGCCTGTCTGTCGACGCGCTCAAGCGCTCGCTCGTCCAAGATTTCGACACGCCGGTCGTCACGCGCGCCTCGCACGATCGCGTCCTGTTTGATGTGCGCACGCTCGTGGGTGACCGTGATATCGAGACGGCGGCGTCGACGCTTGCCGCATGCGTTGAGAAGGCGGTGCGCCGATGAGTGAGGCCGAAGCGTTGGTGGAATGCCCCGTTATCGTTGGCACGGCGGGCCACGTCGACCACGGTAAGTCGGCGCTGATCGAGGCACTGACCGGTAAGAATCCCGACCGTCTGGAGGTTGAGCGTCGTCGCGGCATGACGGTGGAGTTGGGTTTTGGCGAGCTGGCGCTGCCGAGCGGCAAGATCGTCGGCCTGGTCGATGTGCCGGGTCATGCTCATTACCTGCGCGCCATGGTGCAGGGTGCCACGGGCATCGACGTTGCTGTGCTGGTGGTATCGGCCGTCGAAGGCGTGATGCCGCAGACCCGCGAGCACGTGCATGTGCTGGAGCTGCTGGGCGTCACACACATGGTGGTCGCGCTGACGATGTGCGACCTGACCGACGCCGAGATGACCGAGCTTGCCGAGCTCGATGTCGATGACTTTTTGTCGGGTACCGTGTTTGCGGACGCGCCGATCGTGCCTGTGTCGTCCAAGACCGGCGCGGGAATCGATGACCTACTGGCTGCGCTCGACGAGCATGTTGCCGCTTGCTGGGATTCCTGCCGTGCCCGTGCCGAGCTCACCGATGCCGCACCGCGTCTGCCCATCGACCGCTGCTTTACGATCAAGGGCGCCGGTGCCGTGGTGACGGGAACACTGCACGATGCGCCCGTCGCGGTGGGCGACGAGCTCGTCGCGCTGCCGTCGCGCACGGCCTGTCGCGTGCGCGGGATCCAAGTGCATGGCGACACGCAGCAGGCGCTGCCCGGTCAGCGTGTGGCGCTCAACTTGGTGGGCGATGGTGTCGCCGCGCTCGATCGCGGTGAGATGCTCGGCGTGGCGGGCCGCTTTGGCCAGACGATGCGCTTTATGATGACGTTTACGTATTTGGGTCGCGAGGGAGCCAAGCCGCGTGTGCTCGAGTCGGGTGCGCGTGTGCACGTGATGGCGGGTACGGCCGAGGTAGTCGGTCGCATCATGTTCATGGAGGGCGAGGCCCCCATGGCGGTGGGCGAGACCCGTATCGTTCAGGTGCGCTTGGAAAACTCGCTGCCGCTACGTGCCGGGGACCATGCCGTGGTGCTGTCTTATTCGCCCGTGATGCTTGTTGGCGGCGGGCGCGTGCTGCTTTCGCGCTGCCGTCGCTCGCGCGAGCTTGTTGAAGGGGGGCGTGCGCTGTATGCGGCGCTCGAGTCCGGCGATATCGCGGGCGGTGTGGGCGCTTGGCTGGCGTTGCAGACGCTGCCGGTTGCGGCTGCCGATGTTACCGCGGCGCTCGATCTTGTTGCTGGTGAGGCTGAGGTAGCGTTGCGCGAGTTGGTGGCGAAGGGCGCTGCTTGCGCGCTTGCTGGCTCGGATGGCTCGCTGTATGCAGATGCTTCCGCGCTCGATGCCGCGATGGGTACGCTGGCGGCGACCCTGTCCGCCATGCACGCGGCTGCCCCCAAGGAGACGGGTTTTACGCCCGGCGCCGTCGCCCATGCTGCTTGGCCTACTGCTGACGATACAGTTGCCGCAGCCCTGATTTCCGAGGGCTGCTCGCGCGGCGTGTGCGCCTCCGAGGGCGCCGAGGTGTTCGACCCGCACTCCGCTGCCGCCGCGGCGCGTGTGGTGCACGAGGCTTGCGAGCGCATCGTTTCCTTGCTGGACGAAGCTGGCCTCGATGCGCCGACGCTGCCAGAGGTAGGCGAGCAACTACAGCTCGATCGCGATACCATGACGCGTGCCCTGCGCGAGCTTTCGCTCAACCGCTCCATCGTAAAGATCGAGCGTGATGTGGCCCTGTCTGCTGCCGCTGAGGCCCACGCGCGCGAGCTCGTCGCCGCCGCCATTGAGGCAGCCGGCGGCGCAGTCACCACGAGCGTGCTGCGCGAGGCCCTTGGTGTGTCGCGCAAACGCGCCATCAGCATCTTGGAACACCTGGATGCCGTGCGCTTTACGGTGCTCGACAAAGACGCCGGCGGCCTGCGCTCCCTACGCTAGGCCGGTCACCCGCCCCCGCCTCCTCAGTTGCGGTGAAATAGTTCCTGTTTTTGGGGTCTTGCAGCCTAAACAAGAACTATTCCACCGCAACTTCTTGTTCGTCTTTTTGGGATGAAGCCGTTTCGGTTTGGTAAAATACCGGCGCACTTGGGAACGGATGGGCTCCGGTGGGCTCCGCGGTCCTCAAAACCGTTGCGAGGCGTGCAAAACGTCTTGGATGTGTTCGATTCACATACGTTCCCGCCATACGCTACCAGCGCTTTTGTGCTCGCGGTCTTGCTGCGTGCCGCAAAGGCGCTGTTTTGTTTTTGCACGAGCTTTTCGTAGCGCTGCTATTTCGGTGGCTGTATTTAGCTTCGTGCACCGGGTTTCGAGCATGCCGATGGAGGTGTTTTGCCGTATGACTACCGTAAGACGTGCCGATCTTTCTTGTGTCGTCCAAGCGGGCGGGCTGTCCTCGCGCATGGGCTGCGATAAGGCTCGCATGGCGTTTTGCGGCGAGCCGCTCATCGAACGCGTGCTGGGTCGGCTGGCGCCAGTTGCCGGCGAGTTGGTCGTGACGACTTCGCGTCCCAGCGAGCTTGTCTACCTTGAGGAGCTTATGTTTGATGGCCTGCGCCCCCGCGTAGCCATGGACGTCGAAGGCCCCGCCGGTGCCATGCGCGGCATCGCGAGCTCGCTGGCTGCCGCTCGGTTGCCCCTTGCGGCCATCGTCGCCTGCGACATGCCGTTTGTCTCGCCGAAACTCATCGGCGCGCTTGCCGATCGTGTTGAGGCCGAGGCGCTCGACGTGTGCGTGCCGCGCGAGGAGCGGGGGATTGAGCCGCTTTGCGCTGTCTGGCGCCGTGACGCGTGTGCACCGGTCGCCCAGGAGCTGCTCGCCTGCGATCGCCAGCGCATTCGCTGCCTGATCAATCGCGTTCAGGCTGGTTATATCGACGAGCCTCAGATTGTCGCGGCCGCAGGCTCGACGCTCTGCTTCGAAAACGTCAATACACCCGAGGAGTTTGCGGCGGCCGAGTTGCTCGCCTAGACGATGGGAGTTGCCATGTCTCACGAAATTTGCCCCGATACCGGGGAACCTTGCACTTGCGATGGGTCCGAGCCTTGCACCTGCGGCTGTGGCGGCTGTGGACATACGGCCGAGGAAGAGGCAGCGGCGGCTGCGTATCGCGATTCGCACCGCGAAGGCCCGTCCGGTGATGCCCTCGACCACGAGCGCAAGATCATCGTGTCGTTCGACAGCACTTTCGATGTGATGGAATGCGAGCAGCTGTGCCTTGCCGCCGGTGTGCCCGGGCGCATCATGCCATTGCCGGGCTCCATTACTGCCGGCTGTGGGCTTTGCTGGGCCATGCCTTTCTCGGGCGATGCACTCGCCGCCTTCCGCGCTGCCACCGAAGGCCGCGTAACCCCCGCCGACTACCATCAGCTCGTCCTCTAGCCATCAAAACCACCACATTGGGGACAGGCACCTTTGTGGTGGTTTGGAACACGTGGACGAAACAGGTTTGAAACACAGGTTTTGCACGTCAGGCACTCAAAAACGCTTCTACCTGCATCGTAATCAAAACGAAACATCTGCCCGTCGGCTTATGCGAAACTTTGCCGCAACAGTGCGATATTATCCATACACGATAAAGCTCGCGGCGCATAGGGTGCCGCGACCAACATTTTTCGTTTCCCATCATTGGAGGAAGCATGAGCTACACGCAGAAAGTTCTCGAAGAGCTCAAGGCCCGCTATCCCGAGCAGCCTGAGTTCATCCAGGCCGCGACCGAGATCCTCGGCACCATTCAGCCGGCGCTCGACGCCCACCCCGAGTACGAGGAGGCCGCCCTGCTGGAGCGCCTCGTCGAGCCCGAGCGCATCGTCATGTTCCGTGTTCCCTGGGTCGACGATCAGGGCAAGGTTCAGGTCAACCGCGGCTATCGCGTCGAGTTCAACTCTGCCATTGGACCCTACAAGGGCGGCCTGCGCTTTAACCCGACGGTCACCCTGGGCATGCTCAAGTTCCTGGGCCTGGAGCAGATCCTCAAGAACAGCCTGACCACCCTTCCCATGGGCGGCGGCAAGGGCGGCTCCGACTTTGACCCCAAGGGCAAGTCCAACAACGAGATCATGCACTTCTGCCAGTCCTTCATGACCGAGCTCTATCGCCACATCGGCCCCAACACCGACGTTCCCGCCGGCGACCTGGGCGTTGGCGGCCGTGAGGTTGCCTACCTGTTCGGTCAGTACAAGCGCCTGACCAACGAGTGGACCGGCGTCCTTACCGGCAAGGGCCTCTCCTTTGGCGGCTCGCTCGCCCGTACCGAGGCCACCGGCTACGGTCTGGCCTACTTTGTGGACGAGTACCTCAAGAGCCGCGGCGACTCCTTCGAGGGCAAGAACGTCGTCGTTCACGGCTCCGGTAACGTCGCCATCTACGCGGTCCAGAAGGTCTCCCAGCTCGGTGGCAAGGTGCTGGCCTGCTCCGATACCCACGGCTGGGTCGAGGATCCCGACGGCATCGACTACACCGTGCTCGAGCACGTCTACAACAAGAAGCGCTCCGGCCACGACAAGGGCGTCACGCTCGCCATGTACGTTGACGAGAAGCCGAATGCCGTGTGGCACGAGGGCGACGGCCGCGGCGTGTGGCAGCTGCCCTGCGACATCGCGCTGCCCTGCGCTCGCGAGAACACGCTGCTGCTCGAGGACGCCAAGGCGCTCGTCGCCAACGGCTGCAAGGTGGTCGGTGAGGGCGCGAACATGCCCACGACCATCGAGGCCACGACCTACTTCCAGGAGAACGGCGTCGCCTTTATGCCCGGTAAGGCTGCCAACGCCGGCGGCGTGCTCGTGTCCGGCCTGGAGATGAGCCAGAACGCCGAGCACCTGTCCTGGACCTTCGAGGAGGTCGACGGCAAGCTCGAGCAGCTCATGCGCGGCATGTTCCACAACGTGGACGACACCGCCAAGGAGTATGGCCAGGAGGGCAACTTTGTCATGGGCGCCAACATCGCCGGCTTCCTGAAGGTTGCCGACGCCATGCTCGCCCAGGGCGTCTGCTAAATCTTCGCTCGACATAGCATGTGATGAGGCTCCCAGCTATCTGGCTGGGAGCCTTTTCTATCCCGGAGGACTCCTCATAACTTGCGGTGATATACGGACTGTTTAGCGTCCCAGAACGGCTAATCAGTCCGTATATCACCGCAAGTTATGGATGGGTGGGTGGATTTTGTCCTAAAACGGTGTGCGGCCCCTCGTTTGGTACACTTAAAAGTACTGGACAAGTGAAGAGATGGGGGAGAACGTGCTCAAGTTCGGTACCTACGTCCGTGTTGGAAACGCGGCCGAAGCCTATGAGCTCTTACAGAAGAACCGCAACAACAAGATTGTGGGCGGCGGCATCTGGATGCGCCTGGGTTCGCGTCGCGTGGCGACGGCGATTGACCTTTCGGCCTGCGGACTCGATCAGATCGAGGAGACCGAGACCGAGTTTCGCATCGGTGCCATGTGCACCCTGCGCCAGCTCGAGCGTCATGCCGGGCTCAACGCGCTTGTCAACAATGTCTTTGAGTTCGCCGTCCACGACATCGTGGGCGTGCAGCTGCGCAATACCGCCACGGTGGGCGGCAGCATCTACGGCCGCTTTGGCTTCTCGGACGTGCTCTCGGCCTTTTTGGCGCTCGATTCGTATGTTGAGCTGACGGGCGCCGGCCGCGTGCCGCTCGCGGAGTTCGTGGACATGGGCTACGTGCGTGACGTGATCGAGCACGTCGTAGTCGTCAAGCACGATTACCGTGCGAGCTACGAGGCCGTGCGCAAGGCCGCGACGGACTTCCCCTCGCTGAACGTTACCGCCGCCTGGTGGGACAACACCTGGCACGTCACTGTGGGTGCCCGCCCGCTGCGCGCGACCCTGCTGCAGGGCGAGGCGTGCGGCCTTACCAACGAGCATCCTTCCGAGGACGAGCTGCGTGCCCTGGCCGCGTCCGTACGCGCGCTGAGCTACGGCACCAACCTGTGGGGCTCGGCCGACTACCGCCGCCGCATCTCGGCCCCGCTTGCCGTCCAGGCTGTGCGTCGCGCCGCCGGCATCGAGCTTTCGGCCGCGCTTGCGCACGAGCTCGAGGGCGTGCAGATTCCTAAGTTTGCCACGGACGAGTATTCCTGCCGCCGCGTGCCCGGCGTCGATTCTAGCGAGGTGCGCTAATGGCTGCCAAACTCATCGATCTTTCCTTTACGCTCAACGACCGCAAGGTCAAGGTTCAGATTGCCCCCGATACCATGCTCTTTGCGCTGTTGCGCGAGCAGGGCTGCGCGTCGGTGCGCTGCGCCTGCGAGACCACCAACTGCGGCCTGTGCACGGTGTGGCTCGACGGCGACCCGGTGCTGAGCTGCTCGGTTCCCGCCGCTCGCGTCGAGGGCCACACCATCACCACGCTCGAGGGCCTCAAAGCCGAGTCTGAGGCGCTGGCCCGTGCGATGGCTGCCGAAGGCGCCGAGCAGTGCGGTTTTTGCGCCCCCGGCCTTATCATGAACGTACTGGCGCTTGCCCGCGCCGCCAAGGAGGACCCGAGCCTCGTCGCCACGCGCGAGGAGCTGTCGCGCCAGCTCGCCGGCAACCTCTGCCGTTGCAGCGGCTACGAGAGCCAGCTGCGCGCCATCGTCCGCTTCCTCAACGAGTCCGGCGTGCAGGTGGGCTTTGAGATGCCCGAGCTGCCGGTCAACGACACCAGCTGCGATGGTGTCGCGTACAAGCAGATCACCCACAAGCAGCCCAAGAAGGACTCGAAGGCGCTGCTCGAGGGCCGTCCCGTCTACACGGGTGACCTGGTGCCCGCCGGCGCGCTCATCGTCAAACTCAAGCGCAGCCCGCATGCGCGCGCCAAGATCCGCTCCATCGACACGTCGCGCGCCCTGAAGGTGCCTGGCGTGGTGGGCGTCTACACCTACGAGGACGTGCCCAAGCGCCGCTTTACCATCGCTGGCCAGAGCTATCCACAGCCGAGTCCCTACGACCGCCTGATCCTTGAGAACCTCGTACGCTACCAAAACGAGGAGGTGGCGATCGTCGCCGCCGAGACCGAGGAGGCCGCCGACAAGGCGCTCAAGCTCATCAAGGTCGACTACGAGGTACTCGAGCCCCTGCTCGACTTTACCCAGGCGCTCGATAACGACATCGTGGTACACCCCGAGGGCGACGTGACCTTTATGTTCCCGCAGGGTGGCGACGTTCCGCGCAACCTAGTGTGCAGTGGCACGAGCGATTTTGGCAACCTTGACGAGGCGTTCGCCCAGAGCGACATCGTCTTTGAGCGCACCTACACCAGCCAGGCCACGCAGACCGCGCCCATGGAGACCTTCCGAGCCTTCGCGACGACCGACGCGTTTGGGCGCATCTCGGTGACCACCTCTACGCAGGTGCCCTTCCACGTGCGCCGCATGGTCGCGCAGTCGCTCGATATTCCGCAGTCGCAGGTGCAGGTCATCAAGCCGCGCATCGGCGGCGGCTTTGGCTCCAAGCAGACGGGTTGCTGCGAGATCTTCGTGGCGTTCGTGACCCAGCAGACCGGCCGTCCGAGCTACTGCTGCTACACCCGCGAGGAGACTATCACCGCGGGCAACTCGCGCCACCAGATGCAGATGACCGTTAAGTTGGGCGCTATGAACGACGGCACCATCACGGCCATCGATCTGCACACGCTGTCCAACGCCGGCGCGTACGGCGAGCACGCCACCACGACGATTGGCCTTTCGGGCCACAAGAGCCTGCCCATCTACAACCATGTGAAGGCGAGCCGCTTTAGCTGGGACGCCGTCTACACCAACACCAACCGCGGCGGCGCGTATCGCGGCTACGGTGCCACCCAGGGCCAGTTTGCCGTGGAGAGCGCCGTCAACGAGCTCGCCGACATGCTGCACATGGACCCCGCCGACCTGCGCCTTAAGAACATGGTGCGCGAGGGCGAGATCATGCCGCAGTACTACAACGAGAAGCTCAACGCCTGCGCGCTCGACCGCTGCCTGCTGCGCGCGATGGACATGATCGGTTGGCGCGACAAGCCGCTAGCCGTCGACCTGGGCGACCGCGTGCGTGCTCTGGGGTGTGCGCTCACCATGCAGGGATCGGGCATTTCCAACGTGGATATCGCCGGCATCGACATGCGCTTGGAAGAGGACGGCTTCATTACCATCGGCACCGGCGCCACCGATAACGGCATGGGCGTCGACACGATCCTGGCGCAGATTGCCGCCGAGGAGCTGGGCGTGGAGAGTTCGATGATCGTGGTGCGCGGCGTTGACACCGATGTGTCGCCGTTTGACGCCGGCTCGTACGCGAGCTCGGGTACGTACGTGACGGGCCTTGCCGCCAAGAACGCCGCGACCGAGCTGCGTGAGAAGATTTGCGCCAAGGCAGCCCAGATGTGGGACGTGGACGCCGCCGACGTGGTCTTCGATGGCCAGTACGTGCGTCTGTCCGACGAGCGTGCCGCGCGCGAGCAGAACCGCTACCTCACGTTGCGCGACTTTGCCAACCTGTGCGTCAAGAACATCGCGGGCGGCGACGCGCTCACCTCGCATGCTTCTGCCTGCCTGCCCGTTTCGCCCCCGCCGTTTATGGCCGGCATTGCCGAGGTCGAGGTCGACAAGGCCACCGGCAAGGTGACCGTGGTGGATTACGTCGCTGCCGTTGACTGCGGCACCGTGATCAACGAGGCGCTTGCGCGCGTCCAGGCCGAGGGCGGCATTGCCCAGGGCATCGGTCACGCGCTCTACGAGATTGTCGAGCACGACGACCGCGGCCGCCTGCGCACCGGCAACTTTATGAGCTACAAGCTGCCCACGCGCCTGGATATCGGCAGCATCCGCGTGGCCTTTGAGCCGAGCTACGAGCCGACGGGCCCGTTTGGCGCCAAGTCGATCGGCGAGGTCGTCATCAACACGCCGCTCGCCGCCGTTGCCTCGGCCGTGGCGCACGCCACCGGACATCAGGTTCGCTCGCTTCCGATCACGCCCGAGAAGGCCCTGCTGGGGGAGTAGACGAGGCGCCGCCGCCCTTTGGCAAGCCCGGGGAAACCGCATCCCGCTTTTCGTCCGAATTGCGGGATGCGGTTTCCGTTTGAGGCCCCTGGCGGAAAGTGCATCCCGGAATAGGGGCTCAAAACGGGTTGCAGTTTCCGGTTGATGGCTATAGCGGAAGCCGCATCCCATTCCGAGGCCCCAAGCCGGGACGCGCTTTCCGGCGCATGGCCAGCACCGCCTGACTGCCGAGTCCCACCGAAGTTGCGGTGGAATAGGGACTGTTTTGGAGGACTGGAGCCCCAAACAGTCCCTATTCCACCGCAACTTCGATGGGGCGGCGGGGGATTCGATGCGTACTCGTGGTGAGGTCGTGAGCCTGTAAAAGGTGTGCGTGCGCTTGCCGTTCGTATCTGCTATCATTCCTAGTCTGCGCGCTCATGCGGGCGTGGCGGAATTGGTAGACGCGCCAGATTTAGGTTCTGGTGGGATTCCCGTGAAGGTTCGAGTCCTTTCGCCCGCACCATCGCACCTGCGTCGGCCCTGGCCGTCGCGACACTTTGTTGCATAAAGGTACCAGCACCTCAGATAAGCTGGGCAGTATGAGGAGGAACGTGTTGAACATCACCGCTTCTGACGTCAAGGACGCCAAGCTCACCGCTACGGTCACCATCCCGGCCGCCGACGTCGACGCCGCGATCAAGAAGGCCTACAAGGACACCGCCAAGAAGTACCGCTTCCCGGGCTTCCGTGCCGGTAAGGCCCCCCGTTCGGTCATCGACTCCGCTCTTGGCGCCGAGGCTACCCTCGCTCAGGCCACCAACGACCTGATCGCCGCCAACGAGCCCGCCGTCCTCAACGAGCTGGACATCGTCCCCACCAAGAACGGTGACTACAAGGAGCTCGACCTCGCCAAGGATCACGAGGACTATACCTACACCGTCGAGTTCTCCCTGCGTCCTGCTGCCGAGCTCTCCTCCTTCGACGCCGTCGAGATCGAGATGCCCCCTGCGGAGGTCACTGAGTCCGAGATCAACAACCAGGTCGAGATGCTCCTCAACTACCGTGCCACCTTCGAGGACGTTGAGGGCCGCGCTGTCGAGGCCGAGGACTACGTTACCGTCGACCTCAAGGCCGTCGAGAACGCCGACAACTTTGCCGCCGAGGGCCGTATGCTCATCGCCGGTAGCGACAGCAACCCCGCCGAGTTCAACGAGGCTCTGATCGGCGCCAACGTTGACGACGTCAAGTCCGTCACCTGGACCGACGAGGCCGAGGAGGGCGAGGAGGCCGAGACCCACACCGTCGAGGTCACCGTCAAGGGCATCAAGGTCCGCAACACCCCCGAGCTCACCGACGAGCTCGTCAAGTCCGACTTTGGCTTCGACAGCATCGACGCTATGCGCGACGCCATCAAGATCGAGATCGAGCAGGACAAGGCTTCCCGCCTCCCGGCCGAGAAGGAGAACCGTTGCGTCTCCGCTCTCGCCGAGCGTCTGCAGCTCGACGAGATGGACGCCGACTACGAGCAGTCCGTCTTTGAGGAGCTTGGCCAGAACTTCCTGTCCAACCTCGCAGCCCGCGGCATGACGCTGGACACCTGGCTGCCCGCTTCCGGTCTGACCATTGGGCAGTTTATCGGCGACCTGCACAAGCAGGCCAACGACGTTGCCCGTGAGTCCCTGGCTCTCGACGCCCTCGCCCGTGAGCTCAAGATCGAGGTCACCGAGGACGATATCAACGCCGAGTTCGAGAAGGCCGGCGTCAAGGACGTCGAGGCTTCCAAGGCCGAGTTCATCGCCGATGGTCGCATGCCTGCCGTCCGCGAGTCCATCCGTCGCTCCAAGGCCGTCGATCACCTGGTCGAGAACGCCAAGGTGACCGAGGTCGACGAGACCGCCAAGGACGCTGAGTAATTCTCGCCACCTTTCCCGCGAGCGCATGGATGCGCCCGTGATGGGGTAAAGTTATAAGCCGGTTATCCGGTTGCTTCGTACGGTGCCAGCCAATGCATAGCATGCGGGCACCGTACGTTTGTCTAGAACCACTATTGGTCCGTAAGAGAAATGGAGATGCGTATGATCGCTAAGTTCGATTCCGCCCTCGTGCCATACGTTATCGAGCAGACGCCGCGCGGCGAGCGCAGCTACGATATCTATTCGCGCCTGCTCAACGACCGCATCATCTTCTTGGGCGAGGAGATCAACTCCGTCAGCGCCAACCTGGTCGTTGCCCAGCTGCTGCATCTTGAGAGCCAGGATGCCGAGAAGGATATCTCGCTCTACATCAATTCGCCCGGTGGCGAGGTCTACTCCGGCCTGGCGATTCTTGACACCATGAACTTCATTAAGCCGCAGGTCTCCACCATCTGCGTCGGTATGGCCGCGTCTATGGCCGCCGTGCTGCTTTCGGCCGGCGCCAAGGGCAAGCGCTTCTGCCTGCCGCACTCCAAGGTTATGATTCACCAGCCCAGCGGCGGTGCCCAGGGTCAGCAGACCGAGATCGAGATTGTGGCCGAGGAGATCAAGAAGACCCGCCGCGAGCTCAACCAGATCCTGTCCGACGCCTCGGGCCAGCCGATCGAGAAGGTCCAGGCCGATACCGAGCGCGACAACTACCTGACCGCTGCCGAGGCCCTCGACTACGGCCTGATCGACCGAATCGTCACCTCGCGCGATCTTGCCGCGAAGGACGCCTAGGATGGCAGGTAACATGCAGGACAACTTTGACGAGAACGGCAACCCCATCCGCTGCTCCTTCTGCGGAAAAGAGCAGGGCCAGGTCCGTCGTCTCGTAAAGGGCCCGACCAACATCTTTATCTGCGACGAGTGCGTCGCCGCCTGCTCCGAGATCCTTGAGGAGTCGCTGGCTTCGGACTTTATGGACGCCGCCCGCAACGGCAAGCTGCCGGGCTTCCTCAACGACCATGGCCAGGCTGAATCCCAGCCCGCGGTTGACCCCGAGGCCGAGGGCTTTGAGCTCGAGGACGACCGCCAGGTCATCACGCACGTGCCGACCCCGCACGAGATTTATGACGAGCTTTCGGCCTATGTTATGGGCCAGGAGGACGCCAAACGCGCCATGTCGGTTGCCGTGTACAACCACTATCGCCGCGTGATCGAGGGCGGTGCCGCGGTGTCCGCCCTTGACGAGGCATCGGGCATGGGCGGCCAGCTCGACGATGATATGGACGAGGTGGAGCTCGCCAAGTCCAACATCTTGCTGCTTGGCCCCACCGGTACCGGTAAGACGCTGCTGGCCCAGACGCTCGCGCGCATCCTCGAGGTGCCGTTTGCCATCGCCGACGCCACCGCGCTCACCGAGGCCGGTTACGTGGGCGAGGACGTGGAGAACATCCTGCTCAAACTCATCAACGCTGCCGATGGCGACATTGAGCGCGCGCAGGTGGGCATCATCTACGTGGACGAGATCGACAAGATTGCCCGCAAGGCCGAGAACCTCTCCATCACCCGCGATGTTTCGGGCGAGGGCGTTCAGCAGGCGCTGCTTAAGATTCTTGAGGGCACGGTGGCCAGCGTTCCGCCCACCGGCGGCCGCAAGCATCCCCAGCAGGAGCTGCTGCAGATCGACACGACGAACATCCTGTTCATCTGCGGTGGTGCCTTTGTGGGTCTGGATAAGATCATCGCCGATCGTGTAGGCAACAAGGGCGTGGGCTTTAACTCCGAGATCGCCGGCCCCACCTCTGTCGACGAGAACGATCTGCTTCGTCAGGTGCTCCCGCAGGACCTCAACGCCTTTGGCATGATTCCCGAGTTTGTGGGACGTACACCCGTCGTCACCCAGACGCAGGCGCTCGACGAGGACGACCTGGTGTCGATCCTGACCGAGCCCAAGAACGCCGTGGTGCGTCAGTACCGCAAGATGTTCCAGCTCGAGGACGTTGAGCTTGAGTTTGAGGACGCGGCCCTGCACGAGATCGCCCGCATGGCGCTCGCCCGCAAGACCGGCGCCCGCGGCCTGCGTTCCATCTGCGAAGACGTGCTTCAGCAGACGATGTTCGACCTGCCCAGCGAGGAGGGCGTCGCCAAAGTCATCGTGACCGAAGCCTCCGTAAAGGGCGAAGAACAGCCCCAGCGCATCTACGGCTAAAACCTGCCAAAACGTGTTTGCAAATAGCCTCTGACCACCTGCGGTCGGAGGCTATTTTGTATATACGTAATAACCCCAACTACCTGTGTTATTCTGTTTGTTTGTTTAAGCATCAGCGAAGTCATATCAGACTGAAGTAATCGATACCTAAGGGGAGGAATGTAGGCCCGATTTTCGTAGATTCCGCACGAGCCGAAGACCACTTAATGTGGTCTTCGAGCGAGCCCAGGACTTGACCGAACGAAAATCGGGCCTACATTCCTCCCCGGTGGGCAAGGGAGAGATATATGGAAGAAATGCCCAAGAACTACGATCCGTCGACCAACGAGCCGGCGATCCTGCAGAAGTGGGTCGACGGCGGCTACTATAAGCGCCGCGAGGGCGTGGGCGACTGCACCGTCACCATTCCGCCTCCCAACGTGACCGGCAAGCTCCATATGGGCCACGCCACCGACGACTCCATTCAGGACGCCATCATCCGCATGGCCCGCATGCGCGGCAAGTCCACGCGCTGGGTGCTCGGCACCGACCACGCCGGTATCGCTACGCAGACCAAGGTCGACAAGAAGCTCAAGAGCGAGGGCATCAGCCGCCTGGAGATCGGTCGCGACAAGTTCGTCGACGCCTGCTGGGACTGGACCCACGAGTACGGCGGCATCATCGTCGAGCAGATCAAGCGCATGGGCTGCTCCGTCGACTTTGATAACGAGCGCTTCACCATGGACGAGGATTACGCCCAGGCCGTGCGCAAGGTGTTCTGCGACTGGTATCACGACGGCCTGATCTACCGCGGCAAGCGCATCGTCAACTGGTGCCCCAACTGCACCACCGCCATCTCGGACGACGAGGCCGAGTACAAGGACGAGAAGGGCCATCTGTGGCACCTGCGCTACCCGCTGACCGAGCCGGTCAACGGCCAAGACTACATCGTCGTCGCTACCACGCGCCCCGAGACCATGCTCGGCGATACGGGCGTTGCCGTCTCCCCGAAGGACCCCGAGAAGGCCGCCTTTGTAGGTAAGACCGTCAAGCTCCCCATCGTCGACCGCGAAATCCCCATCTTTGAGGATTGGCATGTCGATGCCAACTTCGGTTCCGGTTTTGTCAAGGTCACCCCGGCCCACGACCCCAACGACTACGCCATGGGTCAGGCTCACGACCTGCCTCAGATCAACATCTTCGACGAGCACGCGGTGGTCGTCGAAGGCTACGGCGAGTTCACCGGCATGAACCGCGACGAGTGCCGCGAGGCTGTCATCAAGTGGTTCGAGGAGCACGACCTGCTCGATCACGTCGAGGACCTCGATCACTCCGTCATGCACTGCTACCGTTGCGACGCCGCGCTGGAGCCGTGGCTGTCCGAGCAGTGGTTTGTGGCCGTCGACAAGCTCAAGGGGCCGGCGCTCGATGCCGTCAACTCCGGCAAGGTCACCTTCCACCCCGCGCGCTGGACGCAGACCTACACCACCTGGATGGAGAACCTCAAGGACTGGTGCATCAGCCGTCAGCTGTGGTGGGGCCACCGCATCCCCGTGTTCTACTGCGAGGACTGCGGCTGGGAGGACGCCCTTACCGAGGACACCGACGTGTGCCCCAAGTGCGGCGGCCATCACGTGCATCAGGACGAGAACGTGCTGGACACTTGGTTCAGCTCGCAGCTGTGGACCTTTGCCACGCAGGGCTGGCCGCAAAAGCCGGAGCTGCTCGAGGGCCATCACCCCACGACGGCGCTGGTCACCGCGCGCGACATCATCGCGCTGTGGGTCGCCCGTATGGTCATGAGCTCGCTGTACTTCCTGGACGAGGTGCCGTTTAAGGACGTCGTCATCTACCCGACGATTCTGGCCAAGGACGGCAGCCGCATGTCCAAGTCCAAGGGCAACGGCGTTGACCCCATGGACCTCATTGGTATGTACGGCGCCGACGCCATGCGCTACAACCTGCTCACGCTGTGCACCAACAACCAGGATGTTAAGTTCGACGCGAACATCGACAAGAAGACCAAGAAGCTCATCGACAGCCCGCGTACCGACCAGGCCAAGAGCTTTGTGACCAAGATCTGGAACGCCAGCCGCTTCCTGCTCATGAACATGGAGGGCTACACGCCCGGCGAGCCCGTCGTGGAGACGCCGGCCGACGCCTGGATGTTCAGCCGCCTGGCCAAGGCCGTGAAGATGGTCACCGAGGGCATCGAGAACTACACCTTTGGCGACATGGCCCGCGGCGTGCAGCAGTTCTTCTGGAACGAGGTCTGCGACTGGTACGTCGAGGTCACCAAGGCCCGCCTGAAGGGCGAGGGCCGTCTGCAGGCGCAGCGCAACCTGATCTTTGTGCTCGACACCTCCATTCGCCTGATGCACCCGCTTATGCCGTTTGTCACCGAGGAGATCTGGGACAACATGCCGGCGAGCGTGCTCGACCTGGATGCCGAGGGCAACGTGGACCGCGCCGAGGCGCTCATGATTGCCAAGTGGCCGGAGCCCGCCGACTACGCCAAGTATGTCGACGAGGAAGCCGAGCGCGCGTTTGAGCTGTGCCGCACCGTCGTTTCCGCAGCGCGCGCCACGCGTTCGCGCTACCGCTTGAGCCCCAAGGCCGAGCTCGACGTGGTCGTGCGTGCCGGTGCCGAGGACATCGAGAAGCTCGAGAGCCTGCGCTCGACCATTGAGCCGCTGGCGAACACGTCTTCGCTGGTTATGGGCACCGACGTTGAGAAGCCGGCCGCGAGCGTTGCTGTGGTCGACAGCGGCGTCGAGGTCTTTGTGGTGCTCGAGGGCAAGGTCGACCTTTCGGCTGAGAAGGCACGCCTGGAGAAGGAGATCGCCGCGGCCCAGAAGGAGCTCGCCGGCTGCGAGAAGACGCTCGCCAACGAGGGCTTTGTGGCTAAGGCCGCGCCCGCGGTGGTCCAGAAGAAGAGGGACCGTGCAGCTGAGCTCAAGGAGATCCTGGCGGCGCTGACTGCTCAGGTTGCTGACTTCTCGTAAGGTTTACTTGGGGGCGCGTCCCGATGCTTTGCTCTCCGCTGCGGACAGTCCTGCGCAAGACGGACAGCACATTAAGTGCTGTCCTTTGCGTGCGGAACTTGCGGCGAGCAAAGCATCGGGCCGCTCCTAGTGCGGTTACGTTGTTGTTTGCATCTGGCGTGAAAGGGCCACTGGGTTGTGGCCTTGATCTTGCTGCAAGCGGGTAAAGGCTGATATTGTCAACGCGAGGGGCTCATTCTATTTGATGGGCCTCTTTTTCTGTAATTGGAGACTTTGGGTTATGGCTAAGCGTTCTGGGTCGTATTCTGTGCCGTTCTCGTTTGATTTGCTTTCGTTTGATGAGGCTGTGGGGCTTGCTGCTGATACGGGGCGGATTTCTGGGGATGCTGGGCCTCTGCTTGAGACGGTTGTCGATATGCTCGATGAGCTGGGACGTCCGGATGAGTATTTCGATTGCATTCAGGTTGCCGGCACCAATGGCAAGACTTCGACCACGCGTTTTTCGGCTGCCATCCTTCGCGGCGAGGGGTTAAAGACCGCACTGTATACGTCTCCGCAGTTGGTGCGCTATCCCGAGCGCATGGAGGTCGATGGGCGCGTTGTGAGCGATGAGTCGTTTGCCCGCGGCGTTTCTGCCGCCGTCGAGGCGGGGCATCGCGTGAATGCTCGTCGTGTGGCGGCGGGGGAGCGCGCCTATACTATTACGCCGTTTGACCTGCTGACGGCTGCCGCACTGGTGGTATTTGCCGAGGCAACTGTGGATGTCGCCGTGCTCGAAGTTGGCATGGGCGGGCGTTGGGACGCCACGAGTGCGACCGATCCCGTCGCCGTTGCCATCACCGGCATCGGGCTCGACCACACACGCATCCTGGGCGACACGCTCGAGGCCATTGCGGGGGAGAAGGCTGCGGTCATCAAGCCCGGGCGCTTGGTTGTGCTGGGCGAGGGCACGCATGAGGCGAGCGTTCAGCGCGTGATGGATGCCCGTTGCCGTGAGTGCGGCATCGTGCCGTTCGTGGTGAGCCACGCCACGACCAAGGTGCCGACGCATGTGGGCGATACGGTGGAGTTTAGCTGCACCACGCCGCGCGCGATCTATACGTCGAGCATGGTCAAGCCGGCGTATCAGCCGCAGAATGCCTCGTGCGCGATTATGCTGTGCGAGGGGTATTTGGGTCGCGAGCTCGACCATGAGGCGCTCGACGCTTCGCTCATGGGCTGCCCCACGCCGGGTCGCTTTGATGTGCTGGGAACCGATCCGCTCAAGCTGATTGACGCCTGCCATAACCCCCAGAGCTGCGAGAACTTTGTGAGCGCGCTGGACGAGATCGACCCGTGCGTGGAGAATCGCCCCACGCTGCTGTGCGCCGCGCTGGCCGACAAGGATGTAGCTGGTATCGTCGATGTGCTGATTCCGGCCTTCCCGCGCGTTGTCGTGACGCAGACCGATTCCGATCGCGCCCTGCCGGCAGAGGAACTCGCCGCCCTCGTTGATGCCGACAAGCTCGCTGGCGTGTACCCCAGCGTATCCGAGGCTCTCGCCGCCTTCGATGCCGCGGGCGAGCCTTTCGTAGCAGCAGGCACCATCACCCTAGCCGGCGAAGTAGCCGCCCTGCTGCGCTAACCCATCCCCTCATCAGTTGCGGTGAACTACGGACTGTTTTCTTGGCTTGAAGCCTTAAACAGTCCGTATTTCACCGCAACTCAAAAGCAGTCAATTTGGGACGGGGCTTTTTTAGCTGCCCTGTGCCCCGAGTTGACTCGCTTGCCACGAAATGGGCCTATCTACTACGTTTTACCGGTCACACTCGACCACACCGAGAATCGCGAAAACAAAAGCGCAGGTAGAAGGCTTGCCGATTTTCAAAAAAGAGCCGCATGGTCGACCCATGCGGGTTAAACTTAGTAGATAGGCCGTTTTCGTGGCGCATCTCTAGGCTTTCAAATTGGTCGACTTGGCCCCTTGGCAGTTGCGGTGAAATAGTACCTGGATTATGCCTCCGTGGGCCAATCTGGGAACTATTCCACCGCAACTTATTGAGGGGCTATTGGGAAGGGGCTAGTCTAGGCGGACTGGATCGTGGGGGTAGGCGTTGAGGATCTCGACGCCGGACTCGGTGACCAGGGCAAGGTCTTCGATGCGAACGCCCGTGTGGCCGGGGAGGTAGATGCCCGGCTCGATGGAGAACGTCATGCCCGGCTCTACGACTTGCTCGTTGACAAGCGAAACGTCGCCTGGCTCGTGGTCCTGCAGACCAATCGAGTGTCCCAGGCGATGAGTAAAGTACTGCCCATAGCCCGCATCCTCAATCACGTCGCGCGCGGCGCGGTCCAGGTCGCACATGCGCACGCCCGGGGCGATGAGCGCCTCGGCAGCCTCGTTGGCGCGGCGCACGATGTCGTAGATGCGTGCGGTCTCCTCGTCCGGCTCGCCCCAAAAGAATGTGCGTGTCATGTCCGAGCAGTAGTTGCGGTAACGGCCGCCAATGTCGAACAGCGCCACGTCGCCGCGCTTGAGTACGGTGCCGTCGGGCTCGTGATGCGGGTCTCCTGCGTTGGCGCCAAAGCTTACGATGGGCGGAAAGCTAAAGCCCTCGCAGCCGTGATTGCGGTACAGACCGAGCATCTGGTCTGCAATTTCGCGCTCTGTCACGCCTTCGTGAACGAGCTTGATGGCGTCGGCCATCACGGCGTCGTTGGCGGCCGAGGACGCGCGCATGAGCTCCTGTTCCGCGGCGTCCTTGTGGGTGCGTGCGGCGGTGACGGCAAAGTCGCCCAGGAAGAACTCGCTTGCGGCGTGACGATCCATAAGGGGCATCAAAAAGCCGGAGCGCATAACGGTATCGATGCCGATGGGCTTGGCAGGATTGACCTCGCGAACGATGGCGTCTGTCACGACGTCGGTGTCAGTGTGATAGGCGACGCGGGCATTGTCATACTCTGGCAGCTGATGCAGCGCGTTGACCAAGATCACGGGCTCGCTTCCGCGCGCGAGCAGCACGCCACAAAAACGCTCGAACATATCGGCATAAAAACCGGTCAGGTAGTAAATCGACCACGGGTCGTTTACGAGCAGCTGCGCGCCGGGGTGCTGAGCCTCGAGCGCATCGAGCACGCGCGCCACGCGCTGATCATCGACATGTGCCATACATCGTCCTTTCGCTAGGTTGCCACCATGGTATCCCAAGCCCGGCAGCTAGGGACGTTCCTTTTATGCCAGCACTTCGGGACACTTCTTGGCATGGCCAGCCTAGCGAACGTTTAGGCAAAAGGAGTCATAAGAGGCTCGTCTCAAATGGGCTGGTTTCAAAAGTATGGCGGATTACGGGGCTGGACCTGTAGTACTTGACCATGGGAGCAATCGCGAAATTAAAACCGCAGGTAGACGGCTTATCAAAAATCGATAATTGTCGGTATGGATGGGGGTCTCCGAATCAGCCCCGTAATTCGGCATAGTTTTGAAATGGCACTAAAGTAGGCACAGGCTAAATACCGATTCCAAGGATAGTTGCGGTGGAATAGTTCCTGGATGCCGGGGTTTTGGCGGAAATCAGGAACTATTTCACCGCAATTGAGGAGGGGCGGGGTGGATGGCGGGGTAGCTAAAAGAGGCCCGTCCCAAATTGGCTGCTTAGGCTGGGTCGATGTCCATGCTGGCGATGAGGTCGATGTTGGTGCTGAGAAGGTCTTCCAGCACGATGTCGCCCATACGGATGGGCGCGTCGACGACCATGCCGCGGATGAGGTCCATGGCTTGGGCGTGAAGTGATAGTGGGATGGCTTCGGCCGTGCGTACGGGCAGCAGCGCCTCGTCGCCGCAGGATACCGCCACCGTGGTGGTGAGCACGCGCATGGGACAGGTGAGCTCCTGGTGCGCGAACTTATTACCGCGCGGGCAGCTGTTGCCGGTTACGGAGCACACCTCCGCTACGTTGCCATCGGCGTCGCGCTCGACTTCCACGGTCAGGAGACACTCGGACGGGCAAGTCGTGCAGTTGAACTGCAGCGTTTCGATCACGGTATCGCTCATGGCCTTATGCCTCCTCGACGGGATCGACTGACAGGACAATTTCGCTGGTACCCAGGTCGAGCGCCTGCTGAATGACCTTCGCCGGCAGCGGGAAGCTTTCCATAACGCTCGGTTTGAACGGGCGGACCTTGCCGGCGAACAGTTCCTCGTCGCCTGCCAGAATGCGCACGCGGGCGGCGTCGACCGGCCGGCGTACGCGGAAGTTGAGTTTGGTGAGTGCCACAGTCGTAATGTGGCCCGGCAGTGCGTAGCCTGCGATGCCGGCGGGGGAGACCGTGAGCTGGCAGCCAGCGTCCGGCACTCCCGCTGCGGTGCTACCCAGTGCGTAAATCGCTGCAGCCGCACCGGCACGCTCGGACTCGGTCGTCACATTGTCGGCCAGATCGTGCACGTGCAGCACGTTGCCGCAGGCAAAGATGCCCGGCACGCCCGTCTGCAGGCTCTGGTCCACCACGGCGCCGCGCGTGCGCGGGTCAAGCTCCACGCCTGCGGCAACCGAAAGCTCGTTCTCGGGAATCAAGCCCACCGAAAGCAGCAGTGTGTCACACGGAACAATGCGCTCGGTTCCCGGAATGGGTGCCAGGTGCTCGTCGACCTGGCTTACCTCGACGGCCTCCACGCGGTTGTGCCCAATCACGCGCGTGACCGTGGTGGACAGATGCAGCGGAATGTCAAAGTCGTCCAGACAGTTCTTAACGTTGCGGCGCAGACCGTTGGCGTACGGCATGAGCTCGTACACGCCCTCGACCGAAATCCCCTCGAGCGTGCAGCGACGTGCCATGATCAGCCCGATATCTCCCGAACCCAAAATGACGGCGCGCGAGCCGGGCATGAGGTTCTCGATATTGATGTATCGCTGCGCCAAGCCGGCCGTAAATACGCCGGCGGGGCGGCTACCGGGAATCTTGATCTCGCTGCGGGTGCGCTCGCGGCAGCCCATGGCAAGGACGACCGCCCGTCCGGTGAGCTGCAGCATGCCGGTAGGGCTCATGAGCGTGACGGTATGGACCGCGGTGTCTTCTGCAGGCTCGCCCGAATTAATCCCAATCACCATGCTGTTCAGGAACAGCGCAATGTCGGTCGAGCGCACCTGGTCGATAAAGCGCTGCGCGTACTCGGGACCGGTGAGCTCCTGTTTAAAGTGCGACAGGCCAAAGCCGGGGTGGATGCACTGGCGGAGGATTCCGCCCAGGTGCTGTTCGCGCTCCACGATGGCCACGCGCGCTCCGGCCTTATGCGCGGCCAGCGCGGCCGCCATGCCGGCAGGTCCGCCGCCGATAACGACTACTTCGAAGGCTTGCGTTTGTATGGCTTCTACGACGCCGCAATCAATCGCGCTCGATTTGAATTCCGCCATCCTAGCGCACCCCCTTCAACGGTCCCTCAACCAGCCAAGATCCGGTATCCTCCAACAGCACCTCGCTGGGGTCGCAGCCCAGCTCGCGAGCAAGAATCGTCACCACACGGCTCTGGCAAAAGCCGCTTTGGCACCGGCCCATGCCGGCGCGACAGCGGCGCTTGACGCCTTCGACCGAGACCGCGCCTGGCTGGCGTCGGATCGCGGCCACGATCTCGGCCTCGGGCACCGTCTCGCAGCGGCAGACAATCTGGCCCCACGCGGGATCGGACTCGATCAGCTCCTCCTTGCGCGCCAGCGATGCGCGGTCAAAATCGTCCGGCGCGCGGCGAATTGGGTTCCAGTCCGTCCGCTCGTGCAGCTCCACGCCCGCCTCGCGCATCACAAGCTCCATGCGCTCGGCAATGGCCGGCGCGCTCGCCACACCCGGCGACTGAATGCCCGCCGCCTGGAACAGCCCCGGCACCACGGCTGACTGTCCAATATAGAAGTCGTTCGTTTCCTGAATGACCGGACGCCCGCCGGCAAATGCGCGCACCACGCGTCGCGTATCAAGATCGGGCACCAGCTTGCGCGCGCCGGTCAGCAGCGCGCTCACATCGCTCGTATAGGTCTGCGTGTCGCCCGGCTCGCGCACGGCGGCCGTTGCAGTAATCACGGTGTTGCCGTGCACGGTGCCCGTCACGATAACGCCCTTCGACACCGGCGTCGGCACGGGGTAGAGCGGCATGAGCGTGCGCGGCTCCTTGTCCAGCACCACGATGTTGCCCTGACGCCAGACCATCTGAAACTCCTCGGCGCCCGCCATATGCGAGATTTCGGCTGCGCCGTTGCCCGCGGCGTTGATCAAGTAGCGGCAGCGCACGTTGCCAGCGGGGGTCGCCAGCGTAAAGCGCGCGTCGTCGCCTGAGCCTGCGACTTCAATCGCTTCCACCGGAGCGGACCGCATAAACGTCACGCCGTTGGTCACGGCGTTCTCCAGTGCGGCGATGGCAACCTCAAACGGGTCGACAAACCCAGTCGAGGGGCACCACAACGCGCACGTTGCATCGGCACTGGCACGCGGCTCCAGTTCGTGGATGCGGTCGGGTCCGACGATCGACAGCTCGGGCACACCGTTGGCAAGGCCGTTGCACCGCAGCTTCTCCAGCTGCGCGCGGTCCTCGTCGTTAAAGCCCAACACCATCGACCCGGTGCGGCAGAACAGAAAGCCCAGCTCCTGGGCCCATGTGCCATATAGCTCGCAACCACGGGCGTTGACCTGCGCCTTTACCGTGCCCGGCGCAGGATCGTAGCCGGCGTGCACCAGGCCGCCGTTGGCCTTCGACGCGCCTAGCGCAATATCGTTAGCCGCCTCGACCACGCAAATGGAAAGGTCAAACCTCGCGAGCTGCCGCGCGATGGCGCATCCCGTGATGCCCGCGCCCACAATTGCGATATCAAACGTTTCTGCCACGGTGCCTCCCAGACAAGTTGACAGGCTGTCAATAAGACCATCCTACGGTCTGCGTGCTCCCAGCGCGGCGGCAATGCGGTGAACAGCCCCGCAACACCCGCCAACGGCAGGCGAGGGGAGACCCGGCAACGTCGACAACCTCGTCTACCGACAACTACGGCAACCGTTCGTCTCGATCTGTAACAGTAAGAGGGTTTTTGAGGTCCAAGATGTTACAGATCGAGATTGAAGTCGGGGAGAGATTCTTCTGTCTCGATCCATAACATCTAGACCCGGATTCCGCTCCTAACTGTTACAGATTGAGATGTTTGTGTCCGCGCCGGCCCCGTACCCAGCCGTATTCCCATATAAACAAACCCCGTGGTAAACTTGATAGGACTGTAAATATTCCGAAAGGTACCCGTAATGTCCAAGTACATCTCCGAGCTCATGTCGCCGCAGCTTATGGGCGTCGTCTATGCCTTCGTTGGCTTTATCATCGCCCTGTATGTGCTGTCGGTCGTCTATGTGTTTATCGACGCTCGCCGCCGCGGCGCCAGCGCCTACGTGGCATGGGGCATCATCGCCCTCATCCCGTTTGTAGGCCTCATCGCCTACCTGGTCCTGCGCCCGCACTCCTACGCGTCCGACCGCGAGGAGCAGGAGCTGGACATGGCCCTGCGCGAGCGCCAGCTTGCCCAGTACGGCACCTGCCCGCAGTGCGGTGCGCCCATCGAGAAGGACTTCGTTGTCTGCCCCGTGTGCGACACCCAGGTTCGCAACGTGTGCCCCAGCTGCCATCGCCCGCTCGATGCGCACTGGAAGGTCTGCCCCTACTGCCGAACTCGCATCCAGTAACGCATCCATCGCCTGGCCGGCCGCAAGCCACGGGCACGCCGCAAGCCACGTGCGCCCCACACCCCGCGCCCACACGATGAAGCATGCGTAGAAAATCGCCCGCCGTGCCATTAAGGTGCGGCGGGCGCTTGTATACCAAGGCAACCTGCCTATAATGATGCAAGTCAAAAACGCCGAGCGCATCGCACGCACTTGCATCAGGCATCCGAGAGGAGAAAACATACCCATGAAGGCACTCTACAATGACGGTTCGGTGGCTGAGCTCCCGCAGGACGAGGTCACGCACGTCATCCGCCACTCTGCCGCGCACATCATGGCGCAGGCCATCAAGCGCCTGTACCCCCAGGCCGACTTTGCCTACGGCCCCGCGACCGACAACGGCTTCTACTACGACGTCGACCTGCCCGAGGGCGTCAAGATCAGCGAGGACGACTTCCCCGCGATCGAGGCAGAGATGAAAAAGATCGTCAAGGAGAACCTCAAGTTCTCCGTGTACGAGAAGCCCCGCGCCGAGGCCATCGCCCTTATGGAGGAGCGCGGCGAGAAGTACAAGGTCGAGCACATTGGCGACCTGGACGACGACGCCCGCATCACCTTCTACCAGCAGGGCGACTACATCGACATGTGCGTCGGCCCCCACATCTGCTACACCAAGGCGCTCAAGGCCTTTAAGCTCACCGGCGTCTCGGGCGCCTACTGGAAGGGCGACAAGGACAACAAGATGCTCACCCGCATCAACGGCGTCGCCTTTGCCACCAAGGAAGAGCTCGACGAGCACATGCACATGCTGGAGGAGGCCAAGAAGCGCGACCACCGCAAGATCGGCCGCGAGATGGACCTCTTTATGATGCGTGACGAGGCCCCCGGCTTCCCGTTCTTCCTGCCCAACGGCATGATCCTTAAGAACACGCTGCTGGACTACTGGCGCGAGATCCACCACAAGGCCGGCTACGTGGAGATCTCCACGCCGCTCATCATGAACAAGCAGCTGTGGAAGACCTCGGGCCACTGGGACCACTATAAGGACAACATGTACTCCACCGTCATCGACGACGAAGAGTACTGCATTAAGCCCATGAACTGCCCGGGCGGCGTGCTGGTGTACGCCTCCAAACCGCACTCCTATCGCGAGCTGCCCATCCGCGCCGGCGAGATTGGCCTGGTGCACCGCCACGAGCTGCGCGGCGCCCTGCATGGCCTGTTCCGCGTGCGCTGCTTTAACCAGGACGACGCCCACCTGTTTGTGCGTCCCGACCAGCTGACCGACGAGATCGTGGGCGTGGTCAACCTCATCGACTCCGTGTACCAGAAGTTTGGCTTTAAGTACCACGTTGAACTTTCCACCCGACCCGAGGACTCCATGGGTTCGGACGAGGACTGGGCTCGCGCCGAGGATGGCCTGCGCACCGCTCTGGAGCAGCTGCACATGGACTACGAGGTCAACGAGGGCGACGGCGCCTTCTACGGCCCCAAGATCGACTTCCACTTGGAGGACTCGCTCGGTCGTACCTGGCAGTGCGGTACCGTCCAGCTCGACTTCCAGATGCCGCTCAACTTTGATCTGGAGTACGTGGACGCCGACGGCACCAAGAAGCGCCCCATTATGCTGCACCGCGTGTGCTTTGGCTCCATCGAGCGCTTTATCGGTATTCTGATTGAGCACTTTGCGGGCAAGTTCCCCACCTGGCTGGCTCCCGTTCAGGTCAAGGCGCTTCCCGTCTCTGAGAAGAGCCGCGACTACGCCCACGAGGTGTGTGCCAAGCTGGAGGAGGCCGGCATTCGCGTGGTCTGCGACGACCGCGACGAGAAGATTGGCTACAAGATCCGCGAGGCCCGCAGCATCGACCGCGTGCCCTACATGCTCATCCTGGGCGAGAAGGAGGTCGAGGCCGGCAACATCTCTGTCCGCGATCGCTCCAACGAGACCGTTCAGATGAGCGTTGATGAGTTTGTGGCCAAGGTGCTTGAGGAGATCAAGACTCGCGCCTAGCACAAACAACACAAGAATTTACAAAGGCGATCGTCCTCGCGGGCGGTCGCCTTTTTTGTTCAAGACTTTAGTCTGCTGGCCGCGCAGCGGCCAGCTTTAAACCACCCGCTACGCGGGTGGAGACAAACGGCTTTACAAAGCCACCCCTCCGACCGATATTGACGATTGTTCAGGCC
>JAXKEA010000024.1:0-10849 GCA_036551635.1 Collinsella sp.
AGGTGAGGGGGATCCAGCCCGAGGGGATGTAGGAATGCGATAGGAAAGTCATAGATGCGGGCGTGTTGGCTAAAATGGGTCGGCCGGGATTGGTCAATCTCGGCCGACTATATTTGGCTAAATTATTCCGGCGCTAACACCGGCACCCGGCGGGCAAACGTCGTTGGGTTTATCACTGACATGAAGTGGGCGCTTTCATATCGTCCGCTAGCTTGGCACGATACAATGCTTTCAGATTTCAATTTGTAAATTAGTGGGGTTAATTCATGGCAGAATCTCGTGCGGAGCGTAAGGCTCGTCGTGCTTTGATCGAGGCGGCTGAGGGGTCGGGGGAGAAAAAATCTTCTAAGAAATCCAAGTCGTCTCTGAATGCGAAGGGTAAGTCGGCTAAGGGCAAGGCTAAGGCCAAGCGTCCCGGCTCTCGTCGGAGCGAGGATAAGGCATCTCAGACTCGCTCCAAGCGCCCGTATAAGAATCCGGTTCCGTCTGCGCGTGAGGCTGTGGATCCCAAGTCTCCCTGTTCCATCATGAGAGCTTGTGGCGGATGCACGGCGCTCAATCGTCCTTATAAAAAGCAGTTGGCAGCTAAGCAGGCTGCTATGGAGGAGCTTTTTGCTTCGCTTTGTGAGCGTGAGGGCATTGCTGTAGATCCTATTCGTGGCATGGGTGTCACCCTGGGCGACCCGGGCAAATATCCTGCGCCGCGCGGTTTTCGCCATAAGGCCGCCACTCCCTTTGCTCCCGGTAAGGAGGGCGCTGTCCGTTGCGGTTTCTTTGAGCGCGGCACGCACAAGATCGTTGCCGTACCCGAATGCCCCGTCGAGGCACCTGGCGCCCGTCAGATTCTCAACGGCATCGCACGCGAAGCTGAGCGGCTGCATATTCCCGCCTTTAATGAGGACAAGCATCTTGGTTTGCTTCGCTATGCCGTCGTCCGCTGCGGTTGGCGTACCGACCAGGTCATGGTCACGCTCGTGACCGCTCAGCGCGACTTGCCGCATGCGCAGGAGTTCTTTGAGGCTGTCGCCGCACTCGATCCGCGCATCGTCACCGTCGCCCAAAACATCAACGGACGCCCCGGCAACGCCATCCTCGGCGAGGAAACCCGCATCGTGTATGGCGCCGAATGCATGCGCGACCAGCTGCTCGGCTGCGAATTCGACATCTCCCCCACCGCGTTTTATCAGACCAACCCGCAACAGACCGAGCTGCTCTATCAGCTCGCTATCGACGGCATGGATTTGCACCAGGGCGATGTGCTCATGGATGCCTACTGTGGCAGCGGTACCATCGGTCTTTGCGCAGCTAAAGATGCCCAGAACAAGGGTATCGGCATTATGCTGCTCGGCGTTGAGCGCAACCCGGCGGGCATTGCCGACGCACGTCGCAATGCCGAGCTCAACGGCCTCACCCGCAGCGCTTGGTTTATGGCCGACGACGCCACCGACTACATCCTGGATGCCGCCGACAACAACGAACGCGTCGACGTTCTTTCCATCGACCCGCCGCGCGCCGGCTCCACGCCCGAGTTCCTCGAAGCTGCCTGCGCACTTAAGCCGCGCCGCATCACCTATATCAGCTGCAACCCCGTGACCCAAGAGCGCGACCTGCACCAGCTCCTCGACGGAGGCTATCGCCTGCTCAAGATCACGCCAGTCGACATGTTCCCTCACACCGACCACACCGAAACCGTAGCGGTCCTCGAACGCCGCTAACCAACCTCAGTAGATTTTTGGGACAAGAAAGGGGGCGACCCGCCTGGGCCGCCCCCTTCGCTTGGTTTATAAACTCCGCTACATCCCATTGCGCAGATCGCACACGCCGGCTGCCGCCATCTCGCACAGCAGCGTCTCGCGGTCGCGCGTCACGATCAAATCCAGTGGGAAGTGAATCTCGTCGAGCATCTTGCGCGCGTGATCGAGCTTGCCAATGGCCATGCCAATGTGGGCATCGGTCGACACGCCAATGCCCACGCCCAGCTCGGCGCAGCGCTCGGCAATCTTGCGGCATACGGCCCAATGCTCAGTGTCGACACCGTGTTCAAGACTATGGTTGTTGATCTCGATAATCTTGTGCTTGGCCTTAGCTGCCAACAGCACCTCGTCGATATCGAACGGCACGCCCGAACGCCCCGTGTGACCCAGCATGAACACCTTGGGGTGCTCCAGGGCATTGATATACATCTCGGTCGTCTGGGCCAGCGTCGCGCCCTCAGCAATCTGCGGATTATGCACGCTCGCAACCAAATAATCCAAATTACGCGTAACCAAATCGAACAGCGAATGCTGACGGCTGTACGAATCGCCGGCAATATCGAGCGTGACAGGAGTGTCCTCGCCAAACAGGCTTCCGTCCAGCGAAACGATATCGGCCTCGGCACCACGCAGCACCAGCACGCCGCTCCAAATGCGCGGCCAGATATCCTGGTTGATAAAGAACTGGTAACTGCGCAGGTCATTGGGGCAAGCCGTAACCATAGAGCTCAAATGGTCGGCAGATCCGAGCACCTGCAGACCACGCTCTGCCGCCCAGTACACATTCTCCTCAATGGTCGAATATGCATGCGCAGAGAACATCGTATGGGTATGAATGTCACAAGAAAGCAGGTAGGGCATCAGGTCTCCTTATCTGGCACGGCCGTCGCTTATATTCATTGTACGCATAGCCTTCGATAGTCGTAAAACCACTCCATCCCAAAGACACAACGTCCATGACAACGGGGTCCGGCTTAACACCAAACCCCGTTTCACGTAAAACATTGTAGGCAGAGCGCTTTACTTTTAACGATACTCGTCCGCCAACTGTTTCCAAGCGGGTAGCGAATTGACAATCGTTTCGTAGCTCACGCAATAGCCCAGGCGGAACCAACCCGGCATACCAAAGCTGTCCGAGGGAACCGCAAGCAACTCATACTTCTTTGCGCGCTCGCAAAACGCATTCGCATCGGGCTCCAATGCTTTCACCCATAGGTAGAACGCGCCATCCGGCTCAACATAGGTGTAGCCATACTCCGCTAGTGCGTCGGTAAGCGCGGTGCGGTTGCGTGCATAGGCCTCAACGTCACTCGGCTCATCGATGCAGTCGATAATTACGCGCTGAAAGAGCGCCGGCGCGCACACGAAGCCCAGCGTACGGGCGGCACCGGCAACGGCCGGCATCAGACGGGCAGCCTGCGGATTGGTGTTGGGAACCAAGATCCACCCCACGCGCTCACCCGGCAGCGACAGCGACTTGGAATACGAGTAGCACACGACGGTGTGCTCGTAGATCGAGGGCACCCAAGGCACCTCGGCACCGTACACGATCTCGCGGTACGGCTCATCCGAGATGAGCATAATCGGATTCTCGGGATCGCGCTGAGCGTTGGCCTCGCGCAGAACATTGGCCAGTCGCGTCAGCGTGTCGCGCGTATATACGGCACCGGTCGGGTTGTTGGGCGAGTCGATAATGACGGCTGCCGTCTTGTCGGTGATCGCCTTGAATACGTTATCCACGCTCAGCTGGAATGTGTCCTCGTTGGCAAGCGCCTCGACACACGTGCAGCCGGCCTTCTCAATCCAAACGCGATACTCCGGAAAGTACGGGGCGATAACAATAACCTCGTCGCCCGGATTCGTAACGGCGTTGAGCGCGCAGGTGAGCGAAGCCGCGGCACCCACCGTCATAAAGACGTCTTTGCCCTCATAGCTCGTGCCAAAGCGGCGGTTGAGCGATTCGGCCACAGCGGCACGACATTGCGGCAGGCCCGGTGCGGGCGTGTAGCCGTGCAGCTGGTCGCTCGGCAGCTCCAGGGCCTTCTTAATGGACTCCGCCACAGCAGCGGGTGCCGGAACGCTCGGATTGCCCAGCGAAAAATCGAATACGTTTTCCGCACCGATCTGCGCCTTGCGCTCAAGGCCATAGCTAAAAATCTCACGGATGATGGAGCTTTCCGCACCGCGAGCATACATAGTTTCGTTGATCATCTGTTCCCCTTTCGCATAGGCGCTATTGTACGCTTTAGCCGAGCAAAGTGCCGCAGCAATGTTGATTGGGGACAGACTTAAATGCGTGAAAACGCTCATTTAAGTCTGTCCCCAATCAACAGACGGCCCCATATCGCTCAAAAGAAAAAGCCTCCGCAGGTTTCCCCGCGGAGGCTTTCGCCACAAAGACTATTTGTCGGCGTCGGTGTCGGCATCGACGACGGCATGGTCATCGTCAGCATCATCGGATGCGGCTTCGGCATCCTCCTGCATGGCCGCCTGCGCAAAGGCCGCGGCATCAGCCGCCAGCTCCTCCTCGCTCATTCGAGGCACGCGCTTCTTGGTCGGCATGCCGGCCGCCTTGGCATTGCGCTCCTCCTTGGCCGCCAGGATATCGCCCTCGCGCTCAAGGTAGGCATTCCACTCGTTGTCGAGCAGGGCGTTCACGGCGTCGCCCTCGACGGTCTCGCGCTCAAGCAGCACCTTCGCCATCAGATCGAGCTGATCGCGACGGGCGTCCAGAATCTCGACCGCACGACGATGGGCCTCACGCATAATGCGCTGGACCTCGATATCGATGCGGCGCGCCGTCTCCTCGGAGTAATCCTGGTGATCGGCGTAATCGCGACCAAGGAACACCTGATGTTGCGCCTCGCCAAACACTTGCGTGCCCAGCTCCTCGCTCATGCCCAGGCGCGTGACCATCTCGCGCGCCATCTTGGTTGCGCGCTCCAGATCGTTGCTCGCGCCCGACGTGATGTCATCGCACATGAGCTCCTCGGCAACGCGACCGCCCAAGAACACGGCGAGCTCGTCGAGCATCTCGTTCTTGGTCTTGAGGAAGTGGTCCTCCTGCGGAAGCTGCAGCGTGTAGCCCAGCGCCTGGCCGCGGCTGACGATCGAGATCTTGTGGACCGGATCGGAGTGCTCCAGGATGTGACCCACCAGGGCGTGACCGCTCTCGTGGTAGGCAATCGTGGTGCGCTCGGCCTCGGTCATCACGCGACCCTTGCGCTGCGGTCCGGCAATCACGCGCTCCATCGATTCCTCGACCTCGTCCATCGAGATCACGGAACGATGGCGGCGGGCAGCCAACAGCGCAGACTCGTTGAGCAGATTTGCCAGATCGGCACCAGTGAAGCCAACGGTCATCTGGGCGAGCTTCTCAAACTTAACGTCCTCGTCCATCGGCTTGTTCTCGGCATGCACGCGCAAGATCTGCTCGCGGCCCTTCACATCCGGACGGTCGACCGTAACCTGACGGTCAAAACGACCGGGACGCAGCAGCGCCGGATCCAGAATGTCGGGGCGGTTGGTGGCGGCGATCAGGATGACCGACTCGCTTTCCTCAAAGCCGTCCATCTCGACCAGCAGCTGGTTGAGCGTCTGCTCGCGCTCGTCGTGACCGCCGCCCAAGCCAGCTCCGCGCTGACGTCCCACGGCATCGATCTCATCGATGAAGATGATCGACGGGGCCTGGGACTTGGCCTCCTTAAAGAGGTCACGCACACGGCTGGCGCCGACACCTACGAACATCTCGACAAAGTCGGAACCCGAGATGCTAAAGAACGGCACGCCCGCCTCGCCGGCAACGGCCTTGGCCAGCAGCGTTTTACCGGTGCCCGGAGGGCCAACCAGCAACACGCCACGCGGGATCTTGGCGCCCAGCTTGCGATAGCGATCCGGATCGCTCAAAAAGTCACGGATCTCCTCGAGCTCCTCGACTGCCTCGTCCACTCCGGCAACGTCTTCAAACTTGACCTTGGGGTGTGTGGCCTCGTTGGTCTTGGCGTTGGTCTTGCCAAACTGCATGTTCCTGTTGTTGGCGCCCATCATCTGGCGCATAAAGTAGAACATGATGGCGATAAGGGCGATCGTCGGAAGCACACTCATCGCCAAGTCGCCCCAAAAATCGGGATCGTTGGTGTTGACGATGTACTTGGTATCGGGGTGCTCCGCCATGAGCTCGGCAAGCGAATCGGAGCCGACATAGGTCGAAGAGAAGCTCTTGAGCTCGCTCGTATCGCCCTTGTCCTTTTTTGTCTTCCAGTAATGACCCGTCACGCTTCCGTCTTGAACCGTATAGGTCAGATCTTCGACGCAATCCTGCTTGATGGCGCTGACCATCTCGCTCGTCGCGAGCTTAACGGTATTGCTGGAGCTGGCAAAGCCGGAACCCATATTAAAGAAGGCATAGCCCAGAAGCGCGCAAGCCAAAAGAAAATACAGCCAGCCCGTACGCGTGGGCTTCTTGCCTCCGGGCATCCCCGGGATCTTAGGCTCCCGGGGAGTCTGGGAATTGTTATCGTTATGGTCGTCGGGCATCTTACGAATAAACCTCCGGTTTCAAAATGCCCAGATACGGAAGGTTACGATAGCGCTCGGCATAGTCGAGGCCGTAGCCCACCACAAAGGCATCGGGGCAATGGGTTCCAACATACTTGGGCGTGATGGCCGAGGTGCGGTCCTCAACGTCCTTCCACAGGAAGGCAGCGACCTCCAGCGAAGCGGGCTTGCGGCTCTCGAGGTTCTTCATCAGGTACTTGAGGGTCAGGCCCGAGTCCAGAATGTCCTCGACGATCAGCACGTCGCGACCACGGATGTCGATATCCAGATCCTTAATGATACGCACGATGCCCGAAGACTTCACACCGTCGCCATAGCTCGAAACAGCCATGAAATCGATGTTGGTCGGTAGCTCAATCTTGCGCATCAGGTCGCCCATAAAGACAACGGCACCGCGCAGAACCGCGATCAGCACCAGATCCTTACCCGCGTAGTCGCGAGTGATCTCCTCGCCCAGGCGAGAAACGATGCCGTCGATATCCTCCTGCGTAAACAGAACCTTCTCGATATCCGGATGTTGAGAAGCCATGACAACCCTTTCTTGTGCTTAATCGCCCACACACCGCCGTATGGACGCGAACTACACATTCTAGCAGCGCACGGGGTATATTTTCCAGCCCGCGCACCATCAGCGCGGGAATACCGTCAACGCCGCACAGAATAGCTGGCGTAGGACGCTATTCCGCATCGACCACACGAAGCAGATATGCCACGCGCGTTGCGGCCGTGCACTTAAAACGCTCGTCCGCGCGAACTCCGGCGACCCACACCACGGCACCTCCCGGCGCCGTCCTCACCATGGGCACGCCGGCGCGCTCGGAAACGGGAATGCGAGCCTCGCCTAGCAAGTCGGATACTTTCTTGCTTCGGCCACTCATCCCTAACGGGCACATCACGTCTCCCGGTGCGGGACCGTCCACCCACAGGCGCGCCAATCGCGCCTCGACAGGGATCTTGCCACGCGAGCCCGCCAGGATCCGCTCACTATCGCTGTCGGCAAAACCCAGGGCAGCCGCGTCTACCAAAGCTGTCACTTCCCCGGCAGCCGCAAGCTCACGGGCGCGACGCACGATATCGCATCCCGGCTCAACGGCCATCGGTTCTGTGACCAGCATACGTCCCCCGCCCAACGGCAAACGACCGGGTACGGTAACCCAGTCCGCGACCAGGCCCTCGCGAGCCGCCGGCGCCTTAAACGCCAGCATGCCAAACTCAATGCGTGCGTCAATCCCCGCCGGAAGCGTGACCGAGCCGGCGCCCTCGGCAACGCAGGAAAGGACTCGCTCCACATGTCGCATCTCTGGACGAGCGTCCGGATCGATGCGCTTAATCGCCAGTCGCACGATGCGCCGCGCGATTACCACCTCGGCCGCAGCAAGGCGTCTGGCATCGAGCACTAGCGCGCCCGCCGCCTCCTTGCGCAGGCAGCTTCGAAACGCCTGCGCCGACAGCTGGGATAGAAACGCGTCTTCGTCACCCAAGATCTCACAGGCGGCGCCAATCGTCTTGCACACGCTCGCATTACGCTGTGCCACCACTGGCATTACCCGATGGCGCACGTAGTTTCGCAGATACGAGATATCCTCATTGCTCTCGTCTTCACGCCACGGCTGACCATGTACCTGTAGATAGCCCACAAGCTCGCCATGAGTTAGGTCGAGCAAGGGACGCACCACGATATTCCTCCGGCGAGGAATGCTCGATAGACCAGCGGGCCCCGAACCCTTAATCGCGTTCATCAAAAACGTTTCCGCGCGATCCGAAGACGTGTGCGCGGTGCAGATACGAGCCGCCGTTCGCGGCGCCCCCGTCTGGGCGCAGAGTTCGCGAACATACCTCCGCGCCGCGGCATAGCGCACCTCGCGGGCCGCGGCCTCAATATTGCCCGACTCCCCATCAAAATAAGCGTGCTCCACACACAGCGGTAAACCATATTGCGCGCAGAGCTCACGCACAAAGGCCTCGTCGCCATCGGACGCCTTGCCGCGCAGATGATGGTTTACATGCAGCACATGCAGGCGCTCGCGAGCAATGGGGGCAACACCGCGTCCGTCTTGGATATCCAGCTTTGATGTGCACGCCATAAGAAGCAGTGCCGTCGAGTCCGCGCCGCCTGATACCATGAGCACGACAGGAGCTGCCTGCTGCCTCGTCCGGGTCTCATCGACTGCCCCAGGCACGGCATGGTGTCCGTAATGCTGTGATACCGTTGGCATTCGCTTCCTCCTTTATTCGTCCGCACCCATTGTATCCTTTGGAATCTTATGTCTTGCCTGCACCTTCATATCCTCGGCAGTGGCTCTAAAGGCAACTGCGCACTCATCGAGGGCCCGCAGGGGCTCATTATGGTCGATGACGGACTGTCTCCCCGCGAGACATTAAAGCGCATGGCAGAACTGAGGCTCTCGGCAGACAACGTCTCGGCTCTTCTCATTACTCATGAGCATAGCGATCACATCAAGGGCCTCGATGTCTGGTGCAAGCACTGGCACGGCCCCCTCTTTGCCAGCAGGGGCACTCTTTCGAGCAAAGAAAATCTTTCGCATCTGCCTGTCGAGGAATTCGATCCCGGTGACACCCTATCCATTGCCGGCATCCACGTGCAAACCTACTCAACGTCACACGATGTCATCAATCCAGTCGGCTATCGATTCGACACCCTCGATGATTCCATCGGCTTTGCCACCGACACCGGAGAGCTATCGAGCCAAGCCATGAACACCCTCAAAGATTGTCGAGTCCTCGCGCTCGAAAGCAACCATGATGTGACCATGCTGCGCGAGGGAGAATATCCCCGCTTTCTTCAGGAGCGCATCCTGTCTGCAAGGGGACACCTCTCCAATGGCCAAGCCGCCGAAGCCGCGCGCGAACTTGTTACCGATCGCACCGAACAGCTCATTGCCATGCATATCAGCCAAGATAACAATCGTCCGAGCCTTACCGTCAAAAGCTATGCCAAGGCTCTGGCCGCAACCCTGGATGACGAGGTCGGCAGCTCCGCAACCCTTCTCCAAGGATCGCGAAAACTCTCGATACGCCCTGCGAGTCAGTATCAACCGGCAACCATTCAATAGACTGTCCTAGACAGCAAAAGGGGCCGAGAATCGCTTCCCAGCCCCTTTTGCTGTCTTTTAATAGCGCAGAACACCAACGAAGTTAGTCGATGGAGATCTTCGTAACGTTCTTCTTCTCGACGATCTTGGGGACCGTAACGGTCAGGATGCCGTCAGCGTACTTAGCCGAGAGGCCCTCGCTCGAAGCGTCCTTTAGATACACGCCACGCGTCGCGCTGTACGAGCTGAACTCCTTCTGCAGGAAGTTCTTGCCCTCGTTCTCCTCGTCTTCCTCGACATTCACGCTAATGGACAGACGGCCCTCGTTAAGCTCGACATCGATATCGTCCTTGGCAACGCCGGTCAGATAAGCCTTGACCTCATAGCCGTCGCCCTTATCCTCAACGTCAACGGGAAACGCCTTGGAAGCAATCGAGTTGTTTGCAAGGTCGGTCATATCATCAAACAGATCGAACAGCGAGCTAGCAGAAGGACGAACGCCAAAAACCGAACGATAAGGAACCATGCTTGCCATGTTTACCACTCCTTTTAGGACTGCCGAGCCATCTTCTAGGTGACTGGGACTTCTTTTGACGCTCATATATATGCCCACACAGTGCTTATATATACATTGACTATAAAGTTTTTTGAGTCAAGTACTATAAGCATATCTAAGTGTAATTGACTCAGGTTTTAGTAAGGTTAAGGTTCTTTGAACCAGAGCTTAAATAACGAGTATGTTCGCAGCTACAAATAACAAGGGGCTTACAATGAGCGCGTACACGTTGTTGGTAACGAGCTAAAGGGCATCATGGACGACCAAAACCAGAACAAAATGTTTATGCAGACGCAGGGGGAAGAAACTTCCACGCAGCCGCCACGGTTCCATCGCCCCCACATCTCGCAAGAGCCCATTAATGATCCTGAGCCCGAGTATGTGACGAGAAATCGATATCAAAAGCTCGAGGATGCCCAAACGGGACGCAAACATATGGGCGTCGCCTCGGGAGACCCTGTATATCTGAAAGACGCACCATTATCTAAAAACAGCGCAGCTAGTGATGAGCCGATGAAAGCATCCGCCGCTCATCAACAAAGAGGTCCTCGACCAAAGCAAACCTTGACGCATTCGGCTCGCTATCTCGAAACGCCAAAACAAGGAAAATCGATCTTCGTTTCGTCAAGTAAACGACGCAAGAAGCATCGACTGACACTCCTGCTTTTGATCATTGTGGCCATAGCAGTTGTCCTTGTTATTCGATTTATCTTCTTTAAATAAAGGCTCAATACCAAAAACGATAAGATCGTCTGATGTAATAGAGTCATTTACGCCCAATAAACGCAAAAAAAGGGGGAGGCCGCGAGGCCTCCCCTTCTCAGTTCAAGCGTACGGCTCGGTGCCGTCCACCGGTCAGCGGCGCCCTGGCCTCCCACGGGCTGACCCCGCAGTACTCTCGGCGCGATGGGGCTTAGCTTCCGGGTTCG
>JAXKEA010000025.1:0-53606 GCA_036551635.1 Collinsella sp.
AAGCGTGCTCATCTCAAGCCACCTGCTCGACGACCTGGCAGACCTCACCAACTCGTTCTACTTCATCGAGGCCGGCACGCTCGTGGAAAAGATCAAGTCGTCCTCGCAGACGCTCAAGCAGGAATACCTCGATACATACGAAGGATGAATGTGGGGGAGTGTTCGGATGAAGCTGATATTCAAGGGCCAGCTCATGTTGTGCTTAAAAGACCGTGAACCTTTTGTGGGACACGCGGCGCCGTGGTACCATAGCCGAGTTTGTTGTCTTGGTCGGAAACCAAGACGCCTTATGCGCTGATCGGTAACCAGCGCCTGACCAATAAGGAGTCCTACCATGAAGCAGGGTATCCATCCCCAGTATGTCGAGTGCACGGTGACGTGCTCCTGCGGCAACACCTTCAAGACGCACGCTACCGTGTCTGAGATGAAGGTCGAGCTTTGCAACGAGTGCCACCCGTTCTACACCGGCCAGCAGAAGTTCGTCGACACCGGTGGACGCGTCCAGCGCTTCGCCGACAAGTTCGGTGGCGCCGCTGCCGCCCAGCTCAAGAAGGCCGAGGAGGCCAAGGCTGCCAAGGCCGCCAAGGCTGCTGAGGCCGAGGCCGCTCGCAAGGCCGCCGCTGAGGCTAAGGCTGCCGAGAAGGCTAAGCGTGCCGCTAAGTTTGCCGAGGAGGCTGCCAAGCAGGCCGCCGAGGCTCCCGCAGAGGCTCCCGTCGAGGAGGCCGCTGCCGAGGCCGAGACCACCGAGGCTGCTGAGTAAATAGCTCGCCGAGGACACACTCGCATTCATGGCATGAGGGCCGCGCATCCGTTTGGGTGCGCGGCCCTTTTTCTTTTTAAATTAGTGCAAACTAACCTGTCCCCATGGCACCACATGGCAGAGAGGCGGCGTTTGCCCAGATAGACCTGCCAAAATTAACCTGTCCCATTGTGGCAGGTTGGTCGTAGTTATTACGTGGCGGTCGAGCTCGACCGTATAGGCCGCGCCTTGTTTGGCTAAAGTACAATCATCTGTGTTTAACTCGCCCGCAGCTGCACGGCGTGGGCGATGGCCAAAAAGGAAAACCACATGGGATTCATGTCAAAGCTGCTGTCCTTTGGATCCGATAAGGACCTTAAGCGCTACTACAAGATCGTCGACCAGATCAACGGTCTTGAGCCCCAGTTTGAGAAGATGACCGAGGAGGAGCTCCGCGGCCAGACCGATAAGTTCCGCGAGCGTTACGCCAACGGCGAGTCGCTCGACGACATGCTTCCCGAGGCCTTTGCCACCGTGCGTGAGGCTTCCAAGCGCACCATGGGCATGCGCCACTTTGACGTGCAGCTCATTGGCGCCATGGCACTGCACGAGGGCCACATTGCTGAGATGAAGACTGGCGAAGGTAAGACCCTCGTCTCCACGTTGGCCGGCTATCTCAACGCTATTGCCGGCAAAGGCGTACACGTCGTTACTGTCAATGATTACCTTGCCAAGCGCGACTCTGAGTGGATGGGCCGCATCTATAAGTACCTGGGCATGACCGTCGGTCTGCTCCAGAACAACATGCCGCTCGAGCTCAAGCGTCCGGCCTACCAGGCAGACGTCACCTACGGCACCAACTCCGAGTTCGGTTTCGATTACCTGCGCGACAACATGGTTACCCGTCCCGAGCAGCGCGTACAGCGCGGCCACAACTACGCCATCGTCGACGAGGTCGACTCCATCCTGATCGATGAGGCCAGGACGCCGCTCATTATCTCGGGTGCCGGCACTAAGTCCGCCAGCACCTACAAGGACTTCGCGCGTGCCGTGCGTGGCCTTGAGCGCGGCGAGGACGTGTCGCACGACATGCTCACCGCCACCGAGGATGCTGAACCCACGGGCGACTACGTCATGGACGAGGCCAAGCATACCATCGCCGCCACCGAGCGCGGCCTTAAGAAAATCGAGCGCCGCCTGGGTATCGATGACATCTATGCCGATCTCTCCGGCCAGCTGGTCAACCACCTGCAGCAGGCGCTGAAGGCCCAGTACATGTTCCACCGCGATAAACAGTACGTGGTCACCAACGGCGAGGTCAAGATCGTCGACGAGTTCACCGGCCGCATTATGGAAGGCCGCCGTTACTCCGAGGGCCTGCACCAGGCCATCGAGGCCAAAGAGGGCGTGCTCGTACGCGAGGAGAACCAGACCCTGGCCACCATCACCCTGCAGAACTACTTCCGTCTGTATGACAAACTCTCTGGCATGACCGGTACGGCGCTTACCGAGGACGCCGAGTTCCGCGAGATCTACAAGCTGCCCGTCGAGGTCATCCCCTCCAACAAGCCCGTGCAGCGCGTGGACCACGAGGACCTGGTGTACCGCACCATTCAGGCCAAGTACAACGCCGTTGCCGACGACGTTGAGCGTCGTCACGCCAAGGGCCAACCGGTCCTGGTGGGCACCGTCTCCATCGAGAGCTCCGAGAAGCTGTCCGCCGCCCTTACCAAGCGCGGCATCGCACACGAGGTCCTCAACGCCAAGCATCACGAGCGCGAGGCCCACATCGTTGCCCAGGCCGGACGCTACGGCGCCGTGACCATCGCCACCAACATGGCCGGTCGTGGTACCGACATCCTGCTGGGCGGCAACCCCGACGAGCTGGTGCGCGAGCGCCTGGAGTACGAGGGCCTGACCATGGAGGACGTGACGCCCGAGCAGCTCGAGCAGTTTAACGCCGAAGCCAAGGAGACCTGCAAGGCCGAGCGCGAGCGCGTGCTTGCCGCCGGCGGCCTGACCGTTATCGGCACCGAGCGCCATGAGTCCCGCCGCATCGACAACCAGCTGCGTGGCCGTTCCGGCCGTCAGGGCGATCCGGGCGAGACCCAGTTCTACCTGTCGCTCGAGGACGACCTCATGCGCCTGTTCGGGGGCGACAAGATGGACCGCGTCTCCAAGATGATGGTTACGGCCGACATGGGCGACGACATGCCCATCCAGCACAAGATCATCTCCAAGGCCGTCGAGAGCGCCCAGCACAAGGTCGAGAGCATCAACTTCTCCATGCGTAAGAGCGTCCTTGAGTACGACGACGTCATGAACAAGCAGCGCCAGGTCATCTACGCCGAGCGCAATAAGATTCTGGACGGCAAGGATCTGACCGACCACATCACCGAGGTCATGCACGATACCGTGTACCGCTGCGTGCAGGAGTTCTGCACCAAGGACAGTCACGATGGTGAGCGCGACCTGGAGGGCCTGCGCAAGTGGGTTGTGGAGCTCACCGGCCACATCGATACGCCGAAGTTCCCCGACGAGGATTATGAGGCCCTGGCTGCCGATGTCCTGGCTTACGTAGAGAAGTGCTACAACATGAAGGCCGAGCGCTTGGGCGAGGACCTGATGCGCGAGCTCAACACCCAGGTTATGCTGCGCGTCATCGATACCCGCTGGATGAACTACCTGCAGGAGATGGACTACCTCAAGACCGGCATCGGCCTGCGCGGCTTTGGCCAGCGCGACCCGCTGGTCGAGTACAAGACCGAGGCCTACGGCGCGTTCCAGATGCTCGTCGACACCATGTACGAGGATTACCTGCGCACGGTTCTGCGCATCGAGATCAAGGCTGCCCCGCGTGCCGTGGAGCACAAGGAGGAGCCCGCGCTCGAGGGTGCGCGCTTCTCCGGTCCCGCCGAGGTCGATGGCGACAACGGCGACTCGGTGCTGCGCAAGCAGGCGCAGGTGCAGGCCCGCACGGCTGTCCAAGGCGGACCGGCTGCCGTCAACAACGGTGGCAAGGTGACCACCTATCGCAAGTCCGAGAGCGACGATCCGTACGTCAACGTGGGCCGCAACGACCCGTGCCCCTGCGGTAGCGGCAAGAAGTTTAAGTACTGCCACGGCAGGAATCGTTAATGGCTGAGGCTTTAGAGGTAACGCCCGCCGAGCTGGACGCGTTTGCGGACCGGCTCGGCGAGGTCGAGTCGTATCTCCATTTGGACGAAAAGCGCACGCGCGTGACTGAGCTCGAGGCTAAAAGCGTGGCCCCCGGCTTTTGGGATGATGCCGACGCTGCCCGTGCCACCATGGAGGAGATCGCGCGCACCAAGGAAGATATCGCTGCCGTGGACACCGCGCGCGGCGAGCTTTCCGATGCCCGCGCCGCGCTGGAGCTTGCCGAGGAGATGGGGGATGACCCCGACGCCGCTGCATTGCGCGAGGAAGCTGCCGCTACGGCAGAGCGCCTTGCCCGTGCCATCGACGAGCTTGAGCTTTCGAGCTGGTTTACCGGTGAGTTCGATCACGGCGATGCCATTGTGACCATCAAGCCCGGACAGGGTGGTCTGGAGGCCCAGGACTGGACCTTCATGCTCTTTAAGATGTACATGAAGTACTGCCAGCGTCGCGGCTGGAAGGTCACCATCAACGACTGTCCCGCGGCCGAGGTCATCGGCATCGACCGCGCTACCTTTACCGTCGAGGGCAAGGACGCATTCGGCATGCTGCGCGCCGAGGCCGGCGTCCACCGCTTGGTGCGCATTAGCCCCACCGACGACAAGAAGCGCCGCCAGACCACGTTTGCCGGCGTCGAGGTCATCCCCGTGCTACCCGATGATATCGACATCGAGATCAGTCCTGATGACATCCGCGTGGACGTGTACCACGCGAGTGGCCCGGGCGGTCAGGGCGTCAACACCACCGACTCCGCCGTGCGCGTGACGCATTTCCCCAGCGGCATTGTGGTTACCTGCCAAAATGAGCGCAGCCAGATCCAGAACAAGGCCGCGTGCATGCAGATCCTCAAGGCTCGTCTGTACGAGATTGAGCTCGAGAAGCGCGCCGAGGCGCTCGATGAGATCCGCGGACCCAAGACCACGATTGGTTTTGGCAACCAGATTCGCAGCTACGTGCTCTACCCGTACCAGATGGTCAAGGATTTACGCTCGGGTGTGGAGACCAGCAATGTCGAGGCCGTTCTTGACGATGGCGACCTGGACCCGTTTGTTATTGGCTACCATCGTTGGGCAACCGGCAATGCCGATGCGGAAACGCCGGACGCATAAGTCGCTGGATGGCTTCGGCCGTGGCAAAACCCATCGGTTGGACGGGTTCGCATCCAGAATAAACCCAGCACAGGGGTGGTTTTTGTCCGGCGAATCGCTAGAATCGAATAGAGTAAGAAGTTCAAAGCGCATCCGTTTGGGTGCGCTTTTTTGAGGGAGGTAGCATGGCATATCGTCTGGACATCAAGCGCATTCTTTCGATGAACTTCTTCCACGACCTGCCCCAGATTATGCTGGGGTGCGCCCTGGCAGCCGTCGCGACCGACCTGTTTTTGATCCCTAATGGCCTCGCTGCCGGCGGCGTTACAGGTCTTGCCACCATTATCCAGGCGGTCGGCGCCTCGCACGGCGTGTCGCTTCCCGTCGGCATCCAGACTATCGTGATGAACGCCTTGCTGCTGCTGGTGGTTATGCGCGCGGGCGGTATGTTCTATGTGGTGCAGACGGCGACGGGCTTTGTGCTGCTGGGCTTTTTCACCGACCTGTTTGCCCCGTTTGTGGCACCGCTAGCCCATGCCGACCTGATGCTGCCGGCCATGTGGGGCGGTATCGTTACGGGCATTGGCTACGGCATGGTGCTGCGTGCCGGCGCCAATACCGGTGGTTCTGACACCATCGGCCAGATTATCTCGCGCAATACGTCACTGCCGGTGGGCTCAACCGTCATGGCGATCGATGTTGCCGTGTGCGCCTTGTCGGCCCCGGTGTTCTCGATCGAAAACGCGCTGTACGCCGGCCTTTCGATGGTCATTAGCGGTTATGTGATCGATGCCGTGGTCGATGGCGGCAACAAGCGCCGTATGGTGCTCATCATCTCGGACAATTTCCCCGATATCGCGGCCGACATCATGTACGGCCTGGGCCGCGGCTGCACCAAGTTTAGGGCGACCGGCATGTATTCGGGCGCCGAGAAGCCGGTGATCATGGTGATTGTGAGCCGTCGTGAGCTCAACACCCTTAAGACCATCGTGCGCGAACGCGATCCGCACGCCATCGTGACCGTTGCCGATGTCACGGAAACCTTCGGCGAGGGCTTTAAGGACATCAGCGCGTAGACTGGAACGGGTCCGCATCCAAAAGACGTTCACATTGATAAACCGTTTCATCAGGGCGTCTGCCTGCTCAATTGTTCAAATACTGATAAAAACTCTGGTAAAGCCTTCACTTTCCCGCATAATGGATGGCGTACGTGCATCGCGGCCGGGCTGGGACTACCTTCTGTGCCGTGCGCATCTTGTCTAAAGAGGATGAAAGGAAGGCACAATGAGCGACGAAGAGCTCAAAAAGGTTGCCAACGAGGTAAGGAAGGGCATCGTCACCGGCGTGCACGCTGCCAAGTCCGGCCATCCGGGCGGTTCGCTCGGTGCTGCCGACATCATGACCTATCTGTACTTTGAGGAAATGAACGTCGACCCGGCCGATCCCCGCAAGGCCGACCGCGATCGCTTTGTGCTTTCCAAGGGCCACTGCGCGCCTGGTCTGTACGCCGTGCTCGCCGAGCGCGGGTTTTTCCCCAAGGAGGATCTCGAGACGCTGCGCCACATCGGCAGCCACCTGCAGGGTCATCCCAACATGAACGACACCCCGGGCGTTGACATGTCCACCGGTTCGCTCGGCCAGGGCATCTCCGCCGCCGTGGGCATGGCCGTTGCCGCCAAGCACTGGGGCGATACTTATCGCACGTACGCCCTGCTGGGCGATGGCGAGAGCGAGGAGGGCCAGGTCTGGGAGGCCGCCATGTTTGCCGGCAACCAGCAGCTCGACAACCTCTGTGTGATCGTCGACCACAACGGCCTGCAGATCGACGGTCCCGTCGAGGAGGTCAACGACCCCATGCCGCTCGCCGACAAGTTCCGCGCCTTTAAGTTCCACGTGGTGGAGCTTGCCGACGGCAACGATTTCGATCAGATCCGCGCCGCCTTTGCCGAGGCTCGCGCCACCAAGGGTCAGCCTACTGCCATTATCGCGGAGACCACAAAGGGCAAGGGCGTGTCCTTTATGGAGAACCAGGTTGGTTGGCACGGCAAGGCCCCCAATGATGAACAGTTTGAGCAGGCCATGGCAGAGCTCACGGCCGCCGGAGAGGAGCTCTAGGATGGCAGACGTCAAGAAAATCGCCACGCGCGTAAGCTACGGCGAGGCCCTCGTCGAGCTCGCCAACGAGCACGATGACTTTGTGGTCCTCGACGCCGATCTGGCCGCCGCCACGCAGACCGGTAAGTTTAAGGCGGCCTGCCCCGACCGCTTCTTCGATGTGGGCATTGCCGAGAGCAACCTGATGGGCGTCGCCGCCGGTATCGCGACCACCGGTCGTGTTGCCTTCGCGAGTACCTTTGCCATGTTCGCTGCCGGTCGCGCCTTTGAGCAGGTTCGTAACTCCATCGGCTACCCGCACCTCAACGTTAAGATCGGTGCCACGCACGCCGGTATCTCGGTGGGCGAGGATGGTGCCACGCACCAGTGCTGCGAGGATATCGCCCTGATGCGCGTCATCCCCGGCATGACTGTGATCGTTCCGGCCGACGATGTCGAGGCCCGCGCCGTGACGCGCGCCGCCTACGAGTGCGACGGCCCCGTGTACATGCGCTTTGCCCGTCTGGCCTCGCCGGTTATCAACGACCCCGAGACCTATAAGTTCGAGCTGGGCCGCGGTATCGTCATGCGCGAGGGCGCCGACGTGACCATCGTCGCCTGCGGTTTGATGGTCGGTGAGGCCCTCGAGGCCGCCGAGCAGCTCGCTGCCGAGGGCATCGACGCCGAGGTCATCAACATGCACACCATCAAGCCCATCGACGCCGACCTGATCGTCAAGAGCGCCACCAAGACCGGCCACGTCGTGACCGTCGAGGAGCACTCCGTAATCGGCGGCCTGGGTAGCGCCGTCGCCGACGTTCTGTGCGAGCAGTGCCCGACGCCGCTTAAGAAGATCGGCGTCAATGACACCTTCGGCGAGTCCGGTCCGGGTGCCGAGCTCCTGCACAAGTACGGCCTGGACGCCGCCAACATCGTGGCAACCACCAAGGAGTTCTTGGCGTAAGGCGGTCTGCTTTGGCCTTAACTTGAGAGCCGCTTCCGCATCGGGCAATGAACAAGCCGGGGCGCCTTCCATATGGAGGGCACTCCGGCTTTGTGTTTGGAGACGGCAGGGAAAGAAGCTAGAGAGGTTTTACGGTCGGGGCCAGGGCGCAGTTGCGCAACATTCAGCCCTAAACCCTAACAGCCAGAGGCGAATCGGAGAGGATTTCGCCCTGAAATGCGATGGCATGCATCCACTCGAAGGCTCGCTGATTCACGCATCCTTGGCGGCAACGGCCCTCCTTGACATCATCAGGCAACCTGATGGCGTTTGAACGTCCTTATCGCGAGAGCAATGCCCGTCGCGAAAAGCAGGAGGTAGAAAGCGGCGAGGAACACGGGCAGCTCGACCACGACAGGGCCTATGGCATACGAGACCATGCCGAAGAGGTTGAGGGGGTTCAGTGCGTCGTAGGGGAACAGGTAGATGATGCGGTTCGCGATGCTGCTCGTCATCGTCGGCACGAAGATCGGAATCAAGATGAGAGCGACGCCGACTGCGAGGATTCCCATGGGGCTGTCTATCTTGGCTGACAGTGCGAGCACTATCCCAAGGAGGGCGAGGGTTGCGAGATACCCGACGAGGCAGCATATGAGGGCGGCGGCTGACAGGCTTATGCCGTAGGTGCATGTGATGTTGTAGATCTGGATGGGTAGACCTGCGCCGTCGGCTCCGTAGAAGACGAGCGTTATTGCCAGGAAGACGAGTGTGAAGACCCAGTATATGGCGCTTGCCGCGATCATAGAGGCCGCCGCCTTCGCGCGCCCGAGCCTTGATTTGCCGAACTTGGTGGACAGCAGGATGGCGTCGGTTTTGGCCCGGTACTCCCCGTTGAACACCGATGCGCACGTTATCACGACTGCGAGCATCGCGAATATGAGGAACTGGGCGAGGTTGAGGAAGTCCTCCCATCCTCCTGCGTATCCGTACTCGATGGGCGTTTGCATGCCTTGCGCCCTCTCGCTCCAGAACGCCCTCTCATCGTCGTTGTACGAGAGGGCCCCGTTCGCGTCGAGCCCGGAGGCTATCTTCGAGCGGACTCGCCCGTAGAGGTCGACGGTGCCAGTCGTGTCGATAGCGGCTGCCGCGGACACGGGCATCTGGTAGCCTTGCATCCAAGGGCTTGTCAGCAGCGCCATGAGGGCGCCGTTCTTCGCGCTGAACTCCCAGTACTCGTTCGCCTTCTCCCCGTAGGGCTTCCTGTCCGTCCTGTACTCTTCCTTGACCTCGCCGTCCGGACCGACGAACTCCTTGAACTCGCGGAGCGCCTCGGTGGCCTCCTCGTCGGTGATGGGGCCTGCGAGCGCTTCCGTGTTTGCCTTTATCTGGGCGATGGCGGCAGTGCCTTCGAATTCGGTGCCCATCTCCTTGGGGTCGAGGGCGTACTGGGACGTTATGTTGAAGAAGGCTATGACCGCGACCAGCGCCAGGACGGCTGCTATGGAAACCTGCGAGACGCGCCTTGAGAGCATCTTCTTGAGCTCGTATCTGATGAGGCTACCCACGGCGCGCTCCTTTCCTGCGTGCGATTGCGTCCCGTCCCGCTTCCGCTTTCGTCCGCGAAACCGGCAGGCCCCCGGACTGCTCCTGGAAGAGGTAGAGGTAGACGTCCTCCAGCGTCGGCTCCACGGCGCGCGCGCTCGGATGCGGGCGCTGCTGCGCCACCACGCGAACAATGGCAGAGCCGTCCTGGGCGTAGTGGATGTTGCCCACCGTGAGCGATGCCGACATGGCGTCTGCCTCCCTCGGGGCGACAGTGCACTCCCAGACGCATCCCCTGATGTCCCCTGTGATCTCGTCGACCGTGCCCGTCGTGATGATGCCGCCAGCGCGCATCACGAGGATCTCGTCGGCGATGTACTCCACATCAGAGACGATGTGCGTGGAAAGGATGACGATCTTGTCTTGGGCGAGAGAGGATATGAGGTTGCGGAAGCGGACGCGCTCCTTGGGGTCGAGCCCTGCGGTGGGCTCGTCGAGCACGAGGACAGACGGGTCGTTGAGCACCGCCTGGGCGATGCCGAGCCGCTGCTTCATGCCGCCGGAGAAGGTCTTGACCTTCCGCTTTGCGGCCTCTGCGAGACCGACAACTCCCAGGAGTTCGCGCGTACGCACTTTCGCCTGCTGCGCGGTGAGCCCCTTGAGCGATGCCAGGTACATCATGAAATCGCAGGCCGTGAAGTCCGGGTAGTAGCCGAAGTCCTGGGGCAGGTACCCGAGGCGCGCCCGATAGCCGTCGCCAAGCTGGTCTATGGGGGTGCCCCCGAACAACACGCTTCCCGATGTCGGCCTCATGACGTCGCATATCATGCGCATGAGCGTGGTCTTGCCTGCGCCGTTGGCCCCGAGTAGGCCGTAGACGCCGGGCGTGAAGCTGAAGCTCACGCGGTCGACGGCGATATGGCTGCCGAACTGCTTGGTGAGCCTGTCAAGCCTGAGTTCCATGTTCGTTCCTTGTCCTTCGTTCGATGTTGCAGGCATGCAGGAGGAGAGCTAGAGCGCCGCCTTTGACGGGCGTGGCGAGAGGCCGCCTGAGACGCAGCGTATGAGCCTTGACGCCTCCAGGGCGGCGAGCGCCATGGAGGCCATGAGCGCCGTGACCCATACGGCGAGAGACGCGCCCTCGTACCAGAGGGGGAACGCCGTGCTCAGCAGCCAGAGCGCTGCGAGTACGGACATCGCAGGGGCGACGCTGGCGACGAGCGAGTTGCCCGGCAGACGGCGCGCCGCATAGAAGCAGGCGGCACACGAGCAGAAGAACGGCGTGCATGCGTACAGCAGTACGCGAAGCGCGTCGATCCCCGCGAGCGTTGGCACTGCCGCAACGGAGAGCGTAATCCAAAGCACGTCGGCAAGGCCGAAAAGCAAAAGCCTGCTCGCCAACACTTGCACGCAGCTGAACCGGCACGAGTACTCCATCTCGCAGACGCGGGTCTCGAAGCTCTTGAATACCGATGGTGCCGCTATGGCAACCGAGAGGGCCGATGCCGCCATGACGACGACGGGACTTCCCGAGTGCGGGCCGATCACGCCGACGAGAACGAGCATGCATGCCAGAAGCGCGATCTGGAGCATCCATGCCCAGGGACGCACGAACCGGACCTGGCTCGCGACGAACCGCCAGAGCGGGATGTAATCCGCCTCCCTCGCGCCTCCGCAGGCGCGAGCCGCCTCTGCTTCCACGAGCAGCAAGGTGCGCTTGCGCGCCGAGGCATCGGGGGATGCCGCGTCGGCGGCGTAGTAGCTCCTCAGCGCATCCTTTAGCTTCGAGTCATCCATTGCCTTCTCCCATCAGTTCCTTGAGCCTGCTGAGCGCGCGCCGCTCGATTCGATAGAGAGCGAACCTCGACTTCCCCGTCACGGCGGAGATATCGGACATAGGCAGGTCCTGGCCGTAGCGAAGCTCGATGACCTCGCGCTCCTCTTCCGTAAGGCGGGCGAGGGCACCCGCCATGGTCAGCCGTCCGTCCATGTCTGCATGCCGCACGTCAGGAATTGTCTGCACATCGTCCTCGTCCAAGGCACCAACCGGTCTCTGACCTCGGTAGAAGTCGGCACAGACATTGCGCGCGCAGGCGTAGAGATACGCAAGGGGCTTTCCATGCTCGGCGTATAGCGCATCGCTCCGCACGAGCCGAAGGAACACCTCCTGCGTCACGTCTTGGGCATCCTCTTTCGAGGGGAGCCTTCGCGCGCAGTAGCGGTATACCTTGTCGTAGTGCTCCTCTGCGAAGCGCCCTACCAAAGAGTCGTTCTCGCGGCCTGGCGCGTCCGCCCTGCCGTTGCTGCCGTATGGAAAGCTATGCATTCTCTTCCCTCACCTCCTATAGGGCATAACGTGGTTTGGCGCCGGGATGTGCGCGGAATTTTGAAATGTACATCCCATTTTGTATCCATGCGGCAGCCCTGTGAGTGGCGGGCATTTCACTGAATTCCAGCATGTCAGGGATGATGGCTGGGATATTAATGGGGTTAGGGTGCATCCAGAGCTTATTGCATCGGGCGGCTTGAGCGTTTTCGGAGAAGAGATTGGGCGGTTTATGCGAGAGTATTTAAGAGGTGGCACCGCTCATTAGAAAACCCTAACGTCAGACGAGTATCGGTCTGAGTGGTCTAGGTACAGAATTAAATTGATCTCAAAAGTCAATATTGACCTCAGAGATCAATTGCAATATCCTTCTATCAAAGGAGGTGGCGATGGATATCGAATATGCAAGCAAGTCGCTGGAGAAGAGCCTCAAGGATCAGAGGGCGATAACGAGGAACTACGGCAAGATAGCCAAGAACCTCATTCATCGTCTTTCCGATCTGCGGGTTGCGAATGACCTTTCGCAGATTACCCATCTGCCGCCGCCGCGCAGGCACAAGCTGACCGGCAACTTTGAGGGCTGTTGGGGAATCGACCTCAGCAAGAACATGAGACTGGTCATCCGTCCCGTCGGGGAGTTTGACCCGGATGACCTTACGACGATCACCAGCGTCTGCATCGTGGATATTCAGGACTACCACTGAGCTAGGAGAGGAGAAGATAGCTATGAGTGATTTCATCGTCGCGCCCGGCGAGATCATCAAGGAATACCTTGATGCGCGCGGTTTGACCCAAAAGGAAGTTTCGAAGCGTACCGGCGTGAGCGAGCGCCACCTCTCCCAGCTTCTGAACGGGAAGACCAGGCTTACCGAGGACATGGCGCTGAAGCTTGAGAAGGTCATGCCCGACGTTCCCGCGAGTTTTTGGCTTAACTATGAGGTCAAGTATCAGGAGTACCTTGCCCGCGAACGCGAGGAGGCGCATCTGGAGGAGCTTGACCTTAAGGAGATCGCCAAGAGGTTTCATTTCAAGGAGGTCTTTCCGCGAACGAGCATGTCTTTGGTTGAGCAAGCTGCGGCTATGCTGAAGATTCTGGGCGTTTCGGATTTTGACCGCTACATGACTGCAATTCCCGGCGGGATGGAGTTCATGCAGGATGGTGGCAATTCGGAGGCTGTTGCCGTTTGGCTCGGGCTCTGCAAAGAGGAGATTGAGACTCAGAATAAGGATTTAAGCGATACTCAATACTCTAGAGAGCTGCTTGAGTCGTCGCTTGGTCGTTTGAAGAAGATTGCCCTGAATCCAGATGTAAACGGTTCTATCAAGAGCGCACGCAAGCTTCTGAACAGGTGTGGAGTTTACCTAGTTGAGCATGAAGCTATCTCGAACGCTAAAGTACGTGGCGTGTTGACAACCTACTTGGGTCATCCTGCTATTTTCATCAGCAAGCGATACAAGACTCATGATCATGTCTGGTTTACGGTCGTGCATGAGCTTGCACACCTCTTGTTTCATTACGACCCCAAGCAGCAAATCGTGTCGATGGAAGAACTTGCAAGCGAAGAGCATAAGGACGAAGAGGCCAATGCGTTCGCAAGGCGTTTCTTCGTAGACCTGGACGAGTATGAGAGCTTTGTTGCAGCCGGTCATTTTACTGAGGGAAGAATCAGGGAATTCTCGTCCAGCCAGAGGGTGGATCCGGGTATTACGGTCGGCTTTCTTCAGCATGATGGATGCATCGGGTTTGACGCTTTCTCTAATCTTAAGTCCGCTTGTTAGTAGGTGACGCCCCATGTATGTCCTCACACTAAAGAATCGCCTAAATGAGTTCAGGGCCGTACAAAGGCTGCGGGAGCTCGGACTTTTAGACGAAGGGCTTCTGCCTTTGGTCGAGGTGGTTAAGAAGGACGTTGCCTTTGATAAGCTGGTCGATCCCTCAACGGGTGAGTACGTCAAGGTCAACAAGCCATATAAAAGTGGAAAGCGCAAAGGTCAGCCCCGTATGTGCACGGTAGATGATCTTGAGACTGAGCGCGATGTCACCTTGGATAACATTAGTGATGCCTTTGCCGGTAAAAAGGTGTTGGTCGACTTCTTCCGCTGCTATATGCCCAAATACAAAGGCGCCGACCCCTCAAAATGCAAGCTTGTTCTTAAAATGAGCAACGACTTGGCGTTTTACGAGGAGGCGGTTAAGCGGCTTGCCGACTATCGAGATCTCATCCCGGTCATCTCGGTGATTGACGAGCTGTCCAACCTCTCACCAAAATCCTTGGAAGCTTTGATTTTGGAGCTAAGGAAGACTTCTTCAAATAAACCAGTCGCCATCCGGATATCGACATATGAGGGGTACGAGCACATCTTGTCTGACCTTTTGGGGCCGGATGACTACTTGATTTACGACATCAACGAGACCCCGCCCGCTTCTCGTATCGAAGAGTTTGACGAGTTGGCTGACCTTCATATTGCGGCGCACTCTGTCCTACTGTGTTCGCCGCGCAAACGCGATGACGGGAACAAGGTGTACGAAGATGGCTGTTTCATCGACAATAGCCACATTCGTGACTTTTCCGAATATGGTTTCGAAGGCGTCGGCGACTATGCCGGGCTTCGTGATTCCTTACCGCCCCGTCCGGGCGCGGGGGCCACTGGACGTGCTCTTGCCCTTTTTATGACGGTTCATCAAATACCTTCAAAAGGTATATCAATCCAGACGTGAAGAAAGGCCAATCCGGCTACGACGATGTCGTAAAACAGATACTTGCAGACAGGGGCGAGCTGGAAAGACGTGCTGGCGAATGCGCCGTACTGTCTGAAATAGCTGATCATGCCGCAGCCGGAAACTATGGCGGTTGGCAGACTTGGATTGTGTACACCGTTGTTCGCTACGTGCAGCAGCTCTACCTCGCCCACGGTAACAGCTACAACCTCTAGTACACAATCTCCGGCTCTAGTCTGTTGCGGTAGAACCATTCGTAGTCAATACCGAAGACCTGCGGCTTTACTTTGCAGAAGTGCTCCCAGTAGGCACCGTAGCGTTGCTTGAGATAGGCCTTAAACAGCCGATTGATTTTGGCTTGGCTGTTCTCGGCAAGACACTCTTGAATGATGGCGGGCTTTGACATGCCCCCGCCGTCGATGCCGAAGGTCTCGCAGAGGGCGCGCTTGGGCATGACCGCGAGCTGCTTTTCGGAGTCCAGGTTGGTGCTTTTGATGGCTTTGCGCTGTGCCTTGAAGTGATAGGAGCCGTCCCTTGCGTCCTGGCTGTAGGAGTAAATCCCACAGGCCTCGGGGACGTAGCTTGGCAGTTCTTGCCAACGCTTGTCGGACGTCACGACGTAGACGGTCTCGAACACGTCGAAGTAGTCGCTCAACTGGCCCTCGAGACGATCGAACGTGTCGAGGTCGGTCTTGATCTCGTAGGCGGCGCTGTGGCCGTTGACCTTACACATGTCCACGCGGCTGTTGCCGATGGGAAGCTCGAAGATGGAGATGTTCGCGGGGCTCAGCGGAAAGAGGACCCTATCGATGAAATTGGCCTTGATGGTGGCTTCGTTCGGGTAATAACCCATCGCCAAGTCGTTGATGGTCCTTCGGGCCGCGTATTTGGAGTCGAGCGCGGGGGCGAAGTCGCCGAGGACGTCTTGGATGATGGAGATGAGCTTGGATTCGGAGAGAACAGTCGAGTATGAATCGTAGAGCCGCTTTGCAGTCTCCCTCAACTCTATGTCATCAAGTAGCATGGTCTCCATCGTTACCTCCGATGGGAATTTTACCATGATGGCCCAAAAACGCTTCTTAAGTTCGGTGTGTGTAACCCAGTGGGACGTATTTCTTCGGGCACTGCCGCCTTGCGGCTCCGATGCGCGGTTGACTTTTTGACGCCCGCCTAGGCTGCTCTTGATGAGTAACCAGGCGGGCATCTTGTTGTGCTTGCCGTACGAGCGGAAAGGCGGTTCTCGTGAAGGAGGGCTCGAATGGCGGGCAAGCGGACGAGGCGCAGCAGCAAGAGGCGGGCTCGGAAGACGCGCAGGAGCAAGGGGAAGTGACGGCCCTGGGCGGAGCCGGCGACGACTACCAGGCGATGCTTGCGAAGCGGGACGAGCGGATCGCGGAGTTTGAGGCACAGGTGGCCGATGCCTCCGCTTCCAAGGAGGCTGCCGAGGCGCTTCGCGGTGAGATCGAGGCGGTGAAGACCGCCGCTACGGACGAGCGCGTGGAGTACGATCTGCGCCTCGTGGGCGCTCGCAGCGTAACGGCGGCCAAGGCTCTGCTCGCGGATCACGGCGGCGACGTGGTGGCGCTCAAGGTGTCGCGCCACGTGGGCGACGGCGTGGAGAGCGGGCCAACGCCGGCGGCCCGCGCCGTGCTGGCGGAGCTTAGCGGCGCGGGGATCGCATTCTGCGGGGTGGCGTGATGCCGGGGCGGCGCCGATGCGGCGGTCGCTTCTGCCGGACGCGATGAGCGTGCGGGTGCCGTTGGAGGACGGGTTCATACGGCTCGGCGCGGGTCGTAAGGCGCGTGCGTCCCATGTAATGGGGGAAACCGCAGCCAGCGATGCTTGGTGTGTGGGGATATGCGAGGGGGTGGCAGGCGGAAAGGGAGCTTATTCACTTTCCCAAACCGCTCTGGTCATTTGAACGAGGCGCGATCTCTTTGAGCTTCTTGGGAGTCGGGGGCGCAGGTTCAGTGCGACAGAGCTGATACGTGCTCACGTTCCGCGCAAAGTTGCCGGATTGTCGATATGAGGAGAATGCCAGACGGGCTTATCGAGGAAAGCGGCCTGCTATACGTCGGCGTCACTCGCGCTCGAAAGGCGGCATATGCCTCCGCCTCGATGCAACGCAGGACAAAATCGGGAGACTGTCAGGCCACCTGTCCCTCTTGTCTAATGTCTATTCCGGGTATTGCGCCTGTGAGCTGGGCGGTGATGGATACGGAGAGCTGACTTCTGGTGCTACGAGACGTGTCTGCTATGGCCGTGAGAGCCGGTCAGTGTTCCATATCGGGTCCAAAAAGTAAGAAAAATGCGGCTGAAGGTACAGGTACCCGCAGCCGCTAAAAGCCCTAGGGCTTTTCACAATGATTGAAGTATGCCCGATTGAGGCGGACGGGGGAAGCGCTTGGAAAGCGCGGACCATCCATCAGAGGAGTTCGGATGAAGTTGATATTCATGGCGGCCGACGGGAATCCAAGGTGCGCCATGCTTCTTATGTGCAGCAAAGCTAATGCTGCTAAAATACAAAGCGCTCATGTAGTTTAAACGCACGACGATAAGGAGCACCAGTGGGTAACCACTTCCGTACCTCCGGTGCGGGCGATGACGCCCCCAAGACGCAGCCAGGCGTCCAGGGCAGTCGTTTCGCCACTCCGGATTCAGAGGGCCAGCCTGTTGCTCAGGCCCCCGTTCAGCCGGCAGATCAGGCACAGCCGGCATCAGATCCCTTTGCCTACAATCCCAACAGCGATGTCGCGCTTTCCGGCACGGCGGGTTTTGAGCCCGTTCAGGCCGTGACTGCTCGCGTGGAGCAGCCTCAGGCTGGCGCCGCCACGCCGCAGCCTACCATGGCCGGCATTCCCGACCCCTTGGCCCCTGCGACGCCGGCTCCTCAGCCTGCGCAGTCCGGTCTCTTTGCCGCTATTCCCGACCCCACGCAGCCTGCTGCCCCGGTGGTCGAGAGCGATCAGGCCGCCGAGGTCGCAAGCCTCGATAACGCGCTCAACAACCCCGATTTTACGTCGGTGTTTGCGCCCATCGATCCGCAGGCCAGCCGCAAGAAGATGGCCAAGCAGGCCGGTGTCGAGCCCGTCATCCTTTTGGAGCATGTCACCAAGATCTATCCGGCACAGCCCAACAAGCCTGCACTCGACGACATCAACATCGAGATCTATCCGGGCGAGTTCGTCTTCCTGGTCGGTCACTCCGGCTCGGGTAAGACCACGCTGCTGTCGACGCTCAATCGCGACGTTAAGCCGACGAGCGGCCGTATCCTGGTTGCCGGTCAGGACCTCATGAAGATCAAGAACCGCAAGGTTCCGTTCCTGCGCCGCCAGATTGGCGCCGTGTTCCAGGACTTTAAGCTTCTGCCGCAAAAGACCGCCTACGAAAACGTGGCGTTTGCCCTGCAGTGCATCGGCAAGCCCAAGGGCGTCATTCGCAGCCAGGTGCCCGAGGTGCTGCGTCTGGTCGGCCTGGCCGATCAGATGGACTCGCTGCCCGACCAGCTTTCCGGTGGCGAGCAGCAGCGCGTTGCCGTTGCCCGCGCTATGGTCAACCGTCCGCCGCTGCTGATCTGCGACGAGCCGACGGGCAACCTCGACCCGGCGATCTCGCTGGGCATCATGAAGCTGCTCGAGCGTATTAACCGCACCGGCACCACCGTGATCGTCGCCACGCACGACCGCGAGATGGTCGATAGCATGCACCGTCGCGTGATCGCCCTCGAGGGCGGCCACGTTATCCGCGACCAGGAGAGGGGAGGTTACGGCAACTATGGCACCAACTAACGTGGGCTACTCCTTCAAGGAGGCAATCAGCCACTTCTTCCGTAACTGGACCACCTCGCTCGGCGCCGTCATCACGATTTTCCTTTCGCTGTTTATCATCGGCCTGTTCATCATGGGCTCCGCGATGCTGAACTCCGTGATCGGCACCGTCGAGGATCAGGTTGTCATCAACGCGTTCATTAGTGATGACGCCGATCAGGCCGATGTTCAGGCTTTTGAGGCCGAACTTAAGACGTGGAATAACGTCAAGTCCGTGACCTATAAGGACAAGGACGACGCGCTGGCTGAGTATACGAGCAAGATGTCGGGCAACGCCGACGCCACCATGAGCGCGCTCGATGGTCAGAACCCGCTGCCGGCTTCCTTCGCTATTGAGATGGACGATCCTTCCAAGGTCGAGAGCACGGCAGAGAAGCTCAAGAAGGATGCCGATTTCCAGAAGATCGCGGATGACGGCGACGTCAACGCGAGCGTGCTGTACGGCCAGGAGGAAGTGAGTCGCCTGTTCCAGGTGACCAACTACATCCGCATCGCCGCCGTGGTGCTCGTTGGCCTTCTGACCTTTATCGCATTCATCTTCATCAACAACACGATTCGCCTGTCCATCACGGCGCGTCGTCGTGAGATTGCGATTATGCGTCTGGTCGGCGCCAGCAACGGCTTCATTCGTGGCCCGTTTATCACCGAGGGCGTACTGCAGGCCATTTTGGGCTCGCTGCTTTCCATCGGCGTTCTAGAGCTGCTGCGCAATCTGATGATTCCGCGTCTGCAGGAGAGCATCGGCTGGATGTCGTTTGCCCTGCCGATGCAGTACTACCTGGTGACCTATGCTGCGCTGATTCTGGTCGGCGTGATTATCGGCCTCTTTGGTTCTGCCATCGCCATGCGTCGCTACCTGCGCGTGTAGGCATGCCTGGAATTCATCCCTTCCAACGGGTCGTCTCTTATGGGGCGGCCCGTTTTTTGATCCCTAGGGGACGGCAGGAAAGCGAATCATTTGGGTAGACTCTTTGGAGTTCGCAATCGATAGTTAGGAGGCGCCATGGGGCGCAATAACAAGCATAAGCGTGGAGCTCGCAATAAGCGCGGGCCGGTGCGCAGCGAACGCCGTCCGAGCCTGACCGGGCGCGTGCAGCTCCATGAGCACAGTGCCTATGTCATAACCGAGAATGGCGACTACAAGGTCATGGGTCGCGGCAAGCGTGAGATCATGGACGGCGATACCGTTGCCGTGAGCATTAAGAACAGCCCGCATGGCGAGCGTCGCGCCGTGATCGAGGGCGTGGTTGAGCGCGCAGCTATAAGCGTGGTGGGCACGTACCAGACCGCCGGTCCGCTCGGTGTGATTGAGCCGCTCGATTCGCGCCTGAAGGCCGACTTCTTCATTCTGCCCGAGGATACCTCGGCGGATCGTCTGGGCGTCCACCCGGGTGATGCTGTTGTCGCGCGCATTTTGACCTACCCGACGCGCCTGGAATCGGGCACTGTGACGATCGAACGCCGCATTGGCGGAGATGACGCGCCCGATTTGGGCGTTCAGTATGTGATGGCGCGTTACGGCTATACCGATGGCTATCCCGAGGCCGCGCTAGACGAGGCCGAGGGGCTTTCGCTCGATGTGTCCGCGGCGCTTAAGGACCCGCTCCGCCGCGATCTGCGCGACCGCTTTGTCATCACGATCGACCCGGTCGACGCGCGCGACTTTGACGATGCCATTTCGCTGGAGCGTACGCCCGAGGGTGGCTACAAGCTGGGTGTGCATATCGCCGACGTTTCACACTATGTGGCTTGGGACGGGCATATCGATCTTGAGGCTCGCCATCGCACGACATCGGTGTATCTGGCCGATCGCGTGCTTCCCATGCTGCCCGAACGCCTGTCCAATGACCTGTGCTCGCTTCGCCCTGACGAGGACCGTCTTGCGTTTACCGTCGATATCGAGCTCGATGCGCAGGGTCGCGTGCGGCATTTCGATCCGTACCCCAGCGTGATTCGCTCGCGTGTGCGTATGGACTATGACGGCGCCGAGGCGCTGCTGGTGCGTGCCGGCGCGGTTGAGTATTCGGTGCTGGAGGGTGCGGCCGAGGATGTTGCGGCTGCTGAGGCCTCGCGCGAGGAAGCGCTTGAGCGCGGTCTTGCGTGCGAGGAGGCCGCCCGCGGCTACAACGTCGACCTCGGCGATTTCCTTATCGCCGCCAACGAACTCGCCGAACTTCGCCGTCGTATTCGTCGCGCCCGCGGCTCAGTCGATTTTGACACAGCCGAGATTCGCGCTCTATTGGATGAGGACGGAGTGCCCGTGCAGATTGTGGCGCGTGAGCGTTCGTGTGCCACGTCGCTTATCGAGGAAGCCATGCTGCTCGCCAACGAGTGCGTTGCAGAGTGGCTGGCAGACCGTGATATCGAGGCCTGCTATCGTGTGCATGAGGATCCGAGCCCCGATAGCCTGCACGGTGCCGCCGTTGCGCTGGCGCAGCTAGGCATCATCGACGATCGCCGTGCTGCCGGTATTGCCCTGGGGAGCCCCGATGAGCTGCAGGCTGCAGTTGATGCTGCCGCCGGTACGGCCAACGCACCGCTCGTCAACACGCTGCTTCTGCGCAGCATGCAGCGCGCGCTGTACAAGCCGCGCAACGAGGGCCACTTTGCGCTCGCCGCGCCGTGCTACTGTCACTTTACGAGTCCCATCCGTCGCTACCCCGATCTGGTGGTGCACCGCGTGCTCAAACTGCAGTTGGCCTATGAGCAGCTCGGCGGCAAGGACGCCTTGGTCCGTACGCCGCGGCTGATCGGCAAGGGGCGCGAGTCGCTGCCGCGCATTCTGCCGCAGATCTGCCGCGCATGTAGCGATGCCGAGCGCGCGGCAGATGCCGCCAGCCATGCGACGCAAAAGATCAAGATTGCCCAGTACTATGAGGATCGTCTGGGCGAGCGCTATGCCGGAACCATCTCGTGGGTCAGCAGCATGGGTCTTTTTGTCCGCTTGGATCTGACGCAGGTCGAGGGCCTGGTCTCGATTAAAAGCCTGGGCAACGAGTGGTTTGAGTTCGACGAGGACGCGCTTACACTGACGGGCGCCGACACGGGGGCTCGTTACGAGCTGGGCCAGCGCGTGATTATCGAGGTCTCGCGCGTCAATACCACGCGCGGACACTTGGACTTTAAGCTTATCCATTAGCCGAATCCCGATCGTGCGGAAGTGGGGGCGGTCTTTCGGGGCCGCCCTCGCATTTGAATGATGGCCGCGTCGCCGCCTGCTCGGCCGCCTATCCGCCTGCTATTTGGGAGGTAAAACCTACCAAAATAAACCTGTCCCTTTTTGGCGGGTTTACAAGAAAGCGGGGATGAGATGGCGACTGTGTACGGCTATGCGCGTGTGAGTTCGCGTGATCAGAACCTGAATCGGCAGTTTGATGCGCTGATCGCCTATGGCGTGGAGTCGGCGAATATTTATGCCGACCGTGCGAGCGGCAAGGACTTCGACCGTCCGCGTTATCGCGATCTGCTACGCGTGCTGGGGGATGGGGACGTTCTGGTGGTGTTGTCCATCGATCGCTTGGGTCGTAACTACAGCGAGATACTCGAGGAATGGCGCCTTATCACAAAAGAGCGCGGGACGGCCATCGTGGTGCTGGATATGCCGTTGCTCGACACGCGCGCAAAGGATGGAGAAGCGCCGGACGTGACGAGTACACTGATTGCCGACATTGTGCTGCAGCTGTTGAGCTACGTGGCGCAGGTGGAGCGCGAGAATATTCATCGGCGCCAAGCGGAGGGGATTGCAGCGGCGCGGGCGCGAGGGGTCCGTTTCGGTCGACCTCGCAAGCCGTGCCCTCCTCAGTTTGAGCTGGTACGCGATAGCTATGAGGCAGGCGATATTACCCGCAGCCAGGCAGCAAAGTGCCTGGGCGTGTGCGTGGGGACGTTCGATCGCTGGATGCGCGAGGCGGGGTAGGGGTTTGCGCCGCTTTGGCGCTTCCTGTTGCGATTCAAATTTTGATACGGTGACGATGTCATTTGGGGCTACACTCGCTGATATTCAAAAAAGGAGGTAGGCCCTTGGCGCGCGTAAAACAAATAATCGGATGGACCGCGATCGTTCTGTTTACTGCAACGCTGGCGGGCATCTGGGTGCTGACGGAGCAAAATGCGGTGGAGACGTCGTTGCTGAGCGAGTCCACCGCGCGTGTGGTGGAGGGTCAAGCTACGGGCGTACAGGCTGCCGATGTCGCGGGTGAAGCTCAGACCGAGAATGGGATGACCGGGGGCACCGATTCGGCTGCTTCGAATGTCCGGTCTGGCCGACTTGCTTCCATTCGCATGTGGGTGGGCACGAACGTCCGTCGCGTTGCCCATACCGTAGAGTTTTTCTTCGTCGGATTGTTCGCCTCGGTGGTCGTGGTTTGCTTTTCCAGGCGTCCGTGGAGCGTATGCTCCCGTTGCGTGCCCGTGTTGCTCTTTTGCGCCGTCTGCTCCGTTGGCGATCAGGTACATAAGATCTTTGTTCCCGGCAGGCATTTCGACGTTATCGATTTAGGATTCGATGCTGCGGGCTATGTTACCGCGATGCTGTTGGTATTGCTGGCAGCGGTGTTGGTGCGCCATGCGACTCGGCCGATCGGCGCCCATGCGAGGCGCTAGCCGGTAACAAGCCCGTTTTTGATAATGCGACCTTGTTGAATTATTTTGTGTCGCGCGTATTTCCGAGCGGTCGGATTTGAGGGGCGAGCGGTAGAACGCTCGCCCTTTGTGCGCCACGATGCGGCACAATGTACCGTAAAAGCTGTTTATATCCGGTACGAATCGTTCGTTGGTCTTTAATTCTTCTCAACGGAGGTGTTTGAGATGGCAAACGGATTGCTTTTGCGGCTTCGCGAGCGTGAGCTCAGCGCGAGCCCGGCGGAACGCAATGTCATCGCATATGTAAGCGCTCATCCGCACGAGGTGGTCGGGCTGTCCGTCCGCGGTCTTGCCGATGCCACGTTCTCCTCGCCTTCGAGCATTTTGCGCTTTTGCAAGCGCTTGGGTTTTGCGGGCTACAAGGAGTTCCAGCGCGAACTGATTGCCGAGCTGGCGCTCTTGGGTGACAAGAAAGACGTTGCCCTCGAGGACATCTCCATGGATGACAGCGTCGAACGTATCGTGGGGAAGGTGATGAAAAGCAACGTGCGCACGATCGAAGCGACGGCGCGAACGCTCGATTACACCGTCTTGGAGCGATGTGCGGCCTATCTTAAGCGGGCACGCGCGGTCAATCTGTTCGGTATCGGTGCCTCTCGTTTGGTCGCGCACGATCTGGCGCAAAAGCTCATGCGTGTCGACAAAGAGTGCCATCTGTACGACGACTGGCATGATCAGCTCTTGTGTGCCAAGAACATGCATGAGGGCGATATGGCAATCGCCTTTAGCTACTCGGGCTTGACGCAAGAGGTGCTGGACTGCGCCGCCGAGGCTCAACGTCACAACTGTCCCGTTGTGGCCGTGACCAAAGTAGATGGATCATCCAAGCTTGCCACCATGGCCGATGCCGTGCTCGGCGTCGCTGCGAGTGAGCCCTTGGTCCGCAGCGGTGCCATGGCTTCGCGTATGGCCCAGCTTATGGTTGTCGATGCCCTGTACGCTGCTTACGTTGCCAGCGACTACGAACGGGCGACGCATGTCATTAAGCAAAACTACATCGAGAAACAGGAAAGATGAGGTGAATGAAATGCTCGATTTAACAAAATTCACGACCGAACAGCGTAATCAAAGGTCAATGAACCTCGATACGATGACATCGCTGCAGATCGTCACGACGATGAACGATGAGGATCTTCGTGCCGTCCAGTCGGTCACAAAAGTGCTGCCCCAGGTTGCCACAGCAATCGACTGGGCTGCTGAGACACTCGAGCGCGGCGGGCGCGTCTTTTACATGGGCGCAGGCACCAGCGGTCGTCTGGGCGTACTCGACGCTTCGGAGTGTCCGCCCACGTTTGGCGTGTCACCCGATCTGATTGTCGGGCTCATTGCCGGAGGCGAGACGGCGTTTATCAAGGCTGTCGAAGGTGCCGAAGACAGCGAGGAGCTTGGCGCGAGCGACCTGCGGGGGCGTGGACTCTCGGACAAGGATCTTGTCGTTGGCCTGGCGGCAAGCGGTCGTACTCCCTATGTGGTGGGCGGCCTTGTGTACGCCAAGGCAACTGGGTGCAAGACCATTGCAATTGCCTGCAACCAAGGGTCGAAGATCGGGAAGAGCGCAGATCTTGCCATTGAACCCGTGCCCGGTCCCGAGGTACTGACCGGCTCAACGAGGCTCAAGGCGGGAACGGTTCAAAAGCTCATTCTCAACATGATTTCGACCGGTGCCATGGTCAAGATCGGCAAGGTATACCAAAACCTGATGGTCGATGTGCAGCAGACGAACGAGAAGTTGGTGGTGCGCGGCCAGAACATCGTGATGGAGGCGACCGGCTGCACGCGCGAGTGCGCTATTCAGGCGCTTGCAGATGCCGGCGGCCACGTAAAAACCGCTATTGTCTCGGTACTGCTGGACTGCGATGCCGAGCAGGCTGCGGTAGCTCTTGAGCGAGCGCGAGGCCATGTCCGTGCTGCGGTGAGTGGCCATGAGAAGAGCGATGCCGATGCCCAATAGGTGCGCGGCGTGAGCTGATATGACATCCAGACGAGATACCCAATACAAGGAGGAGTTATGACGAACAAAGAGCTGGCTCAAAAGCTGCTGGACCTTTTGGGCGGTAAAGACAACGTGCTGGCAAACGCGGCGTGCATGACGCGCCTGCGCGTGACCGTCAAAGACACGGGCAGCGTCGACGCGGAGGGCATTAAGGCACTCGACGGCGTGATGGGCCTGGTCGAGGACGACACGATGCAGATCGTGCTGGGTCCGGGCAAGGTGAATAAGGTGCTCGAGGAGTTCTCCAAGCTCACCGGCCTTGCGAAAGGCGTTGCCGACGAGAGCGTGGTTGACGCTGCGGCCACAAACAAGGCCGCGCAGAAGGCAAAGTACGAGTCCAAGCCGGTTCAGGCCTTCCTCAAGAAGATTTCCAATGTCTTCGTTGCCCTGCTTCCCGGCATCATTGCGGCTGGCCTCATCAACGGTATCTGCAACGTCATTAACGTCTCGACGGCAGGCGCGCTTGCAGGCGAGTGGTGGTACCAGGGCATTCGTTCCATGGGCTGGGCCCTGTTTGCCTATCTGCCCATCTTGGTGGGCTATAACGCGGCACGTGAGTTTGGCGGCTCCGCTGCGCTGGGCGGCATCGCCGGCATGATGTGTATCGCTAACAGTGCCATGCCCCTGCTTGCGCCTGGCGCGGCCGATCCTGCCACTGCCATTCTGCTGCCGCTCACCAATGCGCAGTACAACCCCGCAGCGGGCGGCATGATCGCGGCTCTTATCGCTGGCGCATTTTTTGCCTGGATGGAGCGTCAGATTCGCAAGGTTATGCCCAACACACTCGATACATTCTTGTCCCCGCTGCTGGTGCTCATCATCGGCGCCTTTGCTCTGATGCTCGTCATCCAGCCGGTTGGCGCATGGCTGACGACTGCCATCTTTAGCGTTTTGACCTTTATCTTCGAGAAGCTGGGCGTCCTGGGCGGCTATATCCTGTCGGCAGGCTTCTTGCCGCTGGTTTCCGTCGGCCTGCATCAGGCGCTCACGCCGATCCACGCTATGCTCAACGATCCCGACGGCGCTACCAAGGGCATCAATTACCTGCTCCCCATCCTTATGATGGCTGGCGGCGGCCAGGTCGGTGCCGGTTTGGCGCTGTACTTTAAGACCAAGAACGCCAAGCTCAAGAAGTACGTCGCAGAGTCCATTCCCGTTGGAATCCTCGGTGTGGGCGAGCCTCTGATGTATGCCGTTACGCTGCCGCTCGTTCGTCCGTTTGTAACGGCCTGCCTGGGTGCCGGATTTGGCGGCGCGCTCGCGGCGCTGCTTCACATCGGCACGGTTTCTCAGGGCGTTTCCGGTCTGTTTGGCCTGCTGATCGTCGTTCCTGGTCAGCAGCTCGGCTACGTTGCCGCTATGCTGCTTGCCTATGCCGCCGGCTTTGTCCTGACGTGGTTCTTTGGCGTCGACGAGCAGAAGATCAACGAGTTCTTTGGCGAGTAGTTTGATATCGCGAGCCGTGTTGCTCAGGGCTCGCGGCGCGCGGCAGATTTCTTGATGCTATGGTTGTGCCGGCGGGGCTAACTGCTCCGCCGGCCTTTTTTAAAGGAGTGTTGAAGCGTGAAAACGGGTATTTCGATTTATCTTTCCAACCCTCTGCAGGATATTGAGCGGACGATTGAACACGGTGCCGCGGCGGGTGCGCGCTATGCGTTCACCTCGCTGCATATTCCCGAGGATGGGGGAGCGGCGTATACCGATAAGGTCCGTCATGTGCTGTCGCTGCTTTCCGCCCGCGGCATTGCGCTCATTGCCGATGTGGGGCCGCGCACGTGCGATTTGCTCGGGCTTGAGCGCATCGAGGACCTGCGCGATCTGGGGTTGGAATACCTTCGTTTGGACTATGGCTTTAGCGCCCGGCGGGTCGCGGAGCTGTCCGGTGTATTTCGCATTGTGGTCAATGCATCGACGGTGAGTTCTGATGAAATCGCATCGTGGCGTGAGGCCGGTGCCGATGCGACTCGTTTTGCCGCCTGCCACAATTTTTACCCCAAGCCTTATACCGGTTTAGCTCTGGAGGACATTGCTCGGGTGAATCTTCGTCTTGCGGCGCTTGGATTCGAAATCATGGCTTTTGTGCCGGGCGATGCCAACGTTCGCGGGCCGGTATTCGAGGGACTGCCGACGGTCGAGACGCAGCGCGGTCGCGCGTCAAAGGTTGCCCTCAATATGCTTGAGCTTGCACATGGCGCCGATTGCGACATTGTGTTGGTCGGCGACCCCGATCTTTCCGATGCGGGCTGGGCGCAGTTTGCTCAAGTTTCCGCCGGATACGTGGACCTGCAATGCGAGCTTGAGCCCGGTTATGCCTATGTGCGCGGTCAGATTCATCACGACCGGCCCGACTCGAGTGTCCTCATCTTTAGGTCTCAGGAGTCACGTACGACGCATAAGCCGGATTCCGTGCCGACGGATGCCGGAGCCGGCCTGCCGCGAAAGGCGGGGTCGATCGCTGTGAGCAATAGCGGATATGGGCGCTACGAAGGCGAGCTTGAGATTGCGCGGGTCGATCTTCCCGGTGACGAGCGCATGAACGTTGCGGGCCATATCACGCCCGAGGCAATGGAGCTGCTGCCGTTCATCAAACGCGGATTCGGGGTACGGTTCGTTTAGCGTGTGACCCGTGGGCTACAATTGGCCCATCATACGAAGGCGCCTCGTGTGGCGTGTGCCTGCGTTGGCCGATCTATATTCGGAGGATTCCCATGACCGTACTGTTTGTTGAATATCCCAAGTGCTCGACCTGTAAGAAGGCCAAGGCATGGCTGGACGAACACGGGGTAGAGTATATCGACCGCGATATCGTTTTGGACAATCCCACGGCTGATGAGCTTGCGACCTGGATTGCTCGTTCGGGACTGCCGGTGCGGCGCTTCTTTAATTCGTCGGGCATGAAATATCGAGAGCTGGGCCTGAAGGCGCGTCTAGATGCGGGCATGACGGATCGGGAGTGCTACGAGCTGCTGGCGACCGACGGCATGCTGGTCAAGCGTCCGCTGTTGGTGGGCGACGACTTTGCGATTCCCGGCTTTAGGGAAGCAGCTTGGACCGAGGCGCTGCTGTAGCGGCTGCGGAAAGTGCGACCCGTTTTGAGCGCTCGGGGTGGGACGTGTTTTCCATCGGAGGGCTCGCTCGGCTCAATCCTTGAGCTGTGCCCATTCGTGCGGACCGTAGACCTTTACGTGCTTGTTGGGCTTGCCGCTCCAGTACTCCTCGTCCATAAAGGGCAGATATGCCTGAACACCGGGGCAGATAAAGGGAATCCGCTGCTGTTGCAGTCGCTCGCGTTGGCGCTGCTCCAGGTGCGCCTCGGATATGACAGTCGGCATACCGGACAGCTCGACGAGGCTTGCCTGGATTCGCTTAAGGTCGGGGAGTCCCGCGTGCCATGACATCCGCATGATCAAAAAGGATGCACGGCGGTATTTTGCCTGCATCACCGTGATGGCGGGGCGCAGGGTGGGATGGATTTTGTCCCGTTCGGGCCAAAGGTCAGCAGTGATCTCGAGGCCCAGGGTCTCCCATAGGTAATCAAGCTCTTCGTCCATGGCGCCTCGATATCTACGCGATCATTGATACTTCGATTGTGTTGCCTGGTGCTATCGTTTTCGCGGTAGAATCTGCCAAAGGTTGACGGCTACCGCTCGCGGCGTTTTGCCCTTCGTGTGCAGCGGTCGACTTCACAGGTCCTTCACGTGTTGGCCGTATTTGACTGAATTTCAAAAAAGTCAAAATTGGGGCTTGCGTCACGGCCGGACTTCCCGTATATTTCTTTCTTGCGCAAAGGCACAGCCGAGCGCAGCGATGCAGTCATTGGGATGTCGTCTAATGGCAGGACAGCGGATTCTGGTTCCGTCAATGGGGGTTCGACTCCCTCCATCCCAGCCATTGCATTTGCTACATATGGCCCGTTCGTCTAGCGGTTTAGGACGCCGCCCTCTCAAGGCGGAGATCACCAGTTCGAATCTGGTACGGGCTACCAAAATTGAACGCCCGGGCCTCGTAAGAGACCCGGGTTTTGTGTATTGACCGATATTTAAGGCGCGCGTTGAGTCTGCCGCCCGGACCGAGGAGTTGTCATGGACCTGCCTATCAGCTTGGAAGACATCACGTATGCCGAGAACTATCTGGCGCAGGGCGACCTGGCTACGGCGACGCCGCTGCTTGAGCGTCTGGTGGAGCTCGCCGAGGAGTATATCGACGCTGAGTGCAAGACGGAGGAGAAGTGCCAGTACTTTAGCTTCGACAGCAAGTTTGAGCGCCTGGCCTATCGCCGCGTGGAGAAGGATCCGCGCGAGCTGGTGCAGGTCGAGGTTCCCTTTGACCGCCTGTACTCCGACATGGCGTTTGCCTACATTCGCCAGCAGGATTATGTGAGTGCTCGGAATGCCCTGATGCAGGCCGTGCGTTGGGATCCCATGAACTGCAACTATCGCTTGGACTTGGCCGAGCTGTTCCGCGCGCTCGAGGACAAGCAGGAGTGGGCATCGCTCTCGTTCTCGGTGCTGGAGCGCGCGAGCGACGGTAAGTGCGCCGCACGCGCCTACACCAATTTGGGTCAGTACTTCTTGGAGCCCGAGACCGAGAACATTTCGGCTGCCGTGGGCTGCGCGCGTCTGGCGCTGCGCCTGGCGCCCAATGATGCGCATACGACGCGCCTGCTCAACAAGATCCATACCACCTATCCGGATGCCGCGGACGAGAGTGACGACCATGTGATGGGTGAGCTCGCCCTGCAGGGCGTGCCGACCTCGCCTTCGGCCGAGATCGCCATCTGCCTGATCATGTGCGCGACCGATGCTGCAAGCGACGGCGACAAGCAGGAGGCTACGCGTCTGACGGTCCGTGCCCGCGACCTGGTGGGCGAGGAGGCATGCGCGGCGATTATCAAGCTGGTGCGCGAGAGCGATGCCGAGCTCAATGCCGAGCGCAGGGCAAAGCGCGAGGCTGCGGGCTCAAACGCCGATGGCGCCAAGGAGGCCGGCGATGCCCAGTAAGCGCGAGCACAAGCTTATCTCCAAGAATCGCTCGGCACATCACGAGTACTTTATCGATGAGACGTTTGAGTGCGGTATTGAGCTGAGCGGTACCGAGGTCAAGTCGATTCGCGAGCGCGCGTGCCAGATTACCGATACCTTCGCACTGATTCGTGGCGGTGAGTGCTGGCTCGTCGGCCTGCATATCCACCCTTATAGCCATGGTGGCGTGTGGAATCGCGATCCCGACCGTCGGCGCCGTCTGCTGCTGCACCGCAAGGAGATTGACTTTCTTGACGGCAAACTTCGCAACCGTGGTTATGCGCTGGTTCCGTTGGAGCTCTACTTTAATACCGACGGTCGCGTAAAACTGCTGCTGGGCCTGGGTCGCGGCAAGAAGCTCTACGACAAGCGCGAGGACATGGCCAAGCGTGATGTCCAACGCGAGATCGACCGTGCCCTCAAGGAACGCAACCGCTGACCGTCCTTCATAAGTTGCGGTGGAATACGGACTGGTTTGCCTGTTTGAGGGGCTGTTCAGTCCCTATTTCACCGCAGCTGCGGGTGTCTCATCTTTCTTACTGTTCTGACACATATGTTTCAAAGGTGGCGTCCGTTATGGGCGCTGCCTTTTTTGTGGGTACATACATCCATGAGGTTCCAACCCGAGCTAGGGGAGTGATCGTTATGGACAAAACTGCGTTCTTTACCATGCCGAGCGGCCTGTACGTGGTGAGCGCCGCGGCAGACGGGCTGCGTGCCGGCTGCGTTATCAACACAGCGGTGCAGGTGACGTCCATGCCGCCGCGCATTTCGGTTGCAGTGAACAAGGACAACGTCACCTCGGGCGTCATCGCTTCGGCCAAAGCGTTCGCGCTGACCGTGATCGATCAGACCGCCGATATGCTCTACATCGGTAACTTTGGGTTCCGCACCAGCAGCGATTATGACAAGTTTGCCAAATACGAGACCCGCGAGACGGCTCTGGGCATGCCCTATGTGCCCGAGCACGCGGCGGCCCTGTTTAGCTGCCATTTGATCGACACTGTGGATGTTGGCACGCATCTGCTGTTTATCGGCGAGGTCGAGGATGCCGAGCGCTTGAGTGACGAGACGCCGCTCACCTACGATTACTACCATAAGGTCCTGAAGGGCAAGACGCCTCCGAAGGCGTCCTCGTATCAAGGCTAGAAATGTTTTAAAAATACTTGCATTATATTATTGAGAATCTATACTGATAAATGAAGTACATCACCAGTCGCGTTCGAGAGGAGAACATCATGGCTGAGGAGAAGAAGACGTATAAGTTCGTGTGCACCGTTTGCGGTTACGAGGTTGAGGTCGATACGCCCGAGCTGCCCGAAGATTACGTGTGCCCGGTTTGCGGCGTCGGTCCCGATCAGTTTGAGCTCGTCGAGGAGTAGCTCGCAGACACACGGCTCGTATCAACGCATAGCTCTGTCCAAGGGCCTCGGTCGAATTCTCGGCCGGGGCCCTTTTCCTCCGTCCCCAAGGGATCACGGTTGCTGTTGGCCGATCCTGTCTGTTGTGAGTCCGGTCGACCTTTTGTCTTAATCTGTAACGTCTAACGGCTCAAAACGGGTCTTCCTGTTACAGATCGAGACAAACGGAGCTGTCCTTCGGAATGATCTCGATCTGTAACATCTAGACATCAAAAGAGGGTCTAGATGTTACAGATCGAGACGTTTGCCTGGGTAGGTGCCCCGTCCCATTACATCCCTGTCAACAACACGACATCGAGAATCGTCACGATGGCACCGATCCCTACGGGCAGCGCGTTGAGCGGGCGCGAGTTGGCGTATTTGCCCATGACGCGGGGCGAACTGGTGAGTCGTATGAGCACAAAGACCGTAATCGGCAGCTGAAGCGACAGCAGTGCCTGACTCCAAATGAGACCCTCAAAAGGATTCGGGACGACCAAGCACGCCGCCACTGCGCCGACGAAACAGGCCGCCACCCCGATCGAGGAATGTCGGTCGTGGATGTCGTATTCCTCGTCGAACATGCCCGCAGTGATGGTGCCTGCCGCCATGCCCGCCGTCACGCTGCTCGAGAGGCCCGCGAACAGCAGCGCTACCGCAAAGATGGTCGAGCTCGCCGGGCCCAAGATGGGGGAGAGCGTGGCCGCTGCGACGGCGAGGTCGTCTACGACCATGCCGTGCGCAAAGAAGGTCGTTGCGGCAAGGATGACCATGGCCGAGTTGATTGCCCAGCCCACGCCCATCGAAAAGAGCGTGTCGAAGAGCTCGTAGTGCAGACGTTCTTCGATAACTTGCTCGCCTTGGCCTTCGAAGTGCATGGATTGGATGACCTCGGAGTGCAGAAAAAGGTTGTGTGGCATAACGACCGCACCCAGGACACTCACGATAATCGTTGCCGAGTCGGCAGGCATGCTGGGGATGATCCAGCTTGCGGTTGCTTGCGGCCAGTCGACTTTGACCAGCGCGAGCTCTGCTAAAAACGAGAGTCCCACCACACCCACGAAGGCGATGATCCAGCGTTCGGCGCGCTTGTAGGAGCTCGTCATGAGCATCGCCATCGATACTGCCGCCACGATGACGCAGCCCGCGCGCACGGGCAGCCCAAAGAGCATTTGAAGGGCAATCGCGCCGCCCAGGACTTCGGCCATGGCGGTGGCGATGGTCGCGAGATAGGCGCTGGCGAGCACCGTACGCCCGACGAAGCGGGGGAGGTAACGTGTCGTGGCCTCGGCAAGGCAGGCGCCCGTGGCGATACCCAGGTGAGCCGCGTTGTGCTGCAGCACGATGAGCATAATCGTGGACAGCGTGACGATCCACAGCAGCGCGTAGCCAAACTGCGAGCCCGCGGCCATATTGGAGGCCCAGTTGCCCGGGTCGATAAAGCCGACGGTCACGAGCAGCCCGGGGCCGATATGCCGCGCAATGTCTAGGCCTCCGTGACCGCCGGTGCGCCGGGAACCAAAGTGTTGTTTGAGATGGTTGAGCATGGTGCGCTCCTGTGTATGGGCGGCGTGACGTCGCATCTGGGCCGTGCGGCGCCACGCGTCGGTTTTGGGTTGGGGCTACTTGTGTGCTTTGCCCTGATTGGCCACGGCGTCGATCTTGGCGGCGATGGTCGCCGGGTCGCCGATGTAGCGCTTGTCGAGGACGTTGAAATCGGTGTCGAAGGTGTAGACGAGCGGCACGCCGGTGGGGATGTTGACCTTGAGGATCTCCTCGGGCGTGAGGTGCTCGAGCTTCATGACGAGTGAGCGCAGGGAGTTGCCGTGTGCGGCGATGAGTACGCGCTTGCCGGCGAGCATCTGGGGGCGAATCTCGTCTTCGAAATAGGGCCAGGCGCGGGCGATCGTGCCCTTGAGGCACTCGGTATAGGGCAGCTGATCGGGTGCGACGTCGCGGTATTGCTCCTGGGTGTGGGGGTCGCGCGCGTCGTCCGGCTCGAGTGCCGGCGGGCAGACATCGAAGGAGCGGCGCCAGATGAGCACCTGTTCGTCGCCGTGCTCCGCGGCGGCATCGGCCTTGTTGAGACCCTGCAACGCACCGTAGTGGCGCTCGTTGAGCTTCCAGGATTTGATGACGGGCAGCCACTCGCGATCCATTTGGCCGAGCACGATGTTGAGGGTGTGGATCGCGCGCTTGAGACGCGAAGTGTAGCAGACGTCAAAGTCGAAACCGGCTTCTTTGAGGGCGCGGCCGCCTGCCGCCGCCTCTTCGCGGCCCGTGTCGGTGAGCTCGACATCGGTCCAGCCGGTGAACAGGTTGAGCTTGTTCCACTCGGACTCTCCGTGACGGATAAGGACGAGTTGCATCGTCTGCTGGTCTGCTTGGTGCGCCATAGGGGCCTCCTTGATCTGGCACGGTGTGCGTGCCGTTTGCTTGACGCCGCAAAGGATACCCGTTTTAAGCTTAAAAGTTAACCAAGACTAACAAAATTGTTCTATTTGAATGGGATGGTGAAGGGGGGCTGCCGAAATGTCTCGATCTGTAACAACTAGGGATGGAAATTGGGCCTAGGTGTTACAGATCGAGACAAACTAAAACCGTCCCGCAGAAAATCTCAATCTGTAACATCTAGGCGTCAAAATTGGGTCTTCCTGTTACAGATTGAGATGTTTGAAGCGGTGAGCTTACAGGCCGAACTTGGGCGTCTTGTTGCCGCCCTTGAGGCCTGCTGTGTCGAGCCCCATCATGCAAAAGTCCGCATGGCCCTTGTTTCCAGAATGATTCAAAGGGGCCAGATGCATATGTGCCGGCTGTCCCTGCACTAAAACGTGTACGTCAGCCTCCAAAGATGTCAAATTTCGACATGTTTGGGGGCTGACGTACATGTTTGATAGCAAGACGTTGATGGTCGGTGTGCGTTACGCGATTGTTTCGAAACGGGCGGGAAACACAACGGGCCGGCGATGCACCTAGTATGCCTAGTCAACTGACTGTCTAATAGCTAGGGGAGGATCGCGATGCAGGCAGATTTCGCTCAGCAGCAGGGCCTTTATCGCCCCGAATTCGACCACGATGCATGTGGCATCGGCGCGCTTGCCGATATCAACGGCGAGCGCCATCACCAGATTCTGGACGACGCACTGTCCATTCTGGTCAACTTGGAGCACCGCGGCGGTACGGGACTCGAGAAGAACACCGGCGACGGCGCCGGCATCCTGTTCCAGGTTCCGCATCACTTTTTCCGTAAAGAGGCCCAAAAGTGCGGCCAGATTCTGCCGGCAGAGGGCGACTATGGCGTGGCCATGCTGTTCTTCCCGCAGGACGACAAGGGCGTAGAGGATGCCCGCCGCGTGTTTGAGGAGGGCTGCGCCGAAGCCGGCGTGCCGCTGCTCTTCTGGCGCGAGGTGCCGGTCGACCCGCACGACCTGGGCGAGACGGCCCGCGCCTGCATGCCTACTATCCTGCAGGCTTTCCTGGGCCGTCCGGACGACACGCCCGCCGGCGATGCCTTTGAGCGTCGCCTGTACGTGTGCCGCCGCACCATCGAAAAGAAGGCCGACGCTGAGTTCGCCCTGCGCGACAAGATCTTCTATGTGTGCTCCATGAGCTCGCGCACCATCGTGTACAAGGGCATGCTTGTGGCCACGCAGATGCGCCGTTTCTTCATCGACCTCAACGACGCCGCCGTCAAAACGGCCGTGGCGCTCGTCCACTCGCGCTACTCCACCAACACCACGCCCAGCTGGGAGCGCGCACATCCCAACCGCTTTATCATCCACAACGGCGAGATCAATACCCTCAAGGGCAACGTCAACTGGATTCGCGCCCGCGAACCCAACCTGTACAGCCCCGTGCTGCAGCACGATCTTGAGCGCGTGATGCCCATCATCAACCGCGAGGGCTCCGACTCCGCGATTCTGGACAATGTGCTTGAGTTTTTGGTCATGAACGGTCGTCCGCTCACGCGTGCCGCATCCATGCTGCTGCCCGAGCCGTGGGACCACAACGACAGCCTGAGTGAGGAGTGCCGCGCCTACGACGCTTACCAGTCCATGCTCATGGAGCCGTGGGATGGCCCGGCGGCCATCGCCTTTACCGACGGTCGCACGCTGGGTGCCGCCCTCGACCGTAACGGCCTGCGTCCCGCCCGCTACTATGTGACGCGCGACGGTCGCTTTATGCTGGCAAGCGAGGTGGGCACCATCGAGGTGCGCCCCGAGAACATCCTGACGAGCGGCTGTCTGGGGCCGGGCCAGATGCTCGAGGTCGACTTTGCCCGCGGCCGCGTGATCTACAACGACGAACTGCGCGCCCGCTATGCCAAAGAAAAGCCCTACCGTGATTGGATTGCCGAGGAGACGCTGACCGTTGACGCGCTCGATGAGCCCGTTGCGGCAACGCCCGCCGAGGACGCCGAGGTGCCCGCCGCCGTACGCATGGCCAAGCTCGGCTATCACTGGGATGATGTTGACGAGGTCGTGCGCCCCATGGCCCAGCAGGGCAAGGCCCCGCTCGCCTCGATGGGCATCGATGCGCCGCTGGCCTGCCTGTCCAAGAAGACGCGTTCGTTCTTCGACTACTTCTATCAGCTGTTCGCTCAGGTCACGAACCCGCCGATCGACGCTCTTCGCGAGCATATGGTCACCTCGACCACGCTCTACCTGGGTAACCACGGCAACCTGCTCGAGGACTCCCGTACGGCCTGTCAGCTGGTGCGCCTGGAGCGTCCGCTGCTGAGCGAGGAGGAGTTCGAGCGTATCTGCGCCATCGACCGCGTGGGCTTTAAGACCCGCCGTTTCCGTGCCGTCTACCGCCGCGATGCCGGCGAGGGTGCGCTGCAGGCTGCGCTCAAGCAGCTTGCAGAGGACGTTGAGGCCGCGGTCCGCGACGGCGTGAACATCGTGGTGTTGAGCGATCGCGCCGGAGCGGGCGAGGTGCCCGTGCCGTCGCTGCTCGCCGTGGGCTGCGTGCACAACCACCTGATCCGCGCCGGCGTGCGTACCTTTGCCGACATCGTGGTGGAGTGTGGCGACGCCGTGTCCCCGCACGACTTTGCGGCACTGGTGGGCTACTCCGCGAGCGGCATCTATCCGTACAACGCACATGCGTGCATCCGCGATCTGGCGGCACGCGGCGATCTGGACGTGACAGCCGAGCAGGGCATCGCCAACTACAACAAGGCCGCGACGGCGGGCATCGTCTCCATCATGTCCAAGATGGGCATCTCCACGGTGCAGAGCTACCACTCCGCGCAAATCTTTGAGGCCGTCGGCTTTACGCCGGAGTTCGTCAACGCGTACTTCGCCGGCACGGTGAGCCGTGTGGGCGGTATGGGTGTCGAGGACGTTGAGCGCGAGCAAAACGAGCGTTACGACGCCGCGCTCGCTATCCTTAAGAGCCCGGCTCCCGATCAGCTGCCCACGCTGGGTCTGACCAAGTGGCGCCCGCTCGGCGGCGAGGATCACCTCATCGATCCACAGACTGTCTACTTGCTGCAGACCGCCTGCCGTGAGGACAGCTACGACACCTTTAAGGAGTACAGCGCCCGCCTGCACCGCACCGGCCGTGCCGTGCGCCTGCGCGACTTGCTCGACTTTAACGCTAACGGTCGCACGCCGGTTTCGCTCGACGAGGTCGAGCCTGCGCTCAACATCGTCCGCCGCTTTAACACCGGCGCCATGTCGTACGGCTCCATCAGCAAGGAAGCACACGAGTGCATGGCCATCGCCATGAACCGCCTGCACGGCCGTTCCAACTCCGGCGAGGGCGGCGAGGATCCGCGCCGCGAGACCCCGCTGGCCAACGGTGACTCCAAGAACTCCGCCATCAAGCAGGTGGCAAGCGCGCGCTTTGGCGTGACGAGCCGCTACCTGTGCAGCGCCTTCGAGATTCAGATCAAGATGGCCCAGGGCGCCAAGCCCGGTGAGGGCGGTCACCTGCCCGGCAAGAAGGTCTACCCCTGGATTGCCGAGGTCCGTCAGTCCACGCCCAGCATCGGCCTGATTTCGCCTCCGCCGCACCACGACATCTACTCCATCGAGGACTTGGCAGAGCTTATCTTCGATCTTAAGAACGCCAACCCCGGCGCGCGCGTGTCGGTCAAGCTGGTCAGCGAGGCCGGCGTCGGCACCATCGCCACCGGCGTGGCCAAGGGCGCTGCCGACAAGATCTTGATCAGCGGCCACAATGGCGGCTCGGGTGCTGCTGCGCGCGACTCTATCTGGCACGCGGGTCTGCCGCTGGAGCTTGGCCTTGCCGAGGCCCAGCAGACGCTGCTGCAAAACGGCCTGCGCTCACGCGTGGTGCTCGAAGCCGACGGCAAGCTCATGGACGGCACCGACGTCGCTGTCGCCTGCCTGTTGGGCGCCGAGGAGTTTGGCTTTGCGACCATGCCGCTCATCTCCATGGGCTGCCTCATGCAGCGCGACTGCCAGCAGGATACCTGCCCGGCCGGCATCGCTACGCAAAACTGCCGCCTGCGTCGCGGCTTCCGCGGCAAGCCAGAGCACGTCGAGCACTTTATGCTCTTTGTTGCCGAGCAGCTGCGCGAGGTCATGGCGAGCCTGGGCTTCCGCACGGTCGACGAGATGGTCGGCCATCCCGAGTGCCTGCGCCAGATCGAGGTCCCGGGCAACCGCAAGGCTAACCTGCTGGATCTGTCGCCCGTGCTGGCGAGCGCGACCTGTGAGTTTGGTGCCCACATCCCGGGTGCCGACGGCCGTCACTTCCTGCCCCAGATGGCTGCGGACAGCGAGCTCGACAAGACGCTCGACTCCACGTTGTTTGTGCCCTATACGGCCGATGCCCGTGCGCACCTGCGTCCGATTCGCTTCCGCGCCGACATCGCCAACGTCAACCGCTGCGTGGGCACCATTTTGGGCAACGCGGTGACCAAGGCGCATCCCGAGGGCCTGCCCGCCGGCTCCATTACCATCGATTGCGATGGTTCGGCCGGTCAGAGCTTTGGCGCGTTCCTTCCGCGTGGCATTACGCTCAACGTGTGCGGCGACGCCAACGACTACTTTGGCAAGGGCCTTTCGGGCGGCGAGGTGTCGGTGCGCCCCAACCCGCATGCGACCTATAAGTTCGACGAGAACATCATTGTGGGCAACGTTGCGTTCTTTGGCGCTACGAGCGGCCGCGGCTTCATCAACGGTCTGGCCGGCCAGCGCTTTGGCGTACGCAACTCCGGTGCCACCGTGGTGGTCGAGGGCTGCGGCAACCATGGCTGCGAGTACATGACGGGCGGTCTGGCGCTCATCCTGGGCGAGGTCGGGCAGAACTTCGCCGCCGGTATGACGGGTGGCGTGGCTTATGTCTTTGACCAATACGGCACGCTCGATGCCCGTGTGAACCACGAGAGCGTTGAGCTCAAAGCCCCGACGGCCGGCGAGCTGGCGCAGATTCGCGAGCTCATCCAGGAGCACGTGGACGTGACGCAGAGCCCGCGCGGCATTAAGCTGCTCTACAGCTTTGAGACGATGAGCAAGCACTTTGTGAAGGTCATTCCGACCGAGTACGAGCGCGTGCTGACGATTGTCGCCGCCGCTGAGGCCGTCGGCAAGACTTATGCGCAGGCCGAGGAGCTGGCGTTTGACATTGTGACCGGCCGCGCGAGTGCCGCGGATGTTGCTCGCTTTGATGTGGCGGGTGGTGTCGCTGGTGCTGTACCCGCCGCCAGCTCTGTTGCTTCGACCAAGAAGGAGGCGTAAGTGCCATGGGTAAGCCCGGTGCTTTTCTTGATATCGATCGCATGACCCACGAGCTGCGCCCCGTGGAGGAGCGCAGCCGCGATTTCGATCCGCTGTACGTGGAGCTCGACGACGACGCGCGCCGTGCCCAGGCGAGTCGCTGCATGATGTGCGGTGTGGCGTTTTGTCAGATGGGCGCGAGCTTTGGCAAGGCACGTCCGAGCGGTTGTCCGCTGCACAACCTGATTCCCGAGTGGAACGAGCTGGTGTACCGCGGCCGTTGGGACGAGGCTGCCGAGCGCCTGTCACTCACCTCGCCCATGCCCGAGTTCACGAGTCGTGTGTGCCCGGCGCTGTGCGAGGCCGCATGCAACCTGGGCTCGGTCGATGGCCAGCCCACGACGATCCATGACAACGAGCGCGCGATTAGCGACCATGAGTGGGCCAACGGCGGTCCGCACCGCTTTGAGCCGGCAGGGGAGGGTGCACCCACGGTTGCCGTGGTGGGCTCCGGTCCCGCTGGTCTGGTGGCAGCATGGGAGCTTGCGCGTCGTGGCGCCCGCGTGACGGTGTTTGAGCGCGACGACCGCCCGGGCGGTCTGCTTATGTACGGCATTCCCAACATGAAGCTCGAGAAGTCCGTGGTCGAGCGTCGCGTGGCGCTCATGCGCGAGCTGGGCATTGTGTTCGAGCTGAGTGCCGACGTGACGGACCCTGCGGTGGCGGCCAAGCTCGATGACTTTGACGCTGTCGTGGTGGCTGCTGGTGCCCGTGCCCCGCGCGGGCTTTCGGCTGCGAACATTGACGCCCCCGGCGTGGTGTATGCCGTGGACTATCTGACGGCTTCGACCGTGTCGGTGCTCGATGGCGGCGAGCCCGCTATTGACGCGCGCGGCCTGGACGTCGTGGTCATTGGCGGCGGCGATACCGGCAACGACTGCGTGGGTACCGCGGTGCGCCAGGGTGCGCGCAGCGTGCGCCAGTTTGAGTTCTTGCCGGCGGCGCCCGATAAACGTACGGCGAGCAATCCCTGGCCGCAGTGGCCCAATGTGAAGAAGACCGACTACGGCCAGCAGGAGGTCATCGCTGCCATGGGTGGCGAGATGCGTGCCTGGGGCGTGGATACGCTCGAGGTGCTGCCGGACAAGAAGGGCGCGGCCGCGGGCCTGCGCGTGGTCGATCTGGATTGGTCGGCTGGCAAGCCCGAGCGCATCGCGGGCTCCGAGCACGAGGTGCCGGCCCAGCTGGTGCTCATCGCCTGCGGCTTTACGGGTCCCGAGCATGGCGTGTTCGACGCCGTTGGCGTGCCTGTTGCCACCGCTGGTCGTCCGCTGCCGGTGATGGCTACCGAGGGCTCGCACCTTGCGGCCCGTGTCGACGGCGTCGCCGCGGATGCCGCGCCGGTGTATGTTGCCGGTGACGCTCGCAACGGCAGCTCGCTCGTGGTGAGCGCCATGGCCGACGCCCTGGCCTGCTCAGCCGAAGTCGCCGACGCGCTGGAGCTGTAAAGTAGTCATTTAAGAACGTCCCCAATGACTAGTCATTTTTTGTCTAGTCGTTGGGGACACTCTTTGCGAGCGATTTGCTCGTTTGTCGACGTACGGGTGTTCATTTGTCGACTTCTTGGGCTGTGGTCACCTGTTGTTTCTGTGGTGGCTGTGGGTATCTGGCTCAAAAGGACGGGCTGGCTGTCTATGTTTACCTGCGATTTTGTTGCGGTGCGCATTTTCGGTCAAGCATCCCGTCAAGTGTTTGGTCAGCAGTTGGTTTGCAGCCGGAGGCCTATTTTGTCCGTGCTGACAGTGGCTGCCCACCCTCCCCGTAAGCTCAAATTGAGGTTCATCAGTTTGAGGAGGATGCCGTGACTGACCACGTTTTAGACCGAGCGCATCTGGCTGAAGCCGTCGGCAACGATATTGCCGACATGGCCCATTTTTGGATGCTGCGGAAGTTTCAGTTTTTGGAGCCGGCGCGCGAGCAGTTTGAGATCATTGTCGACCCGTGGCTCAGCTATTGCACCGAGCCTTCCCAAAACGAAATCATGGCCTACAACATGGCATTTACCGATTGGCTGCTCTTCGAGCGCCCCTATCGCCATGGCAAGACGCTGCTCGAGCTGTATGTTGACGAGCCGCCGGCATCGCTTTCGCCTGTCTCGCTCAAGCGGCTCGAGCAGGTACGCGACACGCAGTATTTCTCGCGCTTTGGCATTTTGGACAAGGATCCTGCGAACGGCATGGCTGCGCTGAAGGATACGCGCACCGACCGTCGCTTTGATGTCTACGACCCGCATATCGTGCAAAAGGAGCATTGGAGCGACGGCGCGATTGCGGTGCGCCTCGCCTGCGTCGACGATGTCTGGCTGACGGCGGGGCAGCTCTACCTGTATGACATCGCGCGCCTGAGCGACACGGCGGTCGATGGGCCGGGTGCGGTGCATCCGGAGGACCTGCAGGACGGCTTCGACACCTCGTGCATCAGCTTCTTTTTGCGCCTGGTCCGCGACATCATGGGCGCCCAGGGGCGCTACGTAAAGTCGCTCAACATCTACGAGCAGGAGTGGGAGTAGGGGATGTGGCTGGTGTCGCCCTGCTGCCCTGACTTTGTCTCAATCTGTAACGTTTGGCGGCTGTTTGGGCCCGTAACTGTTACAGATCGAGACATTCCCCTGATGTTGCTGGGGTGGGGCTGCAACGTATTCCGTCCCCCCCACATCCCCTCTTCCCTCCGTTAACCGATATGTCCGCAGCAATCCTGCCGCGCTGGATAATAATGGACAGATGTTCAAGTTTTCTGAGGGGGAGGAGCTCGATATGGCGTCTGCCGATCGTTCTACGTTGTTTATCAATGCGACCATTCTGGATGGTTCGGAGCATATGGAGCCGCAACCCGATATGGCCGTGGCCGTTGAGCGCGGTGTCATCACATGGATGGGGCCGAGTGCTGTGGCGCAGGCGCCCGCAGGTGCCGAGGTTATCGACCTGGGTGGTGCGTATCTCATGCCCGGTCTCATCAATATGCACGTGCACCTGTGCGGCTCGGGCAAGCCTGTCTCGGCCGGCGATGCGGGCGCGCTGATGAAGAAGCTCGATAATCCCGTGGGCCGCACCATCGTCCGCCGCATCCTCAAAGGCAGTGCCCAGCAGCAGCTAGCAAGCGGCGTGACCACGGTGCGCGGCGCGGGCGACCCGCTGTTTGCCGATCTGGCCGTGCGCGATGCTATCGATGCCGGCAAGTATCAGGGTCCTCGCCTGGTGGCGCCGGGAACGGGCATCACGGTGCCGGGCGGCCATGGTGCGGGCCTGTTCGCCCAGGTGGCCAACAGTCCCGCCGAGGCAGCCGAACAGGTGCGCGACCTGTATGCGCGTGGTGCCGACGTCATTAAGCTGTTCGTGACGGGCGGCGTGTTCGATGCGACCGAGGTGGGCGAGCCGGGCGTGCTGCGTATGCCAGTGGAGGTTGCCGCGGCGGCATGCAAGGCGGCGCACGATATGGGCCTTCCGGTCATGGCCCATGTCGAGAGCACCGAAGGTGTGAAGGCCGCACTTCAGGCCGGCGTCGACACAATCGAGCACGGCGCTCCGATGACCCCCGAGATCCTGGAGCTGTACCGCGGCGCCGCGGGAACACAGCTCGAGGGACGCGCGCCGAGCGTGACCTGCACAATCAGCCCCGCACTGCCGTTTGTACTGCTCGATCCGGAAAAGACCCATTCTACCGATACGCAAAAGAAGAACGGCGACATCGTGTGCTCGGGCATCATCGAGAGCGCCCGTGCCGCACTGGAAGCTGGCGTTAAGGTGGGCCTTGGCACGGACTCAAGCTGCCCGTTCGTGACGCAGTATGACATGTGGCGCGAGGTCGCCTATTTTGCCAAGTATGTCGGCGTGAGCAACGCCTTCGCACTGCATACAGCCACGCAGGTTAATGCCGAGCTGCTGGGGCTGGGCGGCGATACTGGCACGATCGAGTGCGGCAAGGCCGCCGATATCCTGGTGACGCGCAAGAATCCGCTCGATGACCTGTGCGCACTGCGTGAGCCGATGCACGTGATGTGCCGTGGTGATCTGGTGTGCAAACTCAAGGTGAAGCGTATTCCCGAGGTGGACGCCGAGCTCGACACGATTATGGCCATGCCTGCCGAGGCGTTGGCCGAGGAGCTTGCCCGCGACGGCGTGGCGTAAGCGCGCGATATGGCGATGCGACAAGGGGGCAATCCTTTTGTCATAATTAGAAAAAGCCGAGGTCTCAACACGAGGCCTCGGCTTTTATTTGTCCCATGGTATGGCAGCTATGAGCGCGTCTCCATCTTGGCATGGCACTTGGGGCAGGTGACGCGGATCTTGCCTTTGCCCTTGGGAACGGAGAGCATCTGGCCGCAGTTGGGGCACTTAAGATAGGCCGTGGTCTTGCGGCCCTTCCACATCTTCTTGGCTGTGCGCTTGGCACGTTCAAAGTCTTCCTTGCTAGTACCGGCTGCGCGCGAGGCGTTGGCCGCTGCAGCTCCGCCGCCCAAGCTAGCTACAAACTTGCCCAAGCCGGGTACGTTTGCAGTCGCGGCGACAAAGGCCTCGTTCTCCTTGTGACGTGCGTCGATATTTTTGGACAGGCCGCGCAGCACGCCAATCACGATTACGGCGATGGCGATCCAGCTGAGCCACTGGATACGAGCCATCGAACCGATCATGGCGATGATAATGCCTGCGAAGCCCATCACGATGGTGAGTTCGTCAGCGCCATTGCGGCCCTTCATAAAGTCATTCATGCAAATTGCCTTTCATTCGATATGCCGCACGCCTTTATACCCGATTTAGAGCAAGGGGGACAGGTTAATCTGCACCAATGTGGTGCAAACGTACCTGTCCCCAATGCCCCAATTACTTGGAGAGCTTGTCGACGACGCGTTCGATCTCGGCGAGCTTGGCGGCTTTGAGGTCTTCGTCGCCCGATTCGATTGCCGAAGTCACGCAGCCCTCGATATGCGCCTTGAGCACGTCGGCGTTAATGCGCGCGAGGAGCGCCTGTGTAGCCATGAGCTGTGTGGAAATATCGACGCAATAGCGGTCCTCATCGACCATCCGCAAGATGCCGTCGATCTGGCCGCGTGCCGTCTTGAGCATGCGGGTCACCGATTTGTGGTCTGCCATCATGGCGGGTCCTCGTTTCTGGTCGATGGGGTCGAATGCTTCTGGTAGCTGCTACGCGGCAGTCACGGACAGGGCGTGGAACTTCTCGCCGGCGCCCTCGACAGCGGCGGTGAGCTGCTCGACGGTCACGGTGTCGGCGCACTCCACCTGGACGGTCTGGGTCTCGTGATCGGCGTCGGCGTCGGTCACGCCGGCCACGTTGAGCAACGCCGTCTCGACGGTGGCGTCGCAATGGCCGCACATGAGGCCGGAAGTCTTGATTGTGTAACGCATGGGTATTCCTCCCTGTTGTGTCGGCTTTCCCAGGCACCCGACCTTGACCTTCAAGCCGTCGCTCGCGTACCAAAGTGCGCGTCGCTCCTCTTTCGGGTCAATCTCGGGCGTCTGGAAAACCCGTTCTAGATGGACTTAATGGTGAGCCTATTTTGCCACTTTTGGCTTAAAGGATTTTAAGCGCAGCGCATTGCTTACGACGCAGACACTCGACAGGCTCATGGCCGCGGCGCCAAACATCGGCGAGAGCTGCCAACCGGTGAGGGGGAAGAACACGCCCGCCGCCAGCGGAATGCCGATGCCGTTGTAGAACAGCGCCCAGAACAGGTCCTGCTTGATGTTGCGAATTGTGGCGCGCGACAGCTCGATGGCACGGGCGACGTCCATGAGGTCGCTGCGCATGAGTACCACGTCGGCGCCCTCCTTGGCGATGTCTGTGCCGGTGCCGATAGCAAGGCCCACGTCGGCGCGCGCCAGGGCGGGGGAGTCATTGATACCGTCGCCCACCATGGCGACCTTGCTGCCCGCATCCTGCAGCTCGCGTACGTGGTGCTCCTTGTCGGCGGGGAGGACGTCGGCGATGACCTGTTCGCTGCTCAGCCCCACGCGGCGGGCGATTGCTTCGGCGGTGACTCGGTTGTCGCCGGTGAGCATGCGCACGTCGACGCCAAGCGAGCGCAGTGCGGCGATGGCTCCGGCACTCGTTTCCTTGACCTCGTCAGCCACGGCAATGGTGCCGGCGAGCTCGCCGTTCTTGGCAAAGAACAGCGGCGTCTTGCCCTCGGCGGCGAACTGTTCGGCAAGACCCGCGGGCACCTTCGCGCCCAGCTCGTTCATCAGGCGCATATTGCCGGCGGCAATGGCGTTTTGCCCCTCGCGCGCCGTAACGCCTCGCCCGGGCACGGCGGCAAAGTCCTCGACGGCGCGCGCGACAATCCCTCGCGTCTCGCACTCGGCCATAATCGCCTCGGCCAGCGGGTGTTCGCTTGAGCGCTCCAGCGCGGCGGCCAGCTTGAGTAGCGCCTTTTCGCTCATGGCGGGCGATCCGTCGGCGCGCGTGGCTACCACGATATCGGTCACGGCAGGCTTGCCGCGAGTGACCGTTCCCGTCTTATCGAACACCACGGTGCCCACGCTGCGCAGATTCTCCAGCGCCTCGGCGCTCTTGAACAGAATGCCCATCTCGGCGCCCTTGCCGGTGCCGACCATAATAGCGACGGGCGTGGCCAGACCCAATGCGCACGGACAGCTGATCACCAGCACAGCGACGGCGGAGGTGAGCGCTTCGTTCACGCTACCGGTCAGTGCCATCCACGCCACGAAGGTCATGGCCGAGATCACGAATACCACGGGCACGAACACGCCGGCGACCTTGTCGGCCATGCGGGCGATGGGCGCCTTGGTGGCGTTGGCGTCCTCGACGAGCTGGATAATCTTGGCGAGCGACGTGTCGGCGCCCACGCGTGTGGCACGGAAGGCAAACGAGCCGGTGCGGTTGACAGTGGCGGCGTTGACGGTGTCGCCGGCGGTCTTTTCCACGGGGATGGACTCGCCGGTGAGCGCGCTCTCGTCCACGGCCGAGCTGCCCTCGAGCACCACGCCATCGACAGGGATGGACTCGCCGGGGCGCACACGCAGCACCTGGCCGGGCAGAATGGCATCGACGTCGACGGTGGCCTCGCTGCCGTCCTCTGCCACGACGGTCGCGGTCTTGGGTGCTAAGTCGATGAGCGCCTCGATAGCGCCGCCGGTCTTGGACTTGCTGCGCGTCTCGAGGTATTTGCCCACGGTGACGAGCGACAGGATGGTGCCAGCGCTCTCAAAATACAGGTTGTCCATGCTCGTCATCATGGCCTCGTGCACCTGACCTGCGGCTAGCTGGTCGGCCATGATGAACATGGCGTAGAGCGACCAGGCGATGGAGGCGGTGGCGCCCACGGCAATAAGGGCGTCCATGGTGGGCGCGCCGTGCGCGAGCGATTTAAACCCGTTGATAAAGTACGCGTCGTTGACGTAGACGATGGGAATGAGCAGGACGAGCTCGGTGAGCGCGAGCGTCATGCTGTGGGTGTGGTCGGTGAAGATGCCGGGCAGCGGCCAGCCGAGCATGTGCCCCATGCCTATGTAGAACAGTGGGATGAGGAATACGATCGAGACGATGAGGCGGGTGCGCATGGCAGAGGCGGCGGCCTCCAACTTTTTGGTCGGTGACTCCATATGGGCGGCGTCGGACCTGGCTTGCGCACTTCCGCTTTGGACAGCGTCGGTGCCCGTGCTGATGGGTGAGGCCGAGTAGCCCGCGCGGTCGACAGCGGTGCAGATGTCGTCGGGGGAGACCTGCGCAGGGTCGTAGTCCACCAGCATAGAGCCGGCGAGCAGATTGACCGCGACGCTTTGGACGCCGTCGAGTTTGCTCACGGCGCGATCCACATGCGCCTGGCAGGCGGCGCATGTCATGCCGCCCACGTCGAACTTATCTTGAGCCATGGCCTCTCCTTTCTGTGACGTAGTGTCGGAAATGTTAACCTGCCGATACTATACACCCATACCCCCTGGGGGTGTCTAGTAATAGTTGGAATGTATGACTTTTCATTACAGATGAGGGTGGTTGGTTGGCCGATGGACCGTCCCAACCAATCATCTCAATCTGTAACATCTGAGGACCGTTTTGCCTGCTAGATGTTACAGATTGAGATGTTGTCTCGCGGGGTTGGGGTTTGTCTCGTTCTGTAACATCTAGACCTGTATCTGCCGAGCTAGTGTTACAGATCGAGACAATTGCCGGGGAGGGGTCCCGTCACGGCAAGACGCCCGCCGCCTAGATAAAGAACCCGGGGATCACACAGGTTAGCTTGCTTGGCTTTTCCGCAGGCGTTGCGTACGTAAAGGCGTCGCCGTCGTGGCCCACACGGTTTATGTAGAGCGTGCCTTCGGTCTCCGATGAGTCGGGGCTCACCGTGCGCTCCCACCAGCAGGTGTCCTTGCCCTTCCACTGGCGGACCATCGTCTCGTTCGTGGAATACGGGCTCACCTTGAGCTCGCGGAACAGCTGGTACTCCTTGCCTTCGCCGTTGTAGATGTCTGCCAGGTACTGAAAGCCCTCGGCAAACGACTCGGGCGGCTGCACTCCGCACAGCTCGACCATGGCGGGCAGCCAAAGAGTCGCGGGCAGCTCGCTCAGACACGATGCACTGTTGGCGGCGCCCACATTGTTCGAGACCTTCTTGACCCCTTTAATGAGCGCGCACAACTCGTTGGGTAGCAGCTTAAGGCCGTCGCCGTTGAGCCATTCCCGCAGCTCGCAATCTGCCCAGCCGGCGCTCGGCGGTTCAGCTGCAGCGTTGCGCTCGGCAATACCCGCATCGAACATAAACGTCAATCCGGCCTTGCCCGTCCCGTCCAGAAGCTCATCGTGGCGGATGCCCACAAGCTGCGCGCCAACCTGCAGCCCGTTGGTGAGCGTGACACGTTTGGTACACGGATAGGGGATATGCCCATCGGCATCGAGCAGGTGATAGCGCTTGGCAATCTCGCGTGCCTCGCTACGGGTCTCGGCGGCCTTAATCTTGAGCGAAATCTCCTGCAGCTGATCCCAGGTGTAGTCGCCAAGCGAACCGCGGATGCCGTCAAGGTAGTCGGGGATGCCAAAGCCATGGGTTGCCGCCCCGATAACGCTGAGCCCCGCAACGGCTGCGATAGCGCCGCCGATAATAAAGCGGCGGCGGGTCATGGCATCGTGACGGGCCTGATTCAGGATCTCTCGTGCGCGCTCGCCGGCGACGTCGACCTTAAGGTGCGTGCCAGAATCGATATCAATCGCGGCCTCGTCTCCTGTGCCTTTGCGGCCCTCGGATTCGGCATCGGTGAGGTATGCCGAGAGCACCTCGAGCATCTGCTGCTCGGTGGGACGATCGCACTGCTCGACTGAGAGACCCTTCATGATGATTTGGACGAGCGCTTCATCGCCCTCGCAGCGCGGCTCGAGCGGTGCCGGCTTGGTCTTGGTCTTTACGAGATAGAACGAGCCGGTTGCAGCGGCGTCCGTCGACTCAAAGTCAAACGGTTTGCGACCGCTGTAGAGCTGGTACAGAATGCTCGAAAGCGCATAGACGTCGATTGCCGGCGAACGGCGAAGGGCCGCGATGCCTTCGATATCCTGCGTGAGCATCTCGGGCGCGGCGTATGCGGGCGTGGCAAAGCGCCAGATGTCGGCGCGTCGGGTGATCGTGTCGTCGCCGAGAGCCATGGTCGCGGAGCCCATGTCGATGAGGCAGGGGTCAAAGGAGCAATCGGCAATCTGCTGCTCGAGCGTTCGGCTGGTGGTGCGGAACATGATATTGGCGGGCGACAGATCGCGATGGATGACCGGGTTCACGAGGCCTTGGGTCATCAAGAGCGCGCGAAGCACGGCGTTTCCGACGGCGGCGACCATCTGGGTGGTCAGCCCGCCCGAGGCGTCGTGCGGAAGCAGGGGCAGCGCCTGCTTGAGTGAGGTGCCCTCGACCCACTCCATGAGGATGAGCGGGTCGTCCTCACAAGAGCCGTAGCCATAGACGCGCGGAAATCCGCGCAGGTGCGAGACAGTGCACAAGTGACGGTACTCTTCGAACAGCGCGGCGGTGTTTGCCAGGTGCGCGGCCGATTGCTCGGCGGAGCGGTCGGGGGCTTGGCCGGAAAGGATGGCGTTGTCCTTGAGTAGCTTGACGGCAAAGACCTCGCCGCTCGTGTTGGTCGCGCGCAGCACGTGCCCGATGTTGCCGTTGTTGCGGTGGGCCGTCTGGAGAATAAGCGTCATAAACCGACGCTTGGCCTCGTCCTCGGCGCTGGGGTCGACCGCCACGGCGGTATCGAACGTATCGAGACGGATGAGTTTGTCGCCATAGGCGCTATCGGTAGTATCCATGGCGTTCCTTTGTCTGGCATGGGTTGCCGCGCGTACACGTGAGCAGTGCGGATATCGGTAAAGTACCATGATAGCCGCACTGCTCACGTGTACCGCTGAGTATTGTCGTTTACGACGCAGAAGGTAGAAGACGAAAGACGGACGGCGACCGTCTTCCGATCGCTGTCCGTGCTAGTCCACAATGACAAGGAATGTCGTGTAGAGACCCAGATGGAGCCTGTCGCTGTTGGCGATTTCCACGGGGGGATAGACTTTGCCGGGCTCGCGTTGGTCGCGCGGCGGCTCAATCACAATATCGCCGTCACCCGCGCCCGATTCGAGCACTGTGCCGTTGGTCGATCCAAGGCCCTGGGCGTACCAGTGCTCACCCTCGAGCCAAATACGAAGATGCTCGCGCGAGGCGTCGGCGCCTACATCGGTGATGCTGGGCGAGGTTTTGGGCAAAGAACCAATCACGGTGCCGCGCGGATCGCGTGTGAGGGGATGGATTTGCATGTCGGCGCAGTTGTCGGCATGGGTTCTGAGCAGACCGAGGTTAGGGGCGACGGTGCGTGGCTGCCCCAGGCTGCTCATAAAGCCACGTCCTACGGTAGTTTCGGTGGTGCCAAAGTGCCCGCCTGTCTTGCTGTCGCAAAAGCGCTCGACGGTGGCCACGCCCTGAACGGGATCGGCGAGCGCCCCCGTTGCCACAAAGAGCATCAAGAAGAGCGTGCTTTTTTCGCGCACGGCATTGCCGTCAAAGTTGTCGATGCGATTGAGGGCGTTTGCATATAAGCGGCTGTCCAGCTTGTAGCTGGCGAGAGCCGACATCATTTCGTTGGCGGCCGGACCGCGATAGTGCTCGGCGATTGCCTGATAGGCGGACTCGCCGCCGCCGAGCTTGCTGCAGATTGCCGCGGAAAGGTTGAGCGTGGTGACGGTAAAGTCGCTGTAGATGGCGGGCGCGCACTGGTCAGGCTTGCGATGGACGATGTAACGGGTGAGATACGAGCGGTTGGAAGAGCATTTCTCGAGCAGGGTACTGCCGAGATAAGAGTTTCCATTGATAAGCATTCGGGCGATCTCGAGATGTTTAAGACCGCCGAACGAGCGAATATCGTTATAGAGGACCGAGCAAGGCGTCTCTGCTGCCACGGATACCTCCTTTGATTGCTTCCTAGCCAATATGGCGATAGGAATTAATGGCCCCCGGTGGGCGACGTATTAAATGGCTGCGCAATATATAGCGTAACCAAAGCAACATTATAGGCCACATGTTCGAAATTGCAGGAAGACCGAGAGATTTGGTTTGGACTGGACGGAAATCCCCCTCTGTCTTGATCTATAACAATTAGGACCGATTTTACTCGGTAATTGTTACAGATTGAGACAATCGGCCAGGCCCACCTCGTCCGCCTCGTCATCTGTGGTTTACGTGGGGGCATGCGAAGCGCGGGTATACTAACCCGCGGCGAATCTGCTCCATCGCTTAGAGCTGCTGCGTCTGGACGGCGCGTGATAGGGCTGCCAAAGCGATCGCCAGCGTGCTGAGCAACGTCCTCTCTGTGCGCACCTGTTTTTGTATGTATTAGCGCACTACCAAGCACGCTCGCGCGGCCGCATGCCGTGCCCATAACGCGTGCAGATAAGGAACAACAACATATGCGTAATTCTGTATCCGACGTCACGGACGCCGAGATTCTGGACGAGACCCGCGAGGCCATGACCCAGGCTGCCTTCGATGCTGCCGACGAGGCCAGCGCCGCCGAGACCGTCGAGTCCGCCACCGAGAACCTGCCCGCCTTTGACGAGCTGGGACTTTCGGACGAGATGCTTCGTGCCATCGAAAACCTAGGCTACACGGCGCCTACGCCCGTGCAGGCCGGCTCCATCCCCGTGGTGCTCGAGGGCCGCGACCTGCTTGCCGCCGCTCAGACCGGCACCGGCAAGACGGCCGCCTTTTTGCTGCCGACCATGAATAATCTGGAGCACATTGCTCCGCCCAAGCCCGTGCGCGAGCGTGGCGGCCGCAACCGCCGTCGCGGTGCCAAGAAGCCCGAGGGCAACGGCCGCGGCCCCGTGATGCTCGTCATCACCCCCACGCGTGAGCTCGCACAGCAGATCGATGAGGTCGCCAGCAAGATCGCCGACGTCACCGGCCATGTTGCCGTGACCGTCGTGGGCGGCGTGAGCTACAAGCCTCAGACTGCGGCCCTCAAGTACGGCTGCGACATCCTGGTCGCCACGCCGGGCCGCCTGGTCGACCTGATCGAGCAGGGCGCCTGCCACCTGAACGAGGTCAAGGTGCTGGTGCTGGACGAGGCCGACCGCATGCTCGACATGGGCTTTTTGCCCGCCGTTCGCCGTATTGTGCGCGAGACGCCGGCCGAGCGCCAGACGCTGCTGTTCTCGGCCACGCTCGACGAGGAGGCCGTGGGCGAGATCACCGACCTGGTGAGCGACCCGGCCCGCGTGGAGATCGCGCCTGCCACGTCGACCGCCGACACCGTCGACCAGTTTGTGTTCCCGGTGTCCATCGAGGCTAAGAACAACCTGCTGCCCGAGTTCCTCAAAAAGGAGGGCCCGGAGCGCACTATCGTCTTTATGCGCACCAAGCACCGCGCCGACAGCTGCTGCCGTCGTCTGGAGCGTAAGGGCATCAAGGCCGCCGCGATTCACGGCAACCGCAGCCAGGCGCAGCGCGAGCGCGCGCTTTCGGCCTTCCGCGACGGCACCGTCGACGTGCTGGTGGCGACCGACGTGCTCGCCCGCGGCATCGACATCAGCGACGTGCGCTACGTCGTGAACTTTGACGTGCCGGCCGAGCCGACCGACTACATCCACCGTATTGGCCGTACGGGCCGTGCCGGCGAGCTGGGCTGGGCCATCACGTTTGTGACTGAGCAGGATGTCGATGAGTTCTACGAGATCGAGAAGCTCATGGACAAGACGGCCGACATCTACGAGGCCGGCGACCTGCATGTGGGTCCCAACCCGCCCGCGGTTGATCCCGAGCGCGACCCTGCGGCCTTTAAGGTGAAGAAGAAGACCAAGCGCGGCAAGTCCAAGAGCAAGAAGAAGCTTGAGCAGGCACGTCGCGACGGCAAGCGCAACGGCGATGACTACGGCGATGTGGCCGGTCGTTCCAACCGCGGTCGCGATGAGCGTCGTGGCGACGGCGAGCGTCCGAGCCGTCCCAAGCGCGGCGGCAAGACCCGCGTGCGCGAGGGCGTTCAGGCTCGCGTGGACGAGGCTGTGGAGAGCGTGGCCCGCGAGGTGGCTGCCGAGGAGCGCGGCGGTGCTGCTGCTGTTGAGCAGGGCCCGCGCGGCAACCGTGCCGAGCGTCGTGCCAAGCAGTTCCAGGGTGAGGCACACCGCCGTCGCCGCGAGGACGAGGACCGTGGTGGCCGTCGTCGTGTTGAGCGCGAGGACGAGGGCCGCGGTTCGCGCGGCGGCAAGCGCGGCTCGGGTGACCGTCGTCGCTCCGGTCGCGATGGCGAGCGCGGCGGGCGCGATGAGCGTCGCGGCGGCGAGGGTCGTGGTGAGCGTGCTGCCCGTGGCGGTGAGTCCCGTGGCGGCAAGCGCTTTGAAGAGCGCGGTAGCCGCGGCGGCGAGCGTCGCGAGGGTGCTCGCGGCAATGGCGGCCGCGGCGGCGCTGGTCGTTCTAACGAGTCGCGCGATCGTCGTGACCCGCGTGCCAGCCGCGATCGTCGCGATGACTGGCGCAACTACGACGATACCCGCGAAGAGCGTCGCGGCGGCTACCGTGGTGGTCGCGGCGGCAACCAGGCCGGTTCCCGTGGCGGCCGCGCCGGCGGTCGCGATAACCGCGGCAGCTATGGCAACAGCCGTGGCGGCAAGCGTGGTAGCAGCTCCCGTCGTCCCGGTGACGGCGGCGGCAAGCGCAAATAACACACGCATCGCCCGCTAGAGCGAGGTGAACCAAGGGCCCCGAGCAATGAACTGCATCCCAATTCTTGGACGGGCTAATTAGCGGCCTACGCCGCACATAGGGACTGATTCCGGAACTCCTCCGGGGTCAGTCCCTTTAGTTTAACCTGCCTCCTTCTCGTGTTCCAGTGGACGACGTATTCGTCGAG